>CAZUHI010000036.1:0-11332 GCA_964620495.1 uncultured Rickettsiales bacterium | reverse complement strand
AAGCCGAGCGGAGCATCGGCTTAGTCGTGTGGATTGAAGATCCTCTCGCCCCAGACGGTCTCGTCGCGGACGATTTGGCGCACGATGCGGAGGAGGAAGTCGTCGAGATCGGCCTTGGCGTCGTCCTGGCCCTTCTCGCGACCGCCGCCCGACGTGACGGGCGTCTCCTGCCGCTTGAGCTGCTGCTGGGCCTCCCGGGCGATGGCCTCGGCCGAGAAGCCGGGGGCCTGGGCGGAGACGGTCGTCAGCTCGGCGAGCTGGCGCTTGACCATGGCCCGCAGGTCGGGCGTGTCGAGGTTGCCCGCGTCCGCCGTGGACGTGCGGTGGACTCGGCTGCGTCGGAGCGGGGCGGGCTCGCGTCGGCGTGCCTGCTCCTCGGCGGCGCGGTGGACCATGCCCCCGGCGTCCGCGAGCGTCGCGGTCTCGGCCGAGCTCTCGGGGACTCCCTGGTTGCCCTGGGCGGTGGCGATGCGCGCGAGCGTCGTGCGGCTCGTGCCCGGGCGGCGATAGGCGCGGGTGCCGCCCCGACGCATGGCGGTTCGGGAGGACGCCGCGACCGGCGCGGACGCCTCGGTGGACGTGCCCCGAGCCATCGCGCGAGGCGCCCCGGCGTAGGTCAGCTCCCCCCCGCCGAGGCGGGTCTCCTTCTCGATCTCGTGGCTGCGGGCGAGCACGCGGCTCAGCCCCCGAGGACCCTGCGCGGCGCGCTCGTCGGGCCGACGGCTCGCGCTCGCCTTGGGCGCCGACGCCGTGGGCAGGTGCGGTAGCGGCATTCCTCCGGCGGCGCTGCGACGGGCGGTGGCGGCGCGCTGGAGCGCGGTGGGCGCCCCGGCGGAGGCCCGGTAGGAGGGGCTCGCGGTGGTCGCCCCGGGCGTCGCCCGGGTGGACCACGCCGCGGTGGCGGCCGACGCAGTCGCGGAGTCGGCGGCCCGAGCGGTGACCCAGGGGGACGGTGAGGCGGCCGGAGCGGCCTCCTCGCGCGTGGGGCGGTCGAACGCGCCGACCGGACCGAAGCCGACAGGGAGCTCCAGGCCCACGGGCGCGGCGGCCTTTCGGAAGCCGGTGCCGCGACGGAGCGGGAGTCCGCCGACGGCGGCGGCGGTGGCCTGCGAGCGGGCCAGGGCGCGGCTCACCGACGACGTGGACCGGGGCGCGGTCGCAGAGGACCGGGCCGCGGGGGCGCCGACGTGAGGCGTGCTGGTCGCCCGGGCCACCGCGGCGGTGGAGCCGGGGAGGCGCCGCGCGGGGGCCGCCACGGACGCCTCGGCGGCGGGGGCTTCGGCCTGGGTCGCGAACCCGAAGGCAGCGCTCGGGAGCTCGAGGGACGGTCCGCCCGTGAGGGGTCGGGCTCGCTCGGAGGCCCGCGCCGACAGTCGCTCGCGGCTGCGTCCGACGACGCCCGAGGGGTCGACGGGGGTGCCCGCGGCGGCGGCGAGGGGCAGCGCGGCGCGCGAGAGCATCCGCTGGACCGGCGAGGCGGGAGCCGAGGCGACCGCCCCGGCCCGGGGATCCGAGGCGACCGCCCCGGTCCGGGTGCCCCGGCGGGAGGTCGGCTCGGCGGTTTCGGCCGCGGCCTCGGTCGTTCGGGAGGCATGGGGCGCGGCGAGGACCGCGTCGGGCGCCGCGGGGACGCGGAGGCGACGGACACGCGCGAGCCCGGTGCCCGCCGCGGCGGTGTGCGATCGCGCGACGACGGACGGGGCCGTGCGGGCGGACGATCGGGCGGCGCGCTGGAGGATCCGGGCCGTCGGCGCCGAGGCCGCAGGGGCGGAGCCGGCTGCCGACGCGGTGAGGGCGGTGGAGGTCGGAGCCTGCGAGCGGGCCAGCGCGCGAGACGCCGGAGAGACCGAGCGGGAGACGGCGCGGGCCGTGACGGCCGTCGACGAGGGCGGCACGTAGGCGCCGGCGGCCTCGGACCGCGGGACCTCGACCCAGGGGGACGGGGCGTCGACGGGGGCCGCTTCGGGTGCCTCCGACGCCTCGGGGGCGAAGAAGGGCGCGTCCGGCAGCGCCAGCTCGGGGCCTGCCCCGAAGCTGCGGGTGCGGGCGAAGCGAGCGGTGGACGCGGGCGCGGCGCGATGGGCGGCGGCGGACCCGGGGAGGGCGCGCCCCACGGAGCGGGCCACGGACGGGGTGGGCTCGGTCCAGCGGGAGGCGACGGAGCGACGGGCGGCGCGACCGACGGACCCGCCGGCGACCGGCAAGGACGCGTCGGAGGCGAGCGCGCGGGCGACCGCGGTGGGGGCCCCGGACCAGCCCGTGGACCGGGCCGTCGCGGTGGGGGCGCCGGTGTGACGCGACCGGCGCGCGGAGGCCGTCAGCGCGCCCGCGTGAGGGGCGTAGGTGGGCGATGCGGTCGCGGCGCCGCGGTGGGCGGAGCGAGCGACGGCGGTGGCGCGCGCGGCGCTGGAGGCGACCGCGGGGGACGTCGGCGCGACGTAGCGGGCCAGGGGCGCGGCGACCGTCGAGGGGCCACCCGTGAGGGGGCGGGCCGAGCGCTGGATGGCGGCTTCGGGGGCCTCGGTGAGGGCGGGGGCCGCGAAGCCGGTCGGGGCGGGGGCGGCGAGGGCGAGCGCGGCGGTCGCGCCCATGGCCGCGCGCCGGCGGGCGGCGTGGGGGGCGACGGCGCGCTGGACGGCGTCGGGGCCGCGCAGGCCGAGGCCCCGCGCGGCGGCGCGGGAGATCGGAGACGACGACCGGGCGGCGCGGCGGGCCACGCCCGTGGGGGCGTCCGCGAAGGCGGCGTAGGACGGCGTCGCGGACGTCGCGGAGGAGGCGTAGGACGGGCTCGCGAACGTCGCGGAGGAGGCGGGCGCGGAGGCGCGCGCCGCGAGGGTGCGGCTGCGGCGCAGGGTGCCGCGGTCGACGGCCGCGGCCACCGGGGCCGAGGCGGGGGTCGAGGCGTAGCGGGCGAGGCCGCGCGCCGCTCCCGCCGCTCCGGCGCGCGCGGCGGAGCGAGCGGCTTGACGGGCGACGACGGCGCTCGAGGGGACGGCGCTCGCGCCGGCGCGCGCGATGAGCGCGGTGGAGCGCGGCGCGACGTAGGGGGCCGAGGGAGGAGCGGCGGCCGGGGCCTCGGATCGGGCGACGTGGACCCAGGGCTCGGCCTCCACGGTGGGCGCGACTTCGAGCGGCTCGGGGGCCTCGAACGACGGGGCGACCAGGTGCTCGAGATCGGGGTACGCGAGGCCGGAGCGACGCAGCGAACCCGCCACGGAGCGCGCGACGGAGAACCCGCGGCCAAGGGTCGGGGCCTGCGCGCGCGCGAGGACGGAGGCGGTGCGGAGCGGGCCGCGAGCGCCGATCGTCGGCGCGGCGGTGGAGAGGCCCGCGTCCATGCGGGCGAGCGCTCTCGTGCCGGGGCGCTGGGCACGCCGGCGGGCGGGGGCGGCGGCCGGGGTCGACCACACGGCTGCGGCGGTGCGCGAGAGGGGTCGGACGGAGGAGAAGGAGGGGGACGCGAAGGGCGTCGAGGGTTCCCGCGAGATGAAGCCGGAGGGGGCGCCGAAGGAGAGCGGCGCCTCGGCCGTCGGGCCGGAGAGGGGCGCGGGTGCCCGCAGGGACGCGAGCGACATGGACGGCGGGGCGACCCCGCTGGAGCGCGCGAGCCGCGCGGCGCGGGCGATCGGGGCGCTGGAGGCGACGGGGAAGATGTTCGCGGCGGGGACGGACGGAGTGGGCTGCGAGAAGCGGCGCCGGATCTGCGGGATCGCCTCTTCGGCGGCCTCCTGGCGGGCGAGCCAGGGGGGCGTGGCGGCGACGAAGCCGTCGTCCCAGGCGCCCATGGTGGACCCGAGCGGAGCGCGCATGGCGCGGCCCTCGCCGGTGCGGGCCGAGAGGCGGGAGATCAGGAAGTCGCCGGAGGCGCTGCGCTGCGTATAGCGGGCGTGTCGGGAGACGCGCTCGGCCCCTCGCGCGGTCATGCGCGCGACCATCCGGCCTTCACCCGCGTGGCGGGCGGCGCGGCGGCGCATGGTCGCACCGGCCGCGAAATCGCGATTGGCGCGGCGTGCGAG
Organism: uncultured Rickettsiales bacterium; assembly: GCA_964620495.1. Lineage (GTDB taxonomy): Bacteria > Myxococcota_A > UBA796 > UBA9615 > UBA9615 > CAZEKB01. The sequence goes on along the minus strand of CAZUHI010000036.1, from coordinate 7,316 downwards.
GCGTGTCTCGAGAGACGGTCGTTCGGACATCGTCGTTTCCCCGGCGGCCGGTTCAGGGCCGAATGGCGAGACGTTCAGGGACGCGGCGGTCGGTCAATCACCGACCAGTACTCCGTGTCCCCAAAGGTTGACGTGGTGATCGGCCCGGACTTCGACGTCCCGGCCGGAGTGGATGTCCACCTCGCGGTGGGCCTCCACGGTGATGGAATCTTCGGCGCGCAGGTGCACGTTCTTGGCGGCGAGGGTGAGGTCCGCGGCGGGAGCCTCCAGCCGCACTTCGGGGCCTGCCCAGCGCATCGTGAGGGCGTCGCCGCGGATCACCAGCTCGACCGCCGCTCCGGCTCGGGGCACGAGGCTCACGGTGCCGCCGTCTTCGCTCGCGAGGACGTCCACGCGGAACGCGCCGACCTGGCCGGAGAACGTGGGCTCGACCTCGGGGACGAGCTCGACGACCTTGACGGGATCCGCCATCAGCTCCTCCCCACCCGACGTTCGTCGGACATCAAGGCGAGGCCCCGACGCACGCCACGCACGCGCGCGGCCACGTGTTCTTCGATCTCGCGGTCGGACATGCCCTGCTCGGTGAGCTCGGCGTACCACTTCTCGAAGACGGTGCCGGTGCCCTTGCCCTTGTCGCCTTCGCCCTCGGCGGCGTCGCGCTTGAGGGCCGCTTCCTTGCGGGCGATGCCCGTCTTGGCGTCGAGCACCTCCATCTCCACGACCTTGCGGACGAGGCGGCTGCGCATGTCGGCGATCTCGCGGGAGGGGAGGTCCTCTTCGCTGCGCGCGATCACGTCCACGTCCTCGGGAGCCCGAGTGAGGAGGCTGTCGCCGGAGCGTTCACCGAGGCGCAATACGGTCCGAGACGGGGAGCGCTGGGCCCGACGCGCCATGCGCGTATCGCCTCGCTCGACCAGTCGTCCGACGCCCCGTTTCTCCGTATCCGCGGGCGGTGCCATGACCTACTTCCTTCGCTTCTTCTTCCTCTTCTTCTTGGGCGGAGGGGAAGAGCTGCCCCCCAAGTTACCCAGATTCGAGAGGGACCGGGGCAGGAAAAAGAAGGCGATGAGCAGGCTGGCGAGGAAGAGGGCCATCTCGCCCGGGCTCGTATCGACCTTCTTCGTGGCCGACGCGACGAAGGAGTTCCGCTCCTCCAGGCTGTCCATGCAGGCCTCGTTGCCCACGCGGACCAGCACCTTGAAGAGCCCCGGCTCCGGGGAGTCCGACGGGACGTCGTACGTGATCTCGTAGGCCGTCTTGAGGGCCTCGAACTGCCCCACGATCCACTTGAGGAGGAGCGCCGGGTTCTTGTTCGGGAAGAAGCCGCCCTGGGAGATCGCCCGGTCGCCGATGAGCCCCAGCGAGCGCCCGTCGAGGACCTGAGCCTCGGTGTCCGCGATGCGGCAGCGGGGCGCCGGGGCGTCGTTCACGAAGTACTTGTCGGTGTCGCCCACCGCGCCGAGCCCGAGCACGTACAACTTCAGGTTCTGGTTGGTGGCCTCTCGGGTGTCGAGGATCGCCTGACGGACCTGGTCGTTGAACGCGTCGTTCTGCTCGCAGCCGCGCAGCTTGCGGCCCCGGTTCGGGTCGATGCCGTTGAAGGAGTCCGTGACCGTGATGAGGACGGCCTGGCGCCGCTTCGACGCGTCCGCGTACTCGTCCTTGTACTCCCGGATGAGCTTGAGGTTCTCGAGCATGCCGCCGTACAGGCGCGCCTCCTTGTTCTTGGGAGCGAACTCCTGGAGGTCGAGCACCGCCTGGTTGATCGTGGCGCGGTCCGTGGTCGGGCCGTCCATGAAGTCCCGCTCGAGGCCGCTCGTGAAGCCCGAGATGTAGACGCGGTCCTGCTCGTCGAAGAGCCGATACCGCCCCGCCTTGTCCGGGCGCACCAGCGCGGCGAGGATCTTGCCGACCCACATCAGCTTCGTGGCGGACTTGCCGCCCCCGGCCTGCAGCTCGTCGGCCATGGACGCGGTGAGGTCGATGTTGAAGTAGACGTCGTAGGCCACGGGGTCGACGCTCTTCGGCTTCGGGGCCTCCGGGTCCTCGTCCTCCTTGGACACGCTGGCGAACGCGGTCTTGCTCTGGGACACCGTGTAGGTGTCGCCCTTCGCGACCTTGCTGCCCTTGTGCACGATGTCGAAGTTCACGGGCGTGAGGCCCGGGACCTGCTGGCCGTTGGGGTTGCGGACCGACACCGCCATCTCGTGGCGGTCGTCCTCGCCCTCCACGTCCGCGTGCCAGAGGAGGTCGACGGGGTACACGCACGCGTCCCCGGTCTTCACCTCGACCTTGTCCTGCGCGAACGCGGTGGTCACGAACAGGAGGCTCGCAGCGACGGCCGCCGCGCGCGCCCCGGAAGAGACTCGGTTGGGACGCATCACTCCTTCACCTGCTTCTGCATGTACTTGACCTTCACGTGGTCGCGGCCGGTGGCGAAGACGAGGACGTCCTCGTGCTCCAGCGGCATCGAGGCGCCCTTCGCGATCTTGGTCTTCTTGCCGTTGCGCACGACCACGACGGTCTTCTTGCACATGTTCTTGAGGCTGTGCTTGTAGCCCCGCCCCTCGGCGGTCACCTCGAGCTTGGCGTGGGGGTCTTGGATGCCCTCCCACTTCGGCAGCACCCACTGCAGCTGCCGCTTGTTGTTCCCGATGATGATGTCCTTGTCCTCGATGACCTTCTTCTGGCCCTTGAACTGGCCGCTCATCACCTTGAGGGTGCCGCCTTCGACGAACGAGGGGAGGGAGTAGGTGGTGAGGCCGATGGCCCCCCCGAAGGTCAGGGACACGAGGACGCCGGAGTAGTTGGCGAGGTCGCCCATGCCCTCGAGCGCGACCCAGAGGCCCACGGACACCGCGCCGCCCACGAGGCCGCCCACGGCGCCGAGCAGGGTGACCTTGTCGAAGGGCACGACACGCGACGACAGGCCCACCAGGAAGCCGACGAACAGGTAGCAGAGCAGCCGCGGGAGGAAGTCCGCCCCGGACATTCCGAGCTTGCCCGCCACGAGCGTGAACAGCAGCGCCGCCACGAAGGAGCCGAGGCCGCCGACCACGAGCGAGATCGCGCCGCCGACCATCACGCGCTGGGCGCCCGCGCCGTCCTGGATGTTCTTCAGGAGGTTCGTGGAGAAGGAGATGCCTGCGCCCAGCAGCGCGAAGAAGCACGCCAGGTCCCAGGTCTCGAAGAAGCCGCCGACGTTGGCGAGCAGCCACTCGAACAACGCCCAGCCCGTGAGCGCGCCGATGGCGCCGAGCATCGGGTTGAACAGGTATCGCAGCCCGTTGTCGACCAACAGGTTTCGGAACACGCGGGGCTCCTGGGGTGAGTGCGGTCGGGTTGATGATGATACGCCCGCGGAGCGGGCCGAAACAAGCGGGCGCGGTCGGTCTTGCCGGCGCCCGGGGGATGGTCAGTCGTCGTCCTCCGGTGCGCCCGTACTCACCGCCCCCGGCCGCCCCGGCCCGCCGAGACGAGGCCCGAAGAACACGCTCCCGGTGCGGCCGCTGTGGTCCACGTCGCCGCAGGTCTTCGCGGCGCGCTCGGCCTCGCGCCAGCCGCCGAGCAGATGGCCGATGAGGGCCTCCAGAGCGGCGCCGTCGCGGACGTGGCTCCGCGTCGCGTGGATGGCCGGGGGCACGCCCGCCGACCGCAGGGACTGGAGCAGCAGATCGCGCAGCGGCCCGACCATCGCTTCGGCCTCGACGGGCTGCATGCGGCGCATGGCGAGGAACCTCTGCAGCTCGCCCCGGAACATCCGCTGCTGCGCGGCGGGCAGCAGCTTGAGGACGTGGGGCAGCGCGGCCGTCCACTCCCCGAAGAGCTGGTCGCGCACGGGGTCGGTCACGGGGTCGCCGCGATGCCGCCGGCGTGCGCGGGCGGGGGCTCGGGGGGGTGCGTGAGCCCGGGCAGACCCTCGACGCGGTAGGCGATGAAGCCGTAGCCGTCCTCCCGGGCGATGGGGACGAGCCGCACCGGGCCCGCGTCCACCGGCTCGCCCAGGGCGAGGAACGGGGCCGCCGACATCGCCTGGACCCACTCCTCCCGGAACCACACGACAACCGCGACGCGCTGGTCCACGAGGTACCGCCCGAAGGCCTCGGGGTCCTCGTCCGGGATGCCGTCGTCGTGCCAGTAGTTGACCCGTCGCTCGGTGGGCCGACGCAGGAGGTAGGTGTTGGGGACGAGCGCGCCCAGGAGGCCGGCGTCGTCGTCGTACTCGGCCTCGAACCACTGCGCCAGCCGGACCTGGGTGCCGATCCAGGAGTCGGAGCGCTCGAGCTGAGCGTCGGTCTGGGCGTGGAAGACGGTCCCCGTGCCCAAGAGCCCGATGCCCGCGATCGTCACCGCCGCCGCGGCCATGGCCGGTCCCCCCGTCCTGGCGAGGCGCTTGAGGGCCTCGATGGCGCCGTGTACGGCGAGGAGCGCGAGGTAGGGGACGTTCGGGGAGAACCACTTCCAGTACAGGTTGTGGTCCCAGTGGTACGCGGACACCACCACGACGCTGAAGAAGAACCCCCACCCCAGCAGGCCCGCGAAGAGGACCCAGCGCGCCGGACCGACGGCCGCCGTGACCCGCGCAAGCACGAGGAAGGCGCCCACCGGGACGAGGAGGAGCAGGGGCCAGCCGAGGTGGCCGGGCAGCAGCTTGAACAGGACCCCCTGGAGCGTGCCGAAGCCGGCCCCCAGGTTCCAGTTGGCGTTGCGCTCGCCCACGCCGCCCCAGAACGCGTACGTGCCCTCCTGGGACTGGTAGTAGAGCGCCCACAGGATCGCGGCGAGCAGGAGGACGCCGAAGGCCGCGGCCGCGCCCTCCCAGCGGCGGGTCCAGCGCGTCTCGCCCTCCGGGGGGCGTTGCCGGAGCCACTGCACGGTCAGGGCGAGCGCCGGCAGGAAGACGAACGCGGCGTCGAACCGGGTGAGGAAGGCCGCGGCGAGGGCGAAGCCCGCGAGCACGAAGCGGCGGTGGCCGATCAGCCCCACGCCGAGCAGGGCGAAGGCCGAGTAGGTCGAGACGCGCAGGGTGGTCGCCGAGTAGAGGGCGGCCTCGGGCTGGAAGGCGACGAGCAGGCCCGCGACCAGGCCCGCGAGGGGGGAGAACCAGCGCGCCCCCAGGAAGGTCGTCGCGCCCACGACGAAGGTGCCCGCGAGGACCGCGATCAGCTCCCCGCCCGCCTCGGCGTCGCCGCCGGTGAGGAACGTGGCCAGGCCCGCGAGGTCGACGTAGAGCGGCATGTGCTCGGTCTCGACGTAGCGGAGCCCGCTCTGGTATGCGCCGAGGATCAGCCCGACGGTGCCCCAGTCCTCCTCCTCCTGGCCGTAGTAGCAACGCGCGAGCGAGACCCGGTACAGCAGCCCGACGACGCCCACCGCGGCCGACATGAGCAGGGCCGTCCGCGGGGCGGCGGGGTTCGGCGCCTCGATCACGAGGGCTTCGCGGGGCGCGGCGGCGGCCGGGGCGGAGTCGTCCGACATGGCGGGGACGGTAGCTACCTTTCCGCGAGGCCGCCGGCGGACCGCGGCGGCAGGTCGGGGAGGGGGTCCTGCCCGTCGATCCCGTCCACCCGGTAGGCGATGAACCCGTACCCGTCCTCGCGGGCGATCGGCACGAGGGTCACGGGGCCGTGCTCGACCCTGCGGCCCCGGGCGAGGTGCGGCGCGGCCTCGGGGGCGCCCGTCCAGTCCTCGGCCATCCACAGCAGGAAGTGGATGCGGTTCTCCACGAGCCAGCGCCCGAACGCCGCCTGCTGCCCGCGCGGCAGGTCCTCGGCGTGCCAGGAGTACGTGCGGATGGGGGACTCGCGCCGCGAGAGGTACGACGTGGGGATGCCGGTCGTGAGGACGCCGGCGTCGGGGACCGTCGCCTCGATCCAGTCGCAGAGGCGGATCTGCGTCCCGTACCACTGGTCGGATCGGGCCAGCTGTCTCCGGGTCTCGGAGCGGTAGCCCCACAGCGTCGCCACCGCGAGGCCGACGGCGAGGGCGGCGATCGCGGGACGTCGGGGCAGGCGGGCGGGGAGCGGGAGGCTGCGGACGCCCTCGACGGCCCCGTGCGCGCCCAGGAGCGCGAAGAAGGGGACGGTGGGCGCGAGCCACTTCCAGTACAGGTTGTGGTCCGACGGGTAGGTGGACACGAAGGCCGTCGCGAGCAGCAGGCCGAGCGTCGTGGCGGCGTTGGCGGTGAGCCACCGGGCGTTCTCGAAGTCGCGCGCGCGCCCCTTCAGGATCCAGGCCCCGCCAACGAACGCCAGGGGCACGACGGCCCACCCCACGTGGCTCGGCAGCACCCGGAACGCCACGCCGAAGACCGCCTCGGCGATCGCCAGCGCGTGCTCGCGACCGCTCAGATCCGCGACGGCGTCGCCGGTGTTGCGCTCCATGACGCCGCCCCAGAACACCCAGGTGTCGAGCACGGAGTGGTAGTAGCGGGCCCACGCGAACGTCGCCAGGGCGAGGGCGCCTCCGGCGAGGGCGGCTCCGAGGGACGGCTTGAGCCCCGGCGTGCGATCGACGGCGGCGCGCTCGTCGTCCGTGGTCGCGGCGGCGCGCAGGGCGGCCTTGTCGCGACGCTCCTGCCCGCGGGTCCACCAGGCCTGCAGCGCGAGGGCGGGCAGGACGGTGAACGCGGCGTTGAAGCGGGTGAAGAACGCCGCGGACAGGGCGACGGCGGACTTGCCGTAGTGCTGTCCCCCGACGAGCGCGATGCCGAGCAGCAGGAACGTCGTGAAGGTCGACTCGCGCAGGGGGCTCGCCGCGTAGAGGACGGCCTCGGGCTGGACGGCCACGAGTGCGCCCGCCACGAGCCCCGCGGCCGGGGAGAGCCACCGGACGCCGAGGTAGGTGACCAGGGCCACGGTGAGGGCGCCCATGACCACGGCGACGCCCTCGGCCGCCGCCTCCGAGTCGCCCACGGCCATCGTCGCGTACGCCGACAGCGTGGTGAACAGCGGCATGTGCTCGGTCTCGATGAACTGGAACTTCGTGCCCAGGATCCCGCGCACGATCTCGAGGTTCCCCCAGTCCTCCTCCTCGTGACCGAAGTACTGCGCCCGCATGCACCACCGCAGCCAGCCCGCGGGCAGCGCGAGCAGGAGCCCCGCGGCCGCGGCGTGAAGAGGGCCCCAGGGGGGACGCGACTCGGCCTGCGTCTGCACGGCGCGCATGTTAGACCCCCGATCATGCGCATTCTGCTCTCGCTGCTTCTTCTGGCCGGCTGCGTGAACGTCGTGGACGACCGTCGCGACGACGACGACGCGGGGGACGACGACGACGCCACCGACGACGACGACGCCACCGACGACGACGACGCCACC
>CAZUHI010000035.1:6806-82702 GCA_964620495.1 uncultured Rickettsiales bacterium | reverse complement strand
CCCCCTCGGCGAGGCGTCGCTGGGCGCGGACCCAGATCGCCTCGGGGTACCCGTCGCAGGCGGTGATGGCCTTCTCGATGGTGTCCGCCGCGGACGCGTGAGTGCCCTCGGCGTCCTGCATCTCCGCCCGGAGGAGCAGGAGGCGGCTGCGCTCGGGGCAGTTCGCCTCGATGGCGGCCCGCCCGTAGGCCTCGGCGGCGTCGGCCCAGCGGCCGGCCGCGCGGGCGGCGTCCGCGTCCGAGCGATGGGACGAGCAGCCGGTCAGGACGATGATGACGAGGACGAGCGCGCGCATGCCCGGAGCCTACATCGCCCGAGGCGGGCCCTCGGTGCGACGGGATACGATCGCCGCCGTGTCGCGCCGACCCCTCTCGCTGCCTCGGCGGATCGTGTTCTCGCTGGTCACCGCCCTCGGCCTCCTGGTCGCGGTCGAGGTGGGGCTCCGGGTCGCCTCCGGGTTCGTGGGCGGCGCCGCGCTCCCGGTCGAGTCCGGCGACGGCCTGCGGATCTCGGCCTTCGGCGACTCCTACACCTTCGGCATCGGGGCCGACGAGCCCCGGCGGGAGGGGTATCCCCGGGTCGCGGCGGACCTGCTCGAAGCGGCGGGACGGACCGTGCGACTGCGGAACCACGCCCAGCCCGGCCTCAACTCCACCCGCGTGGTGGCCGCGCTCGAGTCGGCGCTCCCTCGGGACCGGCCCCACGTGGTCCTGCTGCTGGCGGGCGTGAACAACACGCGGTGGCTCGGTCAGTCCGGGCGCTTCTGCCTCGACGAGGGCACGCCTCCGCCCCCGGACCTCGTCCGCGACCTGCGTCTGTACAAGGTGCTGCGTCACGCCGTGCTCGCCGAGCGGCCTCCGCGCCCTGCAGACGTCGCCTGCCGAGCCGTGGCGGAGGGGTTCCAGTCGCTCGACGACGGCCTGCCCGACGTGGCCGAGGAGAGCTTCGCCCTCGCGCGCGAGGTGTTCCCGGCGAGCCGTTGGGCCCAACTGGGGTCGGCGCTGGCGACCGCGCGGACGGGCGACTTCCCGGTCGCAGTGCAGCGGTTCGAGGCCGCGGCGGACCTCGCTCGCGCCTCCCCCGCGCTGCCCCTGGCCCACGCCTTCGCGCTCCGCTCGGCGGGACGAACGGAGGACGCTCGGGCGGTCTTGGCCGGGGTGGGTCGGGACGGCGATCTGGACGAGGTGGTGCTCCTGCTCGAGGGCCTGCTGCTGCACGACGAGGGACGGCACGCGGACGCCGAGGCCGCCCTCGTCGCGGTGGCCCGAGGGACGCCGGGCCGGCCGGCAGGGGGCGGCGTGGTGCCCTTCGCCCTCGACGGCGTGGGGTGGACGCGGCTCGCCCGGGGCGACGCCGAGGGGGCGCGGGCGGCGTTCCTCGAGGCGCACGCCGTGGGGGACGCCATGCACGTGACCCCTCACCTGCTCGGGTGGTCCCACGTGGGGCTCGCGCTCCTCGATCTCGCGGCCGGGGCCCCGCCTGGGGACGTGCGGGCCTCCCTGGAGCGGGCGAAGCGAGACACCACCACGGGGAGGACGGTGCCGGACGTGGAGGCGCTGGTGAGCGCAGGTCGCCCCGTGTCGCTGGAGGAGCTCGCCTCGCGCTTCCGCTCCACCCCGACGCCCGCCGTCCAGCAGTGGTTCGACCCCGGCGACACCTCCCTGCTGACCTCCGATCTGACCCGCGCCGTCGCCTCGGCCCGGGAGGCCGGGGCGGTGCCCATTCTGCTGACCTACCCCCAGCCCGCGGCGCACGACGAGATCGCCGCGGCCGTGCTCCGGGTGGGTCGGGAGATGGGCGTGACGGTCGTCGATCCGCGCGACCGCTTCCGGTCCGAGCACGACGCCGGCCGCCCCTGGGCCGAGCTCCTGATGCCGGACGGGCACCCCACCGCGGCCGGCTACGCGCTCATCGGGGAGATGGTGGCCGCCGCGATCGACGCGCAGGGGAGCGAAGGCAGCGGTGCGGGCTGGTAGCATCGCCCGGGGGATCGAGGGCCGCATGACGCAGGGATCGGACCACGACGGCGACAAGCTGCTCATCGTCCACGAAGCAGGCGATGTTCGTGATCGCCTCACCGGCGCGCTGGACCCGGCGTTCTCCGTCACCGCGGTGCCGGGCCTCGGGGACGTGCCCGCCGAGCCCTTCGACGTGTACGTCCACTCGTCCGAGGCCCACGAGCGCACCCTCGAGCTGACCGACCCGGTGCTCGAGGCCCGCGCGGTGGAGTTGGACCAACAGCGGCGACTCCTGGCGGACGCCAACCGCACCCTGAAGCGTCAACAGCAGCAGCTGTCGGTGGCCAAGACCCGGCTCGAAGAGGCCAACGAGAAGCTCCGTCGCTTCGCCAGCACCGACGGGCTCACCGGCCTCTACAACCACCGGTACTTCAAGGTGACCTGGCGCCGAGAGCTGACCCGAGCGCGCCGCTACGGCGAAGAGCTCAGCGTCATGCTGCTCGACATCGACCACTTCAAGGGCCTCAACGACGAGCACGGCCACCCCGAAGCGGACGTCATCCTCCGGGAGCTCGGCCAGGTGCTGCTCCGCTCCGTCCGCTCGGTGGACCTGGTGGCCCGCTACGGCGGCGACGAGTTCGTGGTGTCGCTCCCCCGCACGGGCAAGCAACCGGCCCTCATGCTGGCCGAGCGCCTCCGGGGCTGGGTGGAGGGCCACGACTTCCCCTTCGCCGGCACGCTGCCCGGCGGGCGCGTCACGGTGTCGATCGGCGTGGCCGGCTACCCGGACGACGGGGACACCGCGAGCGTCATCCTCTCGCGCGCCGACCGCGCCCTGTATCGAGCGAAGGATCTGGGACGCAACAGCGTCTGCGGCGCGGACCCGTCGGAGGCCGTGAGCACCGAGCCGCGGGACACGCTCGACTCCGAGGAGTTCGAGGCGCTCGTCACGCTCCCGTCCGAGGAGTAGCGGTCAGGACTCCAGGTCGGAGAGGGCGGCGCGCAGGCGCTCGGTGACGACCTTCGGGTTCGCCTTGCCCTCGAGCCGCCCCATGGTTCGGCCCATGAAGAACCCGAACAGCTTCTTCTTGCCGCCCCGGTAGCGCTCGAGCTCCGCGGGGTGGTCCGCGATCACGGCGCGGACCGCGTCGTCGATGGGGCCCGCGTCGGACACCTGTCGCCAACCCCGCGCGTCGACGATCGCCTCGGGATCGCCGCCCTCGGTCCACAGGACGTCGAAGACCTGCTTCGCGATGGGGTGGGAGATCGCCTTGCCGTGGACCAGATCCACGAGCCGAACCAGGCCGGCGACGTCCAAGGGGAGGTCGGCGGGCTCGATCCCGTCCTCCTTGAGGCGTCGAAGCACCTCGCCCATCGTCCAGTTGGACAGGAGCTTCGCGCGGGCCTCGCGATCGGGGCCCTGCAAGCCCGTCACGCAGGCCTCGAACCAGTCCGCGAGGGCGCGATCCGCGGTGAGCACGCCGGCGTCGTAGGGGGGCAGCCCCAGGTCGTCCACCAGGCGATCGGCCCGGGCGCCGGGCAGCTCCGGGAGCGCCGCCTCGACCGCGTCCAGGAGGGCGTCGTCCAGCCGGAGCGGGGGCAGGTCGGGCTCGGGGAAGTAGCGGTAGTCCTCGCTCGTCTCCTTGGTGCGCAGGAACACGCTGGTCCCCGACGGCGGGTCCCAAGTCCGGGTCTCCTGGCGCAGGACCTCGCCCGCCTCGAGGGCCGCGATCTGGCGCTTCATCTCGTAGCGGATCGCCTGCCCCACATACCGGAAGCTGTTGATGTTCTTGAGCTCGGTGCGCACGCCGAACGGCTCGCCCGGCCGACGGACCGACACGTTGGCGTCGCAGCGCAGCGACCCCTCCTCCATGTTGCCGTCCGACACGCCGAGCCACCGCACCAGCCCGTGGACGGCCTTCATGTAGGCGATCGCCTCGTCCGGGGAGCGCATGTCCGGCCGGGAGACGATCTCCACGAGGGGCGTGCCCGCGCGATTGAGGTCCACCAGCGACCCGCCCGCGGCGTGGGACGACTTGCCCGCGTCCTCCTCGAGGTGGATGCGCTCGAGCCGGACGTCCTTGGCGCCCGCGTCCGTGGCGATCGAGACCGCTCCGCCGGTGCACAGCGGGTGCTCGCTCTGGCTGATCTGGTAGCCCTTCGGCAGGTCCGGATAGAAGTAGTTCTTCCGCGCGAAGACGGAGCGGCGATGGACGTCGGCGCCCACCGCGAGGCCCAGCGTCGCCGCCAGCTCCACCGCCCGTCGGTTCACCGCGGGCAGGCTGCCGGGGAGGCCGAGGCACACGGGGCACGTCTGGCGGTTGGGCTCCGCGCCGTACGTCGTGGCGCAGCCGCAGAACATCTTCGACGCGGTCTTCAGCTGCGCGTGGATCTCGAGGCCGATGACGGCTTCCCAGGTCATCGAGACGCCTCCACCCGGGCCGCCGCCGCGAACAGGGGCGCCTCGGCGAAGGCGGGCGCCGTGAGCTGAAGGCCCCAGGGGAGCCCCGCGTCGTCCTCGCCCACGGGCACCGAGATCGACGGCAGGCCCGCCAACGCGGAGGGGATCGTGAAGATGTCCGACAGGTACATCGCGAGCGGGTCCGCGGTGCGGGCGCCGAGGGGGAACGCGGTGGTCGGAGACGTGAGGCTCGCGATGAGATCGACGTCCTCGAACGCGGCCGTGAAGTCCGCCGCGATCGCGCGACGCGCCCGGTCCGCCTTGCCGAAGTACGCCTCGAAGAAGCCCGCCGACAGCGCGAAGGTGCCGAGCATGATCCGCCGCTGGACCTCGGGCCCGAAGCCCGCCGTGCGCGAGTCGAGGTAGACGTCCTGCAGCGAGGCCCCCTCCGCCTGCACCCGGTTGCCGTAGCGGATCCCGTCGAAGCGGGCGAGGTTCGAGCTCGCCTCGGCGGACGCCAGGACGTAGTACGTCGCCACCGCGTACTCGGTGTGGGGGAGGTCCACCGGGACGACCTCGAAGCCGGGCACCGCGAGCGCGGCGTCGAGCACCGAGCGGGCCTCGGAGGTGAGGCCGTCGAGGTACTGCGTCGGCAGCCCCACGCGCAGGGGCTCGGTCCCGGGCGCGAGCGCGGCCTCGAGGGCGTGCGCCGGGGGGCGCTCGGAGGCCGTGGAGTCGAGGGGGTCGGGGCCCGCGATGACGTCGTACAGCGCCGCGGCCCCCGCGACGTCCGAGGCCACCGGGCCCACCTGGTCGAGGCTCGACGCGAACGCGATGAGGCCCGAGCGGGAGACCCGCCCGTACGTCGGCCGCAGCCCCACCACGCCGCAGAGGGCGGCGGGCTGCCGGACCGAGCCGCCGGTGTCCGATCCGAGGGCCAGGGGCACGATCCCGGAGGCGACCGCCACGGCCGAGCCGCCGCTGCTGCCGCCGGGGACCCGGGTGGGATCGACGGGGTGCCGCACCGGCCCATAGGCGGAGTTCTCGTTGGACGAGCCCATGGCGAACTCGTCCATGTTCGTCTTGCCCACGACGACCGCGCCCGCCGCGCGCAGCTTGGCCACGACCGTCGCGTCGTAGGGGGCGATCCAGCCCTCGAGGAACCTCGACCCGCACGTCGTCTGCAGGCCCTCGGTGCAGAGGTTGTCCTTCACCGCCACGGGCACGCCGTGCAGCGGGCCGTGGTCCGCGCCCTCCGCCAGCCCGGCGTCGGCGACGTCCGCGGCGGCGAGGGCCCCCTCCCGATCCACGGTGAGGAAGGCCCCGGTGGTCGTTGCCTCGGCGGCGTCGAGGGCGCGCAGGGTGAGGGCCCGCGACGTCGTGGCCCCGGCGCGCAGGTCGGCGCCCAGGGCGCGGAGGTTCATCCTGGATCTCCGAGCACGGCGGGCACGCGCAGGCGGTCGCCGTCTCGGTCGGGGGCGGCGGCGAGGAGGGCGTCCGCGCGGTCGCCGTTCACCACGGCGTCCGTCCGCAAGGGCGCGGCTCCGTCGGCCGGATCGACGGGCGTGTCGGGCAGCCGCTCGAGCACGCCTGCGTAGCCGACGATGTCCGCCAGCTGCCGGGTGAAGAGCGTCTCCTGATCCGCGGAGAGGCGGAGGCGGGCCAGCGCGGCCACGTGCCGCACGACCTCGCGATCGACGCTCACTTGGGCGCGAAGCCGAACAGGCGCGCGATGTGCTGCACCGCGCCGTGCTTCTCCTCGCCCGCGAGCTGCTCGAGCTCGCCCGGGTCGAGCAGGACCGCGCCGCAGTGGGGGCAGACCTCGATCTCCACGCCCTTGAAGTGCGTGGTCATCATCTCCTGGCCGCACTTGCCGCAGTGGTTCAGGTGCAGGGCCTTGAGCTCGGCGGCGTTCGCCTCCGCGTCCGCGTCCGCGAGGCTGGCCGCGAGGCGGGCCTTCTTCTCGGCTTCGATTCGGGCGAAGTATTCGTCTTCGACGGTGTCGCTCATCACTCTCTCCGGGGGGCCGGTGGGCCGGATTCTATTCGAGGGAACGGAGCATCGCGCGGACCTCGGCGGCGTCGCGGCCGTCGGGCTGGATGCGGAGGTACTGCTCGTACTCTTCCCGGGCTGCGTCGGCGCGCCCGAGGCTCTGGTAGGCGAGGCCGAGGCCGTAGTGCGGCTCCGCCCGGCCCGAGTTGATGCCGAGCGCCCTGCGGAACGCCTTCACCGCGCCCGAGTTGTCCCCGCGCTCGATGTACGCCCAGCCGAGCCGGGTGGCGCTCACGGCGTCCTTCGAGTTCTTCTTCAGGTGCTTCTCGTAGGACGCGATGGCCCCCGCGAAGTCGCCGCGATCGAAGGCCGTGTCCGCGCGCTTCTTGTCGTCGCCGCCCTGGGGCTCGGGCTTGGGCGTGGGCGTGGACTTGACGGGCTTGGGCGTGGGCTGCGGCCTCGGAGTGGCCTCGGGCTTCGGCGTGGGCTGCGGCTTCGGCGTGGCCTCGGGCTTGGGCGTGGGCGCGGGCGTGGCGTCCGGCGTCGGGTCGGGCCCCGGGGTCGTCTCCGGGCCGGCCTCCGTGGAGCCCGTGGGGACGGGCGCGGTGTCGCCGGTGGCGACGCGGGTGGGCGGAGCGTCGCCGTCGGGGTAGAGGAACTCGTCGCTCTTGGACCCCGGTCCCCAGACGAAGTGCCACACGCCGAACGCGGCGACCAGGAGCAGCAGCGCCAGGAGGACATAGAGGAAGGCGGGCGATCGGCCCTGCCGGTAGTGCGAGAACGTCTGGTTCGGGTCGAAGTCCTCTGCCGGGGCGGGTCCGTCGACGGGGGCGGCCCGTTCGCCCGTCACCGTGACGGGCGCGCTCACCTTCACCGGCGGGACCGGGTCCGTCTTGCGCAGCTCATCGTCCAGGCGCGAGGCCGCGGCGCCGACCTCCGCGGGCGGGTTCGTCGGGTTGGCGACGGGCACCTTGCGGGTGGTCTTGTCAGGCGGCTGCGGGCGCAGCCCGGGGTGGATCTCCTCGGGAGGCTCCTCGACGGTCGGCGAGCGGCCGGTGAAGAAGTTCGAGAGCTCCTCGTCCCCGTCCACCAGGTCGCGCGGGACCCGGGAGGGGTCGGCCGTCTCTTCGGACGAGAAGCCCGCGACGCTGGCCACGCCGGGGCTCGAGATCGACTCCGAGATGGAGTCCATCGGGGGGAAGTCGGAGCCGCCCTTGGCGGGCAGATCGACCGACGTGGCGGCCGTGGAGATCGCGGCCCGCGGATCCGACGGGGCCACCGTGCCCGACGCCGACGCCACCGCGCCCACCGGCAGCAGCGCGCCGCTGGCCATGGAGCCGATGGAGCCGGAGGCGCCCGCGCTGGTGTCGTCCGCGCCCGCCGGGGCCTCCGTGAACGCCGACTGCGGGATGGCGCCCGGGGTGGCCGCCGACGTGGAGATGCCGCCCACCGCGGGGGAGGTGACCACCACCTCGGGGGGCTTGCTGCCCTCGGTGGAGCGCAGCGGAGCGTCCTGGGTCGAGCCCTCGCCCGTCGCCGGCCCGGCGAAGCGGATGGCGGGCGTGCCGTCGTGATCGCTGAAGCCCAGCCCCTTGCCCGCGAAGGTCTCGGGGCCGGCCCGGAGCACGGGGCGGTCCTGGACCTCCTTCTCGAAGGTGTCCCGCTCCTTCCGCACGCGCGAAAGCGACCGCTTGGTGACCTTCAGCTGCTCGATGACGGCGAAGAAGGGGCGGAGGTCCGCGCGGGACGAGACGACCTCCCAGGACTTCCCGTCGAGAGACAGCCGATCGCCCGGAAGCACGCGCTTCTCCACCACCCATCGCTGGAGGGTCGCGAAGTCGCGGACCTTGTAGATGCGATCGCCCTGGGCGAGGAACAGGCCCCGCTTGGCGGACTCGAGGGGCGGGGGCGGCGGGACCACCGACGGCTTCGGGGGGCTCGGCGGCGCGGTCGCGACCTCGCTGTCCCCGTCCGCGGGGACCTGGGACTGGGACTGCGATGAGCCCGCGGGGTAGACCGTGAACACGTGCTCGCACGCCGAGCACTGCACGGGCGTGCCGTCCCGGTCGAGCTGGTCACTCTCCAGGAAGTACTCGGTCGCGCACCTGGGACAGACGATTCTCAACGGCCGGGCTCCCGCACCGTCGAACCCTACCGGAACGGGCCCGGTGGGTCCTGTCGCGGGCTACTGCCCCGCTTGGGAAGAGCCGCCCGCGAGCGACTCGGCCTTGGCGAAGGCGGCGGACGCCTCCTGCTGCTTGCCCTGCTTCTGGAGGGCCTCGCCCAACACGCTCCAGCACTGCTGGCAGTTGGGCGACTTCTGGGTCGCCGTCCTGGCGGCCTTCGCGGCCTGGCCGTAGTCGGCCGACGCGAGCTTCTTGCGCGCCATCGTCAGGTACATCTGGCCCGGGTCCGACGCCTCCTTGACCTGCACGCTGCCCGAGGACTGCGCCTGCGCCGGCGGCGTGACCTTCGTAGGCTGCTCCGGCTTCTGGTACTTCGGCTTCGTGTTCGGGTTCGGCAGCCCGGGGCGCTGCGTCTGCACCGCCTGGAGCTCGCCGCGGGCCCGCCGGGCCTCGATCGAGTCGCTCTGGGTGACCTCTTCGCCGATGCCCTGGAGGGTCTCGTCGACGGCGCCGGCCTGGGCCTCGAGCTGCTTCTTCTTGAGGTCGTCCGCGATCTTCTGCTGGATGGCGTCCAGCTCCGCGGGGGCCACCTCGCCCACCCGGTCGGCCGCGATGGGGGCCGGTCCGACGACGTCGCCGGCCTTGTCGGGCTGCATCTGGTAGGCGACGAACCCGCCGATGAGGAGCAGCGCGGCCAGGGCCATGAGCGCGTAGTTGGGCGTCTTCTCCTCTTCCTGCTTCTTTCGTCGCCGCGCGCGGGACGCCTTGCCCGCGCCGTACGCGCCGGGGATGGTCGAGTGCGTGACGGTGGCGCCGCCGGTGCGATCCGCGGGGTTGAAGGAGCCCGACATCGTCGTGTCGACGCGGCCCGTCTCCTCGCCCACGGGCTTGGCCTTCGGCTTGGTCTCCTTGACGGGCTCCTCGCCGGCCTCGATGAGGCGCTTGGCTTCCTGCCACACGTCCACGAAGTGCTGGTCGAGGCTCGGGATGTCCCCGATGCGGGTCCAGTCCTTGTTGTTGTGGCTGATGAGGTCGTCCGGGGTGACCTTCTTGTCCCCCAGGTACTTCTTCAGGGTGCTGATGTCCGAGAAGTCGTAGATGAGGCCGATGGCGACCTTGACCTTCCAGGTCTTGATCCCGACTTCGCGGAAGTTCAGGTCCGACGCGCGCAGGCCGCCGGATGCAGGCGCCGCCGCGGTCTCGTAGCTCCCGCTGATGTCGGCGACCTCGGACGTGGTGGCGTAGGTCCCGCTCTCGACCGTGGCGATCGACCGACGGGAGCCGCGCTTGCCGGGGGCGACCACGCGGATCTTGCCCGTGGTGGTGGGGTGGACCTTCTCGTCTTCGAGGCCGAGCACGGCCTTGAAGGCGCCCGTGGTCGTCTCCGGGTTCAGGCTCGACGATCCGCCCGCGCGTGCCCTCTGGGGCGCTGCGACCTCGCGAGAAGCCTCCGCGGCGGCAGCGTCGTCGGCCTCGTTGAACACGACGAAGACGTGGGCGCACTTCGGGCACGTGATCTTCGCGCCGCGGCCCTGGATCTTCTCGCGGTTGAGCCGGTACCGCGCTTCACATGCGGGGCAGGTGATGACCATGGGTCGAGAGTCCCTGGGAATCGAGTTTCGCGCCCTCACCACCGCAACGTCTCACTCGCGCGGGCGCGTGTTTGGAGCGCCTTACCCTACCACAGGGCGGGTGCTCCGAATCATCTTCCCAGGACCCGCGGCGGGCGATCTTGTTCCCGGAAACCGGTCCCGGGAGGCCGCGTCAGCCGAGGATCTCCAGCTCGGTGGCGCGCAGATACACGGTCTGCTTGCCCACGCGCGGGAAGAAGATCACCGCGCGGCGACCCTGGGGAGGGCCGTCCAGGCGTCGGATCTCGCCGTCGCCGAACTCGGGGTGGTGGACCCGCGCGCCGACCCGCAGTCGAGGGGCGTCGGGGTCGTCGCCGTCGTAGACCACGCGCGGCTCGTCGACGGGCTCGTCCTCGACGTCGGGCTCGTACGCCTCGTCGGCCCACCCGGGGGCGGGCTCGGGGGCACGCGACGGTCGCCCCCGAGCGGCCGTGGGCCAGGTCTGCACGGGCGCGGCGGGGCGGGCGTCTTCCACTCCGGGGGCGGGCTCCTTCGCGAAGAGCGATCCCTGGCTGGGCGCCACGAAAGGCCCGGGTCGCGGGCCCGGCTCCTTGCTCGCGAACCGCGACCGGAACGCCTCCTTCCGCCGCGGGGGAGGGGGCGCGATCTTGCGGGTCCGCTTGCGGTACGAGCCGTCGTACTCGACGTACGTGTCGCCCGGGACGCCGGAGCCGGGGGGAGGGGGCGGCGCCGCGCCCCCCATGGGGAGGGACCCCGTCAGCAGCTCTCGCGGGATCTCCCGGAGGAAGCGCGAGGGCTGCGCCGGGGCCCACTCGCCGCTGTTCGGCTTCGGGCGACGCCGGGCCCGCAGCAGGTACAGACGCTCCTGAGCGCGCGTGATGGCGACGTAGGCGAGGCGCCGCTCCTCCTCGAGCTCGGCGAGCATCGTCGACGCCCGCGAGTGCGGGAACAGCCCCTCGTCCATGCCGATCACCAGCACGACGGGGAACTCGAGCCCCTTCGCCGCGTGCACCGTCATGAGCGTGATCCTCCCCTGCTCCTCGGCCGCCGCGAGGTCGTCGGGATCGGGGTTCTTGTCCGTCTCGGCGACCAGCGCGGTGCGCTCCAGGAACGCGGCCAGGCCCTGAGGTGGGGGCGCGTCCGCGTAGTCGAGGGTCGACCGGACCAGTTCTTCCAGGTTGTCCAACCGTTGGTCCGACTCGAAGTTCTGGTCCTGCTGCAGCCTCGCCGCGTAGCCCGACTTGTCGAGGACGAGCGTGCAGACCTCGTGCAGCGGGAAGGCGTCCGCCGCGTCCTGCAGCTCCTTCATCATGTCGCGGAAGGCGCCGAGGGCCTTTCGGGCCCGGGCCGACAACGTGCCCGCGCCGTCGGCCATGGCCGTGACGGCCGCGAGCCCCCCGACCCCCTGGGCGGCGGCGTACTTGAGCACCGCCCCCGAGGTCTTGGCCCCGATGCCGCGCGGCGGGTTGTTGATGACGCGCGCCAGCGACACCTCGTCGCGCGGGTTCACCAGCAGCTTCAGGTACCCCAGCAGGTCCTTGACCTCCTTGCGGTCGTAGAAGCGCTGCCCGCCCACGAGCACGAAGGGCAGCCGGGACGCGAGGAACTCCTCTTCGATGAGCCGCGACTGGCTGTTGGTTCGATAGAAGACCGCGATGTCCCGCGGCTTGAGCCCCCGGTCGATCTCGCGACGCACGATGTCGACGGCCGATCGCGCCTCCTCCCGATCGTCGTACGCGGCCACCACGCGGATGGGATCGCCCGTCGGCTTGTCGGTCCACAGGGTCTTGCCCTTGCGCGCGGTGTTCCGCTGCACGACGGCGTTGCCGGCCTTCAGGATCGTCGCCGTGGACCGGTAGTTCTGCTCCAGGCGCACGATCTTCGCGCCCGGGAAGTCCCGCTCGAAGTCGAGGATGTTGCGGATGTCCGCGCCCCGGAACGAGTAGATCGACTGGTCCTCGTCCCCCACCACGCACACGTTGTGCTCGTCGTGGCCGCCCAGCAGGTGCACGAGCCGGTACTGGACGTGGTTGGTGTCCTGGTACTCGTCCACGAGCAGCCACGGGAAGCGACGCTGCCAGCGCTTCAGCACCCCCTCGTTGGTCTCGAACAGGCGCAGCGGGTGCAGGAGCAGGTCGCCGAAGTCGACGGCGTTGGAGGCCTTCAGTCGGTCCTGGTAGAGGCGGTAGATCTCGGGCGTGCGGGGGTCCTGGTCGGCGCGCCGCTGCTCGGCCAGCCGCTGGGGAGACAGGCCGTCGTTCTTGGCGCGATCGATGGCCACGGACACCGCCCGCGGGTTCACCGTGGTGGGGATGTTCGCGTCCTTCATGACGCGCTTCACCAGCTCGCGGGAGTCCCGGTCGTCGTAGATGACGAAGTCGCGCGTGAAGCCGTCGAGGTGGTCGATCTCCTTGCGGAGGATGCGGACGCACGTGCTGTGGAAGGTGGAGACCCAGCAGTCGCGACCCTTGCCGGGGAGGATTCGGTCCACGCGCGCTCGCATCTCCTTCGCGGCCTTGTTCGTGAAGGTGACCGCGAGGATGCGCCAGGGATCCGTGATGTCGCGCTCGATGAGCCGGGCGATGCGGAGCGTGAGGACGCGGGTCTTGCCCGAGCCCGCGCCGGCGAGGACCAGCATGGGCCCGCGCTCGTGCTCCACGGCGTCGCGCTGCGCCGGGTTCAGCCCCGCGACGAGCCCCTCGACGGTGATGGTCTCAGCTCCGCTTCGCGGCGGCCTCGGCGCGTCGCTGCAGGACCGCCTTGAGCTTGCTCGCGCGGCCCGCCTTGTTCTCCTGGCGGGCGCGACCGATGGCGAGGCCGTCCGCGGGGACGTCCTTCGTGACGGTGGTGCCGGTCGCGACGTACGCGCCGTCGCCGACCTTCACGGGGGCCACGAGGTGCGAGTCGGTGCCCACGAAGGCGCCCTCGCCGATCGTGGTCTTGTGCTTGGCGAACCCGTCGTAGTTGCAGGTGATGACGCCCGCGCCGATGTTCGACCTCCGGCCGATCTCCGCGTCCCCCAGGTAGGCGAGGTGGTTGGCCTTGGCGCCGGGGTGCATCGTCGTGTTCTTGAGCTCCACGAAGTTGCCGACATGCACGTCGGCCTCGAGCCGCGCCGCCTGGCGGAGGTGGGTGAAGGGGCCGACCTTCGCTCCGGGGCCCACGTCCACGATGTCCCGGGCCGTGGTGAGGTGCGGCCGCTTCTCGTTGTAGCCGGCCACGACGGTGAAGGCGCGCACCAGGGCGCCCGCCCCGATCCGCACCCGCTCGGCCACGACGTAGGGGCCCACGGTCGCGCCCTCGTCCACCACGACGTCCGTGAGGATCGTGCCCTTGCCGATGCGCACGCCCGTGCCCACCACGGAGGCGCCGCGCAGCTCGACGTCCGCGCCGAGGGTCACGTCCCGGGCGAGCGTCACCCCGTCCTCGATGCGGACGTGGGCGGGGTCCTCCATGGACACGCCTTCGCGCATCCAGCGGTCCGTGGCCTGGCGGCGCGCGATCGACTCCATCGCCGCCAGCTGCACGCGATCGTTCACGCCCTCGACCTCGGCCGGATCGTCGATCAGGACTCCCGCCACGGAGAGGCCGTCGCCCCGCGCGATGCCGACGATGTCCGTGAGGTACAGCTCGCCCTGATCGTTGTCGGTGGTGAGGCGGCCCAGGGCCCCGTTCGCGCCGAACAGGAAGGCTCCGTCGGCGACGTAGAGCCCGGTGTTGCACTCGCCGAGCGATCGCTGGGCGTCGGTGCAGTCGCGGTGCTCGACGATCGCGGCCACGCCGGCTTCGTCGCGCACGATGCGGCCGTACCCGAAGGGGTCGGGCGGCTCCATGGTGCCCACGGTCACCGCCGCGCCGCTCGCCCGGTGCGCGTCGATGAGGGACTGGAGGGTGTCCGCGGTCATGCGCGGGACGTCGCCGGGGAGGATGAGGACGGGCCGGTCCCAGTCCTCGAGCGCGGGCTCGGCGGCGGCCACCGCGTCTCCGGTGCCTCGGCGCGTGACCTGCTCCGCGAAGCGCACCCCGGCGTCGGCGAGGGCCGCCTCCACGAGGCGGGCTTCGTGCCCGACCACCGCCACGACGTCCGCGCACCCGGCGGCCTGGGCCGCGTCCACGACCCGCTGGACGATGGGGACGCCGAGCAGGGGGAAGAGGACCTTGGGGAGCGCGGACTTCATCCGCGTGCCCTTGCCTGCGGCCAACACGACCGCCACGGGTGTCGTCATGGAGCGTCCTTCACCGCCTCGGTGGACGCCTCGGCGGGGGTCGCCTCCGCGGTCGTCTCGGGCTCGGGATCCTTGATCTCCAGCTCGGGCAGCACCTCCTGGGGCGTCACCCACCACATGCCGTGGTTCTTGTACCAACGCTGGCTGATCTGCTTCTTCTCGGCCATGCGCTTCGGCGGCTTGAACTCGGTCCACGACGCCCGCACTTCGGCCTTCTTGAAGGTCTCGCCGTCCACGAACACGTAGTCGATGCTGACGTCGTCCATGGTGGGGAACTGCACGTCGTCGCGCGTCTTGTCGCGGAGGTAGAGCAGCTGGTTCTCGCCCTCCTCCAGGTACGTGGCGGCGTCGTCCCAGTTCTGCCAGCGCACGGCGTTCCAGAACTCCATCGCCCGCTCGGAGAGCTGCTTGCGCTGGAACTCGCGCTTGCGCTTCGTCTCGTCGGCCTTGAAGCGGGCCTTCGCCTCCTCGGTGCAGCCCGTGGAGAGGGCCGCGGGCGCGGCGAGGGCGAGACAGAGCGTGAGGGCGGTGATCCTCATTCCAGAATCCTCTTCTTGGGCTGCAGCGGGAGCCCGAAGGCTCGTCCCTGGACGCCGATCACGAACCGGACGACCCCGATGGGCGGGTTCTCCGGGGTGGTCGCCATGTGCAGGGGCGCGGGCGGGGTGTCCGCGGTGCCCACGGCGCGATTGGGGCTCGCGCCGAAGAACACGGGGAGTCGCACGAACATGCCCACGTTCCGATGGAGTTCGATGGCGACGCCCACCTCGAGCTGGGGGCCGAAGTCCACCAGGCGGTCGAAGCGGGGGTACTCGACCCCGATCGCGGGGGTCTCGCCGGGGTCCAGCTCCGGGAACAGGTTGGGGTACACGAGCCACCCGAAGCCCGCGCCGACGGTGGGCCGGACCACCTTCATGTTCAGGATGAAGAAGCGGGCCATGACCTCGCCGCCCCACATGTCGACGTTGCCGAGGTTGGTGAACTCGTCGGGCCACCGGTTCGTGTCCCGCTCCCGGGCGACGGTCACCCCGTCGATCTCCTCCGTGGCCGCGTTGGCGACGTTCACCTCGAAGGCGGAGCGCAGGTAGAAGACCGAGACCTCCACGTCCAGGTTGCGCAGGATGCCGACCCCGATGCCGATCCCGAAGGAGCCCGTGGCGCCCGCGGACGGCTGCTGCCAGCCGTACTCCACGCGCGCGCCGTCCTGCACGAGGACCTGGCCGCCGTCCACGAGGTAGCGGCCGAAGTAGTGCTGCTTGATGGCCCCTCCGGCCACGCCGCCGTGCACGCTGCCCAGGAGCATCAGGCGATGGCCCGCCCAGGCCTTGCGCCAGTCGTCGAACTCGAGCCGGGAGTTGCGGTAGTTCAGGTACTGCTTCTCGGTGATGCCGAGGTCTTCCCACTCGGTGGAGCGGCCCTCGTAGCCCTTCTGCTCCTCCAGGTCGGCCTCCGTGACGACCTGGTTCGCCCGGGCCTCCATCTCCGCCTCGAGCTTCGCGAAGGCGTCCCAGTCCTCGTTGACCTCCATGCGGAGGATGAGGGCGCGCTCCTCCTCGCTCTGGGCCGCCTCCAGGGCCTCGAGGCGACGGCGCAGGCGGTCCTCCTCGTCGCGGATCGGCTCCATGAGCTGCTCCCTCTGGAGGCGATCGAGGGCGAGGGCGAGGGTCGACGGCAGGAGCCGCTCCTCGCCGGCCACGAGGTCGAGGGCGTAGGAGTACTCCAGCTCCGCGCTCGCGATGTTCAGGATGGTGAGGACCACCCGGTAGCGGTCGCCCTCGTCGTCCGTGAGGACCGTCACGCGGCCCGACACGACGCGGTCCACCTCGGCCACCTCGCCGATGACGAACTGGCAGCCCAGCTCGTTGCCCGGGGGGCACCCGCGGTAGTACAGCTCGGCCGACGTGTCTTCGACCGGCGGGGCCTCTTCGATGCCGAGCAGGTTGAAGCGCCCCACGTCCGACAGCGCGTCGCGCAGGTAGCTGTCCAGCAGGACGCCCACCCCGGCGGACTCGGAGGTCTCGCCCGCGAGCTCGACGATCATGATCGTCTGCTGCAGGTCCGCGTCGTCGACCTCGTACCCGGTGGTGTCGCCTTCGCCCGCCTCGTAGTAGTCGAGATCGACCTCGTCCTCGTCCTCCCACTCGTCGTCCTCGTCGGCGTGCAGGGGGGCCGCCGCGAGGAGGGCGAAGATCGCCGCGAGGAGCGCGATTTCGAGGGGTGCGGGCCGCATCGGCGGGACTCTACCAGCGGGGGCCCCGGATCTCTTTCGGGGCGAAGGGTTGCCTGTTACGCTCCGCCGTCCGCCGGGAGGACCGGCGCGCAGGAGTTCGATCGATGGCCTACAGCGTCAACAAGGTGATGATCCTCGGCAACCTCGGCAAGGACGTGGAGGTTCGCTACACCCAGTCCGGCAAGGCCGTCGCGAACTTCACCGTCGCCACGAGCGAGCGGCGCGGCGGGCGAGACGGCCAGGAGCGCGAAGAACGCACCGAGTGGCACAACGTCGTGGTGTGGGACAAGCTCGCCGAGCTCTGCGGTCGCCTCATCGGCAAGGGCAACAAGGTCTACGTGGAGGGTCGCCTCCAGACCCGCGAGTACAACGACCGCGACGGCAACCGTCGCTGGTCCACGGAGATCGTGGCCCGGGAGATGGTCTTCCTGACCACCAAGGACGGCCCGCGCCAGGGCGGCGGAGGCGGCTACCAAGGCGGTGGCGGCGGCGGCTACCAGCGAAGCGGCGGTCAGGGCGGCGGCTACGGCGGCGGCGGCGGCGGTCAGGACGGCGGCGGTCAGGGCGGCGGCGGCTACGGCAACCGCAACCAGGGCGGCGGCAACCAGGGCGGCCCGAACCAAGGCGGCCCGAACCAAGGCGGCGGCGGCGAGATCCCCTACGCCGACGACGAAGACATCCCGTTCTAAGCACCCCTCTCGACGAATCAGAGATTCGTCGCCGGGGGCCCCGCAGTACCTCCCCAGAACTCCGCTCCACTGCGTTCCGCTGCGCGCGCTCGGGGCGCTTGCCGCCTTTCAGGCGCTGGCGACCTCGGGGCCTTCGATCCGGTCCCAGGGCACGGGCTCGCCGAGCAGGAACCCCTGCAGCGCGTTGCACCCGGCCTTCGTGAGGAACTCGCGCTGGGCCTCCGTCTCCACCCCCTCGGCCACGACCTCCAGCTCCAGCCCGTGCGCCAGCTGGATGATCCCACGCGCGAGGGCTCGGTCGCGAGGGCTCTTGTCGCAGTCGCCGATGAAGCTGCGATCGATCTTCAGCGTGTCGATCCGCACCCGCCGCAGGCGGTCCAGTGAGCTGTACCCGATCCCGAAGTCGTCGAGGACGATGCGGATGCCGCGGCTGCGCAGGCGCGTGAGGACGTCGCGGGCGGGCCCCGGGTCCCGCAGCAGGACCGTCTCCGTGACCTCCACGTCCAGCGATTCGGCGGGGACGCGGGCCGCCGACAGGTGCCGGAACAGGTCCTCGAAGAACCCCATCGCCTCGAGCTGCAGCGCGGACACGTTGAGGGCGAGGCGCAGGTCCGGGTGGAGGGCGCGCAGCTTCGCGAACTCGAAGATCGAACGCCTCGTGAGGTGGCTGCCCACCTGCTCGATGAGGCCCGCCTCCTCGGCCACGGCCACGAACTCCTCGGGGGACACGACGCCGAGCTCTTCGTCCGTCCACCGGGCGAGGGCCTCCACGGCCAGGAGACGGCCGTCGCCCGCCGCGACGATGGGCTGCCACGCGATCGAGATGTCCTCGCGCTCCACCGCCCCGCGCAGGCGTCGCTCGATCGCCAACCTGCGGCGGCCGACGTCGCTCAAGGCGCTAGAGTAGAACTCCCAGCGACCGCGGCCGAGGCGCTTCGCCTCGTACATCGCGGCGTCCGCGTTCCGCAGCAGACTGTCCACGTCCTCCCCGTCCTCCGGGTAGAGGGCGATGCCCATGGAGGCCGCGGTGAAGAGCTCGTGCCCCCGCACCTGAAACGGCTCCTCCAGCGACTGTTGGACTCGGCTGCACACGCGCTCGACGTCCGTCGCGTCCTCCACGTTGGTGAGCAGCACGGTGAACTCGTCGCCGCCCAGCCGCCCGATGGGCTCGAAGCCGGCGTGAGGGTCGCCGCCCACCTTGTGGCCGGTGAAGGTGGCCGCGCCGGGCGCGAGCGCGACGAGGCCGCGGCCCACCAGATCGTCGCCCCGCAGGGCCTCGGCGAGCCGGGCCGCCACGCGCTTGAGGAGGCCGTCTCCCACGTCGTGGCCGAGGTTGTCGTTGATCTGCTTGAAGCCGTCGAGGTCGATGAACAGCAGGGCCAGGCGCCGCTCGTGGCGGCGGGCCGCGAGGACCTCGCGCACGATCTGACGACGGCAGCTGGCGCGGTTGGGGAGGCCGGTGAGGCTGTCCGCCCACGCGAGCGACTGGAGCTGCGATGTGCGTCGTTCGAGCCGCTTGTTGGTGCGGCGGAGGGTGGCCGAGATCGTCTCCTGGACCTGCAGGAGCGCCCCCGCGAGCACCGCGAGCGCGAACACGGACATCACCCGGTTGGAGAGGTCGAACGCGGGGCGCACGGACTCGGGGATGACCGTGGGCGGCTCGAGGCCCAGGCCCGGCGCGAGCCAGAACCCGAGCACGAGGAGGATCGTGAGGATCGACCAGCCGATCATGCCCACCAGGTTGGTCAGCACCGCCGCCGTCACGGGCAGGATCGCCATCCACGCGAGCGCCGGGTCGGCGAAGCCGCCGGAGTACCAGCAGGTCGTGCCCAGGCAGAGGGTCAGGATCGCCGTGCCGAGGTGGCCCGCGAGGAGCGGGCGCCCGTGGCTCGGCATCGCCCGGAGGTTCCACAGCGCGAGCGCGACGCCCGCGAGCAGGACGCCCGTCACGACCGGCACCCCCATGATCAGCCACTGGAGGGAGTAGGCGCCGCCGATGGTGCCCAGGACGGCCGTGGCGAGGCCCAGGACGCGGGCCTGTCGGCGCCCCGCGTCCGTGAGGTGGGGCATGCCCGCGACCTCGGGGGACGAGGTGTCGACGACGGGCTGCTCGACCGTGCTGGGGTTCGGGTCGTCCGACGTGTCCGCGGGACGATGAGGAGGGGCGGTCGGCATACGCGAACGCCCAGTTTACGTGGGATCCGGGCCGGTCCGCCCGCCGGCGCTACTCGTCGACGAGCTCGGTGATGCGGGTCGCCGTGATCGCGCCTTCGAAGTCGAAGAGGATCGCGCTGCCTTCGAAGCCCGCCTCGAAGGTCTCGCCGTCGAAGCCGCCGTCCCACCCGACGGGGAGGTCGAAGAAGCCGAGATCGAGGCCGATGTCGCCCGTGGCGTCCGCGCCGTCGACCTCGCCCCCGAGGGAGTAGGCGACGTCGATGGGGTCCATGATCACGAGGATCATCGAGCAGCCGCCGTCGCCCTCGATGGTCTCGCCGTCCATGCCCACGGTGAAGGTCATGCCGCCCACGCAGCCGGTGTTCACCGGCGTGCCTTGGAACTCCAAGGCGGCGGCGAGCTCGAGGTTGCCCGCGTAGATGCCGGTGCGCTCCCCCTGCATCCGCAGGGCGGGGAGGTTGGTCTGGAGGCGGGAGCCGTTGGGCAGGTCCGCGTTCACGACCAGGTCGTAGTAGCCGTAGTCGAGGTCCAGCACGGTGTCGACGCCGGTGAAGACCGGCTCCTCGTCGCCTGCGAAGGTCCACGTGATATCGGTGAAATCCATGGGCTCGCCGTCCGGGCCGACGACCTGGGCCGTCAGCTGCAGGCCGAGCTCGGTGTAGTTCACGGACGCGGGCGCGGGGCTCGTGACCACGAGGCTCGCCTCGTCGAACTCCGAGAAGGTCTCGATCTCGTCGGTCGACACGACGTAGGCGTCTCCCTGGCACGCGATCGAGGCGAGCGCGATGGGGAGCGAGAGGGCGGAAACGAGGATGAGGCGCATGTTTTCGAGTCTCCGGAGTCGTCGAGCGGGGCAAACCTAGCACCAGTCGGCGCGTGCGCTACGGACGATCGTCGCGTCGGAAGAGAACGAAGACCTCGCGATTGCCCTTCTTGGCGCCCGCGATGCGGCTCTCGGCCCGCCCCATCGCTTCGAAACCCAGGCCCCGGGCAATCTCGATCACGGAGTCGACGGCGGCCCCCCGCGCGTCGTCGTCCCGCACCACGCCGCCGCGGCCGACCTGGTCCCGGCCGACCTCGAACTGAGGCTTCACGAGCGCGAGCGCTCGCGCGCCGGGATCGAGCAGGTCCCGCAGCGGCGGGAGCACCAGGCGGAGGCTGATGAAGGACGCGTCGACCACGGCGAGGTCCACGGCCGCGCCGAGCAGCGCGCGGGTCACCACGCGGATGTCGGTCTTCTCGTGCACGTCCACCCGGGGATCGACCCGCAGCTTGTGGGCGAGCTGGTTGGTCCCCACGTCCACGGCCACCACCCGCTTCGCCCCGGCCTGGAGCAGGCAGTCGGTGAATCCGCCGGTGGAGGCGCCCACGTCGAGGCACACGAGGCCCGCCGGGTCCACGCCCAGGTCCTCGAGGGCCCCCGCCATCTTCACGCCCCCTCGGCCCACGTACGGGTGGTCTTGGCCGCGGACGCGGATCGGACGGTCCTCGGGGATCCTGGTGCCGGCCTTGTCGACCACGGCGTCGTCGACCAACACCTGCCCCGCGAGGATGAGGCGCCGGGCGCGGTCTCGGGACGCGGCCAGGCCCCGCTCCACGACCAACACGTCCAGGCGTCGCTTGCGGACCTTCAGTGGTCGCGCTCCACGGCGTACCGGGCGAGGGCGCGCAGGGGGTCGGCGGCGGGGCCGAAGCGAGCGAGGGCGGCGACGGCGGCGTCGGCCAGGGCGGCGGCCGTGCGGCGGCTGGCGGCCTCCCCGATGAGGGCGGGGAGCGACGGCGTCTCGGCCGCGTCCCGCCCCCCGGCGTCTCGGTCTTCGTGGAGGTCGAGCACGTCGTCGGCGACCTGAAACGCGAGCCCCACGAGGTCCCCGTACTCGCCCATGGCCGCGCACGCGTCGTCGCCGGCGCCCCCCAGCACGGCCCCGGCGAGGGTCGAGAACCGAAAGAGCTCGCCGGTCTTGCGGGCGTGGAGGTGGAGGAGGTCCTCCTCGGTGTCGGCGCGGTCCTCGATCCCCATGTCGATCGCCTGCCCCGCCACCATCCCGTGGCGCCCGGCGGCCGCGCCCAGCGCCTCCACCACCCGCAGGATGGCCCGGGGATCGGTGTCGTCCGGGTAGGCCCGCACGTCGCCGGCGAGGCGGAAGGCCTCCGTCAGGAGCGCGTCCCCGGCGAGGATGGCCGTCGCTTCGTCCCACTTCACGTGGACGGTGGGCCGCCCGCGACGCTCGGTGTCGTCGTCCATGGCGGGCAGGTCGTCGTGCACCAGGCTGTAGGTGTGGACCAGCTCCACGGCGCAGGCGGCGGGCAGGACCCGCTGCAGGTCCGCGCCGCCGACGGCCTCGAACGCGGTGAGGCAGATCACCGGGCGCACCCGCTTGCCGCCCCCGAAGAGCATCCAGCCCATGGCTTCATGCAGGACGGGGGTGGAGCCGGGGGCCACGAGGAGCCCTCGCAGGGCGTCGTCCACGACCGGTCGATGTCGCGTGAACGCGGCCTCCATCGCGGACGCGGGAGGGGTCACCCGTCGTGGCCCGGCGCTCGACCCGCGGCGCCGAGGGGCCGACCGGTCTCGAGGTCGACCTCCACCAGGTCCTGCCCCTCGCGCAGCAGCAGGGCGACCTTCTTCTCGGACTCGTTGAGCCTGTCCTCGCACCGTCGCGCCAGCTTCATGCCGAGCTCGAACTGCGCGATCGACTCCTCGAGGGGGACGTCGCCCCGCTCCAGGGTGGACACGATCACGTCCAGCCTCGCGAGCGCGTCCTCGAAGCTCAGGGTCTCGACGTCCACGGGCTCCATCACTCTTCTCCGAGCACGCCGGGCCCGCCGTTGCGGGCCATGTCCTTGAACAGGTCGGCCCACAGCGACGCGGCGTTGGCGTCGTTGAACACGGCGAAGTGGTCGTCGTCGAACTGGGCGAGCCCGAGCGTCACGGGGGTGCCGTCCGGGGCCGCTCCGTTGCCCGAATAGGGGGTGCGGAGCGGCTCGAGCCCGCGCAGCTCCAGGCCGAACGGGACCTGCTCGCGGTAGGGGCGCGCCACCGGCAGCCCGGCCGCCACGGCGAGGGCCTCGGAGGTGGACGCGGGGGTCTGCTCGTCGTGGATGCCCTCGAACAGCAGGATCGAGGCCGGGGGACGCTCCGCCCGACGATTCCACAGGGGCGCGTGGGCGAGGGGGTCCGTGCGCTCGGCCAGCCACCCCACGAGCCCGACGGCGGGGTGTACGTCGGACAGGACGAGCCCCGGGGGATCGCCCAGCTGCGTGACCAGGACGTCGCGGATCACCAGGGGATCCTCGCGCTGCATGACCGTCATGGGGAGGCCGCCCCCCGCGCCGCTCAGGGCGAACGCGCGGATGTGCTCGTCGAAGGGCAGGGCGAGCGAGCCGGTGAGGCCGCCCTGGGAGTGCCCCATGAAGTAGATCTGGTCCGGGTCGATCCGCAGCTCGGGGGCGGCGGCGGCGATGGCCCCGTCGCCGGTCAGGAACCGCAGCACGAACTGCACCTGGCTGATCAGGTCCAGGGCGCCCTGCCGGAACATCGACGAACCCGACTCGGGGTTGAAGAAGTTGAACGAGTTGAGGGACAGGGCGAGGCCGTTGCCCTCGGGCCAGCGGTCGCTGTGGATCGGCTGGGGGATGCCCATGGACACGAAGCCGCGGTTCGAGGCCTGCAGCCCCGGACGCAGGAGGCCGCCCCGGCCGATGTGGCTCCACTCGTCGCCCCCCGTGCCGTGGGAGTGCAGCACGATCGGCCAGCCTCCCTCGGGCTGCTCGTAGCGCTCATCGGGCATGCCGATCACGAACGGGATCCGCTCCACCGCCTGGGGGACGATCGCCCCGCCCTCGAAGACGAAGCCGCCGCCCTCCTCGGCGTAGGGGATCTCGCCGCGCTGGAAGTTCCAGGCCTCGTACGCCCCCGTGATCATCCGGTAGTCGGAGTGGTACTGGTCGTGGCCCTCTTCGACGTCCGCGAGGGGCTCGGCGTCGAGCCAGCGGGGGTACTCCGTGTCGGCCTTCACGTACTCGGCGGCGATCGCCATGCCCGCGGTGGGGTCGTGGGTGGTGAACACCGTGCCGGTGGCGATCCAGCGCAGGTCCGTGTCCGGCTGGTCGGCGAGGTGGGCGGCGAGGGGGCCGTAGCTGGTGGCCCAGCTCTCGGTGGTGTCGCCCGCGAGCGCCGCCTGGAGCGACTCGGGGCCCTCGACGAACCCGTCGGACGCCTCCAGGTCCACGAGGTACGCCGCGTACGTCGTCTCGGCGAGCAGGGGGAAGCCCCAGGCCGGGTGCACGATCACGAGGTCCGGGTCCACGAAGGGGTCGGTGCTGTTGCTCGGGATGACCGACCACTGGACCGGTCGGCACTCGCCGTACTCGGGCGACGACGGGTCCACGTCCACGATGCGCACGGGCCCGAGGCAGTCCGCCGACGTGGCCGCCGCGTCCTCGTCCCACTCAGGGAGCAGGGACGGAGCGGTGAGGTCGAAGTAGATCGGCGAGCTGAGCGAGAACCCGGTCGCCTCGGCCTCGCCGAACGCGAGGTAGGTGGCGAAGAGCTCGGAGCCCTCCGGATTGGGGAAGCCGTCGAGGTCCGGCGTGCCGTCGGCGTCGACCCGGGCGTCGCTCGGCCAGGGGGCGGCCCACCAGGTGGTCCCGTCTCCTCCCGTGGCGGCCGCGAAGTCGAAGGACGCCGCGACCGTCGAGGACGCCGTGCGCTCCTCATCCACGGAGCAGCCGACGAGGACGAGGGCGAGCGCGGCGATCGGCGTGAATCGAGTCAATGGTCGCTCCCGGGCGCCCGCCAGACGTCCTCGCCGTGCGCGTCCACGATGCGCGCGAGGTTGGGGATCGCCTCTGCGATTTCGATGTCCGCGGGACCGTAGCACCCTGCACGGTTCGCCTCGGTCACCTCGATCCATTTCGACAGAAGCAGCCCCGTCATGGGCGGGAATCCGTAGACCCGGTACCGCCCGGGCGGCAGGCGGATCGGGGCGTCAGGGAAGTTCGAACGCGCCATCCCGCGAACGTACCAGCGTCGTAACGTCGCGCCCCCGTGCCGACTCGCGCCCAGCTCGAACGCAACCTGCGCACCTACCCGCTGTTCGCGGCGGTGGTGCACACGCCCTTCTTCGTGCCCGTGGTCGTCCTGTTCTGGGAGGACAACGGGCTCGACATGTTCGACATCTTCGCGCTCCAGGGCCTGTTCGCGGTGGCGATGGGGGTGCTGGAGGTGCCCACGGGGATGGTCGCGGACCGCGTGGGGAAGCGCACCAGCCTGCTGTGGGGGTGCGCCATCGGCGTCGCCGCGGTCACGGTCTACGCGCTGGGCCGCTCCTTCGCGGTGTTCCTGGTGGCGGAGATCCTCTTCGCGCTGGCCCTCGCGCTGTTCTCGGGCGCGGACACGTCCCTGCTCTACGACAGCCTCAAGGCGCTCGGTCGGGAGGACGAATACACCGCGCGCGAGGGCCGGGCGAGGGCCTGGCAGATGCTCTCGATCGCCGCGTCGACGCTCCTCGGCGGGTTCCTCGGCGCGCTCTCGCTGCGGGGCGCCCTGTGGGCGACCCTGCTGGGTCCGATCCTGGGGCTGCTCGTCGCCCGTCGGTTCGTGGAGGTGCAGCCGCGCGGCGCGGACACGACGTTCGCGGTGGCCTGGGCGGGGTACGTCGGCCTCCTGCGCGAGACGCTGAAGCTGGTGCGCAGGCACGTCCTGGTGCGTCGCCTGCTCCTGTTCCAGGCCGTGTTCAACGGCACCGCGACGTGGTTGCTTTGGATGTATCAGCCCTACATGGGGCACGTCGGGTGGCCGATCTGGGCGTTCGGGTTCGGGTTCGCCGCGTTCAACCTGTTCGCCGCGTTCTCGAGCCATCGCGCCGAAGACGTGGCCCGTCGGCTCGGGCCGCACCGCACGCTCGTGCTGCTGGTGCTCCTGCAGATGCTCCCGCCGCTGCTCATGGCGAACACGACGGCCGCCTGGGGGGTCGCGCTGATCCTCGGACACCAGGCCGTGCGGGGCATCGCCCGCCCCGTCATCGCCGCGCGCATCCTCTCCCAGGTGTGGGCGGACAAGCGGTCCACGGTGCTGTCCGTGTCGTCGCTCTTCTCCCGGATCTTCTTCGCCCTCAGCGCGCCGCTCGTGGGGATGGCGGCGCGCGAGATGGACCTGCCCGACGCCTTGACGTTCCAGGCGGTGGCCGTCGCCGTCCTGCTCGCCGGGCTGTTCGAGGCCTACCGCCGCACGCCCCCGAAGTACTTCCAGGTGAAGGACTCGGTGCTCCGGAGGCAGTGACCGGGGCCCTCAGCGTCGCCAGCCGGCTCCGAGGTGATCTTCGAGGCGGAGGACCTCGCTGCGGTGCTCCAGGTCGTCGAGGTCGGCGGCCGGGACGACGGTCCGCAGGCCCTCGACGTCCACGGTCGCGATCGGGGTCCAGCCCAGCCCGCTGACGTCGCCGGTGGCCGCGTCGAGGGACACCGTCGCCACGACCCCGGTCTGCATCGGGAGCGTCGGCTGGGTGGTGGAGAAGTTGCCCAGCGAGTACAGGACGGCGGCTGTGCGCTCCCGGTCGCCCGCGCCCTCGGCGGCCCGCACCGAGCAGGTCCCGACGCCGGGGACGACGTCCGCCCGCTCCACCCGGCACACCTCGGCGGGCTGCACCACGTGAGGGCCCTGACCGACCACCAGCGTGGCCCCGGCGGCCACGATCTCCCGGGCCATCACCTCGAACCGGGGGTCGGCGTAGTACTCGTACTCGAAGCCCCAGTGCACCAGGACGACCACGGTGTCGGCGCTCGAGGCGGCGACGTCCTCCCGGAGCGGGTCCAGATCCACGACGTCGTGGCCGAACGGCACCACGAACAGGTCGCGCTCGGAGGGCCCGCGCCCGTTGAGGCCCCAGGTGTAGGAGAGGAGGTCGATCGAGAGCCCGCCCACCGACGCCCTCGCGTGGCCCCCCACCCCGGTCGCCGCGTATCCCCGCGCGTCCACCTGCTCGACGGTCGCCGTCAGGCCGTCCTCGCCCACGTCCAAGGAGTGGTTGTTGTTCAGCTGGAGCAGGTCCAGGGGCAGCCCGTCGAGCATCTCCGGCGGCGCGTTGAAGGAGTACAGGGGCAGCTCGTCCAGCTCCGTGGGGGACGCGGGATCGACGGGCGTCTCGAGGTTCCCCACGCGCAGGTCGCCGTCCAGGAGCCCCTCGACCGGCGTCGCGAAGGCGTCCCAGTTCTCGCCGATCCACATCACGTCGCCCACGAACGAGAGGGTGGGGCCGTCGCCCAGGGGCGGGATGGTCTCCCGCATCACGCGGTGGTGCTCGAGGCTCTCCTCGGGCGCGCTGCGGCGGTGCTCCTGGGCCTTGCGCAGGTACAGCCCCGCGTTCGCCGGGTCCGTGGCGGGGTCCCAGGTCTCCGTCTCCCAGCGCACCTCCTCGAAGGGCTCGAGGTCGGTCCGGGGCGTGTACACGTGGGGGTAGACGGTCGTCGGATCGGGCCAGGCGTCGAAGGCGTCGCAGCCCCCGGCCAAGGCGACGACGACCGCGGCGGGGAGCGCATTTCGGGACGAGGCAGCCACTGCCCGAGAGTCTGCCTCCGAGAAAAAGAAGGCACAAACATCGACATATCGAGATTTGTGAATATATTAACCCCCGATGGCTGCCGCCGACTCGGTACAGATGCTCCGCGCCCTGGGCGACGTCGCCCGCATGGAGCTCGCCCGCGTCCTCCTGGACGGGGCCTTCAACGTGTCCGAGCTCATCGAAATCCTCGACGGGCGGCAGTCCACCGTCTCCCGGAACCTGAAGATCCTCGTGGACGCCGGGCTCGTGGCCGGTCGTCGCGACGGTCGGCTCGTCTTCTACAGCTGGCGGACGGACGGGGGAGACGCCGCGGGCACCCTCCGTCGCTTCGTGGCCGATCACGCGCCCCCCGCCACCGCGGACGTGGGCCGTCGGCTCCAAGCCGTGTGGGACGCCCGCCGCCGCCGCGCCACCACCTTCTTCGACGCCGTCGACGCCTCCGACCCGGCCGCCGCGTGGCTGGGCTCCCCCGACTGCGTGCCCTTCCTCTTGGCGGGAGTCGCCGAGGGCAGCAAGGTGGCGGACCTGGGCACCGGCAACGGCCGCATGCTCCCCGGGCTTCGGGCGCGCGCCTCCGCGGTCATCGCGGTCGATGCGTCCCCGGTCCTCCTGGAGCAGGCCCGCCGCCGCGTCGCCACCGACAACCTCGACCACGTCGACCTGCGCCTCGGCGACCTCGAGCACCTGCCGCTCACGGACGGCGAGGTGGACACGGTCGTCGCCAACATGGTCCTGCACCACGTGCCCGAGCCCGCCCGCGCGATGCATGAGATCCGCCGGGTCCTGCGGCCCGGGGGGACCGTACTGTTGGGCGACTTCCTGCCCCACGACCAGGAGTGGATGCGGGAGCGCATGGCGGATCAGTGGCTCGGCTTCGAGCCCCCCGAGCTCACCCACTGGCTCGAGGCCGCCGGCTTCGAGGACGTGTCCCTTCAATCGATCTCGGGCAAGGACCCCGGATCCCTCAGTGTCTTCGTCGCTCGCGCACGTCGCGGCGACGCGGTACCGAAACAATCATTGCCGAACCAACCAGGAGTGAACTGACCCATGAGCGTTTCCCAGAACGATACGAGCTTCAAGCCCGTGAACCTCGACTCCAAGCCCCTCCCGTACAAGGTCGCCGACATGTCGCTGGCCGAGTGGGGCCGCAAGGAGATCCGGATGGCCGAGCACGAGATGCCGGGCCTGATGGCGCTCCGCAGCAAGTACGCCGACGAGCAGCCCCTCAAGGGCGCCCGCATCGCCGGTTGCCTGCACATGACCATCCAGACGGCCGTCCTCATCGAGACGCTCACCGCCCTCGGCGCGTACGTCACCTGGACGTCCTGCAACATCTTCAGCACGCAGGACCACGCCGCCGCCGCCATCGCCGCCACGGGCGTCCCGGTCTACGCCTGGAAGGGCGAGTCCGAGGAGGAGTACGACTGGTGCATCCACCAGCAGCTGAACGCGTTCGGCGACGAGCCCCTCAACATGATCCTGGACGACGGGGGTGACCTCACGGCCATCGTGCACAACGACTACCCGCAGCTGCTGAGCGGGATCAAGGGCATCTCCGAGGAGACGACCACGGGCGTCATGCGCCTCTACCAGATGTTCGAGAAGGGCACGCTCAAGGTCCCGTCCTTCAACGTGAACGACTCCGTCACGAAGTCGAAGTTCGACAACACGTACGGCTGCCGCGAGTCCCTCGCCGACGGCATCAAGCGCGCGACGGACGTGATGATGGCGGGCAAGGTCGTCGTGGTCGCCGGGTACGGCGGCGTGGGCAAGGGCTGCGTCCAGTCCATGGCCGGCCTCGGCGCGCGCGTCCTCGTGACCGAGTGCGACCCGATCGTCGCCCTGCAGGCCGCGATGGAGGGCTTCCAGGTCGTGACGATGGCGGAGGCCGCCCCGCTCGGGGACATCTTCGTCACCGCCACGGGCTGCTTCGACGTCATCACCGGCGCCCACATGGACGTGATGAAGAACCAGGCCATCCTGTGCAACATCGGGCACTTCGACAGCGAGATCGCGATCAAGTACCTCGAGGAGCGCGAGGACATCACCGAGATCAACGTCAAGCCGCAGGTGGACATCTTCGAGTACCCCGACGGCAAGCAGCTGATCGTGCTCGCGCGCGGTCGCCTCGTGAACCTGGGCTGCGCGACGGGCCACCCGTCCTTCGTCATGTCCGCCTCGTTCACGAACCAGGTGCTGGCGCAGATCGAGCTCTTCAACAACGAGTACGAGCTGGGCGTGCACGTCCTGCCCAAGAAGCTCGACGAGGAGGTAGCCCGACTGCACCTCGGCAAGCTCGGCGTGAACCTCGAGGTCCTGACCCCCGAGCAGGCCGAGTACCTCGCCATCCCCGTCGAGGGGCCCTACAAGCCCGACTTCTACCGGTACTAGCGCCGGTCCCTGACCCGCCTCGCTTCCTCCGGCACCTCGGCCCGACTTCGGCGTATCTCATCTACGCCTTCACCCGGGCACTCGGCACCGTCGTCGCGATCCGGGCCAGGTCCTCGCCGCTAGACTTGGTGGATGAACAAAGACTCGCGGCGTCGTCGGCTCGTGGTGGCCGGCGGCGCCGCGGTCGCTTGGGGGGTCGTGCGTGCGGTGCACGCGGCCCCGATCCGGGGCGTCCTCCAGCCGATGGAGCTCGACGTCCTCCTGACCGCCCAGGCCCTGCACGCGGGCGCCTCCTTGGACGTCGTCTCGGGCTCGACCCACGGCGTCGAGCCGGGCGCCTACCTGACCGCCGTGAGCACGGCGGTGCTGCTGGGGCTGGGTCTGGACCCGCTGGTCGCGTCCCGTCTCCTAGCCGGCCTCTTCGGGATGGTCCTGGCCGTCGCCGTGGGTCTGGGGGCCTCCGAGCGGGAGCGGACGTGGGTCACGACCCGCGTCTGGTTCGTCGGCGCCCTGCTGCTGGGCCTCTCCACGACGTTCTCCTTCGCGCTCGAGGTGTTCGCCGTCACCGCCGTCGTGTGGGTCGCACTCGCGCGGGGGGCGAAGCTCGCGGCCGGCGTGACGGCGGTCGCCCTCGTCCCCTGGGTCGTCGTAGCGCTGCTGCCCGGCGGGGACCACGTGATCGCCGAGAAGTGGGCGCGCCTCCCGGACCTCTTCTCGACGCGCCTCGGGGTCGACCAAGCCTCGGGAGCGATGGACGTCGGCGTGGTGGTCGTCATCGCGGCGCTCGTCTGGGCGGCCCTCGCGAGCGAGACCCGAGAGGACCGCTTGTGGGTGGGGCTCGCCGCGGCGCTCGCGGTGGCGACGGTGCCCCAGGATGGTCCCGCCCTGCCGTACCTGCTCCCCGCCGGGGCCATCGCCGTCGTCGTCGGGGTCGGCTCGGTACCCCGTCGGCTCGCGCTGCCGCTCGCCGCGCTCTGCGTCGTCGTCGGTCTTCTCACCGTCGCGTCGCCGACCGCGGGCCAGAACCTGTGGGTGTCGGTGGGCACGCATCGGTTCGTCGAGAGACCCGTCGGCGGCCGGGACGGGCCGCGTGGACGCTCGGGATTCACCGCGGTGGTGGGGCCGCTCGACCTCCCCGACGACGAGGCCCGCAGCCTCGGGTTCGGTTACGGGATGTTGGTCGGGTCGACGTGGGTGCGCAACGACGCGCCGGAACCGGAGCGGTGGCACGC
Organism: uncultured Rickettsiales bacterium; assembly: GCA_964620495.1. Lineage (GTDB taxonomy): Bacteria > Myxococcota_A > UBA796 > UBA9615 > UBA9615 > CAZEKB01. The sequence goes on along the minus strand of CAZUHI010000035.1, from coordinate 52,128 downwards.
TGGGGCGGCTGACACCCTTTCGGTTCCGTCGGCTCCGCGATGTGTGCGATCTGGAGCGGGTTCTCGGGCCAGCCGGCAAGCTGTACGGATGCGGGAGGCACCATGACGAAGACGGTGGAATCGCGGCGGCACTACCTCCAGCACGAGCTCTATCAGCTGGTGCACTCGGACCCGGCGATCTTCGATTTCCTGCAGTCCGGCTCCCTGGACGGCGTCTGGTACTGGGACCTCGAGAACCCCGACCACGAGTGGATGAGCGCGCGGTTCTGGGAGCTCTTCGGGTACGACCCCGCGACCAAGGAGCACAAGGCGGCCGAGTGGCAGGACATGATTCACTCCGAGGATCTGAAGACCGCCCTCGACAACTTCTACAAGCACTGCGAAGACCCGAACCACCCGTACGACCAGATGGTCCGCTACACCCACGCGAGCGGCTCCACGGTGTGGGTGCGGTGCCGCGGGCTCGCGATCCGCGACGCCGAGGGCAAGCCCGTGCGCATGCTGGGCGCGCACACGGACGTGACCCAGCTGAAGCTGCGGGAGCAGGAGCTGGAGCGGCTCTCGACGCGCCTGCAGGCGTCCAACGAGCAGCTCGAAGAGTTCGCCGCGATCACGTCCCACGACCTCCGCCAGCCCCTGCGGGCGATCACGGGCTTCATCCAGATCCTGACCGAGCAGCTCGAGGACCGACTGACCGACGAAGAGCGCGAGTACATGACGTACGTCGCCGACGGCAGCCGGCGGATGCAGCGGATGATCGACGAGATGATGAGCTTGTCTCGGGTCAAGGGCAGCCAGGTCGAGTGGGGCGAGTTCTCGCTGGACGACGCCGTCGCCGAGGCCTCCGAGAGCCTCTCGGTCACGCTCGCCGAGTCCGGCGCGACGGTGGAAGCCGAGGACCTGCCGGTCGTGAACGGGGACGCGGGGCTCGTCGCGCGCCTGCTTCAGAACCTGATCGACAACGCGATCAAGTACGCGCGGCCCGGCGTCCCCCCTCACGTGCGCGTCACGGCCGAGCGAGCGGACCACGGCTGGGTGGTCTCCGTCGCGGACAACGGCGTCGGGATGAAGCAGGCCTACCTGGAGCGGATCTTCCGACCCTTCCATCGAGGCGCCGGGAGCAAGCCCAAGGAGGGCGACAGCATCGGCGTGGGTCTCTCCATCTGCAAGCGCATCGCGCGCGCCCACGGGGGCGACATGCGCGTCGAGTCCGTGCTCGGCGAGGGCTCCACGTTCCGCTTCACGCTGCCGCCCGAGCCGCCGGCCGACTCCCGCTAAAGATCCCGGCCGTCGCGCCGATGCAGGGGGCGTGCGCGTCTCCATGCATCTCCTCCTCTTCCGCGCGGCGCTGTTCACGGCGCTGCTCGTGCCGTCGTTGAACTGCGCACAGGGCGACGACGTCCCTCCCGCGTGCGGCTGCGAGGGGTGCGGCGACGTCGACCCCGGCGACGTCGAGATCCCCCCGGAGGTCGTGGAGGTCGACGACGACGACAGCGCGTTCACCGACGACGACGACGCGGCGCCCGAGATCGACCTCACCGCGCTGCTCCCCGTCTGCTCGGGGGGCGTGATGGCGGCCCTGGATCCCGCCGCGCTGCAGGCCCCCGAGGAGGGTTCGGGCGCGTACGCCGCCGAGTCCACCGACCTGCTCGCGACCGCGTGGATGTCCTTCAGCGACCTCATGGACGGCTACCCCGCCGCGGCCGTGACCGACGCCGCCCTCGTGGACTACGAGCTGTGCCGCGGCGACGGCGACGAGCAGGGGCTCGCGCTGTGGCGCCCGGTGGACCGCACGACCGGGTCGGCGCGCGTCGTGTTCCGCTCCCTCGGAGCCTCGCCGCTCGTGATCGGCGCCCCCCACGCCGTGTCCGCGCCGGAGACCCTCGAGGCCGCCGTCGCCGTCTTCGAGGCGGTCGCCGCGCGCGTCCTCATCGTCGGGGCGACCCACCGCTGCGCGTCCGAGACGACGTCGCCCTGCGCGGGCACCACCTCGGCCTGCGGCGACGGCTCCGACGGGGCTCCCGCCATCTCCGACATGGCGGCTTGGGACGGCTCCGTCTTCCACGTCGCGCACGGGTTCTGGGCGGACGAGCACCCCGACGATCGCGTCGCCACGTTCGACTCGATGGCGGACGACGGCATCTCGTTGTCGGACGGGACCACGTCGGGTGTCCCGGCCGCCACGCGCCCGCAGGATGAGCCCGCCGTGCGCGTGTTCGCCGAGGCCCTGGCCGCCGTGGACGACGACGTGACCACCTGCAACCCCGGCACCGCGCTCCCCGTCCAGGAGCGGGCGTGCGGCGAGCAGAACCAGCAGGGGCGGCTCCTCAACGGCCCCGACGCGGACCTCGCGTGCGCGGACGCGCCCGAGGCGGGGGGCGGTCGGTACGTCCACATCGCGGCGTCCCCGGAGCTGCTCGGGCCGGACACGGTCCTCGTGGACGTCTTCGACGCCGCTCTGTAGGCCGGGCCGGGGGGCTCCCGACTACTGCTTGAAGGTGACGACGGAGGTCTCGCCCGCCTTCACCACGACCGTGCGCCGGTCCGACCACCCCACCACCGGGTTCTCGACCGCCAAGACGTGCTCGCCGGGCGTGAGCTTCAGCTCGATGGGGTCGGTCCCCAGGACGTTGCCGAGCACGCGGCCGTCCACCGCGAGGTAGGCCCAGGGCTCCGAGCTCACCTTCACGATCCCCACCGCGACCTCCTTCGGGCCGCTGGGGGCGAGCTCCATCGTCTCGGTCACGTCGGCGTTGCCGACCTTGAGGAAGCGCGTGGTCGAGAGGTGCCCGTCGAGGCGCGCGGTGACCTCGAGCATCGTGCCGGGCTCGGCCGTCGCCACGTGGGGCGCGGCGCCCACGTCCGCGCCGCTGACGGTCAGGGCGGCGCCGGGCGGGGCGCTCTCGATCGTCACCTTCACGCGGGCCGCCGCGGGGGCCGGATCGAAGGGCGGCTCGGACCCGCCGGGCGCCCCCCAGTCCGGCGTGGGCGCCGCGGACTCGGGCGTGGGCTGGGGCTCGGGCGTCGGCTTGGGCGCGGGGGTGGCCTGGGGCCGCGGGGTCGGGGACGGCGTGCGCTCGACCCTCGGCGTCGGCTCGGCCCTGGGCGTGGGGTCGGCCCGGGGGGTCGGCTCCGGGCGCGGGGTGGGGGCGGGGGTCGCCTCGGGGGTCGCCTCGGGGGTCTGGACGGCGTCTTCGGCTTCGGGGTTCGCCTCGTCGGCTCCGGTCTCGTCTCCTCCGGGGGTGTGCACGCCGTCCGGCGCCGCGTCGGTCTCGCCCGCGGGGGCCACCCCGGGGGCAGGGGCGGGCGTCGCGGCGGGGGTCTCGTGCGACGGCGCCGGGGCCTCCGATCCTCCGAAGTTCTGGAACACGAGGAACACGACGAGCGCCATCGCGGCCGCGATCGCGAGGCACCCGAACATGCCGATGCCGGAGTCCTCGGACCAGGACGCGGGGGCGTCGGGCCGCGACTTCGCGGGCTCGGGCTCGGCCGCCGGCTCCGGCTTCGGCTTGGGCTTCGCGGGGGGAGAGAGGGGCCCCCGGTCCTTGGCCAGCGCCGCGAGCCCGCCCGACTGGGCCGCCTCGGGCGGCAGGCCCTTGCTCCGGGGGTCGGTGGCGTCGCGGGGGTCGGTGGCGTCGCGGGGGTCGGTGGTGTCGCGGGGGTCGGTGGCGTCGCTGGAGGTCGCGGCGTCGTCGGTGATGTCCGCGTCCGGCGGGGAGGCCGGGGTGGGGACCGTCGCCTCCCCGGCGGCGGCGAGGCCGTCGTCGGTGACCACGTCCGCCGAGGCGTCGCCCGGAGGCTCGGCCTTGGACAGCGCCGCCGCGCCCGCCACCATGGCCGCGAAGGGATCGGGGGCGTCCAGCGCCGAGTGGGACGGGGGCGGGCCGGCGACCGGGGGGAGGGTCTCGTCCGTGAGCGCCTCGCTCGCGGGCGTGGTGTCCGGGCCGAGGGGCTCGGGCTTGCGGGACTCGCCGGTGACGTGGCGCACCTGCGGGGGCGGGGAGTCGTCCTGCTCGACGCGGACCTTGACCGGGCTCGACGAGCGACGCCGGGGCATGAGCGTGCCGAACGGGTCCGACACGCCCGCGACGTCGAGCCTCGCGAGGCTGGCCGGGACCTGCTGCGGGGCGTCGAGGGTCTTGCTGTCCCCGTCCAAGGGCTGCGTGGGCACCGAGTCCTGGGACCCGACGATGTGGGGGATGGTGAGGTCGTCCTCGTCGAACTCGTCCGACTCGTCCGCGTCGGCCAGCTGCGCGGGGGCACGGGCTCCCGGCTTCGGGCCCCAGGGACTGTCCGTGGGGCCCGGGCCGCGCATGCGGGGGGCGCCCACGCTGGGGGTGCTGATGTCGAGCTTCGGGCGAGACTTCAGAGGCACGCCGCGGCGCGACAGCTGGCGCGGGAAGAGGGCCCAGAGCTCTTCGACGAGCGACGACGGATCGTCGATCACGCCGCGCCGGAACTGGACGGACGCGAGGTCTCGCCGCAGCTCGCCCGCGGTCTGATAACGACCGTCCGGGGTCGGATGCAGGCACTTCGTGATGATGCGGGCGAGGTCCTCGGGCATGCCCGGCCGCTGGTCGCGGACCGGCGCCGGGGCCGCGGCCACCACGCGCTCCATCGTCTGGTAGTCGGTCGAGCCGAGGAACGGGTTGTGCCCGGCCGTCATCTCGTAGAGCAGGGTGCCGAGGCTGAAGATGTCCGAGCGGTGATCGATCTCGTTGCCGAGCAGCTGCTCGGGCGACATGTACGCGTACTTGCCGCGCACGACGCCGGGACGACTGCGGCTGAGGCGCATGGCGTATCGGGCCACCCCGAAGTCGGTGATCTTGACGTCGCCCGACACCGACAGGAGGACGTTCGGGGGCGACACGTCGCGGTGGATGATGGCCAGCGGGCGGCCGGACTCGTCGATGCGGGAGTGGGCGTAGTCGAGCGCGGCGGCGACGCGGGTCGCCACGTAGAGCATCGCGTCGAAGCCGAGGGGCCGCTTGAGCTTGCGGGCGGCCACGAGCACCTTCTCGAGGTCCGGGCCGTCCACGTACTCCATCGCCAGGAACGGCTCGCCCTCGTGCAGGCCGAAGTCGAAGGTCTGGACGATGTTCGAGTGGTCGAGGCTGACGGAGATGCGAGCCTCGTCCACGAACAGCTCGGTGAACTCGTCCAAGTCCCCGTAGATCGGAAGGATTCGCTTGAGGGCGAGCCGCTTCTCGAAGCCCGCCTGGCCCTCCAGAACGGCCAGATACACCTCGGCCATGCCCCCGCGGGCGAGGAGTCTGACGAGTCGATACCGGCCGAAGCTCGTTCCCGCCATGATCCTCCGGTCGTCGGGGGCCGCGGGTGCGGCGGCGGATCGGGACCCGTCGACGGGACGGAAGTTACCTGTTCGACGGCGGCAGGGGCAAACCCGCGCGCGCGTGAACGCGGTCGCGACCTTGCCCGGTCGGCTGCGCGCGACGAAGATGCAGCCCGTGACGATCCTCCGCTTGTGCACGTTCGCCGGCCTGCTGCCCCTCCTCGCGGCGTGCGGAGGCTCCGAGCCCCCGCCCGCCCCCGCGCCGGTCGAGGCGCCTCCAGCCCCCGCGCGCGGCATCTCGGTGAAGGTGCAGTGGGCAGGCGACGTGGAGGACGCGCCGGTGGCGGTGGAGCGGGTCGCGGAGTGCGTGACGCCCGCGCCGTCGGGTCGGCTCGTGGTGGGCGCGGACCGGGGCCTCGCGAACGTCCTGGTGTCGGTGCCGGACGCGGCGGGCGTGCCCGGGGTCCCCGAGGAGGTCTCGCTGACGGCGGCGGGCTGCCGCTTCGCCCCCGTCGCCCGGGTGGTGCCGCCTGCGACCCCCGTGCGCTTCGTCAACGAGGACTCGGCGCTGCACACGTTCCACATCTGGCGGGCCGGCGACGGGGACGACGTGCACGTCCAGAACGTGGCGGTCCCGCCGGGGGCGTCGCCCGCGCGCTGGGTGCTCGACGATCCGGGGCGCTACCGCGTGACGTCGGACCGGCACGCCCACATGGAGGCGTGGATCCTCGTCGCGCCCGCGGGCACGGCCGGGGTCACGGACGGCGACGGTCGGCTGGAGTTGGGGGACGTCGCTCCGGGGGAGCACGCCGTGGAGCTGTTCCACTCGGCGGCGGGGACCCGCACGCAGACGGTGACGGTGCCCGCGGACGGACCGGCCGCCCTGCACACCGAGCTCCGCGCTCAGCCGTCGGCGGAGTAGTCCCGGGGGACGCCCCGCTCGTCCACGAGCTCGACGCCGTCGTGGGCCATGCCTTCGACGAGCCGCGCGAGCACACGCACGAGGCGGTCCTGACAGCGCACGCCCACGTCGTGGGCCCGGCGCCGGGCGTCGGGATCGAGGGAGTCGAAGGACGCCTCGTCGTCGGGGAGCGCCGCCGCCGCGATCCACACGGCGTCGAGCGCGGCGGGGAGGGTCATGGGCGCCTCCTCGGGCCGTGCCGGCATGCGCCCCGACTAGAGGACGGGCTCGCGGAAGTCGACTTCGAGGCGGATGACGGTCTTGCCGAGCCGCAGGTCGTCGCTCTCCTGGAACACGCTCTCGGTGAGCGGGCTGCCGTTGAGGAGAGAGCCGTTGGTGCTCTGGAGATCGCTCACGCGGAACTCGCCGCCGCGGTAGGAGACGATCGCGTGGCGGCCGGAGACGCGGGGATCGTCCACCACGATGTGGCAGCCCTCGTCCCGCCCGAGCACGATCGAGCTCTCGCGGATGGGGTACACGCGGCCCTTGTTCGATCCGGCCACGACGCGCAAGCGCGCGTCGATTTCGCCGGGGACCTCTTCGAGATCACCGAGCTTCAGGGGCTCGCCTTGGATGGTCTCAGCAGACATCGGTCGTCCTCACGGGGTTCCGGGGGCCGCGACGATACAGCAGCGCGCGCGCGTGGGGAACTGCCGGCACCCCTGGAATGTGGTCCGGGCGGGCGCGAGCCGGTCCGTGTACGCAGCGACCCCGGACCGGGTATGCTCGCCGCGGTATGACACCAGAAACGGACCCAGGAGGGACCGCCGCCACCATGCACCCGACCCCCATCCGCATCGTCGTCCTCATCGCCGCTTGCTTCATGCTCGGCGGCTGCGCGGGCACCCTCGACATCTGGGGCATCTCCATCTGTGTCGACGGCACCGTGCCCCCGTGCGACGGCTCCGGCGGCGACGACGACGACGCCATCGGCCCCGGCCTCGACCTCAGCGTGTTCGACGCCGTGGAGTGGCTCAACATCGGCTGGACCCCCGAAGCGATCGCCGACGGCCACTTCGACTGCAAGGAGGCCTGGGAAGCCGAGGGCGAAGAGGACACCGAGAACGCCGCCGAGCTCTGCGAGGTGTGCGACTACGTGTGGCTCGTCACGCTCACCCACGCCCCCGAGCTGGGGGACGAAGGCTGCCTGCTGCAGGGCACGGACATCACGATCGAACAGTCCTACACGCGCCGAATCGGCCTGCGCGAGACCGGGGGCGGCGAGTTCGTCATGTATCGGAACGAGTTCCGTCCCAGCGCCCCCCTCGGGGAGAGCGAGGACGACCCCATGCGCAAGGTAGGAGTCGGCGCGTTCCGCGGGGCCGACTGGACGTTCGCGGGGGAGGACACGGACATCACCGCCGTCCCCGGGGCCGAGTACTCCTTCTTCTTCTCGGGCGAAGGTTCGTTCTAGCGCGCCTGGGCGCTTGCACCGTCCGTGGACGGCGTGACCGACAAAACGTCTCGGTTTCGAGCCGAGCGACGTCTTCTGGGCCGGGATCCGAGACACTTTGTCGAAGTAGGGGAGCACGAGGCCGCCTGCCACCCCCGCGAGGAGCGGCGGTGTTACGAACCGTAAGGTCGGCCGTGCGAGAACTTCGGGGATGTCCTCGTGGTTCCAGCTCCGCGCGCTGCCGCTGGTCACGCTCTGCCTGCTCGGTTCGCCCGGGCTCTCTGTCGCCGCAGACACCCCGCCCGACCGATGGCACGCCCGCGGCTTCGCTCCGGACTCCGCCCTCGGCGCGGAGGTGGCGGCGACGGTCGACCGGCTGCGCGCGGGAGACGGTCTGGAGGGTCGGCGACTCGCGTTCCTGAGGATCGTCGAGCGCCTCTCGGGAGACTCCGACTTCGTCGTCGAGTTCATGGAGCCGCGCCTGCCCGCGGGCTCGGGCGCCGACTCGACGATCGTCGACGGTCCCGACGGACGCGTCGTGACCGGCGGCCTCTTCGTCGGCGCCGCCCCTCGGGTCCTCGACCGGGGGAGCGACGCGGCGGTCGTCCGCTTCGTCGGCACGGACCTGTACGGCGGGCTCACCGGGGCGCGCGACCTCGCCCTCCAGCGCGTCCATGCGCTCTGGATCCGGGAGACGGGCCCGGAGGAGTACGTCGCCGAAGTGGTGCCGTGGGGCCCCGAGCCCATGCAGATCACGGGAGTCCGGCCCGCCCCGCTCGCGACCACGACGCGGGTCCCCAGCGTCGCCGCCTTCGTGCACCTGCTCCGCGTCGGCTTGGACCCGACGCCGCGCTTCGGGGACGAGTTCGCGATCGCCCCCGTGGCCATCCGACGTCTGGAAGCGCAGGTGCGCGAGACGTCGATCGACCGACGCCCCGACCTGCTCTCGCTCGCCCGGCTCTACGCGGCCTTCGATCGCCCCGGCGCCGCCGTCGATCTCTACCTCGGCGCCCGGCCGGACCTGCCCCGCGACCCCCGCCTCGACCTCGAGTGGGCGCAGGCGGCCTGGTTCGCCGGGCGCCCCCGCGTGGTGTGGCGGCTGCTGCGGGCCTCGGGCGCGGTCGCGGATCCCCTCGGAGTGCGGCTCTGTCGTGCGATCGCCGGCGACGTGGGGGAGGCCCGCCGACGCTGTCCGGATACGGACCCGGGGCCCACCCCCCGATCCACGGGGCCCGCCCCCGCGCGCACGCTCCTCCACCGCGACGGCGCATACCTCGACGGCTTCGCCGACGGCCTGATCGTGGATCTCGAGGTGACCACCGACGACCGCGGCGCCGGTTGGATCGACGTCGCCGTCCAGCTCTCCACGGAGGGCATGTGGGCCGACGTCGTGCTCGTGCATGCGCCGCCCTTCTCGGGGTGGCGGCGGCTGCGGATGCACCGGGTCCCCGGAGGCCTGCGCACCGCCCGCCTCGGCTTCGAGCCCGACGGGTCGCGACCCACGCGGTTGTACCTCCGGGCGGTGGATCCGAGGAGCGGCCGCGTCCTGGCGAGGTACCTCGACCCGTTCGAGCCCGAGCGGATCTTCGCGGACGGAGACCTCCGCCCATGACGGGTCGCCCGCCGCTCTCCCCCTCCTGAACGGGTCCTCGATCCCGACGGGGGTAGATTGCGGTCATGACCCGGGCCGCTCCCCCCCTCGTGCTGGACCTGCGCGATCGCGCCGCGACCGACCCGCTCGTCGTCGGCGCGAAGGCGGCGCGGCTGGCGGAGCTGACGGCGCGCGGGTTGCCGGTGCCGCCGGGGGCCGTCTTCACCACCCACGCGCTGCGGGGCGCCCTCGCCGGGACGCCCGTGGAGGCGCTGTGTGCTCGGGCCGCGGAGGAGCTGCGGTCGGGCGATCGAGCCCGGGCGGTGGCGGCCGGAGCCCGGGTCGCCGACGCGCTCCGCACGCTCGCGATCCCCTCCGCCGTGGAGCGGCTCTTCGTCGACGCGTACACCGAGCTGATGCGGCGCCCGCTGCGCTCCGACGCCCCCGACCGGCGGGCCCCGCTCTTCGCCGTTCGCAGCAGCGCGTCGGATGAAGACGGCGCCGAGCGCTCCCACGCCGGGCAATACGAGTCGCACCTGAACCTGCGGGGGCTCGAGCCGATCAAGGAGGCCGTGCGCGATGTCTGGGCTTCGTGGTTCTCCGAGCGCGCGATCGGGTACCGGCTCTCCGATCCCACGGACGTCGTGCTCCCGCCCATGGCGGTGCTCGTGCAGCGCATGGTCCATCCCCGGGCGTCGGGGATGCTCTTCACGGTGAACCCCGTGAGCGGGTCCCGGCGGGAGATGGCGCTCGAGGCGGCCTCGGGCCTCGGGGAGGCCCTCGCGCAGGGGCGCGTACACCCCGACTACTTCGTCATCAGCCGCGGGGAGCGCCTGCGCATCGCCGAGCGCGGCATCGCCCGCAAGGAGCGTCGCCTGGAGACCACCGCCCCGGGCAGCGGCCGCGTCGCCTTCCGGGAGGTGCCCCCGGACGAGCAGCGGCGCCCCGCCCTCACGGACGCCGAGGCGCTCGCGATCGCCGAGCTCGGGCTGGCCGCCGAGGACCTGCTGGGAGGCCCCGCGGACATCGAGTGGACCGTCGATCGCGACGGCGGCGTGCACCTCGTCCAGGCCCGCCCCGTGACCGCCGTGGAGTCCCGGAGCTTCGGCGCCCCCGCCGCGGAGGCCTTCCGCGACCGGCCGGTCCTGTGGACGCAGCGCTTCTGCGGCGAGCGGTGGCCGGACCAGGCGACGCCGCTGGGGTGGTCGCTGATCCAGCCGGTGCTGCACCACTTCACCGAGTGGAAGGGCGCGTCGCAGGGGTGGATGGGCGACACGGCGCCCACGAAGCTCTACCGGGGTCGGCCGTACTTCAACATCACGATCTTCCGGCACCTCGTCTTCCGGCTGCCCGGCCGCAACCCGCCCGAGGTCATCCTGGAGATGTTCCCGGCCGAAGAGCAGCGGGCCATGCGCAACGCCGCGCCCTACCTGCCGGACTGGCGGATGGTGCGGTCGATCTTCGCGGAGGGGGCCGCCGAGAGTCGGGCCGAGCGCTACCGCTACAACGTCCTCACGAACCACCAGGAGTGGGAGGACTTCCGCCCCCGCCTGGACGCCGAGACGATGGCGCTGCCGCTGGACTTCGACGACCCGGCGGCGGGCCTCGAGGCCGTCGATCGCGGGACGTCGCTGGTGGTCCAGTACCTCCAGATCCACCTCCTGAGCCTGCTCTTCGCCCACCTCTGCTACCAGCTGCTCGACGTGGCGCTGCGGTCCTGGGTGGGGGAGGGCGGCGAGGCCCTGCGGTCGGCCCTGGTCGCCGACGCGGGGGACAACCGCACGCTGCAGGTGAACCAGGCGCTGTGGGACCTCGCCGAGGCCGCCCGTCGCGCCCCGGAGGTCCGCCGACGCCTGGAGGCCGGGCTCCCCGACGGCGCCGAGTCGCTCGCCGGCCTCGACGGCGACTTCGACCGCGCCCTGCGACGCTTCCTCGTGGACTACGGCCACCGCTCGTCGGCGTCCTGGGAGGTCTTCTCCACGCGCTGGGCCGACGACCCCGAGCTCGTCCTGCGCATGGTCGCGGGCACGCTCAGGGCGGGCGCGGCAGCCGATCCCGCGGTCCACGCCGATCGTCGCGGGCGGGACCGAATGCAGGCCGAGCGCCTCGTCCGTCAGCGGATGAACCGAACGCTCGCGCGGCGCCTCTTCCCCTGGCGCACGCTGGCGTTCGGGCGACTGCTCGACCTGACGCGTCGCTACATGGCGCTGCGCGAGAACCAGCGCTTCAGCTACGACCGGCTGCTGTTCCGCATGAAGCGGATCTTCGAGCGCGTGGGCGCCCTGCTCGAGCGGGACGGTCGCTTGGAGTCGGGCGACGCCATCGTCTTCCTCGAGATGGACGAGCTCCGGGACCTGGTGGCGGGCCGCCTCGCGCCCGAGCGCGCCGTTCGGATCGCGGTCGACCGTCGGGCCGAGTTCGACGCCGATCGGGCGCGACCTCACCCGGACTTCCTCGAAGAGGGCAACCGGCACCTCGACCCGGGGGCGGACCACGCCGGGGCGCTGGAGGGCCTCGGCATCTCTCCGGGGATCGCGCGCGGCACGGTCCGGGTGCTGTCGAGCCCGGCCGAGGTGGGCCGCCTGCAGCCCGGCGACATCCTCGTGGCCCGATCCACCGATCCCGGCTGGACCCCGCTGTTCCTCACCGCCGGGGGCCTGATCCTCGAGCTCGGCTCCTACCTCTCGCACGGCGCCGTCGTCGCGCGGGAGTACCGACTCCCGGCCGTCGTGAACGTCGAGGGCGCATGCCGTATTCTGGAGGACGGCATGGAAGTCACCGTCGATGGAGATCGGGGCCGAGTCCTCGTCCACGCAACCCCGCTGGGCGCGGACGGGCACGAAAGCGCCCGGGAGGGCCGGCCTGAGGCGTGCGAAGAACCACGGCCGCAATGACCCGGTTCTTCCACATCGCCCTCATCCTCCTCCTCACCGGGTGCGCCTCGTACGCCTCCCGGAGCGGCGGCAGCGGGGCCCCGGAGTACGATGAGGGCGCCCTGTGGGACGACGACGACGACGGGGGCGGCACCGGCGAGGACGACGACGACGGCACCGACCCCGAGGGCCCGCGGGTCCTCGAGCTCGAGCCCGAGCCCGGTTCGTCCACCCACCACTATCGCGATCCGATCCACGTGCGCTTCGACATGAGCGCGCGCGGCGGCGACATCCGCCTCTTCCGCGCCGACGGTCCGGCCGTGGACGCGGACGTCGAGTGGAGCGACGGCTGGGACTCCGTCACCCTGCGTCCCAACTCGCCGCTGTCCCCCGACACCCCGTACGAGGTCGACATCGACCTGGGCGGCACGCAGCTCGGGTTCGAGTTCTCGACGTCCACCGTGGGGCTCCCCCCCGAGGCGCCCGAGGAGCTCGAGGGCCGCGCGTATCGGCTCGACTTCGACGACGTGCAGTGGAGCGGGGACCTCGCGGGCATGCGGGCCCTCCTGATGGACGCCGACATGCCCACGCGGTGGATCTGGCAGGTCCATCAGCTCGCCGCGCCCACGGTCGAACAGGGCCGCATGTACTTCGACTTCGGCGTCGCCGACGCCGAGCTGAACGCCCAGAACGTGTGCGCCGCCTCGGGGCGCTTCGGGGACCCCGAGAGCGACGTCTCGCGCACGGGCGCCTACTTCCGCACCTCGCCCGCCGACATGACGGTCGTGATCGGCGAGGACCCGTACGAGTTCGAGTCGGCCTGGATCGACGGCGACTTCACCCCCACGGGCGAGTCGCTCGAGCAGGTGGGCTTCTCCGGCTTCCTCCGCGTGGACTCCGTCGACGTCGCCAACGGCAACCCTCCGGGCACCACCTGCGGGCTGATGGCCGACGTCGGTCTCCCCTGCGTGCAGTGCCCGTCGGAGTACGGCGGCGACTGCATGTTCCTGGAGTTCGACCACGTGCGCGGCGTGTGGGAAGAGGCCCTGGACCTCGTGGACATCTCCCAGGACGACGTCGAGTCGGACGCGGAGTGCGACGGCGTGACGCCCGACCTGGGCTGCTCGGTCGGATCGGATGCGTCCCCGGCGAGCCTCCTCTGGTTGCTCCCGGCAGGCCTGCTGCTCCGCCGCCGTAGGGCCTGAGCGCCCCCTCTCGCGCGGCGCCCGCGCGGACCCCGACCCCAGCAAACCGACCGAGGCAACGTTATGCCCCTTTCGCTTGGGGCGATCCGGGCCTACCTTGAATGAGGGCAGTTCTTTGCCAGTCGGTTCGAGTACGTTTCGCCGACGCAGACCTGTCTCTCGTTTCAGGCCGACCGAAGCAACGCTCTCGAGCCCACTGCAACAGCGCGCCGTCCCGCGTTTGCGGGGGCGAGAGTAGGAGTCGGTGATGAGCACGGGCCGTTCGATCATCTCCCTGATTCGGGAGAACCAGAATCTCGACGAGTACCGCGACCTCCATTGGAGCGGGTCCTTCGCCGACTACCTCGATCGTGTCGAGCAGGACCCCCGCATCGCCCGCACGGCGTGGCAGCGGCTCTACGACATGATCATCAGCCACGGGGTCGAGGAGTACGTCGAGTTCAAGAAGCGCATCAAGCACTACAACTTCTTCGACGACCCCTTCGACGACGGCCAGGACGCCGTCTTCGGCCTCGACGTCCACCTCCAGAAGCTGGTGCGCGTCTTCAAGTCGGCGGCCCGAGGGTACGGACCCGAGAAGCGCGTCCTGCTGCTGCACGGGCCGGTGGGCTCCGCCAAGTCGACGATCGTCCGCCTCATCAAGAAGGGCTTGGAGGCCTACTCCAAGACGCCCGACGGGGCGCTCTACACGCTGTCTTGGGCCGACCCCGACGAGGAGGGCGGCCGGCTCGACTGCCCGATGCACGAGGAGCCGATGCACCTCATCCCCGAGGAGCACCGCGAGGGCGTCGCGGCCAAGCTGGGCGTCGCCATCACCGGCGAGCTGTGCCCCGTCTGCCGCCACATGTACAAGCGCACGTTGGACGCCGTGAACGGCGACTGGACGAAGGTCGCCGAGGCGGTCCGGATCCGTCGCCTGATCCTGTCCGAGAAGGACCGCGTGGGCGTCGGCACCTTCCAGCCGAAGGACGAGAAGAACCAGGACTCCACCGAGCTCACGGGCGACATCAACTACCGGAAGATCGCGGTCTACGGCTCCGAGTCGGACCCTCGCGCCTTCAACTTCGACGGCGAGTTCAACATCGCCAACAGAGGGATCATCGAGTTCGTCGAGGTCCTCAAGCTCGACGTCGCCTTCCTGTACGACCTCCTCACGGCGAGCCAGGAACACAAGATCAAGCCCAAGAAGTTCGCTCAGTGCGACATCGACCAGGTGATCATCGGGCACACGAACGAACCCGAGTACAGGAAGCTCCAGAACAACGAGTTCATGGAGGCGTTGCGCGATCGAACCATCCGGATCGACGTCCCATACATCACGCGTCTGAGCAACGAACAGCGGATCTACGAGAAGGATTTCCGAGAGGGGAAGATCTCGGGCAAGCACATCGCCCCCCACACGCTCGAGATGGCGGCGATGTGGGCGATCATGACCCGGCTCGAGGACCCCAAGCGCGGCAACCTGACGCTCCTGCAGAAGCTGAAGCTGTACAACGCGAAGGCCATCCCCGGGTTCACCGAGGAGAACGTCAAGGAGCTGCGCAAGGAGACCTCCCGCGAGGGCATGGATGGCATCTCGCCGCGGTACATCCAGGACAAGATCAGCAACGCGTTGGTCAAGGACAGCCACGACTGCGTGAACCCGTTCATGGTGCTCAACGAGCTCGCGAGCGGCATGGACAGCCACTCCCTCATCGCCGACGGCGAGACCCGAAAGCGCTACAAGGAGCTGCTGGCCGAGGTGAAGAAGGAGTACGAGAACCTCGTGAAGGTGGAGGTCCAGAAGGCCATCTCCGCGGACGAGGAGGCCATCTCCAGGCTCTGCTCCAACTACATCGACAACGTGAAGGCGTACACCCAGAAGGAGAAGGTGCGGAACGCCTTCACGGGGGCGTACGACGAGCCCAACGAGCGGCTGATGCGATCGATCGAAGAGAAGATCGAGATCCCCGAGGCGCGGATGGACGACTTCCGTCGTGAGATCATGCACTTCATCGGTGCGCTGGCGTTGGACCAGAAGGTCTTCGACCATCGCTCCAACGAGCGGCTGCGGCGGGCCCTGGAGCTCAAGCTGTTCGAGGACCAGAAGGACTCGATCAAGCTCAGCTCGCTCGTCTCCAATGTGGTGGACGAGGAGACGCAGGCGAAGATCGAAGTGGTCAAGGAGCGCCTCAAGCGGGGCTACGGCTACTGCGACATCTGCGCGAAGGACGTCCTCAGCTACGTCGCGTCGATCTTCGCCCGAGGGGACGCCCAGTAGGCGGCGCGCCCATGGCTTTGAAGATCGAAGGCGACGTCGGGCGGTTCAAACAGATCGTCCGCGGCCGGGTCCGAAAGGACCTCAAGAAGTTCATGTCCAGCGGCGAGCTGATCGGCCGCCAGGGCAAGGACGTCGTCTCGATCCCGCTCCCGCAGATCCAGCTGCCGCGCTTCCGGTTCGGAGACAACGAGGAGGGGGGCGTGGGCTCCGGCGAAGGGGAGGAGGGGCAGCCCGTCGACGGCGACGGCGACGGCACCGGGAAGGCGGGCAACGCCCCGGGCGAGCACGTCCTGGAGGTCGACGTCACCCTGGAGGAGCTCGCCGAGATCATGGGCGAGGAGCTGGAGCTGCCGCGGATCGAGCCGCGGGGCAGCAAGCAGATCCAGGCGAAGAAGGACCGCTACACGCGGGTCTCGTCGGTCGGGCCGGACGCGCTGCGCCACTTCAAGCGGACGTACAAGCAGGCCCTGCGGCGTCAGATCGCGGCCGGCTCCTACAACCCCGCGAAGCCGTCGGTGGTGCCGATCCGTCACGACACGCGGTACCGGTCCTGGAAGGAGGACGCGAAGCCCGAACGCAACGCCGTCATCCTCTACATGATGGACGTGTCGGGATCGATGGGCGCCGCCCAGAAGGAGATCGTGCGCATCGAGGCCTTCTGGATAGATACGTGGCTGCGTTCGCAGTACGACGGCCTCGAGACCCGCTACATCATCCACGACGCCGCCGCGAAGGAGGTCGATCGCGACACCTTCTTCCACACGCGCGAGAGCGGCGGGACCCTGATCAGCACGGCCTACAAGCTGTGCCGCAAGATCATCCAGGCGGACTACCCCACGGCCGACTGGAACATCTATCCGTTCCAGTTCAGCGACGGCGACAACTGGTCCGGCAGCGACACGCGCGACTGCATGAAGATGCTCGAAGAGGATCTTCTGCCCGCCAGCAACGTCTTCTGCTACGGCCAGGTCGAGTCGGAGTACGGCTCGGGGCAGTTCCTGGGCGACCTCACCAAGCAGTTCGCCGAAGACGACCGCGTCATCACCTCGAAGATCGCGGACAAGGACGCGATCCAGGCCTCGATCAAGACCTTCCTCGGGAAGGGTCGCTGATGTCTCAGGACCTCTTCGACATCCGCTTCCGCCACGGCCTGCCCGAGCACCTCCAGGAGGTGCAGCGCGAGGTCGCCCGGGTGGCCGCCGACGCCGGCCTCGACACGTTCCCGGTCGTGTTCGAGATGGTCTCCAGCGAGGAGATGTCGATGCTCGCGGCCTACGGCGGTTTCCCCACCCGCTATCCGCATTGGCGCTTCGGAATGGAGTTCGAACAGCTGCACAAGTCGTACACGTACGGGCTGTCGAAGATCTACGAGATGGTCATCAACACCGACCCTTGTTACGCGTACCTGATGGACTGCAATTCGGACATGGATCAGAAGCTCGTGATGGCCCACGTGTACGGTCACTGCGACTTTTTCAAGAACAACCTCTGGTTCGCGCACACGAACCGCAAGATGGTCGATGAGATGGCGAACCACGCGGTCCGCGTCCGTCGAATCGCCGACCGGTTCGGGGTGCAGCGAGTCGAGGAGTTCATCGACTGCTGCCTGTCCGTGGAGAACCTCATCGACCCGCACGCGGTGGCCATCCGTCGCCAGTCCGAGGCGGACGACCCGATCCAGGCGAGTCTGCGGCAGGCGGCGGAGGACGGCGAGGAGCCCGAGCGCCCCGACGCCGCCCTCTTCAAGGGGCCCGTCGACCGCAGCTACATGGAGATCTACGTCAACCCGCCCGCCGAGGTGGAGCGCCGGCAGGAGGAGGCGCTGCAGCGGAGTCAGGCCCCGCGCAAGGTGCCGGAGCACCCAGAACGCGACGTCCTCGGCTTCATCCTCGAGCACGGCCCGCTGTCGCCGTGGGAGGCGGAGATCCTCGCGATCATTCGGGAGGAGGCGCTGTACTTCGCGCCCCAGGGCCAGACGAAGATCATGAACGAGGGGTGGGCGACCTTCTGGCACACGCGGCTCATGACCGAGCAGCTCGCGACCACCGGCGAGATCGTGGACTACGCCGACCACCACAGCGGGACCGTGGCCATGTCGCCCTACCGGCTGAACCCCTACAAGCTGGGGCTGGAGTTGTTCCGGGACGTCGAGGCGCGTTGGGACACGGGCCGTCACGGGCGCGAGTACGACGCCTGCGAGGACCTGCGCGAGCGCAAGGAGTGGTTCCGCGACGAGCGCGGCGGCATGGAGAAGATCTTCCAGGTCCGTCGCATCTACAACGACCTGCAGTTCGTGGACGCGTTCCTCACCGAGGACTTCTGCCGGGAGCACGGCTTCTTCACCTACGGGTACGACAAGAAGTCCAAGCAGCACCTCGTGGAGAGTCGTCGATTCGCGGACGTGAAGGGCAAGCTGCTCGACCAGTTGACCAACTTCGGCCAGCCCATCATCGAGGTCGTGGACGCCAACGCCGAGAACCGCGGCGAGCTGCTGCTGGTGCATCGGCACACGGGCTCGGACCTCGACGCCGCGTGGGCCGAGACGACGCTGTCGAACCTCGTGCGCCTGTGGCGACGCCCCGTGATCCTCGAGACCGAGCTCAACGACAAGCGCATGCACATCCGCCACGACGGGACCGAGTGCACGCGCAAGGCCGTGGGCGCCGGCGAGGAGACCGCATGACGCTCGGCGAGGAGCTCGAGGGCGCGCTGCGTGGGGCCGAGGGGGGCACTGTCGAGGCCTCGGCGGGCGGCCGTCGGGCGATCGTGGAGGTGGCGGGGGTGGGGCCGTACGGGGCCGAGGTCCGTCGATTGCGGGTCGAGGGCGGGGGCGGCGCGATCGAGGACGTGGTGGACGCGATCGCCGACGTGATCGACTACCTGCCCGAGCGCGTGGAGCGGTTCGAGGTCGGCCCCGGGCGTGGCCTGCTGCGCACGGCCCGGGCGCAGGTGAAGGACCGGGAGTACTACGAGGTGGAGGTGACCGACGGGGCCGTGGACTTCGCGCGGTTCCGCTTCTCGGGACCCGGCGAGCGCGTCGTCGTGGGAGAGAACCTCGGCCATCGCGAGCTCCGGAGGCTGGTGGACGACCTCAACGAGGCCCTCGGCGACTGAGTCGGTTTGCGCGGGGGAGGGGCCCGTGTCAGCGTCCGGGCATGACGTCCCCCGAAGGCTTGCTGCCCGGCTTCCCCTCCCTGCCCACCCACCACTGCGTCACCGGCTCGATGCTGCACGTCCTCCGGCACGCGGGGCTCGACGTGTCCGAGGACATGCTCCTGGGCCTGGGCGCCGGCGTGGGCTTCTTCTACTGGCACCAGAAGGGCGCGGTGCCGATGCTGCTCGGGCGCGGCAACGTGCACCGGCCGGGCACCGAGGGGCTCGAGATCGACACGCTGCGTCGCCTGGGCATCGGCGCGACGCGGTTCACGACGGGCAGCGCGCGGAAGGCAGACACGTCGCTGCGTGAGGAGCTCGCCGACGGACGCCCCGTCATGGTCCAGGTGGACATGGGCCTCCTGCCCTACTTCGACTTCCCCCAGGAGTACCACTTCGGGGGGCACGTCGTGGCCGTCGGGGGCGTGTGCGACGACGGCTTCTGGGTCGCCGACTGCGACGAGGAGCTCCACCTGGTGCCGCCCGAGGCGATGACCGCCGCCCGCGGGAGCGAGCACAAGCCGTTCCCGCCGCGCAACACCTGGTACCGCTTCGACCTCCGGGGGGCCCGAGAGCCGACTCCGCGGGACCTCCGGGAGGCGATCGCGGCGAACGCGCGCGCGATGCTGCACGGCCCGATCACGAACCTCGGGGTCCGGGGCATCCGCAAGGCGGCGCGGCTCGTGCCGGGGTGGGCCAGGATGCTGTCGGCCGACGAGCTGCGCGAGGCGTGCCTGCACAACTTCCTGTTCATCGATCACTCCGGGGGGACGGGCGGCGGCATGTTCCGCACGATGTACGGGCGCTTCCTCGACGAAGCCGCGGAGCGGACGGGGGACGACGAGCTCGCCGCCTGCGCGGCCGCGGCCGCGGGCCTCGGGAACGCGTGGGACGACGTGGCGGCGGTGTTCGCGGGCGTGCACGCGGGGGAGAAGGACGAGGGGGCGTTGGCCGGGCTGAAGGCGTCGATGTCCCGGATCGCGGACGACGAAGAGGCGCTCTGGACGACGCTGGCGGGGTGCGTCGCGTAGGCCGCGCAGCCCGGACGGTTCTGGACACTCCCGGACACTCCCGGACGGACACTCCCGGACACCTGGGCGGGGCACGGCCGTTGCGTCGCGCGTTCGTACGTCTCGATGCGGCCGGCACGGAACCTGCGGAGAAGGGTCTCGCCGCACGAAGCGGCCCTCTTGGAGACCCGACATTGTTTCTCGATCCCGACGCCCGCATGCAGCTCTACGGCCCCGACGGCCTGGCCGACCACGAGCTCCTCGCCTTCCTCCTCACCCGCGGAGGGGCGCCCGGCCCCGAAGCCATCCGCACCGCGCGCGACGTCCTCGTGATGGCGGGCGCGTTGGGGGCCTTGCCGACCCTCGGGGAGGCCGAGCTCGTCACGATCTCGGGGGTGGGCCCCGCCCGCGCCCGCCGCATCCGAGCGCTGGCCGCCCTGTCTCGGCGCCTCGCCGAGCGCCCCCTGCCGCGCGGCGCCGTGGTGGACGATCCGCGCCTCGTCTACGAGAGCTGCCGCGGCCGCCTCGCCAAGGCCGACCAGGAGCGCATGCTTGTGCTGCTGCTGGACAGTCGCCTCCGCAAGCTCGGGGAGCGGGAGGTCGCGCGGGGCTCGAGCAACGCCGTCTTCGTGGCCCCGCGCGAGGTGTTCCGGGCGGCGGTGCGGGAGAACGCTTCCGCGGTCGTCGTGGTCCACAACCACCCGTCGGGCGATCCGACCCCCAGCGAGGAGGACCTGCGCCTCACGCGCCTGCTCGTGGAGGCGGGCCGGGCCCTGGGGATCGAGGTGCTCGACCACCTCGTCGTGGTGGACGGCGGGTACGTCTCCATCGCCGAGGCCGGGCTCATGGACGGCCTCGCGTCGCCGTGGCCGGGGCCTGCTCGGTCTCGGGGCCCCCGGCTGTCCGCGGACACTCCGGACAGCCGTCCGGACACCCGCGGACAGCGCCGGTCGTCGCCTCGCGCGTCGCCCGTCGCGGACCCGGGGTGGCCGGAAAGGCCAGTGATCCCAGGCAGGTGAAGAAAAGTTCGGGGCCTCGGGCGGGGGCCGGCACGGGGGCTGCACAAAGAAGGAGCGACCCACACGGACCCCGGACCCCTGGAGAGACTCATGACCCGCACCGCCCTCATCGTCGCCGCCTTCTCCCTGCTCGCCGCCTCGACCGCCCTGGCGGGCGACGCCCCCGAGACCTCGAAGGTCTACGGCGCCGACTGCATGCAGGTCACGTCGCTGCCCAACGACGTGCCCGCCCTGCACGGCTTCTCCCACGCGGCCGTCGCGGATCGCTTCTGCAAGGCCGCCGGCAGCTCCATGGCGGTGAGCTGGGACGCGGCCGCGGGCGCCGACTACTACACCGTCCGCACCTACGCCTGGAACGGCACCACGTGGAAGAAGGCGGACACGCACGAGACGACCGGTCGCGCCGCGGACCTGTGGTTCGAAGGCAAGGCCAAGTACTACGCCCTGGCGCTGACGGGCTACGACGCGTCGGGCACGGCGGGCGACGTGGGCGGCATGATCGTGGTGGAGGTCGAGTCCGACCTCTCCCGACCCAGCGAGCGCGCCGCCGTCGAGGCCCTGCAGCACTTCGTGAAGCGCCTGCAGGAAGAGAACCGAGCGCTGCGCGCCGAGCTGTCCGAGGCCACGGGGGGCCGCACGGACGCCGTCGCCGCCAAGTAGAGAGCAGCTCGGCAGCGTGGCGGTCCGGTCGTGAGTGGGTCCTCGGCCGGGCCAGGGTCCCCGCGCTGCTGAACGAACGCAGGTCCGACGTTCCTCCGGGGAGCGTCGGGCCGGCGTCGTTCCGGGGAGCGGGTTCTCGGGGGTCGCGCGGGCGGTGTCCGCGCTACCATCCGCCGCCATGAGCACGACCGTCGCCGAGAACTACTCCTTTCGCCCCTACCTCGACGCCTTGGGCGACGACTGGTGGGCCGACGACCCGGAGCTCCAGGCGGTCCTTCGGCACCACGGCCTCACGGACCCGGCGGCCCTCGCCAAGGTGAGCCGGTACGGCAAGTACGCGGCCTCGGCGGCCGTGGCGGGCGCGAACGCGACCGATCGCCCCGGAGAGCTGCCGTACCTCACCCCCTTCGACGATCACGGCGAGGCGCACCCGGTGGGCATCCACGTCCCCCAGACGACCAAGCGCAACCTCGCCGCGGCCCTGCGCGCCGGGACCTCCTTCGAGCCGAACGCGCTGGTCCGCTACGGCATGGCCTACCTGCACATGCAGTGCGGCGAGGGCGGCGTGGTGTGCTCCCTGGCCTGCACCGACGGGTTCGTGCGGGCGGTGGACGATCTGGAGTGCGGCCCCGAAGCGCGCGAGGCGGCGGCCCACATCCGCATGCAGGCCCCCGGCGGGCCGGTCCACGCGGCCCAGTTCGTGACCGAGGTGCAGGGCGGATCGGACGCGGCCACGAACTCCGTCCGCGCGGAGCCGCAGGACGACGGCAGCTGGCTGCTGACGGGGAAGAAGTGGTTCTGCAGCAACGCCTGGGCGCAGTACTGGGCGGTGACGGCGCGTCCGGACGGCGCTCCGGAGGGGCCCCGCGGCGTGGCGCTGTTCATGGTGCCGCGCGAGATCGACGGCCGCCCCAACGGCTTCCGCTTCGATCGGCTCAAGGACAAGCTCGGCACGCGGTCGCTCCCCACCGCGGAGATGACCCTCACGGGGGCCCGCGCCTGGCCGCTCGGAGACCTGCAGGCGGGCTTGTCGAACATGGTGCGCATCGTCCTCTCCACGTCGCGGTTCTGGAACGCGCTGTCGGGGGCCGCCACGCTGCGGGCGGCCGAGCGGATCGCCGTCGCGTACGCCGATTTCCGCCACGCCTTCGGGCGCCCCATCCGCGAGTACCCGCTGGTGCAGGCGACTCTGGAGGCGCTCCGCCGCGACCGTCGGGGACACCTCGCGGCGTGCTTCGAGGTGCTCGCCGCCTGGGATCGCTCGGAGGAGGAGGGGTGCAGCCGCGAGGACCGCATCCGCGCCCGGATCCTGATCATGCTGTCGAAGACCTGCGGCACCCGGCGGGCCACGCAGCGGGTGCACGACGCCATCATGATCCTCGGCGGCAACGGCATCGAGGAGCGGTTCTCGGCGCTGCCGCGGCTGCTGCGCGACGCGGTGATCATGGAGACCTGGGAGGGGCCGCACGGGCTGCTGCTCACCCGGTCGCTCATGGACATCAAGCGCTTCGGGGCGGATCAGGACCCGCGCGGGTTCACCCGCATCCTCCTGGGTCGGGACGTGCCCGCCGCCGACGGGCTGGGCGATCGGCTCGGCGAGGTCCTGCGCGACGCGGACCCCATGAGCTCGATGCTCGCGTTCCGAGACTGGGCCGGAGACCTCTACGATGCGCTCGGCGAAGCGGCTTGGTCGGACGTGCCTTTCCAAGCGTGATCCGGGCTCCCCAGGATCCCCCGAAACCGGTACGCTGCTCGCGGATCTCGTGACCCTGACGACTCCCGATCTCTACGAAGTGCTGGAGGTGCCGCCGCGCGCGGACCGCACCACCGTCGCGCGCGCTTGGCGCATGAAGCGCGACCGGGTGGAGGCGCTGCGCGGGGAGCTCCGGGACGTGGAAGCCGAGGCGCTCTGCGCGAAGCTCGACGAGGCCTTCGCCATCCTCGCGAACCCCCGTCGGGAGGCCCGATACCTGGCCTACCTGCGCGGGGCGCCGCCCGAGCGGGACCTGTTCGGGGGGGTGGAGTTCGAGGCCTCCGGGGGCGTGCGTCCGTCCGCCCCCACCACGGCCGAGCGTCACGGCGTGCTGCAGGCGCTGCTCGATCCCCCGGATCCGTCGATCCCGCCCTGGGCCGAGCCGCCGGTGATCGACGATCCGCTCGTGGCCCCGGATCTGTCGACGCCGAGCAAGGAGTGGGAGCTGGACGAGGTGCCGGGCACCGCCTTCATCGACGCCGGCGCCCGCTCCGCGGTCCGCCCGAACCTGCCTGTGGCGGCGGCGCAGCGTCGGTCGATCGAAGCCCGCAAGCAGGCGGCCGACGAGCGCCTGCTCAAGGCGCTGACCACGCCTCCCTGGCGTCTCTAGGCGCCCCACCCGAGCCGCGCGACGACGTCGGCGACCACGTCGCGACGGCCCATCACCGCGTCGAAGCTGCCCTTCTTGGCGCTCGGCCGCGTGAAGCAGGCGCCGCCCGCCTCCTCGAAGAGCACGTCCGTGGGCCCCAGGTCCCAGGCGCTGAGGCCCGGATCGACGTGGGCGTCCAGGGCGCCGCGCAGGGCGAGGGCGTGGCCGAAGCAGTCGGCGTAGCCGCGGAAGTAGCGGCTGAACCCGGTGAGGCGCGCGTAGTCGTCGCCCACGCCCCCGTCGGTGAACTGCGCCGGGTCGCCGGCCGAGAGGATCGGGCCCGGTCGCCCCTCCGGGAGGCCTGCCTCGAGGGTGACGCGCCGGTCGCCGCAGTGAGCGCCCAGGCCCCGGGCGGCGGCGTAGGTCTCCCCCAGCGCCGGGAGGTGGATCACGCCCACGAGGCCGCGGTCCGTGGCGGTCTCGCGCAGGCCCACGAGGACGCCGTAGCAGGGGATGCCCCGGGTGAAGGAGACGGTGCCGTCGATCGGGTCGACGACCCAGCGAAGGGGGGCGTCGCCGCCGTCGAGCCCTTCCTCTTCGCCGAGGATGTCGAAGCCGGGCGTGCGGTCGCCAAGCAACGCGCGGATCGCGCGCTCGGACCCGCGGTCCGCGATGGTCACGGGGGAGCCGTCGCCCTTGATGTCGACGCCGAGCCGGTCCGACCGGAAGTGCGCCAGGGTGACCTTCCCGCCGGCCTCGGCGGCCTCGACGGCGAGCCCCATCAGCTCGCCCAGCTCCGCCACGGAGAGCGTCACGGGGACACCTCCACGCCGTGCGCCGCGAGCAGCTTCGCCTCCTGACGGGCCACGCTCCTGGCCCGACGGGCCCGCTTCTTCGCCGCCTCTTCCTCGCGGTTCTTCGGCGCCGTGCGGGCCACCAACCCCCTGAGCAGCTCCTCGGACGCCCGCGTCACCGCGTCCACGGCGGCCTCGAAGGCCGCTTCGTTGGCCCTGGACGGGGCGGTCGCGCCGCTGATCTTCCGTACGTACTGCAGCGCCGCCGCGCGAATCTCTTCGGGCGTGGCCGGGGGAGCGAAGTTGTGAAGGGTCCGGATGTTGCGGCACATGGGGGCAGCATAAGCCCCGGCGCCGCTCAGAGGTCGCGCTCCAGCGCCTTCTCCAGGGCCGACATGCCCGTCGACACGTCCAGCTGCAGGCCGTGGCGGCGGAGGCTCTCGCCGAGCGCGTACATCACGTGGAACAGGTTGGGCGCGCGGCACTGCTCGCCCATCTGTCCGATGCGGATGACGGGCAGCCCGAACGCCCCCGCGATCTCGACCCCGAAGGCGTCCGCCATGTGGGCGCGCACCGCCCCCGTGTCCACTCCCTCGGGGGCGCGGATGGCGACCACGGAGTTCAACCGGAAGGCGGAGGGGACGAACAGCTCGAGGCCCATCGCCTCGAGGCCCGCCTGCAGCGCCAGGGAGTGGTGCAGGTGGCGGTCGAAGCGGGCCTGGAGCGTCTCGATCGAGATGAGCCGGAGCGCCTGGTACAGGGCGAGGATCCCGGGGACGGGGGCCGTGTAGTGGTAGCCGTGCTCGCCCCAGAACCCCCAGGCGCGCTGGGCGTCGAGGCACCAATGGGGCATGGGGCGCGGTCGGTGCTGCACGACCTCCCAGGACCGCTCGGAGAAGGCGATGAGCGAGACGCCGGGGATCGACGACAGGCCCTTCTGCCCGCCCGTGACGCACACGTCGATGCCCCACTCGTCCATGCGCAGGGGCATGGTCGTGAGGGTGCACACGGCGTCGACGATCAGCAGGGCGCCGTGGTCCTTCACCCGTCGTGCGATGGCGGGGAGGTCCACGTTCAGGACGCCGCAGGACGTCTCGCCCTGGACCATGGTGACCACGTCGTAGCGCTTGCCGACGAGGGCCTCGGCGACCATCGCCTCGGTCGTCGGCGTGGCCGTCGGGGCCTCGAGCACGGTGACGTCCGCGCCCACGCCCCGGGCCATCTCGCCGAGCCGCGCGGAGAAGGTGCCCGTGACCAGCGCGAGGACCCTGCGCCCCGGCCAGGCCAGGTTGCCGACGGCCATCTCCATGGCGGCGGACGCCGACCCGGCGACCCCGAGGATGCGCGTGGACTCGGTCTGGAAGGCGTAGGCGGCCATCAGCTTCAGGCCGTCGACGACGCGGGCCATCGTGGGGCCGAGGTGGTTGATGACGACGCTGTTCGCCTGGGCCACGGCGCTGGGGATGGGCACGGGCCCCGCCCCCATGAGGAGCAGCGGCTCGGCGGGCAGGACCAAGGAGAGGGACGTCACCTCGGGGGGATCGACGGTGGTGGGCATGGCGGCGTTCCGGGGCGACGGCAGGTCGCGCGATCCGCGAACCGTACCTGACCGGGCGCTACTTGAAGACCCGGCCGGCGGCCCAGTCGATGATCCGGTCGGGCACGAAGGCGGCGATGCGGACGCCCATCTTCGCGTCGAGGCCCACGGGGTAGCGGACCCTCGGGCGTCGGGCGGTCAGGCAGTGGACGACGGCCTCGCCGACCGCTTCGGGGGGGACGCCGCCGCTGTCCGCCTGCCCGACCTTGTCGGACATCCCCTCGACCTTGTCGGCGTACAGGGCGGCCGCGCCCGGGTCGTCGGCGAAGCGCGCGCGCCAGGCCCCGAGGGTGTCCTTGCCCTTGTTCCAGATCGGGGTCTTCACCACGCCCGGCTCGATGACCCCCACGTGGATGCTCCAGGGCCGCAGCTCCCGGCGCAGGGAGTCGCTCAGCGCTTCGAGCGCGAACTTGCTCGCGCAGTACGGCCCCATGTACGGCGTCACGAGCTTGCCGCCCACGGAGCTCATCATCGCGATGCGTCCGCCGCCCGCCCTCAGGGCCGGGAGGAAGGCCTGGCTGACGGCGATCTGGCCGATCACGTTGATCTCGAGCTGGCGCCGGAGATCGTCGAGGGGGAGCAGCTCGAGGGGCCCCGCGACGACGATGCCGGCGTTGTTGACCAGCCCGGCCAAGGCGCCGCCGGTCCGCTCGAGCACGTAGGCCTTCGCGGCCGCGATGGACTCGGCGTCGCCCACGTCGAGCAGCACCGGTTCGAGCCCGTCGACACCTTCGTCGCGCACGCCTTGGGCGTCGGCCTCCTTGCGGACGCCCGCGAAGGACCGGAGCCCGTGTTGGGCGAGCATCCGCGCGCAGGCGCGGCCGATGCCGGAGGAGGCGCCGGTGACGACGACGGCGCGGCGGGCGGGGACGGGGAGGTCACTCATGCCGGGGAGCCTATCGGGTGGTCGCGCCCGCGGCTCGGTCAGCGCGGGTAGGTGGGCTCCAGCTCCACCAGCTCGGTCTTGTCGCCGATGGCGATCGCGACCTCGAAGCGGGTCCCCATGGTCCCGTAGCCGACGACGCCGTCGGCGCGCACGGCCACGAACGCCGCCATCTTCGACGCGTTCGCGGGGTCCCGATCGACGATGCGGCGGATCACCCGGGCGACGGCCTCGGACGGGTCCATCCCCTGGCGCATGAACTCGACCACCTGGTAGGAGCCGGCGACCTTGATGACTTCTTCGCCGACGCCCGTCGCCGCCGCGCCGCCCGCCTTGCTGTCGCAGTACAGCCCGTGACCGACGAGCGGCGAGTCGCCCACGCGGCCGGGCAGCTTCCACGCCAGCCCCGAGGTGGTGCAGGAGGCGGCCATGGAGCCGTTCACCGCCCGCGCCACGAGCCCGATGGTGTCGTGGTTCACGTGGGCCGGATGAGGCGCCGCCCGGTCCTCGGCGGCCTTCCACTTCTCCCAGGCGGCCTTCGCTTGGGGGGTGAGCAGGTCTTCTTCGGTGAAGCCGTGGGACAGGGCGAACTGCTTCGCGCCCGCGCCCACCAGGAGGACGTGAGGGGTGCCCTCCATGACCTTGCGGGCGACGGAGACGGGGTGGCGGATGCCCTCCAGCCCGGCGACGGACCCGGCCTCGAGGGTGTCGCCGTCGCAGATCGCGGCGTCCAGCTGCACGACGCCGTCGCGGTTGGGGAGGCCCCCGTACCCGACGCTCGTATCCTCGGGGTTCGCCTCGGCGGTCTTCACGCCCGCTTCGGCGGCGTCCAACGGCGTGCCGCCGGCGGCGAAGATCCGCATGGCCTCGGCGTTGGCGGCGACCCCGGAGCTCCACGTCGAGGCGACGATCGGGGTCTTCACCCCCGGCGCGGCGCGCAGGCTCCCGGCCGCCGTGAGGACCAGCAGGCCGGCGCCGTGAAGGAAGGATCTTCTCCGCATGCCTGCATCATGCCGCCGCCGAGCGAAGGGCGCACTTCGAGGGGGGCGATTCAGGTCAGCCCACGAACCCGGTCACCGACAGCGTGTTGCCGTCGGGGTCCTTGAACCACGCGACCTTCACCCGCGCGCCCGGCGGCGCCCACAGCCCCTTGTCGTCCTGCTCCAGCATGTCGTAGCGCTCCGTGGAGACCCCCGCGGCGAGGAGAGCGTCGACCTTCGCCTCGACGTCGTCGACCCACCAGCCCAGCACCGTGAACGGCTGGGGCGTGAACTCCGGCGTCTTGGTGACGCGGAGCGAGGTGCCGTTCGCGCTGAAGGTCATGGCGAAGGGGTCCTCGGCGATGAGCTTCAAGCCGAGGACGTCGCGATAAAAGGGGCGCGAGGCCTCGAAGTCGAGGGTGGGCACGAAGCCGACGAGGGCGGAGGAACCGAGCATGCGAACTCCCGGGGGAGGTGAGGGGCGCAGCCTACCCGGCCCGTCGAGCGCGTAGGCTCGGCCCATGAGCAAGAAGCACGCACCGGGGTTCCTCGCGGCGGTCGAGGACGCCAAGACACGCATCCGCGAGATCCAGGCCGAGGAGGTCCGCGACGCCGCCGTGGCGGGCCGGCCGTACGTCCTGATCGACGTGCGAGAGGACCGCGAGTGGGACGTCGACTCGTGCCGCGGCGCCGTCCACCTGGGCAAGGGGATCCTGGAGCGCGACGTCGAAGGACGGTTCCCCGACAAGCGCACGACGCTCGTCCTCTACTGCGGCGGTGGGTTCCGGTCCGCGCTCGCGGCGGACTCGTTGCGGGCGATGGGCTACGAGGACGCGCGCAGCCTCGCGGGCGGCATCCGTCGGTGGCGGGAGCTGGGTCTGCCCCTCGACGTGCGGGGGTAGGGCGCGGGCCGCGGGCGGTAGGCGGTCGGCGGTCGGAACTCGACCAGGATCGGCGATCCTCCCCGGGTTCTGTCCGCCACCCCTGTGCTAAAGACCTCGACGCATGGTCCGCGTCGCCGCCCTCGCCGCCCTCGGCGCCGTCGCCGTGACCGCCCTGGGGGTCGCCGCGCACCTCCCCTCGTCCAAGCCGCCCCCCGCTTCGCCGTGCCCGCCGCGCACGCCGGAGGCCGCGGCGGCCTGCGTCGACGCCGCGACCTATCGCGCCGATCTCGAGCTCCTCGCGGTGGAGCGGCCGCCCGGATCTCCCGGCCACGCGGCCGCGCGCGAGCACTGTCGGACGGTGCTCATGGACCTCGGCTTCGACGTCGAGATGCACGACTACGGGACCGGCATCAACGTCGTGGGCACGAAGCCGGGCACCGTGGGACCCCGCACCGTCGTGATCTCGGGGCACTACGACTCGACCGTCGGGTGCACCGGCGCCGACGACAACGCGACGGGCACCGCGGGCGCGCTCGCCGTGGCCCGCACGTTGGCCGCCGCCACCTGGGCCCAGAACCTCGTCGTCGCCTGCTGGGACGAAGAAGAGGGCGGGATGGTCGGCTCGCAGGCCTGGGCGAACCGCGCCGCAGCGCGCGAGGAGCCCGTGGACGTGGGCGTGTCCTTGGAGATGATCGGCTACCGGGACGACGCGCGCGGGAGCCAGACCCTCCCCCGCGGCTTCGGCCTGGTCTTCCCCGGGGCGGTCGCGCGCATACGGAGCACGGGAAGCCGCGGTGACTTCATCGGCCTGGTCTCGGACCCCGGCGCCAAGGGGTGGGCGAGGGCCTTCGTGAAGCACGCCCCCGAGTCCCTCCGGGCGATCCGCGTCGACGTCCCGCGGTCCCTCCTCCTGTCCGACGCCCTGCGCGACCTGAGCCGGTCCGACCACGCCGCGTTCTGGGCCGCGGGCTACCCCGGCGTGATGGTCACCGACACCGCGAACTTCCGCTACGGGGGCTACCACTGCCGCGACGGGGAGGACACCCTGGACCGCCTCGACACGAACTTCGCCGTCGACGTCGTGCGGGCTACCGCCGCCGCCACCGCCGCGCGCCTCATGGTCGACCCATGAGTCGCCTCTCCGACCTCACCTGGATCGCGACCCGCGACGAGCCCCTCCCCGCGGGACGTCCCGGCGAAGAGCTGTGGGTGAAGCTCGGCTGGGCGTCCTTCAAGTGGGCGTGGCACGAAGAAGGGGTGTGGGCCCCTCCGGGCTGGTCCCCCGACGCGGAG
The DNA here is from genome assembly GCA_964620495.1 of uncultured Rickettsiales bacterium. Lineage (GTDB taxonomy): Bacteria > Myxococcota_A > UBA796 > UBA9615 > UBA9615 > CAZEKB01. The sequence goes on along the minus strand of CAZUHI010000035.1, from coordinate 21,937 downwards.
ATCGAGTCCGCGACGCCCGGCACGGTGCGCCGCGACATGTCCTGGGCACGGCCCGTCGACTGATGTGACGTGAGCCGCCCCGCGCGTCAGCCTGGTCGGTGGCAGACCGCTTCGACGTTGTAGCCGTCGGGGTCGTGCACGAAGGCTCCGTAGTAGTTCGGGTGGTAGTGGGCCCGGACCCCGGGGCCGCCGTTGTCCTCCCCGCCCGCCTCGAGCGCCGCGGCGTGGAACGCGTCGACCTCCGCTCGCGTCGCCGCGGGGAACGCGACGTGCAGGTTCCGCGCGGACGCCCCCCGACCGAACCAATAGAACGGCTTGGAGTCCTTGCCGAAACCGATGACCCGTTCGCCGGCGGGGGTGGTGAAGTCCGCGAGGCAGGAGAGCCCGAGCGGGGCCAGGGCGCGCTCGTAGAACGCCTTGGACACGTCGAGGTCCGAGACCGTGATTCCGATGTGATCGAGCATGGCGCGAACCCTACCTGCCCCTTCGCGGGCGTCTCCAGCCGGCTATGGTGCCCCGATGCGATCCGGCCTCCTCCTGCTCGCGCTCCTGCTCGTCGCCTGTCCCGACGAGGAGCCGCCGCCGCCGTTCTCGACGTTCGCGGGCATCGAGACCCTCGCCTGGGACGGCGCGGACGGCTTGCTGGCCACGTGGCCCGACGCCGAGCCCGGCGCGGGCGTGACCTACACCCTCTACATCGACACCCGCGATCGCGAGCCCGTGGCGGAGATGGCCGTCGACGGAGGTCGCGCCTGGGCCCCGGACCTCGGCCCCGGGGAGTATCGGGCGCGGGTCGTGGCCATCGACGCCCGGGGGCAGCTGCTCGGCGAAGACGTGTCCCTGTCGCAGCTGGTGGGCGCGAACCGGCTGGTGTTCCGGTCGGAGGTGCCGCTCCCGCCGGGCTTCGAGGGGGCGCCGCCCGGGGGCGCGGACGTGTGGGGTGAGGGCTCGACGATCGTGGTCGCGGGGCTCGAGAGTGGGCACTCGTTCGTGGTCGTGGACGCCTCGGACGTCGAGCGGCCGGAGGTCGTCGCCGCGGTGAGCGGGGGCGGGTACGTCAAGGACGTGAAGATCGGAGACGGCCGGCTCTACACGAACGGGGAGCCCCAGCCCGGCGGGCGGCACACCCACCCCGGCGGCACCATCGGCGCGCGCATCTGGGACTTCGCCGACCCGAGCGACCCGATCCTCCTCAGCGAGATCGGCGAGCCGACCGTCGCCGCGCACAACCTCTCCTACGGCCGCGACCACCTCTACCTGACGAACAACGCGAACGGCACCGTCCACATCTGGGACGTGCAGAACCCGTACGCGCCCGAGTTCCTGCGCGAGTGGGCCCCGTCGGACGGCAACGTGCACGACCAGGCCGTCCTCGGCGACCTGCTGTATGTCGCCCACTGGGCCGGGTTCTCGATCCTCGACGTGTCGCAGCCCGCGGCGCCGCGCGAGGAGGTCGTGCACCTCTACGGGGACTCCGCATGCCACAACATCTGGCCGACCGAAGACGGGAGCCACGTGTTGACGACGGACGAGCAGACCGGGGGACATCTCCGCATCTGGGACGTGTCGGACCCCCAGAACGTGAGCCAGGTGGCGGCGTGGATCGCGTCGCCGGACGCGAGCATCCACAACGTGCACGTGGTCGGGGACCTCGCCTACCTGAGCTACTACACGGAGGGGGTCATCGTCCTCGACATCACCGACCCCGCGTGGCCGCGCGAGGTCGGCCGGTTCGACACCTGGCTGCCGCCCCCGGGCTGGGACCCGAACAACCAGGAGCCGGATCCGGAGTGCATGGAGCGATGCAGCGAGGGCTGCGCGGAGCAGTGCGAGGGCCCCGACTGCCCCGAGCAGTGCGACGACTTCTGCACGCGCGAGTGCAGCCGGTTCCGGCCGTTCACGGGCGCGTGGGGGGTCTGGCCGTTCGGCGACCACATCGCGGTCACCGACACGGTGCGCGGACTCCTCCTCTTCGACTTCGTGCCCGCGACGGTCGTCCGCGAGTAGACGGGGCTGGGGGAGATTGCCGGGCGGCTGCCGGGCGGCTGGGCAAGCGGCTGCCGGGCGGTCCGGGGGCTGGGCAAGATTTCCCGGTAGGCGCCTGCCGGGCGGGCCGGCGCGGTCGTAGTGGGAAATCTTGCCCACGCCCTCGCCCGGCGCGGTCGTAGTGGGAAATCTTGCCCACGCCGCCCCCCGCCCACGCCGCCCCCCGCCGCCGGGAGGTCGGCGGGGGGTAGGGTGCGGGCGTGAGCGTGCCCGCCGTCCGCCCGGTCATCGTGCACGGGCTCCCCCCGCTGTGGGGCGCGCCGAGCGCGAGTCCTTTCGTCGTGAAGTTGCTGACCTGGCTTCGGATGGCGGAGATCCCGTACGAGGCTCCCCCCTTGGCGGGTCCGCCGCGGTCGCCCACCAAGAAGATGCCTTACGTCGAGCTGCCCGACGGCACTCTGCTCGGGGACAGCGCGCTGATCATCGAAGAGCTCGGCCGACGAAGCGCTGTCACGATGGACGATGTCCTCGACGCTCGGCAGCGAGCCGAGGCGCTCGCGCTCCGGCGGATGCTCGAGGAGCACCTCTACTTCGCGGGCCTGTGGGAGCGGTGGATCTCTCCGGACGGACGCGCCGCGAGCAGGCGCGACTACTTCGCGTTCCTCCCCTGGCCGCTGCGGAGCCTGCTGCCGATCCTGGTCTCGCGCGACGCGAAGCGGAACCTGTACGGCCACGGCCTCGGACGACACACGCCCGCGGACATCTACGCGATGGCGTTCGAGGACATCGACGCGGCGGCGACGCTCCTCGGGGACCGGGACTACCTGTTCGACGTGCCGACGTCCATCGACGCCGCCACCTACGGGCTGGTGCGGACGGTCCTCGCGAACCCCTTCCCGTCGCCCCTCGCGGACCGGGTGCGGGGGCACGCCAACCTCGTCGCGTACGGCGAACGCATCACCGCACGGTGGTGGCCCGACATGCCCATCCTGCGGGCGCCGAAGGCGTGACCGCGCCGACGAAGCTCGATCTGCGGCTCCGCTGTTGGGAGGCTCTGCGGGCGGCCGGGGCGGCGCGATTCCCGGGGGTGAAGGGACGCATCCCGAACTTCGTGGGGGCCGAGGCGGCGGCGAGGGTGCTGGCCGCGCTGCCGGAGTTCGTGGACGCCCACACCCTCAAGTGCAACCCCGACTCGCCCCAGCGTCCGGTGCGGGCGGCGGCGCTGCGGGCGGGGAAGGTGCTCTATGTGCCGGCCCCGAAGCTCGCCGGCGAGCACCCGTTCCTGGAGCTGGATCCGGCGGACATCGACCCCGAGCGGTGGTGGCACGCGTCGTCGATCAAAGGCGCGTTCGAGCTGGGACGTCCGGTCCGCGCGGACGAGGTGAGGTCGCTGGACCTCATCGTGACCGGGTGCGTCGGGGTGACGGCCGAGGGGGCGCGCCTGGGGAAGGGGGGCGGGTACAGCGACCTGGAGTACGGGATGCTGCGCGAGCTGGGGCTGGTGGACGAGGACACGCCCATCGCCACGACGGTCCACGACAGCCAGGTGCTGCCGGACGGCCTGGTGCCGATGATGGTGCACGACATCAGCCTCGACCTGATCGTCACGGGCACGCGGACGTTTCGATGCCCGCGTCCGTTCACGCGGCCGACGGGGGTCCTGTGGGACCGGCTCGAGGACGAGAAGATCGCGAGCATCCCGGTGCTGGCGGCCCGGGCCGCGTGGAGGCCGTCCTCCTAGCTCTGACTGTGAGGGTCCGTGCGGTCAGGCGCCGCCGCTCATGTCGAGGGCCTGGAAGATCTGCACCGACCCGCCGTGGTTGATGTGCGGGTGGCCCTCGCAAGCGGCCGTGGCGGCGTCGAGGGAGTCGGCGGAGATGACGGTGTAACCGGTCGCGGGGGTGTCGCCCAGGGGACCGTCGCCGACGCCGTTCGACGTGACGTTCTTGGAGGCCGCGAAGGGCGCGCCGCCGTCGACGATGGCGGGGCCCATCTTTCCGTACCAGGCACCCCACTCGGCCATGATCTTCTGCTGTTCCTCGGGGGTCGCCGCCATGCCCATGCCGCCGCTGTAGATCAAAACGAAGTTCGCCACCGTGTCGTCCTTCCGTCGTTCGTGGATCGGGCCCGCCGAGGCTCCCTCGCCCGGGTCGGGGAAAGTATCAGCCGCCGCTCGTTACGAAGTAGAAAGGTGATCGCTCCCATCCTCTGACCGTCGCCCATCGACTGGAGAGAAACCCATGCGCTGCCTCCTCCCCCTCGCCCTCCTCCTCGTCGCCTGCGACGGATTCCCGCCTCCGGACATCGTCGAGCCCGGCGGCCTGCTCCCGGAGGCCCGCTGTCGCGCTGGCCTCGACTTGGAGGATGGCGCGGTCCTGGGGCATGTCGTCGGCGGCGAGTTCGAGTCGCTGGCGGAAGGCAGCCCGCTGCGGGTGCACGCGGGCGGGCAGGGCGGTTACCACAGCGACCTGGTGCTTCGGCTCACGGGACCTGACGCCCGGATCGAGGCGACGGACGCGCTGGACCTCGACGTGGTGGTGAGCGGCGGCTGGACCGAGGGCCGGACCGCGAACCTGGTGAGCGACTGCCGCAGCTTCGGCGAGCCCGGGTACTACGCGACGGTGCGTCTCATCTGGAACGGCCCGCCCCGGGACGACGAGGGCGACGACGAGTGGGACGACTGGGAGGAGGGCCCGTCGATCGGTTGGAGCGAGCTGACCAGCTACACGGCGGAGTTCACCACCACCGTCGTCCTGGGCGGCGAGGAGCTGGTCTTCTTCGACGACGTCGAGCTGACCCGCGGAGAGATGGACGACGAGGGCGGCGGCTGAGCCGGGGCTGCCCGCCGGGGATCGCAGTCGACCGGGGCCCCGCGTGCCGGTCGCCGCCGCACGCCCCGTCGAGTACAGTCCGCCACGGAGGCGCTTCCTACGCTGGTGCGGGGCCCGGTCTTCAAAACCGGTGGGCGGCAGTAGCCCTGTCGTTGGTGGGTTCGATTCCCATGCGTCTCCGCCAAAACCCGACATGGAGAGCCACGAACGCGCACCGAAACAGGCTGCGGTAGGAACGTCGTATTGACTCCGCAATCTCGCTGGTAAACAATTCGTTACCAATGAGGTGCGCTGGTTACGACTTCGTGACCATGGATGGAGGTCGACCATGCGAGTGACCGGCGAGTACGAGTCGACGAGCGCCGGAGGCGAGCGGATCGCGGCGTTCGTTCCCCACGCGTTGCCCTCGATCAACCCTCCAGTCGAGGTCGCAGGCGTCCTCGCCGAACGAGTCACCGCGGCCGAGCAAGCGCTGGTCCGCCTCGACCTGGCCGGCGAGATGGTCCCTTCCCTCGACTGGTTCATCTACGCCTTCGTGCGCAAGGAGGCCGTCCTCAGCTCCCAGATCGAGGGCACCCAGGCGACCCTGCTCGACCTCCTCGACCACGAGGCCGCCCACGAGCCGGGCGAGCCGACCGCGGACGTCGAGGAGGTCTGCAACTACCTCGACGCCCTGACGTTCGCCCGCGGGCAGCTGGCCGATCCGGCGGGGCTGCCTCTGTCGATCCGCCTGCTCAACGAGAGCCATCGCCTGCTGCTCCGCGGCACTCGGGGAGACACGAAGGCGCCGGGTGAGTTGCGCCGCAGCCAGAACTGGATCGGCGGGAGTCGACCGAGCAACGCTCGCTTCGTCCCCCCTCCGCCCCACCGGGTGCCCGATCTGCTCGGGGATCTCGAGCGCTACCTGCATGCGTCCGACGACCTTCCAGCAGTACTCCGTGCCGGCCTCGCCCACGTCCAGTTCGAGACCATCCACCCCTATCTCGACGGCAACGGCCGCATCGGGCGGCTGCTGGTGACGCTCCTGCTCGAGCACTGGGGACTGCTGAAGAAGCCCCTGCTCTATTTGAGCCTCTTCTTCAAGCGCCACCGGTCCGAGTACTACCGCCGCCTCGACCGGGTCCGGACCGAAGGAGACTGGGAGGGCTGGCTCGACTACTTCCTCGATGGCGTTGCCACGATCGCGGACGAGGCCGTAGCCACGGCGACAGCCTTGTTCCGGTTGGTTGCCGAGGACCGCGTTCGGCTGCTCGCCCAAGGTGGCGCGACGGTAACCGCCCTGCAGCTCTTCGAGCGTCTGCCGTCCCAGCCGATCGTCTCCGCGGCTTGGGTCGTCCGAGAGCTGGAGACGAGCAAGCCCACCGCCGGACGCGCGCTCGCTGCGCTGGTCGATGCCGGTGTCCTCCAGGAGACGACGGGGAAGCAGCGCGACCGCAGCTACGCCTACAGCGCTCACCTCGCTCGCCTCCGCGAGGGGACCGAACTCGAGCACAGGTAGCCCGGGGCCACACACTCCGCGTTCTTCGACATGGACGCGCTCCGACCGACGCGAACGCCGATCTGCAGGACTCGGTCGGTCAACTCCCGGTCGGCTCCAGCAGCTCCTCGAGCGCGTACCAGGTCTTCTGCGGGATCCGCTCCTCGTCGAAGTAGCGCAGCACGACCGCGACGGCATCCTCGTACCGCTCGATGTTGAGCGCTCGAAGCAGGAACCGGACGTCGGCCTCGTCGCGGAAGCCCTCTCCGATCCGCATGGCCGCGCACTTCAACGCGAGCAGGTACTCCGGCTGGGCGGTGAAGACGGCCAGGTGGGGCAGGTCGAGGTAGGGATCGAAGTCTCCCTTCGGGCTCAGGAATCCCTTGACCCCGTCGTTGAGCCAGTCGCTCGGGACATCGGCCTGGAGCGCCACGCGAGCAGCTGCCTCGCGGAGCTCGGAGGTCGGTCGGAACGAGGCATCGATGTCTCGGGTCGAGCGACGCGCGTCGAACACCAGGCACATGACTGCGCCCCCGACCAGGTAGAGCTCACCTCGGACCCCGCTGCGCCCCAGCTCCTCGTTCAGCAGCTCGAACAACCGCCGGATGTCGTCGCTTGTCAGCTCGATCCGGTCAGACACGGTCGCCCACCTCGGCGTCGATGAAGATGTTCCGCCGCCGGAAGGGAACCGGAGCGTGCAGCAGCAGGTGCTCCCGAAGACGCCGCAGCTCGGTCCCGAACCACGGCGTCGGAAGCGGCTCGACCTGCGTCGTCCAGGCAGGTGGGTCTTCGCCGAGCCGGTGCGCAGTCCCCTCGACCAGCGCGGCCAGGTAGTTGGCGGTGAACGGCGAGAGCCCCGCGACCTCGACGTCGCGGACCGCCATCGGGAAGTCGATCCCGGTCACTCGCTGCAGCAGGTCGATGATCTCGGCCCACGCTGCGTGCGAACCGCCTGCATCCGCGCGGCGCGCAAGGGCGGTCAGCCGGGCTGCCGGCTCGGGGAACAGCCGACCGAGCACCCACTCCGACATGCCCACGCCGGCGCGCCCGGCGGCGGCTCGGATCGCTTCCTTCTGGACATCCGAAACGCGGATCTGCAGCTGATGGGCGCGGGTCGTCATGAGGAGAGGATCGACCCGACGAAGGCCAATGTCAATACGACGTATTGACGCGCGGGGCCGCACCCTGCGCCCGGGCCGCGCGAGGGGACCGAACTCGAGCCCAGGCAGCCAGGGGCCACACAGGGGGCGACGCGCTCCGCGTTCGTCGAGGCGTCCTCGACGCGGGGGACCAGCGTCAACCGTCGACCGGCACCGCCCCCGCGAACTCGAACCCCGCCTCCTCGACCGCCCTGCGGAGCCGCGCCGGGTCATCCTCGCCGAGGAGACGCAGCTGCTTCCGGGGCAGGTCCATGCTCTCTTCAGGTCGCGGCTCGTTCGCGGCTCGGCTCGCGCACCAGCCGGTTGATCACGCCCCCAGGTCTCGGAGCCGCAGAATCGCGGCGGCGAGGCCCTTCGGGGGCAGCAGGGCGTACATGAGGACTCCCGAGTAGAGATCGACCAGATCGTCGCGGGAGACCGTCCGGCTCTCCCCGTCCACTCGCCGTCCCGCGAGCTGCACGAGCGCGCCGAACTCGAGGGAGGAGGCGGATCTGCCGATGGTCCGGCGCAGCAGAGGCACTCCCTTGCGCCGGTCCCGCGCGGCGTTGTCTGCGATCATCGCCTCGAACTCCTTCATGCCCAGCCGCCCGTCCTCCGTCCGACCGTAGCGGGCCACGAGCTCGTCGATCCTCCGGCCGAGATCGGCGGGGGAGAGCGACTCGTCGAACAACCCGGTGTCTGCGGCGTGGCGAGCCAGGTGGATGCGCGCGAGCGACATCGTCCAGTCGAGTGCCCGTCCCGAGGACGGGAACCCCATCACGACGTGCGACATCGTGGTGATGGCCATCGCGGCGCTCGGAGCGAGCCCGACGTCGCGGAAGCCTCGAAACGTGTCGCTCCAGGAGAGCCGGCCGTCGCCCCGGAGATCGAAGACGAGGAGGTGCTTCTGGAGGGCGGTGCGGCCGTCGAGGGCCTCGGGGATGTGTCGGCGCAGCGCCCCGCGAACGTCCTGCAGTTCGGCCCCAGCGACCACCTCAGCGACCTCGTCCGCAGGCGCTGTCGCGAAGAGCGCCACGAGGCGCTCCACCGCCGCCGAAGCTTCGGGGCGAGCGGTCTCTCCGGTACGGCTCACTCTCTGTCCCTCCGGCCCGGCACGTGGCGTGCGCGGAGCGCCTCCACGGACTCGGAGAGCAGGTGGGGGTGATCACGCTTGAATCGTTCGACTCCGCGGAATTGTGCCACGGCGATGGGCAGGACCGTCGCGCGCATCCGCCGGGGCGAAGGGGCGGGCAGCCCGCGCTTGAACTTCACGCCGCTGGTGTAGGTGGCGACCGTCACCAACCGGTCGCGGACCTCCCCGGTCCGTTCGTCCATGCAGCTGCGACGACGAAGCTCGAACCGCATGGCTCCTCGGACGTATCGGGAGAAGTTCGCGTCGGGCACCACGACGGTCCTCACCGGAGCGCACCGACGCTCCTCCCGGGTCGACAGCTCCCAGCGGAGCTCCGCGAGGTCGGATCGCAACACCTCATCGAACTCGAGGGTGTAGGTCTCTGGACGCCAGGTGTAACGCACCTTGAGCCGCTCCCCCGGGAGCAGCACCGCCCCGGTCGTCCCCGGGATGTTGTCGAGGCCGAACGCGGCGATGTCGTGCGTGATCGCCGCGAGCGCCTCCTCGGGGCTCAGTCCGGGGAGCTCGACCCGGACCACGACCTCTTGCCATCGCAGATCGTGGGGGCCGTCGCGCGGGAGATCGTGGCTGCTCACCTCCGGTTCGCGGGGTTCGGCGTCGGAGCAGGGAGCCCGAAGGGCTGTCGGGGGATTGTCTCCAGAACCGTCGAATAGCCTCGGCTCCGCGGTGGGGGTGGGCGGGGGGACGGGCGACGACCCCACCCAAGGGAGCTGGGCTCCGGCGACGGCGGCGATGAACACGAGCGGTCGGAGCACCTCCCCGTCCGTTGCAGGAACCGGGCCGGTGGGTCTCGAAGAGTTCCGCCGGCGAGCGGCCCAGTCGCTACCCTCGGACCATGTCGCGACGCTCGCGTTCACTCCCGGCTGCGATCGCCTGGTTCCTCGGAGCTGCCTGCGTCCCCGCGGCCGACGACCCGGACTCGGTCCCCGAGGAGGGAGAGCTGCCGGTGCCGTTCCTCGACCTCGACCCAGCGAACCTGGAGCAGGACCTGCCGGATCCGGACTCGACAGCGGTGCGAGTCGGAGTCTTCGTCGGTGTGGACTCCGAGATCTGGCGGTCCTCGTCGGTCGATGAGGCGGACGCCCGAAGCCTCGTCGAAGCCATGGTTCAAGACGCCGATGACGTCCTGCGGCAGTGCTCGCTGCACCTGGAGATCGAGGCCGCCCAAGTCCTCGGACTCCCGCTGGAGTTGATGGATATCGAGGGCAACAACGAGGGTTCGTTCGGCGGTCACCCCCCGGAGGGGACGCCCGACCCCGAGAGGTTCAACTACGACCAGGGAGAGCGACTGACGGCGTCCACCCGCGAGCTCTTCGCCTACGGCAAGCGGTTCACGGATCCGAACGCGATCTCGGCGTTCACCGTCCGTCGCATCGACTATTGGACCCAGGAGGGGCGGACCCCGGCGGGGGGCCTCTCCTTCTCCCCGAACAGCTACCACCACCCCGACGACCATCCTCTGAGAAACAGCGTGCTCCTCGCCCCGAGGTACCGCTCCTTCAGCCCTCTTCCGTCCCCGCCGGACCCGGAGGTCCTCGCCCACGAGCTCGCCCACATGTTGCTCAACTCCGGTCTGCACGACCAGGCTCCCGAGAACCTGATGGGCGGGGGCGACGAGCTTCGCCCCGCTCAGTGCAGTCGCATGCTGGAGGAGCTCGATCGCCTCTTCGGCGAAGACTCGGTGCCGGATCCCGGCCGGCCGTAAGGAGAGGCGACCCGACGGTCGAAGCGCCCCGCGCGCTCAGTCCTTCAGACCGTGACCCGCTCGGAGGCGTCGACGACCGAGTCGGCGTCGATCGTGATCTCGCCTTCGGCGTCGACCTCGACCGCGAAGAACTCGAGGGGCTGCGTGGCCGGACCGGTGACCACGCCGCCGGCTCCATCGAACACGCTGCCGTGGCAATCGCAGACAAGCTCCGTCGCCGAGATCGACCCCTGCTCGGACATGTCGCAGTCCAGGTGGGTGCAGATCGTGGTCACGGCGTACAGGCCTCCAGCGTCCAGCCCGATGGCGACCATCATCCCTGCCACGGCCGAGAGGTCTCCGACGGCGAGGGCGTCGATGTTGCCCGCGGGGATCAGGCCGGAGGGACCGCTTGCGCAGCCCGCGAGGGGCACGAGGCAGGTCGCTGCTCCGGCGGCGGACAGGACGGTGAGGACGCGTCGGCGGGACGGGGTCCGAGGCGCGCTCACTCCTCCGTCTCCACGGTGTCGAGCCGCAGGATCTGCTCCGCCTCGCTGTCGACGAGGAAGAGGTCGCCGTCCTCGTTGAAGGCGAGCCCCATCAGGGCGCCGCGCTCCAGCTCCAGGTCCACCCAGTCCAGCAGGTTCCCATCGAGGTCGAAAGCGAACAGGTGGCCGGTCCGGTTGTCGCCGACGTAGAGGAGGCCCTCGTGAAGCTCGAGGCCCGAGGGCTCGCGCATGTCCTCGACGTCGTCCGCGTCGATCAAGGTCTCGATGCTCGCATCGTCCATGGCGCGCTGACGGGTGCCGTCGTTGTTGGGGCCGACGGTCCCGCCCTCGTCGCCGGTGGTGGTGTCGAGGACGGCGATGCGGCCGTTGCCGGTGTCGGCGATGTAGAGCAACGCGGAGTCACGGTCGAAGGCCATGTGCGAAGGCACGTCCGACTCCCGCGCGACCTCGCCCTCGACGTACCGGAGGAGCTCGCCGTCACTGTGGTCGGCCCCTCCCGGCCCGTGGTCGTCCTTGAACGCATACCGAGCGATCGCGTCGTGGTCTCCGTCGAAGACCCAGAAGGTGTTGTCGTCCTCCCACGCCACACCCATGCCGTTGGGGCTGTTGTGGAGCATGTCGAGGTGCCCCCCGTGGCCGGCGTCGAAGATGTCGCGATCCGAGGTCCAGAGCGTGGGCCCCATGAAGTCCCCAGGCGTCCCGTTCGGTCCCTGAGTTCGCTCGTCGGTCTCGTGGATCGTGGCGAAGTTGCCGTTCTCGGAGAAGGCGAGGGCGGCGGGCTGAGCGAGGAAGTGCTGGTTTCCACCCGAGCGATAGAACGTCGCTTCCTGGTCGTCCGTCCCGGCATCGTCGATCACCACGACCGCCTCGTCGCCGGGGTCCGAGCCCCGGTTGACGACCCAGAGCTCGCTCGGCTCGTCGGGGTGGAACGCGAGGTCGCGCGGAGTCTCGAGGTCGTCGCCCGAGTCGGCGACGACCGTCAGCTCGACGGTGCCCAGCGAGTGCGAGCCGTCGCCGAAGATGTGTGAGTCTTCCTCTCCTTCCGTCTCCACACAAGCGAGGCAGAGGAGGGGAAGCGCGAAGAGCGCCGCCGAGAGGCGGTGGTCACGGGAGGGGGGCATGTCGAGCCTCCGAGGCAGGTGGTCGGTTGGATGGACTTCGATCGGAAGTCACACAACCTGCCTCAGCGACTCGAGCCACGCAAGGGGCTTGAATTGCTGGAGAATATCCGCCAGGCGATATGTAGCCGGCTCCTCCGTGGGGCAGGCCGAGAGAAGACCGACCGGGACCAAGAGGAGGAGGAGGAGATGGAAGCGGCACCTGGAACACCCCGGACAGAGTCGAGTCCGAACTTGGAAAGCCCTCAGGTTCGAACGACTGCTCGGCGCGCGCCATGAGATCGGTCAACCGGATCCCGAGCCGGTGCGGCGCGGTCACAGCTTCGCGGACCGCAGTCGCAAGGCGTTGAAGATGACGCTGACGGAGCTGAAGCTCATGGCGGCAGCGGCGATCATCGGGCTGAGGAGCAGGCCGAACGCGGGGTAGAGGATCCCCGCCGCGACGGGCACGCCCAGCGAGTTGTAGACGAAGGCGAAGAACAGGTTCTGGCGGATGTTCGCCATGGCCGCTCGGCTGAGGCGCCGCGCCCGCACGATGCCGCGCAGGTCGCCCTTGACCAGGGTCACGCCCGCGGACTCCATGGCCACGTCGGTGCCGGTCCCCATGGCGATGCCCACCTCGGCCTGGGCCAGCGCGGGGGCGTCGTTGATGCCGTCGCCCGCCATCGCGACCACCGATCCCTCTCCCTGGAGGCGCTTCACGACGGCGACCTTGTCCTCGGGCAGCACGTCCGCGATCACCTCGTCGAGGCCGAGCTTCGCGGCGACCGCCTCCGCCGTGGTGCGGCTGTCGCCGGTCAACATCACGATGCGCAGGCCCTCGTCGTGCAGCGCGGCGATGGCGGCGGGGGTGCTCGCCTTGATGGGGTCGGCGACGCCCAAGACGCCCGCCGGGGCCCCGTCCACGGCCACGAACATCGCGGTCTGGGCCTCCGCGCGCAGCTCCTCGGCGATGGCGTTCAGCCCCGAGACGTCGTGGCCGAGCGCCTCCATCATCGCCAGGTTGCCCAGCGCCACCGACCGTCCGTCGACGGTGCCCTGAACGCCCTTGCCGGTGACGGACGCGAAGTCCGCGGCGGCAGGCGACTCCAGTCCGCGCTCCTCGGCCCCGCGGACGATCGCTTCGGCCAGGGGGTGCTCCGAGCCGCGCTCCAATGAGGCGGCGAGCCGCAGGAGCTCGTCCTCCGCCATGTCGAGCGACCGCACCGCGGTCAGGGCGGGGCGACCCTCCGTCAGGGTCCCCGTCTTGTCGACGACGAGGACGTCCACCTTGCGCAGGACCTCGATGGCCTCGGCGTCCTTGAAGAGGACCCCGGCGGTCGCGCCCTTGCCCGTCGCGACCATGATCGACATCGGCGTGGCCAGACCCAACGCACACGGGCAGGCGATGATGAGCACCGCGACCGCGTTGATCAGCGCATAGGCCATGGCGGGGTCCGGGCCCCAGATGCCCCAGACGACGAACGTCGCGATCGCGGCGACGACGACCGCGGGGACGAACCAGGCCGCTGCGATGTCGGCCAGCTTCTGGATAGGGGCGCGGCTGCGCTGGGCCTCGGAGACCATGTGCACGATCTGGGACAGCAGGGTGTCGGCGCCCACCCGGCGCGCTTCCATCACGAGGCCCCCGGTCCCGTTCACGGTGGCGCCGATCAGCGGGTCCCCGGCGCCCTTGCGTACGGGCATCGGCTCGCCGGTGACCATCGACTCGTCCACCGAGGAGCTTCCCTCCAGGACGCTCCCGTCCAACGGCACCTTCTCGCCGGGGCGCACCCGCAGGCGGTCCCCGACGACGATGTGCTCGAGCGGCACGTCGCTCTCCGAGCCGTCCTCGGCGATGCGTCGCGCCGTCTTGGGCGCCAGGCCCAGCAGCATCTTGATGGCGGCGCTGGTTCGGCTGCGCGCGCGGAGCTCCATCACCTGGCCCAGCAGCACGAGGGTGACGATCACCGCGCCGGCCTCGTAGTACACGGCCACGTTTCCGTTCTCGCCCCGGAAGGAGGCGGGGAAGAGGTCGGGCGCGAGCGTGGCCACCACGCTGTACACCCACGCGACGCCCGTTCCCAGGCCGATGAGCGTGAACATGTTGAGCGATCGGTGCTCGAGCGACAGCCGGAACCGCTCGAAGAACGGCCGTCCGCCCCACAGGATCACCGGGGTCCCCAACAGCAGCTCGGTCCAGCCGCGCGCCGCGTGGGAGCCGAAGATCTCGCTGATCGGCTCGCCGGGGAGGAGGTCCCCCATCGCGATGACCACCAGCGGGATCGTCAACGCCGCCGAGGCCCAGAAGCGACGTGTCATGTCGCGCAGCTCCGTGTCGTCTTCCTCGCCGCCGGCCCCCGCCCGCGGCTCCAGCGCCATGCCGCAGAAGGGGCAGCTGCCCGGGCCGGGCTGGGAGACGTCGGGGTGCATGGGGCACGTGTAGTCGCCGGCAGTCGGCGCCACCCGCGGCAGGACGGACTCGAGCGCCATCCCGCACTTCGGACAGGGTCCCGGCTCGTCCGCTCGGACTTCGGGGTGCATCGGGCAGGTGTAGCTCCCCGAAGGCGCGGCCGGCTCGTGGGGGGCGTGCTCGGGGTGCTGCGGCTCGGCGTGTTCGTGGTGGCAGTGGCCGTGGTCCTTGGGGTCGCTCATGCGTCAGTCCCTTTCGGGGCGCCGCCGAGCGGCGTCGGGCCGTGGCACCCCAGATGGTGGTCGAGGAGGGAGATGATGTGCCCGAGATCGACGGTGTGTGGGCGCGGAGCGCCGGCCGCCGAGCCGAAGGCCACGACCCGGACGTCGCGACCGTCCTGCGTTCGTGCGCGGCCGTGTTTCAGCAGCTTCCGGTCCGAGCCCGCGGAGTCGCGGTCCGGAGGGCAGCACCCGAAGCGCGACAAGGCGGCCTGCAGCACCAGGCGATCTCGCATCGCGGGGTTCACGCGAGCGCGGCCTTGCTCGACCTCCCCGACGGTCATGTCTGCGGTGCCGGCGCTCCCCCCAGCATCGGATCCCGGCTCACGAGCCGTGGGTCCGCGCCCGGTGCGGCCGCGCTCGCGGATGAGGGCACCGGCGCCCGGGAAGCGGAACGCCGGGATGTCCAGATCGGTGGCGGTCCGCCCCCCTCCGTCGTCCTCCAACTCCAGGACCGGGAGGACCGCGAAGAGGAGCCCGAGCTTGATGGGCCGAAGGGATCGGCTGCGCGCGTCCGCCGCGCCGGGCGACACGCGTCAGTGCCCCTTCGAGCCGTGGTCGTGG
>CAZUHI010000035.1:0-6706 GCA_964620495.1 uncultured Rickettsiales bacterium | reverse complement strand
CTTCGTGCATGCGGACGTCGGGGTGCATCGAGCAGGTCCAGGCCTCCCCGTCCGCCGGGGGTGAGGCGTCGACGTGGGCGGCCGCCGGGGTCGCCGCGGGGGCCGCGTCGGGGGCAGGGTCCGAGCCGCAGGCGGCGAGGAGGACGAGAGAGGAGATGGCGATGATCAAGGTCTTCATGAGGGCTCCGGGGTTCAGAGAGTCAGGCTCTCGATGTCGATGTCGTACTTCTCGATTCGGTAGAGGAGGACGTGGCGGGGAACGCCCAGGTACCGGGCGGCGGCGCTCTTGTTGCCACCGTGCGCACGGATGACCTCCTCGACGAGCCGACGCTCGAGCCGGGGGAGGGCGAGGCTCCCCGAAGGGAGCTCGACGGTCCATGGCTCGTCGCCCAGGTCCACGCGCAGGGTTCGGGTCACGGGGGGGCCGGAGGCGTCGGTGGATGCCGTCGCCGGCAGGTCGGACAGTCGGACGACCGATCCGACCGTGAGGAGCGCCACCCGGCGAGCGACGTTCTCCAGCTGTCGCACGTTCCCCGGCCACCGCCGCGTCCGCAGCGACGCCTCGACCTCCGCCGAGAGGGCCAGGGTGCGTCCCGCCTCCCGCGCCTGGGCGGAGAGAAACAGCTCGAAGAGCGGGATGATGTCCTCGCGTCGGTCGCGGAGCGGAGGGACGGTCAGGGGCAGGACGGCGAGGCGATAGTAGAGGTCCTCGCGGAACCCCCCATCACGAACCAGCGCGGGGAGGTCCTGGTGCGTGGACGCGATGATCCGCACGTCGATGGGGACCGACGTCTCCCCCCCGAGTGGCTCCACGCGCCGCTCCTGGAGCACACGGAGCAGCTTGGGCTGCAGCTCCATCGGGAGGTCGCCGATCTCGTCGAGGAGCAGCGTCCCGCCCTCGGCCGCGCGGAACCTTCCCTCTCGGGCCCGCGCCGCCCCGGTGAACGCTCCGCGGGTGTGGCCGAACAGCTCCGCCTCCAGCAGCTCGGCCGGGATGGCGGCGCAGTTCACCGCCACGAAGGGCCCGCCGGCCCGCTCGGATCGACGGTGCAGTTCTCGTGCGACGAGCTCCTTGCCGGTCCCGCTCTCCCCGCTGAGGAGGACGGGCAGATCGGCCCCGGCGATGCGCTCGACCTGGCTCATGAGTCTCTGCATCGGCTCCGAGACGACCAGCATCGAGGGGCGACCGGCGTCGACCCGGGACCTGAGGTCGCGGTTCTCGCGGACGACCTGCCGGTGGGCGGCAGCGCGCCGCACCTTCAGTACGAGCGCGTCCCGAGCCACCGGCTTCGTGACGTAGTCGTACGCCCCCCCCTGCATCGCGGCGACGGCGGTGTCGACCGATCCGTAGGCCGTGGAGACGACCACGGCCGCGTCCGGATCCAGGCGGAGGACCGCGGAGAGGACCTGCATCCCGTCCACCTCCGGCATCTTCAAGTCCGTCACGACGACGTCGGCCTGCTCCTCTCGATAGGAGGCGATGGCGGCCGCTCCCCCGTCGCAGCTGCGGACCCGGAAGCCCGCAGCCTCGAGCTGCAGGCCCGTGATCTCGCGCAGGGTGTCGTCGTCGTCCACGAGGAGGACCGTGAGTGTCGTGTCGTTCATGGACTCGCTCCGTCGTCCTTCGCGATGGGCAGCCGAAGCACGAACGACGCCCCCCCGAGGGACGCGTCCTCGACCTGCAACGTGCCGCCGTGCTCGGCGAGCACCCGGCGACTGACGGCCAGCCCCAGGCCGGTGCCGTCGGGGCGCGTCGAGTAGTAGGGATGGAACACCGCAGCGCGTTGGTCGATGGGCACGCCCGGCCCCGCGTCCTCGACCCGGACGAAGAGCCGCGGCTCCCCGTTCTCTTCCACGCCCGAGACGATCCGCACCGTGCCCCCGTCCTCCTGGACCTGCAGGGCGTTGACCACGAGGTTCAGCAGAACCTGTTGGACGCCGCCCCGATCCACCCGAACCACGGGGAGCTCCGAACAGCGAAGGTGCGAGACCTCGACCCCCCGCCCCGACGCTTCGCCGGCGACGAGCTCCACCACCTCGTCCACGAGCCGACCGATGTCGGAGGGCGCCGCGTCGGTCCGTTCTTGGCGCGCGAACCGCAGGAAGCGCGTGAGGACCCCGTCCAGGCGCTCGGTCTCGCGGACGAGCAGCGCGCTCACGCGCTCGCGCTGCGCGTCTTCCCCGCCGTCGGAGAGGAGCTCGGCGCACCCCCGGATGCTGCCCAGCGGGTTGCGGATCTCGTGCGCGAGGCCCGCCGTGAGGAAGCCGAGCGCCGCCTGGTGCTCGGACTGCAGGAGCGAGTCCTGGGCGGTGCGCAGCTCCTCGAGCGCGTCGTCTCGCTGCTCGATGGTCCGGTCCCGCTCCGCGAGGAGCCCCCGCAGCTCGCCCGCCGCGCCCCGCTCCCGGTCCACGAACCAGCCCACGAGGCCCCCGATGCCCAGGTACAGGATCATCTCGGCGACCTTGTCGATCGAGGACGCGGGGTCGATGTGGGTGCCGAACAGCCCGAACGCGTGCGGCAGGTAGACGGCGACGACGGCGCCCGCGACCACGAGCCCCCCCCGCGCCCCCCAGGTCCAGGCGGCGGCCAGGATCGGGACGTAGAAGAGGCGTCGGTAGAGGTGGTGGGCCGAGGCCGGGTCGCCGTGCCCGGCCGTGTAGTGGAGGGTCGCCACCCCCATGACCGCGAGCGCGACCACGGCGGCGCGGCCCGGGGACGCGCCGGAAGTGTCGCTCATGCCGCCACCTCGGTCGCGTCTCGCTCGACGGCCATCGCGGAAGCTCCGGGGTCGGACTCGCGGCGCAGTTGCCCCTTCCGCCACAAGAACCAGACCGCGGGGACGATGACGAGCGTCAGGACCGTCGAGCTCAGCAATCCGCCCACCATGGGCGCGGCGATTCGCTTCATGACGCGCGTCCCGGTCTCGTTTCCGAGCATGACCGGGAGGAGCCCGAGGACGGTAGTGGCCACGGTCATCACCTTCGGGCGGACGCGGTCCACGGCTCCTTCGATCGTCACGGCCCTCAGGTCCTCGACGCTGAGGAGCCGCCCCTCGCGGCGCCAACGCTCCCAGGTCTCGTCGAGGTACACGATCATGACCACTCCGGTCTCCGCCGCGAGGCCCGCGAGAGCGATGAACCCCACCCCGACCGCGACGCTGAGGTTGAAGTCGAGCGCCCAGAGGAGCCAGATTCCGCCCACGAGGGCGAACGGGAGCGTGCCGATGACGATGAGGGTCTCGGGGAGGTTCCCGAAGTGGACGAACAGCAGCAGGAAGATGATCGCGATGGTGACCGGGACCACGATCGCCAGGCGCTGGTTGGCTCGCTCCATGTATTCGTATTGCCCCGACCAAGCGATGGAGACCCCCTCGGGAAGCGAGATGGCCTTGTCCACCGCCTCCTTCGCCGCCCGGACGTAGCCGCCCACGTCGCTGGTCTTCAAGTCGACGAAGATCCAGGCCGTCCGCCGAGCGTTCTCGCTCTTGACCGCGGGCGGGCCCTTCTTCACCGAGATGTCGGCGACCGCTCGGAGCGGCACCGTGTGACCCATCGGCGTGGGGACGGCCACGTCTCCGAGCTTGTCGAGGTCGTGTCGAAGCTCCCGAGGGAATCGCAGGTTGACCGGGTAGCGCTCGAGGCCCTCGACCGTCCAGGTGACGTTCATGCCGCCGAGAGCGGTCTTCACGACGTCCTGGACGTCACCGACGGTCAGGCCGTAGCGCGCGGCGTCGGTGCGGCGGATGTCCACGTCGATGAAGTTCCCGCCCACGACCCGTTCGCTGTACACGCTGAGGGTGTCCGGGAGGCCGTTCATCACGGCCTCGATCTGCTGACCGACCTCGCTGAGCACGTCCAGGTCGTCACCGAGCAGCTTGATGCCCACCGGGGTCTTGATGCCGGTCGCGAGCATGTCGAGGCGCGTCTTGATCGGCATCGTCCAGGCGTTCGTGAGCCCGGGGAACTGAACCATCCGATCGAGCTCGTCGATCACGTCCTCGATGGTCTTGCCGTCGGGCCATGTCTCCGTGTCGGTCAGGATGATCGTGGTCTCGAACATCGATAGGGGGGCCGGGTCCGTCGCCGTCCCGGCTCGACCCGACTTCCCGAGCACGTGAGCGACCTGGGGGTGGGTCGCGATGATCTTGTCGGTCTGCTGGAGCAGCTCCCGGGCCTTCGTGATCGAGATCCCGGGCGGCGTCGTCGGCATGTAGAGCAGATCCCCTTCGTTCAGAGGGGGCATGAACTCCGAGCCGACCTGGGACAGCGGCCAGACCGCGAGCGAGCCCGCCAGGACGGAGAGCAGGATGACGGTCTTGGGGAACCGAAGGACGCCGTGGATGAGCGGTGAATAGACCGCCCGCAGCAGGCGGGTCAGGGGGTTGCGCGATTCGGCCAGGATCCCGCCCCGCACGAAGTAGTACAGCAGGACCGGGATGATGGTGACGGCGAGCATCGAGCTCGCGGCCATGGCGAACGTCTTGGTGAACGCCAGCGGCCGGAACAAGCGCCCCTCCTGGGCCTCGAGCGAGAAGACCGGCA
Organism: uncultured Rickettsiales bacterium; assembly: GCA_964620495.1. Taxonomy (GTDB): domain Bacteria; phylum Myxococcota_A; class UBA796; order UBA9615; family UBA9615; genus CAZEKB01. The sequence continues at coordinate 2,164 of CAZUHI010000035.1, read as the reverse complement.
GGAAGCTGACGGTGACCACCAGCAGCGAATAGAAGAGGGCGGGGCCGACCTCGCGGGCCGCCTCGACCACCACCTGGGCGTGCGGTCGGTCGGGGTAGCGCTCCTTGTGTTTGTGGAGGTTCTCGACGAGCACGATCGACGCATCGACCATCACGCCGATCGCGATCGCGATGCCCCCCAGAGACATGATGTTTGCGTTGAGGCCGAGCAGCCGCATCCCCAGGAACGAGAGCAGGATGCCCACCGGCAGCGTGAAGACCGCGACGAGCGCGGACCGGACGTGGAACAGGAACAGCAGGCAGATCAGGGCGACGACGATGAGCTCCTCGACGATCTTCTTCTGGAGCACGCCGATCGCTCGCTCGATGAGCGACGAGCGGTCGTAGGAGACGTGGATCTCCACGCCCTCGGGCAGGCCTCCCTTGAGCTCGTCCAGTCGGGTACGCACGCGCTCCGCGACCTTCAGCGCGTTCTCCCCGAAGCGGATGACGATCACGCCGGTCACGACCTCGCCCTGGCCGTTCATGTCGACTACGCCACGACGAATCTCAGGGCCCAACTGCACCCGCGCGACCTGGCTCAACAGGATCGGGTTGTGTCCTTCGCGATCGACCCCTATCGGGATCCCCTCGAGGTCATCGACCCCGCTGATGTAGCCCTTCCCGCGCACCATGAACTCGGTCTCGCCCATCTCGAGCAGCCGGCCGCCTACATCCATGTTGCTGCGTTGGATCGCCTTGCGGACCTTGCCCAGGGGGATGCCGTATGCGCGCAGGCGCTCGGGATCCACCTCGACCTGATACTGGCGCACGTGGCCGCCCACGCTCGCGACCTCGGAGACCCCCTCGAGCGCCATCAGCTCGTAGCGCAGGAACCAATCCTGGAGCGAGCGCAGCTGGGCGAGGTCGAGCCCCTCGAACGCCACCGCCCGTTCGAGCTCCGGGAAGGAGATGCCGCCGTCCCCGTCGCGGTCGAACCCATCGTGAAGGTAGCGGATCGAGTCCTCCGTCCAGCTCCGTGCGGCGGCGTTGCGGAGGTCGGGGAACAGCGCTGCCGGAGGCGGTCCGAACAGGTCCTCGAGCTGCGACCGGGTGTAGACGTGGAAGCCGTCCTCCACGAGCGGCTCGCCTTCGGGGGCGGGCAGCTCCGCCGACTGCACGACCCCGTCCCCGTCGCGGTCGTGTTTCGCCCGGAGGACGGCCGCGCGCGGGCCGAAGTCCGACAGCGAGTACATGTAGACCCACCCCACGCCCGTGGCGTCGGGCCCCAGCTGCGGGGACGTCCCCTCCGGGAGGCGACTCTGGACGAAGTTGAGGTACTCCAGGACGCGGCTGCGTGCCCAGTACAAGTCCGTCCCCTCCTCGAAGATCACGTACACCATCGAGAAGCCGAAGAAGCTGTAGCCCCGGACGGTCTTGGCGTACGGCACCGACAGCATCGCGGTCGTGAGCGGGTAGGTGACCTGGTCTTCGACCACCTCCGGGCCCTGGCCCGCGTAGTCGGTGTACACGATGACCTGGACGTCGCTCAGGTCCGGGATCGCATCGACCGGCGTGGTCCACATGGCCCACGCCCCGGCGAGCGTCGCCAAGGCGGTGAGGATGAGCACCAACACCCGGTTGTGTACGCTCCACGTGATGAGGCGTTCGATCACGGCGCCCCCCTAGTGCTTGTGGGCGGCGGGCTTGTCGTCCGTCGGCTTGGCGGGGGGATCCATGGGGACGAGGTCCATGCCGCAGAGCGGGCAGCTCCCCGCTTCGGTGGTCTGGATCTCCGGGTGCATCGGGCAGGTCCAGTGGGCGGCCTCGGGCTCCGCCTCGACCTCGGTCGGCGCCTCCTTCTGCAGGCGCGCCGCGAGCAGCTTGTTGATCGCCTCCTGGAGCTGACTCTCGGAGTCCAGGAGGAACTGCCCGCTCACCACGATGTTCTCCCCCGCTTCGAGGCCTCCGACCACCTCGGTGAGGTGTCGGTCGCCGACGACGCCGGTGTCGATGTCGCGGGGCTCGTATCGACCGAGCGCCGTGCTCACGAAGACGATCTGTCGCTCGCCCGAGTGGAGGATCGCCTCGGTGGGCACGATGAGCGCGTCGTCCTTGCGTCGGGTCTCGATGAGGACCGTCGCGAACATGCCGGGCTTGAGCTCGAGCCCCGGATTCGGGAACTC
>CAZUHI010000034.1:32838-85099 GCA_964620495.1 uncultured Rickettsiales bacterium | reverse complement strand
ACCCGTCGCTTATGTCAAGGGCGTGTCAAGCGGTCAAGGGCAGCGACGCGAGGCGCGCGGAATTCCACAAGAACCTCCGGACTTGTTGTGTTCGTGTGGCGGCGGGGCATGATCTCGACGTCGCGCGACCCGGACCCCGCCGCGCGCCCCCTGACCCATGATCCGCTTCGTCGACGTCACCAAGACCTACGGTTCGACCTCCGCCACCGCGGCCCTCGAGTCCGTGAACCTGGAGTTCGCGAAGGGCGAGTTCGCGTTCGTCACCGGGCCGTCGGGCGCGGGCAAGTCGTCGCTGCTCAAGCTGGTCTACGCCGCCGAGCGGCCGACGCGCGGGGACGTGCTCGTGGAGGGACGCTCCGTGGGCCGGCTGCACCCCCGCTCCATCCCCTACCTGCGACGCAACCTCGGCGTCGTCTTCCAGGACTTCGAGCTCCTCCCGCGCCGGTCGGTGTTCGACAACGTCGCGCTCCCCTTGGAGGTGTGCGGCGTCGATCGCGACGACATCGAGCGACGCGTCCGGGACGTGCTCGCCAAGGTCGGCTTGGGCCGCAAGGCCGAGCGCCGCCCCGGCGAGCTCTCCGGCGGGGAGCAGCAGCGGGCGGCGATCGCGCGGGCCCTCGTCAACGAGCCCAGCATCGTGCTCGCCGACGAGCCCACGGGGAACCTGGACGAAGCGCTGAGCGGCGACATCCTCGGCCTGCTCCGTCGGCTGTGCGACGACCAGGGAGCGACCGTCCTCGTCGCCACTCACGACCCGGTCCTGCTCGCCGAGCCGAACTCGCGCATCGTGGTCTTGGAGCAGGGTCGCGTGGTCTCGGACGGGAACTCCGACGACTCCATGCGCGACGAGCCCGACGAGACCGTGAGGGACGACTGATGCGCCCGGTCCGACGCGCGCTCGACGGCCTGCGGGAGTACCCCCTCCTCGCCCTGGCCACGGCCTCGACCGTCGCCACGGTGCTCGTGCTGCTCGGCGCCTTCACCGGCGTCATCCTGACCCTCTCGTCCGTCCTCGATCGCTGGGGTCAGGACGTGCAGGTGTCCTGCTACCTGCTCGACTCCGTGGACGACGAGGCGATCTTTCGGGTGAAGGCCGAGCTCGAGGCCATGGACGAGGTCGCCGCCGTCTCCTACGTGAGCAAGGAGGAGGCGCTCGAGCGGTTCGGTCGCGCGGTCGACGGCATGGAGCGCATCCTCGCGGACCTCGACCACAACCCGCTGCCCGCGAGCCTCGAGGTGCGCCTGCACGAGACCTGGCAGTCCCCCGAGGAGGTGAAGCGCGTGGCCGCCGCCCTCGCGCGGCCGGAGTTCGAGGAGCTCGACTACTCCCGCGAGTGGGTGGAGCGCTTCCACACGTTCGTCTCGCTCATGCGGCTGTCCGCCCTCCTGCTCGGGGCGCTGCTGCTGGCGGGGGCCGTCTTCCTGGTGGGGAACACGATCCGGATCGCGATCTACGCGCGCCGCGACGAGCTCCGGATCGTCCGACTGGTCGGCGGCACCCGCTGGTTCGCGCGCTCGCCCTTCCTGCTGGAGGGCGGGGTCCTCGGCCTCCTCGGAGGGGTCCTCGCGGCGACCCTGCTCTTCGGGCTGCACCGGTACGCCCTCGTGCGCCTGCAGGGCCTGCTCGACGTCTTCGTGGGGGCGGACCTGCTGCCCTTCCTGCCGCCACGGGCGCTCGTCGCCCTGGTGTGCGCGGGCGGGCTCGTGGGCCTGCTCGGGGCGTTCACGTCGGTCATGCGCGCGGGCGAGGACGTGCTGTGAGGCGCTGGGCGCTGCTGCTCGCGCTCCTGTTCGCGACCCCGGCGGCCGCCCAAAGCGTGGTGCTGTCGGAGCTCGAGGCGCTGGAGGTGCAGCTCATCCACGCCGACTCGGAGCTCGCGGCCGCCACCACCCGGCTGCGGGAGCTCGAGGGCCGCGTCGAGGGCCTCGAGACCCGCCTCGGCGCCGCGGAGGCCTCCCTGGACGAGCGTCGCGAGCGCACGGCCCTGCGGCTGCGGGCGATGTACCGCTTCCGACACCGCGGCTTCCTGCCGTTGCTCTTCGCCGCGGAGTCGCCGCACGAGCTGCTCCAGTCCGCTCGGTACTTCCTGCGGGTGGTGCGCGACGACGGGCGGGCCTTGCGCCGGTGGCACGAGAACGTGGCAGAGGCGAGGCGGCTCGAGGGTGAGCTGACGACGGAGCGGAGCGCGCTGCTGCGGGTCGCGGGGGAGGCGCACCTGCGGCGAGAGGAGACCCGCACCCTGCGGGATCAGCAGCGGGGCCTGCTGGCGAAGGCGCCGCCCGTGGAGCGGGAGCGCTACCGCAAGCGTCGGGTGGAGCGCGCGGGGGCGGCCCTGGAGCTCAAGCTGGATCTCACCCCCGAGGACGCCCCCGACGGGATCGCGGTGGAGGCCGTCGCCCCCGAGTCGACCTTCTCCCGCAGCCGCGGCCTCCTGAGCATGCCCGCCGTGGGCACCGTGCAGCGGTCGGGGCGGGGGGTCGTGATCCTCGCGAAGGAGGGCGCGAAGATCCGCGCCGTGGCCGACGGCGTCGTCATGAAGAGTCTCTGGATCGGGCACTACGGACGCGTCCTGATCGTCGACCACAACGACGGCTGGACCACGATCTACGGCCACGCCGAGCGCTTCGAGGTCGGCCCCGGACGCCACGTCCAGGCGGGCGACGTGCTCGGGCTCGTGGGGGACACCGGCTCGCTCGACGGCCCCCGCCTGCACTTCGAGGTCCGCAAGGGCACGGTCGCGGAGGACCCGCTCGACTGGCTGAACATCCCGTCCGGGGTGCGCGTCGACCGCTGATTCAGGGGGACCGGCCGTGCTCGCGCGCGACCTCCACGGGCAGACGCAGGACGTAGCCGTCCTCCTTCGCGACGTCGATGAACTCCTCGGCGAGCGCGGGGCCGTGCTCGGCGGCGTCGACGGTGACCACGCCGTGGCCCCAGCGGACCGCCAGGTTGCGCCCCAACACCGCGGCCTCGGGCGAGTCGAGGTGCGCGGCGCGGGCCAGGCGGGGCGTCTCCGAGGCCGTGGGCTCGTCCGCGTCCGTCCGGGCGTCCAGCAGGAAGAGATCGCGACGCGCGAGGGCCACGAGGAAGGCCGCCTCGGTCGCCGGGTCGGGGAAGGACCCCAGCAGGAGCGCGCCGGTGACGCCGGGGAGCGCGGCCAGCTGCTCGTCGGCTTCGGAGCGCGGATCGACCTCCACGATCACGTCCTTGCCCGCCTTGATCGCCTTGGCCGCCGCGCGCATCGACTCGGGACCGAACGGCGCGAGGGACACGGCCATGGGCGACTTCCACTTCAGGACCCGTCCGAACGTCGCGGGCTCCTCGGGGACGAACCGGAAGACGATCCCCAGCTCGGGAGGGTTCTCGGCGCGGACGGCGGGCCGCTCCGGCATCCATCGGCGCAGCTCTCGGCGCACGAGCAGGTCGGGGCCGTGGAACACGCGGAGGCGGTGGCTGAAGGGCCCGGTCTCGGTGACGTAGATCGTGGTCCCCTCCAGCTCCGGGGAGGCCCGCAGCGCGTCCTGCAGGGCGCGGGGGGTGCGTCCTCGGGGCAGCCGCAGCGGGTCGTCGGGCGACCCCAGCACCGCCCCCCACGAGGCCACGAGCCGGTCCACGACTTCGCCCACGAGCTGCACCGACGGGGCCTCGACCGCCCCCTCCTCCACCGCGACGCCCAGGCCCTCCCCGGGCCTCGGGAACAGCCGCGGCCACAGCCACGGGACGCCCTGCACGGCGACCACTGCGACCACGACGGCCGACGTGACCCAGAGGGCCGCGGTGAATCCGTGGCGTCCCAGCACGTCAGTCGGCGATGGCGTCGGGCGCGGTCCGCGCGGGCAGGTCCATGTCCTTCACGGGCGCGGGCTCCGGGGGGGCGGGCTCCGGAGCGGGCGGCCGCGTGAAGTACTCCACCGCGGAGTCGGGCGCGGCGAGGGCGGCGAAGGCGATGTGGAGCTCCGAGTCCGCCACGATCCAGTCCGGGGCGGGCGCCGCCTGCAGCAGCTCCGCCGGGTCCCTCCAGGGCTTCCACGCGCCCCGCTCGCCGAGGGTGACGTGGGGCCGGATCCCCGAGCCGTGGATCGAGGCCCCGCTGGGGGTCAGGTAGCCCGCGGTCGTCAGCTTGAGGGCCGAGCCGTCGGGGAGCTCGATGAACTGCTGCACGGACCCCTTGCCGTACGTCGTGTAGCCCACGAGCTGCGCGCGACCGGTGTCCTTGAGGGCCCCGGCCAGGATCTCGGCGGCGGAGGCGCTGTCCGCGTCCACGAGCACGACCAGCCGCGTCTCGCGATCGGTCCCCTTGGGCCGCGCGAGCTCCTCGTCGGCGGCCTCCTCCCGACTCACCGTGGAGACGATCGGCCCCGATGAGATCCACAGGTCCGCGACCTGGACCGCCTGGCTGAGGTAGCCGCCCGGGTTGTTGCGCAGGTCCACGACCAGCCCGGTCACCGGGGCGCCCTGCTCCTCGGCGAGCTCCGCCAGGGCGCGCTTCACCTCGTCGGCGGTGTGCGACTGGAAGCGCTTGATCTGGAGCCACGCGGTCCCGTCGCCCACCAGACGTCGCTCCACCGAGCGCGTGCGGACGCGGTCGCGGAGGACCCGGACGTCCTCTTCGGACCCGTTGCGCAGGACCGTGATGAGCACCGCGGTGCCTCGACGTCCCTTGATCTTCGCGAGCACCTCGTCGTCCCCGACCACGGACACGCGCAGGCCGTCGACGGCCACGATCTCATCGCCCGGGAGCAGCCCGGCCGCCTCCGCCGGCGACCCCTCGATGGGGCTGAGGATGAAGACGCGGTCCTCCCGGCTCTCGATCGAGATCCCCACGCCGTAGTACTCGCCCCGGGTCTTCTCGAGGAGCTCCTGGTAGTCCTCGGGGGACAGGAACACGGAGTAGTCGTCGAGGCCCTGGGTGAGGCCGCCGATGGCGTCGTAGATGAGGTCCTGCGGCTCCCGCTCGACGACGTACTCGGCCTCGATCTTCTGGAGCGCCGTGGAGAAGACGTGCAGCAGGTCGTAGGGGACCTCCTTGGCGGAGGCGGTCAGCGCGGCGCCGGTCAGCAGACCCGCGGTGAAGAGCGCGACGGCCCCTCCTCCCCGACGGGCCCGTCGGGCGCAGCGGGCGAGCAGGGTCGGGGGACGTGAAGGGATCCGCGACATGCATTCATGATAGTCCCAGGTTCTCCCTCAGGATCACCCGAGGCCCTCCGATAGACCTTGTGAACGTCGCTCAAAGACGTCGTCAGGAGCCGCCATGAGGGAGCATCGAAAGCACGAGCGTGTACCGTTCCGCACCCAGATCCAGTATCGGGCCGACGGAGGCGAGCACTTCCTCATGGAAGACAGCCACAACGTCTCGGAGGGGGGGATCTTCATCGCCACGAGGCGCCCTGCGCCGATGGGCGCGGAGCTCGAGATCGCCTTCTCGGTGGACGGCTCGGCGAACCAGATCGTCGCCTCCGGGACCGTCGTGTGGGTCAACGCCTGGCGTGAAGACGGACCGAACCCCAACCCGGGGATGGGCATCCGCTTCGACCGCATGTCGGAAGAGGCCCGCGCCACGATCCAGAGCGTGGTGCGGCGCATCGCGATCGTCCCCGCGATCCCCGAGGCTCCGGCCGCCTGATCGGGTCTACACGGCCTCGGCGACGAGGTCGTAGCCGGCCACCTCCGTGACGCGCATGCGCACGATGTCGCCGTACTTCGCGTCGCCGGCGTCCGCGATCAGGGTCAGGCCGTCGATCTCCGGGGCCTGCTGAGGCGTCCGCCCCACCCAGAGCAGCTCCGTCTCGGGGTGCTCCCCCTCGATCAGCACGTCGCGCTCGGCGCCCACGAGGGCCTCGTTCTTGGCGACGTGGATCTCCTGCTGCAGCAGCATCAGCGCCTCGCGACGCTCCTGCTTCACCTCGTCCGGGACGGGGTTCGGCAGCTCCGAGGCCGGCGTCTCCGCCTGGGGACTGAAGGTGAACACCCCCACGTTGTCGAAGCGCTGCTCCGCCACGAAGTCGTAGAGCTCCTGGAACTGCGCGTCGGTCTCCCCCGGGAAGCCGACGATGAAGCCCGTGCGGATCGCCAGGTCCGGGATCCGCGACCGCAGCTTGTCGAGCAGGCGCCGCGTTCGATCCGAGCTCACGCCGCGGCGCATCGCCTTGAGGATCGGGTTGCTGATGTGCTGCAGCGGCATGTCGATGTAGGGCAGCAGCGACGGCAGCTCGGCGAACGTGTCGATGAGCGCGTCGTTGAACTTCGCGGGGTACGAGTACAGCAGCCTCACCCAGTCGATGCCGTCGACGGAGTCGAACGCGCGCAGCAGGTCGGGCAGCCGCTCGGCGCCGATGTCGCGGCCCCAGGAGTTGCTGTCCTGACCGACCAGGTTGATCTCGCGCACCCCGGTGGCCGCGAGGGCCTTCACCTCGTCCACCAGGACGTCCAGGGGGCGGGACATGAGGTCGCCGCGGAGCTTCGGGATGATGCAGAAGGTGCACCGCTGCGGGCAGCCCTCGAGGATCTTCACGTAGGCCGACCACGGCGTGAGGGTGTTGACCCGCGCCTCGGCCCCCTGCACGTAGATCGGCTCGCCCACCACGTCCGCGACCTCGTGCGGCGACCGGGCGACCACGTCGAGGATCCGGTGGTAGTCGCCGGTGCCCACGAAGGCGTCGACCTCCGGCATCTCCTTGCGGAGCTCGCCGTGGTGCCGCTGGGCCATGCACCCGGTCACGATCAGCTGCTCGGCGCTCCCCGACGCCTTGAACTCGGCCATCTCCAGGACGGTGTCCACGGACTCCTGGGTCGCGGCGTCGATGAACGTGCAGCTGTTCACGACCAGGACGTCGGCGTCCGCGGGGTCGTCGCTGAGCACGAAGCCCGCGCGCGCGAAGCGGGCGAGCATGACCTCCGAGTCGGTGCGGTTCTTCGGGCAGCCGAGGCTGACGAAGTGGACGCGACGGCCCTCGCCCTTCATGTCCGCGGGGATGTCCGCGGCGGCGGTCCCGGCGAAGTCGTTCGGCTGAATGATGGGGAGGCGTCCGGCCATGGGCGCGGGACTGTATCAGTCGATATCGACGATGGTGAAACCTTCGCGATCCGTGTACACGAAGCCCTCGTCCGGCAGGTCGACGCCGGTCTCGATGTTGCTCAAGACCGTCGCGCTGCGATCCCCGAACGGGGTGGTGGTCACGACGCCGTGCACGAGGCCGGTCTCGGGGTGCACGTGCACGAAGACGAGGGCGATGCCCGCGTCCGGGGCCTTGGGCTTCATGCGCAGGACGTCGAGGCCGTCGACCTTCTCGTCGCCGACTTCGGGGGTGACCACGAAGTCCTTCTTCACGTCCGCCGACCCGGTGAGGAAGTCGAACATGCGGCCCACGGCCTCGCTGTTGCCCGCGCTGCGCTGCACCGTCTTGTCCGCCTCGTCGACGATCCAGAGCGTGGTGCCGTCGCTCAGGTAGGTCTTCGCGCGGGGCGACGTGTACTGCATGCGGATGCTCCGCGGCTTCTTCAGCGCCAGCGTGCCCTTCATTACCATGGGCTCGAAGTACGAGACGCCCGTGTTGGTCTGGACGAACGAGGCCTGCACGGCCGTCTCCGCCGCGTAGGCGCCGCGCATGCGCTCCAGGACCGCGTCCACTCCCGTCGAGTCGTCCCCGCGGGCCACCTGCGTGCTCACGCCGAGCACGAGCAGCGTCGCCGCCGCGAGCAGGGTGAGTCCGGCCAGGACGCCGCCGGATCGGGTGCCGGGCGTGCTGGTCATGGCATCTCGAAGGGGCGGATGAAGACCTCGCGCGGGCGGGCGCCGTCCGGGGGACCGACGACGCCGGCCGCCTCCATGGCGTCGATGATTCGGGCGGCGCGGTTGTAGCCGAGCTTCAGGCGACGCTGGAGCAGCGACGTGCTCGCCTTGCCCGCCTCGGCCACCACGGCGACGGCTTCGTCGTACATCGTGTCGCGATTCTCGGCGTCGACCTCCGGCTCGCTGTCCGGCGCCGCGAGGATCTGCTCGACGTACTGCGGTTCGCCCTGCTCCTTGAGGTGGTCGACGACCTTCTGGACCTCTTCGTCCGACACGAACGCGCCGTGGACGCGGGTGAGCTCGCTCACGCCCGGAGGCAGGAACAGGCCGTCGCCCATGCCCAGGAGGTTCTCGGCGCCGTTCGCGTCCAGGACCGTGCGGGAGTCGACCTTGCTCGAGACCTTGAACGACAGGCGCGTGGGGAAGTTGGCCTTGATGAGCCCGGTGATCACGTCCACCGACGGTCGCTGCGTCGCCAACAGCATGTGGATGCCGGCCGCGCGCGCCATCTGGGCGAGCCGCACGATGCTCTCCTCGACCTCCTTGCGGGCGACCATCATCAGGTCCGCGAGCTCGTCGATGATGATGACGATGTACGGCATCTTCTCGGGCGCCCCGACGGGATCGCCGCCCTTGCTGCGGAACTCCACCGTGTCCGCCCCGAGGGCCCGCCCGCACTCCGGCTTCTCGAGCGGCGTCCCGGCCTTGCACGACGCCTCGTAGGCGTCCCACTCGTCGCGGATCTTCTCGGCCTTGTCGTTGTAGCCCTTGATGCTGCGGGTGTTCATCGCCGCGAGCACCTTGTAGCGGCGCGTCATCTCCTCGACGGCCCAGTTGAGGGCCATGGCGGCCTTCTTGGGGCTGGTCACGACCGGCACCAGGAGGTGCGGGATGCCGTCGTAGATCGAGAACTCCAGCATCTTCGGGTCGACGAGGATCAGCCGCACGTCGTCCGGCGACTTGCTGAAGACCAGCGAGAGGATGATCGAGTTCACGCAGACCGATTTGCCGGATCCCGTGGTCCCCGCCACCAGGATGTGCGGCATCTTCGCCATGTCCGAGGTCACGGGCGCCGCGTCGATGCCCTTGCCGAGGGCGAGGGGCAGCGCCTTGGTGCTCTTTCGGAACTGCGGGTGCGCCATGATCTCACGGAGGTAGACCGTCTCCCGGCGGGGACTGGGCACCTCGATGCCCACGGCGCCCTTGCCCGGGATCGGCGCGACGATCCTGACCTTCAGGGCGCGCAGCGCCATCGCGAGGTCGTTCTCGAGCCCTGCGATGCGCGACACCTTGATCCCGGGCGCGGGCTCGAACTCGAACATCGTCACGACGGGGCCGGGGAGGATGTCCGTCACGCGCCCGGCGACGCCGTAATGCGCGAGCGTCTCCTCCAGGCGCGTGGCCTGGGCCTGCAGGGCGCCCTCGTCGATCTCGCGGTCCTGCGCGGGGGGCTTGTCGAGGAGCGCGAGCCCAGGGGCTTCGTACTCCTTGTCGGGCTGCTTGTGGATCCAGCGGCGCGCGGAGACGACGCGATCGACCTCCAGCGTCGCGGGCGCGTCCGCCACGGCGCGGATGCGCGGCGTGAGCTTCGGGGCGGGGGTCGCGCGGTCGGTGACGGGCGACGCCTCGGTGGACTTCCCCTTCCCGCTCGATGTCCCATCGCCCTTGAGCCGCAGCTCGGCGTGCACGACGCCCCGGGCGGTGGCGCCTCGCATGCTGTCCACCCGCGCCTCCGCGGCGCGCTCCTCGGCTTCGGCGACCGGCTCGGCGACCGACTCGGCGACCGACTCGGGAGAGCGGTCGGCGATCGGGAGCGCCTCGAAGGGGGGCGCGTCGGCGGCCGGGGCCACCAGGGATCGGCCGAGGCTGCCGCCGCTCACGGCGATCCGGACCGGCTTGCGGATGTTCGAGGGGCGTCGGTCGGGGCCGAGAGCCTCGTCTTCGATGGCGACCTCGGAGGACACGCGCACGGCCTCCACGACGATCGCTCCCTCATCGTCGATCCCCATCTCCCGCTCGCCGAGGCGCGCCATGCGCTCTTGACGCAGCCAACGGGCCTCTTCCCGGGCCACGGCGCGCTCGTCCTGCCAGTCCTCCCAGGCCTCGCGGGCGCCGGCGACGACGTGCCCGAACAGACCCGCCAGGCCGCGCCCGACGCTCTGGGTGCCCGCGCCCGCCCCCTGGACCAGGGGCTCGCTCGCCCGACGCATGCGCCGCCCGAGGGACCGAACCAACGCCAGGGGCCGCAGCCCGAAGGCCACGCGGGAGCTCACGAGCAGGGCCGTGAAGCCGACGATCCACGTGCCGGGACCCGACAGGTTCGGTCGCAGGAGCCCGTCGAGCACCGCTCCGACGAACCCGCCGCCGCTGATCTCATCGCCGCGGAAGTCGAGGGCCGGGATCACCAACTGGACGACGAGCGAGAGGGACGCGAGCACCCCGATGAAGCCCGCCATCTCCCAGACGCGCACCCCTCGGTGGCGGCGCTGGATGAGTCCGACGGCGAGGAGCAGGAGCAGGAGCGGAGCGGCGTAGGCCGTAAGCCCGAGGGAGGAGACGGCGACGTCCGCCAGCCAGGCCCCGAAGGGACCGATCCAGTTGCGGACCTCCCCGCCCGACTCGCCGAAGACCCCCACCAGCGTGTCCTTCGGGTGGTAGCTGAGCAGGCTCGCGAGGACCAACGCACCGCCCCCCAGCGCGACCACCGCGGCGACCTCGCGACGGGCAGCGGTGCGACGCAGGCGGACGGTGTGGACGGAGGTCTGGTAGCGGTCGGACTCTTCGGGGCGCGCGAGGACGGCGGCGCCTCGCTTCAGCCGCGTCCGCGTCTTCGCGCGGACGGGGGACCGGCTCTTGGTGCGGCTCCGGGTCGTCTTGCCCTTCGGCATTGCTCGCTCGCTGTTCCCCTCGGCGTCCCGCGATCGGCGCGGATCGCGTCAGTATAGGCGTTACTTACCATGCTGGGGAGACGAAGTGCGGACGATGCACTCCACGCGATCGCCGGTCCTCGCCTTCACAGCCCGTCTCAGGGTGAGACGGACCCGGTGGGCGAGATCTTCAGTGTGGGGTCCCGGCTTCTCGACCTCGGCGCGGACGGCGGCCTCGAGCTCGCGCTCGACGGCCTCTTGATCGGCCGACGGGAAGACACCGACGGTGACCACGGAGACGTCGCGGCGGCGCACCTTCGCCACCACCACGCCGGTCCGGGCGATGCGGCGACGGTCGCGGAGGGCCGGCTCGTCGGGCGCCCAGAGCTCGCGGCCGACGCCCGCGGAGAAGCCGGGCGGCGCCTCGGCGGGCACCACCGTCGCCCGTCCGTCGCGCAGGAGGACGGCGCCGCCCGAGCGCAGGGACAACACCTCGGCGTCACGGCCCTCCAGCAGCGCGCGGCGATGCTCGGCGAGGTGCCAGGCCTCGCCGTGGATCGGGACGACCGTGCGCGGTCGCACCCAGCTCAGCCACTCCCGCACCTCGTCCCGCAGGCCGTGGCCGCTCGTGTGGATCCCGCGCCCCGCCTCGCCCCACGGCGGCACGACCGTCACGCCGCGATCGATCAAGCGGTTCACCACGAGGCCGATCGCGCGGTCGTTGCCGGGGATGGCGCGCGCGCTCCACAGCACCGCGTCGCCGGGGCCGAGCTTGATTCGGGGGTCCTCGCCGCGCGCGATCCGCGGCAGCGGCGCCCGCCACTCCCCTTGCGTCCCCGTCACCACGACGAGGCCCTTGCCCCTCAGTCGCGCCACCTGCTCGACCGGTCGCAAGGCGTCCCCCCAGCGACCGAAGAGGCCGAGGTCGCGAGCGAGACCCACCGTCGCCTCCATGCTGCGGCCGTAGACGGCGGGGGTGCGGCCCGTGACCTCCGCGGCGCGGATGCACGCCGCCACGCGCTCCACGTGGGAGGAGAACGTGGTGATGAGGACCAACCCGTCGACGTCGCGGACCGCCTCGACGAGGTTGTCGGCCACCCGCGTCTCTGCGAGGGTCCGGCCCGGCCTCGCGGCGCCCGTCGAGTCCACGAGCGCCAGGTCCACGCCGCGGTCCCCCAGGGCGGTCAGACCCTCGATGTCCGTCGGAGGCCCCAGGAACGGCTGCGGTTGAACCCGGAAGTCGCCGGAGTGTACGAGCGTGCCCAGAGGGGACTCCAACGCAAGGGAGCAGGCCTCCGGAAGGCTGTGGGTGACCCCGAACCACGTCGCCGCGACGTCGCCGATCCGGGTGCGCTCGCCGGGCACCACGACCCGCGCGTCCAGCCTCGAGGCGTCGTCGCCCAGCACCCGCCGCAGGAGCGCGATCGTGAACGGCGTCGCGTGCACCGGGAGGCCCGGGGCCCGGCGCAGCAGGTGCCGCACCGCGCCGATGTGATCGCGGTGGCCGTGGGTCAGGAGGAGGCCGCGGAGGCGCCCGTCCTGCAGCCTGCGGAGGGCAGGCTCGAGCGGCGGCGCGAGGTGGTCCACCCCCACGTCCCAGGGCGCCGGGAAGAGAACGCCGCAGTCGATGAGGAAGGAGTCGTCGCCGACGTCCACCACCATGTGATGGGCGCCCATCTCGCCGAGCCCCGCGACGGGCTCGACGCGCACGCCGGGGCCGGTCAGATCAGACCCCGTCGTGGGGATCCAGCGCGATCAGGACCTCGCCGTCTTCACGGTAGCGGTCGCCGCACGCCGGACAGGTCGGGTGGGGACCCGACGGGAGGCGCACCCCGCAGCGGCAGATCCAGCCGAGCCGACGGGCGGGCATGCCGACCATCAGCCCGTAGGCGGGTACGTCCTTCGTGACCACCGCGCCCGCGCCGATCATGCAGTAGTCGCCCAGGTCGTTGCCGCACACGATCGTGGCGTTCGCGCCGATGGATGCGCCCCTGCCCACGCGGGTGGCCTTGAACTCGGTCTTCCGCTCGATGAAGCCGCGCGGGTTGATGACGTTCGTGAAGACGCAGGACGGCCCCAGGAAGGCGCCGTCCTCGACGACCACGCCGTTGTAGACCGAGACGTTGTTCTGGATCTTCACCCCGTCGCCGAGCACGACGTTGCGGTCCAGGTTCACGTTCTGGCCGAGGATGCAGCGCTCCCCGACCTTGGTGTCGGTCTGGACGTGAGAGAAGAACCAGATCTTGGTCCCGGCACCGATCTCGGCGCCCTCGTCTACGTATGCGCTGGGATGAACGAAGTAGTCGTCGGCCATGAGAGTCCCCGGGTCCGAGGCGCGCCGACGACCTCTATCGGAAGCCGAGGACGACGCCGAGCATCACGCGGTTGTCGATGTACTCGCCCGTGTCGGGAACCGACGGGTTCACCATGCTGAAGCGGTAATCGACCGTGGCGTGCAGCCACTGCGTGATGAGAATGTCCACGCCCGCGCCCGCGCTCCACTGGTGCTCCGTCTTCCGGGGCTCCAGCACGCCGAGCACCCGGAACAGCCAGGAGAAGTCGGCGGTGATGGCGAGGCGGTCGAACAGCAGGCCCTTGTACTTCACGTACGCCTGCGTGTTGATGATGCGGCTCGAGTAGTACTGGTTGCCCAGGCCGCGGTCGAAGCCGAACGCGATGCGGTGCGTGAGCACCGGGCGAATCGCCAGCTCGACGCGCCCGAGGATGCCCTCGGCGGCCGTGAGGTTCGTGGCCGGGCCACCGCCCTCGTCCGCGTCGAAGTATCGGTTCGAGTACCCGATCTGAGCCAGGAAGGAGAGGACGCCGCCGCGCGTGATGTCGCCCTTGAGGCCGCCGAAGAAGGCCCAGGTCCACGAGCTGATCTGCTCGGCGGAGAAGGCGCTGCCGTTCTCCACCCAGATGCTCCGCGCGACGTCCAGATCCAGGATCAGCGTGGAGCGCGGGAAGAAGCGCCAGGCGAGGTTCATCCCGCCGTTGACCGTGTGGTGGTTGCCCGTGACGAGCGGGTTCGGGTTGAACGCCGCCGAGCCGCCGAAGTACGTGCGCCACCACTGCCAGCCGAAGTTGACGTCGATGTTGAAGGCCTTGCTGGGCCGGAACTTCACCTTGAGCGGCGTCGCGACCGTGAGCTCTTCGTCCGCGCCCGTCGCGTCCACGCCCCGGAGGACCGGGCGGTTCGCGAAGTACGGACCGAAGTAGAAGCCGACCTTGCCCTGCCGGTTCGCGTCGAACGACGTGCCGAGGCGGAAGTTCGTCAACCGGCGCAGGTCCGAGTTGTCGTTCCCGCCGAGGTTGAAGTACGAGAAGAAGAGGTAGCTCGCGTCGAGCTCCCAGCGGAAGTTGTTGCCGGGGTACACGACGCCGAGCGCCGGGTTCACCTGCACGCCGAGATCGCCCACCGGGTCCTGCTGGACGCGGTCCACGTTCGAGTCGTAGATGAGGTGCACGCCCACGGAGGGCTTGATGACCAGATCGCCGAGCGGAAGACCGTCTTCCGCGGCGAGCGCCGAGGGCGCCGTCGCGAACAGAACGAGACCCAAGGCTGCGCCCAATGACGCTGCGCGAAGTCGCAGGGTTCCCTTCCCGTTCACTGTCTGCTGGTCTCCTTCGGCCTCATCGGCGTCGCCCGTGAAATCTGAAGTGCTCGGCACTCGCGCAGGGGGACGCACCCCCCCCGGGGGGAGCACGGCGCCCCTTCTGCCTCATTCTTCAGGTCGGGTCAACCGCCTCCGCTCGGTTGTAGGAGCCCCAAGGGGCCGGGAAGCCGTCGTGCGCGTCGACGGGTTCGATCTCTAGTTGTCAGGAGAGGAGTCCGCGGGACGCGTGGCGGAGTCGCTCGGGCTCCCGAACTGGTCGTCGCCTTCGCTGCTCTCGCCGTCGACCGTGACGCTCACGATCGTCCCGCCGGACTGGCTGTATCCCAGGTCCCCCACGCAGGCTTCCGCCTCCGCGATGATCAGGCGGCTCTGATCCGCCGCGATGGCGACCTTGCGGTAGTTGTGCTCCTGGAGGTCGGCGTTCTCGCGTGCGATCGCCTCCTGCAGGTTCAGCTTGCCATCCTCGGCGACCTTCAGGAGGCCGCGAAGCGAGATGAGCTTGTCGTTCAAGCAGTTCAGGAGGATCACGTCCTTCCGACTCTGCGCCGCTTCGATGAGGCCGAGGATCTTGTTCGTCGCCGCTTCGAGCGTGTCGGCGGTGGTCGCCGCGAAGTCCAGCTTCTGCTGGGCGGTGAGGTCCGCGCCCGAGAAGTCCGGGCTGTCGTCGGGGTCCTGGGCGAGGGCGTCCGAGGCACCCATCGGGCCCATGGACACGGCGAGCGCGAGGGCGATCGCGAGGAGGCCCCTGCCCGCGAGGCGTTCAACTGTTCCGGCACGCATGACTATCCTCCGAGGCCGGGCAGGGCACACGATTGAGTATGTGTTCGGTCCTGGGGCGTGTCAACGCGACCTGCGCCCCGCTCTGTCGGACCCGCGAGGGGCCCTCTTCCGAAAGACTCGTTTTCGAGCGCCCGCGGCCGATCCGCGGCGTCCTCGACGACTACTGAGAGGAGAAGATGAAGGGGTAGCCCGCGACCTCGATCTCGTCCTCATCCTCCTCGGGGGGCTTGAACTTGATCTTGTTGATCTCGCGAACGATGCAGGAACCCAGCGCGGAGTTCCCGGTGGTGTTTGCTTCGACGGCCGTGTCCCCGGCCCTGCCGGCCTCGCCGATGATCCAGGACACGGTGACCTTGCCGGCCAGATCCGGCTCGCCTCGAAGCTCGCGCTCGTAACACGCCTTGATGCGCGGCAGGTACCGCTTCATCTGGGAGCGCACGTCGCCGGCGTTGCCGCTGCTGAGCTCCACCGTGCCCTGCTCGAGGACAGGCTTCGGAGCCGTCTGCTTCTTCTCGACCGTGCCGCCCGCGCCACCGCCCGCGCCGCCGAGATCGCCGATCCCGGCCGCTCCGTCGCCGCCGCCGCCGCCTCGAAGGCCGGCCTGGTCCACGTCTCGCCGGGCGATCGCGACGCCCGACGATCCGCTCAGCGCGTCACCCACGTCTCCGGAGAGACCGGACGTGTCCGCCAAGAGGTCTGCGATCTCGCTGCCCTTGCCCTCGCCGGTCGTACCGATGAGCGCGAGGATGCCCTTGTCCGCCACCGACTGCTCGAGGCGCTCGCGGCGCTCTTCGGCCGTCTCCACGTCCTCTTCGCCGCCGGACTCTTCGCCGCCGGCCGCATCGCCGGGCGTGGGCTCCGGAGTGGCCTCGGATTCGGCCGGGGTGGCCTCGACCTCGACCTCGCCCTCGTCGGAGACCTCCAGTACCTGCGGCTCCTCTTCGGGGGGAATGATGAGACGCACGAAGCGATCCGGGAAGTCCTGCAACCGGACGCGACGCGGCGGGGGCTGAGACTCGATCCAGATCACGGCCGCGGTGTGCACCAGCGCCGAGAAGAGGAGGATCCCGAGGAAGAGCCAGTCCACGTCCTGCCACCGCCAGCTGTTGAAGTCCGAGCTGCGGTGCCGGACGGGCTGGGGAGGAGGCGTGACGAACTGGAAGAGGACCGTGTACTCGCCGACGTAGACCTTGCCGCGGTTGCGGTCGTCCAGGCCGAGGCTGAAGTAGTTGCCGCGCTTCTTCGCCTGCCCGCGCTGGGCGAGGGAGGCGAGGGTCACGACCTGGTCCGACACGGCGACCTTGCCGTGCATCTGCGTGGTGAACCGGAGCTCGTACTTGCCGCCCTTGGCCGCAAAGAGCTCGAACTTCTTGGCGGGAACCGCGCCGGGGGGGATCACGACGGTGCATTTGGGGCTCTCGCCCACGGTCACGCTCGTCCCGGAGGGGATCAGTCGTTCTTCGACGATCCGCCCGCTATGAATGATCCCGATGCGAAGGATCTTCGCGTCCGGGGCTCGACTCTTTTGCGCTTGGACTCGCCGCGTCTGCTGCTTGCGACGTGCCGATTGCGCTCGCTGAGCGGCCATTCAGGTCCTCTCGCCGATCGCGGCCACGGGGCTGATCCCATCCTGGGCCGGGTCGGTCTGCGGCACGGGCTTCCTCTGTCGTCGGTCGGGCATCATCGCCCGACCCTGTCTGAGCGCTTCCTCGAGTTCGTTGAACTCGAGTTCGTTCGTTCTACTCGGACTTGTAGACGACGAACTTGAATTCCGCGAACTGCGACTGGCCGGCGGTGTACATCACCTCCCGGACCAGACTGAACGGAATCTCGCGGTCGCACTGCAGGAGAAGTCTACCCTGAAACTTGTTCGCCGGGTTTCGCTCCGCGAGCGCCTTCGCTTCGTCGGCCTTCTCCTTGAGAATGTCGAACAGCGGCGCGATGAGCGTCCCCCGCTTGAACTCGTCCCCGACGACGCCGCCGGTGACGTCCACGACCTTCACGCCGTCGACGATGATCCCGCTCTGGCTCACCACCGCGTTGACGGCGAGCTCGGGGGCCTTCTGGGCGCTCGAGTTGGGGAGGCGAAGGTCGTCGGACGGCGCGACCTGGATGTCCTCGGTCGAATACGACTTGAGGAGGAACACCAGGATGATGGTCATGATGTCCATCAGCGAAGTGATGTTCAGCTTCGCCTCTTCCTGCTTCCGGTGCGGCATGGGCTTGGCCATGGCTTCTCCTTCGGCTCCGGGGGTCTACTTCGCGCCGCCTGCGACGACCACGTACGGGAAGAGCGTCTTGCGCTCCTCGCTGCCCTCGGGCTTGTGGTCTCGCGTGGCATCCATCACGCCCACGAGCACGTGGTACGGGATGTCGGCGTTGGGGGCGATGATGACGTTCTCTTCTTCCTGATAGTCCTCCTTGACGCGAACCACCAGCTCCTGCAACGCCTTGTAGTCGTGGCAGGGCGTCTCGTGGCGGCAGCCCGGCTCGGCGCCGCACTGCACTTCGCGGCAGTACGCGTCGTCGGCCGTGAGGCCGATCGTCGGACCGCTCTCCTCGGAGACCGAGTTCGGACCTCCGCTGCCCCCACCCAGGACCGCGGCCGAACCGGCGACGGTGAAACCTTCACCCGTGATGCCCACGGTGAGGTTCAGAGGCGGCTTGTCGTCTTCCTTCTTCTCCGTGGTCGTCTGCGGAGCGCCGATCGCGGGGAGGGAGGAGTCGATGACGGCGAGCGTGACGAACTGGACCGAGACGAGGAGGAACGGGATCAGCAGCGTCATGAGATTCATGAACGGCAGGAGCGTGAGCTCCGGATCCTCGAGCTTCTTCGCCCGGCGTCGCGACGAGGGACTGGATGCACCCATCTTGGTTTCCTCTCAGGTAGAGAAGTCGAGCGCCCTACGTTCCGTCAGGACCGCAGAGCGCCCACCGAGGTTCCCGGCGTGTGCCGGTCAGCCCTCGGCGCCCTCTTCCTTGAGGGTGCCTCGCTGACGCGCGGCCAGCAGGTTGATGAGCTTCACGCTGTACTGGTCGATCTCGTCGATCAGCTTCGTGGTGCGGTTCGAGATGATCGAGTGACAGATCATCGTCGGGATGGCGACCACGAGCCCGAAGGCCGTGGTGTACATGGCGACCGAGATGCCGGCGGCCAGCAGGGTCTGCTTGGTCTCCGGCGAGGCGGAAGCCACCGCCTTGAATGCGGTCACCAGGCCGGAGATCGTGCCCAGGAGGCCGATCAGCGTGGCGACGTTGGCCCACATGCCCAGGTACGGCGTCCGCTTCTGGATCATGGGGATGACCTCGAGCGTGGCCTCGTCGACCGCGTTCTGGATCTCCACCGTGGAGCGGTTGGCGCGCGTGAGGCCCGCCTTCAGCACCTTGGTCAGCGCCGCGTTGCTCTCGGCGTTGCAGAGCTTGATGGCGCGGTCGATGTTGTTGGCCATGATCAACTTCTGGATCTGGGCCATGAAGGCTGCGCCGTTCAGGTTGTAACGGAAGAGCACCATGTAACCGCGCTCGATGATGGTGGCCATCGCAATGACCGACACCACGAGGATGATGTACATGAAGGGGCCGCCGTCGCGGAAGAAACTCAGAATGAAGTTCATGGGGAGGAACCTCCTCGGGGGAACGAAATGCACCGTGTACGGCGGCCGCGAGGACCGGCGCCGGAGCGCGAGATGGTGGTCAAAGGATCGGGCCTGTCGGACCGTCCCCCTCCGTCGCCTGGAGGGCTAGAAGGGGGCTTTTTCGACAGACTTGACGATCTTGGGGATGAAGCTCTCCTTCAACTGGAGCGTCTCAAGGTCTTCTTGCTCCTGACGAGTCAGGAAATACGTCAACTCGGGCTTATGAACGTTACCGGTGATCTTGTAGTCGTCCTCGTTCAGGGCGTCCTCGTCGAATCGAATGACTTTGCGACGCTGCTGAGCTTCGGCGTCCGCAGTGTAAAGAGGAACGGCGAGGAAGCCAAGGAGCACAACCGCGATCATTCGAACGAACGGCGAAACGTTCCAAGTGCCCGAAGTCACAGTGGTTTTCTCCATAGACGACGGATTATAGGGAAGCGCACCCTCGTGGTGCAAGCGGCGAGACATCACTGTCCGCCCCCTTCTGTCCCTTCCTGACCTCCGGATCCACCCGCAGGTTCCCCGGAATTCGCAGGCTGAGCCGGAGACGCCGCCGCTTCTTCGGCGGCCTTCCGACGCTTCGCCTCTTCCTTCGCGCGCTTGCGCTCTTCGCGCTTGCGGCGACGCTCTTCGCGCGTCTTGGTCTTCTCGACCTCGGCGATGTACGTGCGGACCGGGTCTTCGTCGCCGACGATCCGCCCCTGCGACTCTTCGAGGGAGATGTACTTGTTGTACTGCGCGAGCGCCGCGTCGAGATCCTTGATCTTGTCCGCGTAGAGGATCCCCAGGTTGTAGACGGCGGCCGCCTGGTGCTTCCCGGACCGACTCGCGACCTCTTCGTACAGCGATTCGGCCTTCTTGAACTCACCCATACCGCTGTACGCGACGGCCAGATCCAACTTGATCGGGACGCTGTTGGGGAGCCGCTTCGCTGCCTTCTCCAATAGATCCCGCGCGCCCTCGAAGTCCAGGTTCTGGAGCTTCAAGTAGGCGAGGTTCACCGACGCCCCGACGTGATCCGGATCCAAGGCGATCGCGCGCACGAAGCGCGCCTCGGCCTCGAACTCGTCGCCCTTCTTGAAGAAGACGAGCCCCAGGTTGGCCTGGATCGACGCGTTCTCGGCGCCTCCGGGCACGGACGCCTCGGCCTTGATGAAGACGAAGCGCGCGAGCTCGATCTCGTCGAGATCCATGTACGCGAGGCCGAGCGTGTTGTACGCGTCGACGCTGTTCGCGTTGACCTCGAGGATCTCGCGCGCCATGTCCCGCGCCGCCTCGGCGTTCCCGCGCTTGCGCATCACGCGCGCGAGACCGTTCTTGAAGTCCACGTCCTCGTCGCCCGCGATGGACTGACCCTTGAGGTACGTCCGCTCGGCGACACCCAGGGCGTCTTCCCGCTCGGCTGCGATCGCGAGGGCAAGGAGCGCGTCCCGCATGTCGGGCTTGTAGTTGACGGCCTTCTGGAAGCTCGCGCGCGCGTCCGCGAGGGCGCCCATCTCCAGGAGCACGAGCCCGAGGTTGTAGTGCGCCTCGGGGAAGTCTTCCTTGAAGGACAGCGCGTCCTTGAGCCGGGCCATGGCGCCCACGAGGTTCGGCGGAGCGCCCGCGAACCCTCGGCTGAGCATCACCGCCTCCTCGAACAGCTGATTGGCCTTCTCTTCGGGCGTGGGCTCCCAGATCGGCGTGCCGTCCGGGTTCCACATGGGGTAGCCGCTCGCGTCCACCTGCTGCATGCGCCCGTCCTCGGAGACGAGCGGCGCCGGGATCTCCTCGCCCGAGGACGAGGTGGTCGTGCCGGTGCCCGCGGCCGTGGTGGTCGCGGCGCTGCCGGAGGTCGTGGTCTCCCCCTCCTTGGGGCAGCCCGACGAGAGCAGGAGTCCCGAGAGGAGGACGAAGAGGGCGGCGCGACTCATCATCGGCGGGTCCCTTCGACACGGGCGTACTTGGGTCGATCGACGGCCTCGGTGGACGACGTCTGGGGCACCGTCTCGACCGCGGGCGGCAGGTCGAGGGCGTCGGACTCGATGACGGTCGACTTCGTGGGCTTCGGGACGCTGTAGAGGTTCGGATCGATGCGGCTCAGCTCGAACAGCGCGCGATCCACCCACTTGGTGTGGCGCTTCTTCGTGCGCGCGGCGTCCACGACGGCCGTGAACGCGACGGTCGCGGCGTCGTACATCGGCTGCGTGCGCTCGTCGATCTTCTCCATGATGATCGCGAGCAGCTCGGGATCGTCCTCGATCTCCGGCGGGATCGGGTACTGCGACCACTGGTCGGCGTGCGTCTGGAACGCGAGCCCCTTGTAGAAGATCGCGGCCGACTGCCACTCGAAGTCGGAGTACTCGACCACGAACGCGTCGAAGTCCTCCTTGAGCTGCCGGTTCCACTCCAGCTTCTCTTCGATGATCGGCGCGTCCTTCTCCTGGTCGCCGGTGTACTCCCGGGCGGCGAACGCCTCGAAGTCCGCCTGGAGGGGGCCGAACGCGATCTCCGCGGCGATCTTCACGCCCAGCCCGCCGAGCTCCGTCTTCATGGTCGGGTAGCTGTCGTGGATGAGCGTGAGCAGCTCGACCGCCTTCTTGCTCTTGCCCTCTTCGTCGAAGAAGCCGGCGAGCTTGTAGTTGGTCTCGACCCAGCGGTCGGCGTCCTCGCCGCCGTAGAGCTCCAGCCACTCGTTGTAGACCCGACGCGCGTTGCGACGATCCTCGGCCGTCTCCCACATCTGGGCAGCGGCGTAGAGGACGTTCTTGGCGTCCTGCTCCTCGGTGAAGCTCGCGTGGTACGCCTCGTAGTCGCGGGCCGCCTCGGCGAAGCGCTTGAGCCCGACCTTCAGGAACGCCGCGTTGAACAGCGCGCTCCGGGCGTCCTTGTGGTCCGGGTGGTATTCGACGAGGTCCTCGTAGTACCGGACGGCCTTCTCGAGCTTGAGGACGCGCTCGTAGTTCGACGCCATCTTCCAGAAGGTCGCGGGCGCCTGCTCGGAGTGCGGGAAGTCCGCGAGCAGCTTCTCGAAGTACTCGTTGGACCGCTCCGGCTGCCCGAGCTTCGTGTACGCCTGCGCGACGTTGTAGAGCACGAAGTCGATGTTCTGCGGATCCTCGTCCGTGCCTTCCTGGCCGTAGAGCGCGTAGTACTCCTCGAAGGCGTCCACCGCGCACTGGTACTGGGCCTTGTCGTAGGCGATCTCTCCCTGCTTGAAGAGGGCACTGCGCTCGAGGCTCTTGAAGTTCTGTTCGCGCTCGATCGCGAGCTCGGAGCCGCCTCCGAGGCCCATCGCCCCGTACTTCTTGGCGGCCGCGCGCATGCGCCCGAGCTGCCCCGTGTAGAGCCAGGAGTCGACGACCAGGCCGGCGGAGTACGAGGCGTACTCGGTCTCCGGGAACCCGTCGATGATCTCGACGAAGACGTCGCGGGCCTGGGGGAGCCAGTTTCGGTAGTAGTAGATCTGGCCGATGTCGTACAGGAGCACGACGGCGAGGCGGTAGTTCGGGTCGAACTCCAGGAGGTCCCGCGCCGCGGCGACGTAGTCCTTGTCCAGGTCCGTGAGCGGGATCTGCGCGTAGTCGGCCGTCTCACCCAGCTTCGGCTTCATGTTGCCGAGGGCGCCGGGGAGCGTCGCGACGTCCGCCTGCTCGAGCCACAGCTCGCGGTACGCGGCCATGATCGACTCGAGGGTCTCGCGCTGCTTGCTGTCCTCGGGGAAGGCCGCGAGGCTGCGGTACTGCGCGATCGCCGCCTCCCACTTGCGTCCGTAGAAGAGGCACTCCGCGAGCCAGAAGTTCAGGTCGTAGGCGTTCTTCGCGAAGGGGTAGGTGTCCAGGTACTCCTTGTACCGCTCGGCGGCGAGCAGGAAGTCGTTCGGGTCGTTCGTTCGGATCGCCTTCGTGTGGTAGCTGATGGCCACCCACTCCAGGGACTGGAGGATGTAGTGGTTGGCCTTGGACAGCGCCTCGGGGTTGTCCTGGTTGGCCTTGTTCCACTTGCTGTTCGGGCCGTACTGCTCGGTGAGCTGCACGCGCGCGAGGGACGAGGCGTCCGCGTCCGGGACGGGCATGTTCTGCCAGATCTCGACGATGCGATTCTGGAACTCCGGCGCCTCGGGCCGCAGCGGGAACTTCTGCTGCAGCAGCGCGTAGGCGTCCACGGCTTCTTCGAACCGCGCCTGCTCCACCAGCACCGCGGCGAGCTCCGTGAGCACGTCGAACTGCCAGGGCTTGTCGCCGAGCTTGTCCAGCCAGAGGACCGCGTAGCGCATCGGGTCCGTCGCGAGCTCCGAGGAGAGGTCGGCGAACGAGATGGCCACGTAGCGGATCGTCTCAGGGCGGAGGTCGGCTGCCTGGTTCTCGGCGAGGAGTGCTTCTGCCCAGTCGAGGAGGGACACGAACTCGGTGATCGCGAACTCGAGGTCGTCCCGGTCGGGGCGGTCGAGCTTGTAGTAGGCCCACGCGTACTTGTACAGCGCGCCTTCGTAGAGCTTCTGGTCTCTGCTGGACCAGTTCTTGGCGGGCTCGTCCACGGCGCGACGCTCGAAGTAGTCGATGACGCCCTTGTAGTACCCGATCGCGATCTCGAGGGGGTGCTGCTGCCCGGGGACCGGGTTCTCTTCGAACGCGATGTTGCCGAGCCGGAACAGCGCCTGGTTCGTGTAGATGCTGTCCTCGACGTTCTGGACGAGGGCCTCGTAGGTCTCCTTTGCGCGCTCGGGGTCGAGGTGGCGGGCCGTCTCGTCGCTGTAGCAGAAGCCCAGCATGTAGTAGACGGCGCCCAGGTCCTCGTAGTCGCGGAACCGCTTGATGATGTCCTTGTAGAGCTTGATCGACTTCCGGTAGTCCTTGAGGGGAGGCTCCGGCAGGTAGTCGATCTTCCTCTCCTCGAACAGCAGGTCGAGCTCGGCGTACTTGTCGTTGTCGACGAGGTACTTCTCCTCGGACTCCTCGAAGTAGAGCTCCGCGAGCCGGAACATGCGGCGCGGCGTGTGGGTGGAGTTCGGGTGCTCGGTGACGAACCGCTCGTGCGCGCGGATCGCCTCTTCGCGGAGCAGCCGCTCCTCGAGGTCCGCCCTGCCGACCAGTCGGTCGTAGCCGCTGCGCAGCTCGGCGACCTCGACGTCGTACTTGTTGAAGATGATCCGCGAGACCTCGCTCGCGAACTCGTCCGCGCGCTCCTGGAACCGCGCGGCGGCGGCGCGCCAGTTGTCCAGCTCCGTGTCGTCCGCGGTGGCGCTGCCGTCGCTGACCACCTCGGCGGGGCCGGCCGCGGACTCCACCACCTCTCGGGCCGCGGGATCGAAGTCGTCGTCGGTGTTCGAGAGATCGTCTCCGCACTCGTCCACCGGCGCAGGGCTCGAGGCGGACGGCTTCGCGGGGGCCGGGGCGGGCGTGGCCTCGGTCTCCTCGGCGGGCTCGGCGGCCGGATCGGACTCGGGCTCGGGCGTCTCCGTCGACTCACCCTGCGCGAACGCCGGGGAGGCGAGGAGGAGGGTGGCGGCGAGCGCCCACAGGACGCGACGGGACATCACGACTCGTCCTCCGACAGGACCTCGCCGAAGGCTGCTTCCAGCGCCTTCAGCCGCTTGACCTTCTCCCGCTGGAGCGACTTGCGCTCCTGCGAGGTCTGCTCCTTGCGATACCAGTACACGTCGCTCACGCCCATGTCGGCGCGCGTGAGCATGTCCTCGTAGAAGCCCGCGACGTCCCGGAACGCCTGCTCGCCGATGCGGCCGCTGACCTGCTCGTTGTCGCCGGAGATCTCTTCGCCCTCGCCGTCCAGGTTGCGGACCATGCGGCGCTGGAAGTCGACCTCGCGCTTGATCTCGCCGATCTCCTTGCCCTCGGCCTCGTCGAGGCGGCCCCTCGTCTCCGAGGACTGGGCGGCGATCTGCTGGATGCGGGTGCGCGCGCTGTCGATGCGGCGAAGGACGTCGTCCCCGCCCGGCACGCGACGGCGCAGGCCGGAGAGCCGCGACTCGAGGCTGCTCACGGACGAGCCCGCCTCCTCGCGAAGCTCACCCTCGTCCGCCGAGGACTCGGCCAGCAGCCGGCCGGTGAGCAGGCGAGGCTCCAGACGACGACGCAGGCGCACGAGGATGGACTTCACCTCGTTGAGGTTCGCTCGCTCCTGGTCGATCTCCTTGCGGGCCTCGATCTCGCTCTCGCGCGTGCGCTCGCCGCGGTTGCGCGCGTCCACGAGGTACTCCTCCATGCCGACGAGCTTGCCGAGCAGGTCGTTCACGACGAGGTCCAGCGTGTAGAGGCGGCCGCCGACGGCCTGGGCCTGCATCGCGAGGTGCTCCGCCTTCTCCAGGGTCTGCTGTCGCTTGAACGCGAGCCCCGAGGCCGAGCTTCCCGCGGACTCGCGGTCCTTCTGGACGGCTTCGAGCGCCGCCTGGGAGCCGCTCGGGAGCACCGTCGCGAGGTACTCCATCTCGAAGTCCACGAGGCGATTGCGGAGCAGCAGCGCCGCCGCGTCCGCCGTGGACAGCTGCTGACGGTGGAGGCGGTAGGTCTGGATCAGGTCCACCGAGTCGTTGCCGTACAGCGCCTCTTCGAGGACCCCGAGGAGGATGTCCGCGTCCTCGATGGCCTCCTGCTGACGGTAGAGGTCGCCGGAGATGCGGACCGCCTCGGCCACCCGCTCGTCGGAGGAGGCCTGGCGCTTCGCCTCCTTGGGCACCGTGAGGTCCGCCTCGGCGATGAACTTGTCGTCGTCCACCAGTTGGTTGAAGTACACCATCGGGTCCGCACCCGAGCCGACGATCTCGTCGACGATCCGCTTGAGGCCGCGGAACTTCTCGCCCGCGATCTCGTACCGCTCGATCGCCTCTTCGTACTCCTCCATGCGCACGCGCACGTGGCCTGCGAGGAGGCGAAGCGCGGGCTCACGCACGTCCTCGGGGAAGGCGAGGTTGAAGATCTCGATCGCCCGGAGCGCCTCGTCGTACTTGCGCTTGGCCTCGAACTGCTGCTCGTGCTGCGTGGCCGCCTCGATCGTGGCCCAGATGAGCTCGTAGAGCGCGTCCGAGTAGACCGGCGAGTCGCTCGCGATGCGCGAGTAGTAGCCGACCGCCTCCGGGATCTTGCCGTTCTGGTAGTGCAGTCGAGCGATGGCGAGGCGGGTGAGGTCCTTCACCTGCTCGTGCGCGGACGTGGACGTGGGCAGCGTCTCCACCTCCATGAACACGGTGATCGCCGACTGGAACTTCTGCGTGGCCGCGTTCTGCTCCTGACCCGCCGCCTGGCTGCGGCCCTGGGCCTCCATCTCGGCCGCGGCCTCGAGGGCCGCCTGGCCCTGCCGGACGAGGATGACGCCGCTGTAGTAGCCGGCCTGCGGCGTGTACGTCGAGCCGCGGGGGAACGCGCCGAAGATGCCCTGGGCCTCGGCGAGCTTGCCCTGGCGGTACAGCGTGCGGCCCATCTC
Source organism: uncultured Rickettsiales bacterium (assembly GCA_964620495.1). GTDB lineage: Bacteria > Myxococcota_A > UBA796 > UBA9615 > UBA9615 > CAZEKB01. The sequence continues at coordinate 58,994 of CAZUHI010000034.1, read as the reverse complement.
GTAGCGGATGCGCAGGGCGGTGGGGCTGTCGTCCCGCGATTGGAGGACGAAGTTGTTGTAGTAGTAGTTGAACTCGCGGACCTCGCCCGTGCGGCCGTAGATCTCGATGAGCTTGAGCAGGCTGTCCCCGTAGAAGGGGTGGTTCGGGCCGGTGTCGACGATCCCGCGGAACTCGCGCTGGGCGGGCAGCAGGTTCCCGTCCAGGAACAGGCACTCGGCCAGGTACCACTCGCCCTCGGCCTTGCGGGGATCGCCGCGCAGGTCGTCGTTCTCCAGGAGCGAGTAGAAGATCAGCGCGCAGCGCTCATAGTCCTCGATCAGGTAGGCGTAGCGCGCCTCGCGGTAGCGCTCGGAGATGAGCCGCGGGCTTCGGGTCAGCGCCCCGGACGACAGCTCGCTGCGCAGGCTGAGGAACCGACGCTCCAGCTGTCCGAGCTCGTTCTCGATGAACTGCAGGCGGTTGGTGTCGACGCGCTGCGCCTGGGCCGGGGCGGGACCCCACGCCACGGCCACGAGGAGCGCGAACCCGAGCCCCCCGAGGATCCGATTGAATCGAACCGGTGTGGTCACGTCCGTCCTTCGCACTCGCTACTGACCGGCTCCAGCGGAGTCCTCGGCGCCGGCATCCGAGCCGCCCGCCTTCTCCCCGAGGAGCTTGAACTCGTAGGCCGGGCCCTGGACCCAGTCCCCCGCCGGGCCGCCCTGCTTGAACAGCTCGGCGTCGAGGCGGGTCGTCTTTCCGTCCTCGGCGAGGAACGTGTAGGACGACGAGATGTTGAACGAGTAGTCCGACAGGTAGGCGAAGAGTCCGCTGCCACGGCCCTTGATGACGCCCGTGACCGACAGCGTGTGGTTCCCCGGGGGCACGTTCGCCTCGAAGATCTCCAGCTCCTTCTCCTTGGCGAGGCCGTTCCCGGTGGGGTCGGTGCGCTGGAAGATGGGGTTGCCGTCGAAGTAGTAGGTGATGGACTGGAGGCGGTAGGCCGGGCCGAGCTTGTTGACGTGTCGGATGACGGCCTTGGCGCCGGAGACGACGCCGCGGATGACCTTCTCTTCGAGCAGGAGCAGGCGCGCCTTGCTGCGGAAGACCTTCTCCTTGAGGTCGTTGACCTGGGACTCGACGGTCTTCAGCTCGCGGTAGATGGACAGCTCGGCGTCTTCGTTGGGCGCGGCGGCGCTGCCGGGCAGCGACGGACCGGAGGGGGCGGTCTCGCTCGCCTCGGTCTCGCCCTCGGCCGCTTCTTCACCCTCTTCTTCGGCGCTCTCGGCTTCCGCCTCTTCTTCCCCCTGAGCGAACGCCGGGACGGCGCCGACGCTGAGCAGCAGCGCGATCAGGAGAGCATGGATCCAGCGGTCGGGCATCGGGGTCCTCCGGGGCTGTCGCGTGTGCCGGGCGGGGTGTGTTTCGTTCCGATTGGACACACGACGGCCAACCCGCGCGAACACGGGGGTCGAACGTACCGCGCTCCGCCGTCCGGGTCTAGGCTCTGGGCCCCACATCACACGCATGCCTCCGTATAGACGACAACCATCGGCGAATATTCAATCGACCTTGAGTCGTCGTGCGTTTCTCGGGTCGATGGGCTCCGTCGTGGCGGCCACGTACGCGGGCTGCGGCTCCGCGGCCCCGCCCCGGGACGAGCTTGTGTTCGCCCTGGCGGGCACCCCCACCAACCTCGACCCCCGCTTCGCCCAGGACGCGTACTCGGACCGAATCGCCCGCCTGATCTTCTCCCCGCTGCTGGCGCGCGACGGGTCCGGGGTCACCCGCCCGCACCTCGCCGGGGCCGTGGAGCGACCCGACGAGCGCACCTGGATCTGCCGCCTCGTCCCCGGGGCCCGGTTCCACGACGGCAGGCCCGTCCTCGCCCGCGACGTGGTGGCGACGTACCGCTCGATCCTCGACCCCGCCGTCGGTTCGGTGCGTCGGATGAGCCTTGAGCCGGTGCAGGCCGTCGAGGCGCTCGACGCCGGGACCGTCGCGTTCCGCCTGCGCCGCCCCCACGCTCCGTTCCCGCAGACGCTGGCGGGCCTGGGGATCGCGCCCGCGGCGGCCCTCGAGGAGCACGGACCGGACTTCCGGGATCATCTCGTCGGCTCCGGGCCGTTCCGACTCATCGAGGAGGTCCGGGACTCCCACGTGCTGCTCGAGCGGAACCCGTCGTGGTTCGGGGGCCTCGCGGCCAGCCCCCGGGTGCGGTTCCGGATCGTCCCCGACGCGACGGTGCGTGTGCTCGAGGTCATGCACGGCAGCGCCGACCTCACCCAGAACGACCTCCCCGCCCACGTCCTCGAGCGGCTGCGACGCGAACCCGGGCTGCGCGTGGACTCGGGCGGCTCGACGCTCGTGAAGTACCTCGCCTTCAACCTGCGGCACCCTCACCTCGGGGACCGGCGGGTGCGGGCCGCGATCGCGCACGCGCTCGATCGGGAGCCGATCATCCGCCACAAGCTGCGGGACACGGCGACGGCCGCGAAGACCTTCCTGCACCCCGAGCACTGGGCCCACGCGGACGACGTCCCCGAGTACCGGCACGACCCGGACCGGGCCCGTCGCCTGCTGGACGAGGCCGGGCTTCCGGAGCGGGACGGGGTCCGCATGGAGCTCGTCTACCGCACCTCGACGGACTCCACGTCGGTCGCCGTCGCGAGGATCATGCGGCGTCAGCTGGCGGACGTGGGGATCCGCATGGTGCTGCGCACCAACGAGTGGGGTGTCTTCTTCTCGGACATCAAGCAGGGCCTCTACGACCTGTTCAGCCTGAGCGCCGTGGGGGTGACCGACCCCGACTGGTACGCCTACGTCTACGACAGCCGACGGATGCCCCCGGACGGCGCGAACCGCACCTTCTACTCGAACCCCGAGGTCGACCGGCTCATCGACGAAGGCCGCAGGCTCGCCGATCCCGTGGACCGGGCGCCGCTCTACCGTCGCCTGCAGCACATCACCGCGCACGATCTGCCGCTCCTGCCGCTCTGGTACACGCACAACGTCGTCGTGTCGGGCCGCAACGTCGTGGGCTACGCGGCCGTGCCCGACGGCGACTTCTCCAGCCTGGTGAGTGCCCGGAAGACGGGACCGCGATGAGGGAGGTGCTGCTCCGCAGGATCCTGCTCCTCGTGCCGCTCCTCTGGGTGGTCTCGACGGCCGTGTTCGCGCTCCTGCACTTGATCCCCGGGGATCCGGTCGACTTCATGGTGGGCGAGAACGCGACCCTCGATCGCAAGGCGGAGCTGACGGCCGCCTACGGGCTCGATCGGCCCCTGTTCCTGGACGTCGAGGCGCTCGGCGAGCCCGGCCCGATCGGCGGTCGTTTCGCCAGGGCCGTCACCGACACGCAGTACGCCGGCTTCTATCGCGCGCTCTTCACCGGCGAGCTGAGGTCGCTCCACACGCGCCGCTCGGTGTGGGACACGCTGGGCGATCGCTTCCCGGAGACGCTCCGGCTGGCGGGGTGCGCGCTGCTCGTGTCGATCCTCCTGGCCGTCCCGCTGGGCACGCTCGCGGCTTGGCGACGGGGGTCGTGGGTCGACCAGGCGTCCATGGCAGGCGCCCTCGTGGGCGTCTCGATGCCCAACTTCTGGCTCGGGCCGCTGCTGATCCTCGTCTTCGCCGTCGAGCTGGGGTGGCTGCCGGTGTCCGGGTCGACGGCGCCCGGGGCGATCGTGCTCCCGGCCGTGACGCTCGGCCTCGGCATGTCGGCGATCCTCACGCGGATCACGCGGGCGAGCGTCCTCGAGACACTGCACGCGGACTACGTACGGACGGCCCGGGCGAAGGGCGTGTCGGAGGTCGGGGCGTTGTTCCGGCACGCGCTGCGGGCCGCGCTGCTTCCCGTGATCACGATCGTCGGGTTGCAGTTCGGAGCCCTGCTGACGGGCTCGATCATCACCGAGGAGATCTTCGGCTGGCCGGGGATCGGCCGCGAGGTGATCCAGGCGATCCGCTCGCGGGACTTCCCGATGGTGCAGGGCTGCGTGCTGCTCATCGCGACGACGTACGTGGCCGTGAACACCGTGACGGACGTCGCCTACACGCTGGCGGATCCGCGGGTGAGGCTGGACGACCGATGAGCGCGATCCGAATCGGCGCGATGCTGGTGGTCGCCCTCGTGCTCTGCGCGGCGCTGGCGCCGTGGATCGGGCGACTGGATCCCGAGGACTGCCGCCTCGCCGCGGAGCTGGCCGGGCCGTCGCGCCTCCACTGGCTCGGAGCCGACGCCGACGGGTGCGACATCTACTCCCGCATCATCCACGGCTCGCGAATCTCGCTCTGGGTCGGGGTGACGGTCGTGTCCGTCTCGGCGCTCATCGGGACCGCCGTCGGCCTGCCCTCGGGCTGGTACGGGGGCCGCCCCGACCGCGCGCTGATGTTCGTGCTCGAGTGCTTCCAGGCGTTCCCGGGGATCCTGCTCGCCATCGCGATCACCGCGCTGTCGCCGACGCGCTCGGTCGGGCTGGTGATCGTGGCGCTGTGCGTGTCCGGCTGGGTGTCTTACGCGCGCCTGGTGCGGGCGAAGACGCTCGAGCTGCGGGAGGCGGAGTTCGTCACGGCTGCCCGGGCGATCGGGATGGGGCCGGTGCGGATCATGCTTCGGCAGATCCTCCCCAACGTCGTGCCGCTGCTCGTGATTCAGGCGACGTTCGGGATGGCCGGGGCGATCCTCGCGGAGGCGGGGCTGTCGTTCCTGGGCCTCGGCGCCCCGCCGGGGGTGCCCTCTTGGGGCTCGATGCTCAACGACGGACGCGAGTACATGCTCGTGGCCCCGCACCTCTCGGTGTGGCCGGGCGTCGCGATCATGTTGACGGTGCTGGGGTTCAACTTCCTCGGCGACGGGCTGCGGGACCGCATGGATCCCCGAACGCGGACGAGCCGTCGGTGAAGGTCCGGTCGAGGATTCCGGTGAGGACCTGGGCCGGGTCGCGACGACGGTGCCGAGACCGCGGGTGAAGGCGTATCTTCAATACGCCGAAGTCGGGGCGAGGTGCCGGAGGAAGCGAGGCGGTTCAGGGACCAGCGGAATCGTCGTCGTCCCCCGCCGAGTCGTCGTCGTCCCCGGCCGAGTCGTCGTCGTCCCCGGCCGAGTCGTCGTCGTCCCCGGTGGAGTCGTCGTCGTCGCCCTCTCCGGGGGTCGGCTCTTCGGGGAGGAAGTCCGTGGGGATGTAGTCGAGGTTCGCCCGCCAGCTGTTCGCGCACGACGTCCGCAGGGCGCCCGTGCTCTCGCGGCACGCGCTCATGATCCCCTGGCTGACCGTGTTGTTGCAGTCGGTGAGGGCCTGGCCCTCCGCGCCGTCGCAGGTCTCTTCCTGGTCCCGGGCGATCTCGACGTCGACGCCGTCGCGACACTGGTTCACGAAGTCACGCTCGCCTGCGTAGCCGTCGCCGACCTCCGCCCAGGTGAGCTCGTAGTCGCCGAGGCAACCGTCCAAGAGGGCGCCCGCGTCCTGGCAATAGGCGCGACAGTCGTCGGCGCAGCCGGAGGTGAGCAGGGTCGGCACGAGGATGCCGGCGACGAGGACCAGGAAACGGAGGGGGCGCATCGGAGTTTCCTCTGTAACGGCGCGGGCTTAGCTCAGCCCGGGGGCAAGGACGCGGCATCTTATGGCAAGGACCCCGTCGAATCAACGACACCGCGCCGGCGGCCGACGTTCTCTACTCGATGAGGGTCTCGCAGTCGGTGTCGGACTCCGCGCGGGCGAGGTTGCCGTCGCAGATCGCGAGGAGCTCGTTGTAGGCGTCGCTGCCCTCGTCCTCTTCGTCGAGTTGGTCGCCGTAGACCGCCTTGCAGCGGGCGAGGTAGTCCTGCTTGTCCTCGTAGGAGTGCTCGACCCAGGTGGTGCCCCAGGTGTCGAGGCAGCGCTCGAAGAGATCGCCCTGGGCGTCGCAGGCGCTGTCGCACTCGTTGGCGCAGCCGGGCGCCACGGCGCAGAGGAGCAGGAGCAGAGGGAGGAATCGCATCGGCGGCACCTTAATGGAGAGGGCCCTGTCGCGCTCGGGTCGCGGTCTATTGACAGCGCCTCGGGCCCCTTCTACATTCGCCGCGCTTCGCAAGACGGCGACCCATCGCCGGGGCTGCGACGCGGGCAGGTAGCTCAGTCGGTAGAGCAGGGGATTGAAAATCCCCGTGTCGGGGGTTCAATTCCCTCCCTGCCCACCATCTCCAGTTCAAACGCCGAAGGGGAAGCCGAGACTCGGCCTCCCCTTCGGTGCATTCGGGCTCGATGCCTCGCGGAACCGCAGGTTCCGCCGAGGAGCCCGCGCGACCCGAGGTCGTGCGGCGTTCCTCTACTCGGGGGCGGCGCCGCCCTCGGCCCCGCCCTCGGCGGCGGCGGCGGTCTGGGCCTTGATGAAGGCGACGAGCGCGTCCAGCTCCACGTCCTCGAGGGGCAGCGGCGGCATGGCGGGCGCGAAGCCCTCGACGATCTTGGCGTTGGGGTCCGTGATCGACTCGCGCAGGTACGCGTCGTCGACGGTCACGCTGGACCCGTCGGCGAGCTTCTCCGTGATGCCGAACACGTCCTTCCAGGACGGGCCGACGCCCCTGGTGCCGTCGAGCGAGTGGCAGGCGATGCAGGTCTTGCTCGCGTAGAGCTCGCGACCCTTCGTGACGAGCGGATCCTCGTCGGCCGCGACCTCGCCCCCGCCGGCGGCCATGGCCACCCCCTCGAGCAGGGACGCGTCGCCCGCGACCTGCTCCATCGCCGCGGCGAGCCGCGACGCGTCCATGGAGGCCGCCTCGTGGGCGTGCACGGCGGCGAGCGCCTCGGTGGCCGCCGGGACCTGCGCGTTGTCCGTCCCCCGACCGCGGAGGCCGGAGAACTCGAACGCCATGCCGATGAACAGCGCCGTGAACACGAACAGGAAGATCAGGATCGAGCCGACCGGCGGATCGGAGTCGACGAAGCCCTTTTTGGCGGTGGTGTCCGACACGAAGGCCTCCTAGAAGTTCTCGAAGGAGATGGACGCGGGGAGCCGCGGGTCCTTCACGGGGATGAGCGGGGCCTTCTTCATGGCCCAGGTGGCCACGCCGAAGAAGATGCCGCCGACGCCCACGAAGGCGGTGACGTCGAGCAGGGAGAAGTGGATCCCGCTCGTGTGGTAGCTCGGCATCACGATGAAGTAGATGTCGACGTAGTGCATGACGAGCATCCACAGCGCGCCGAGCATCAGCGTGCCGCGGTTCCGCTTGACCTTGCGCTGGATGAGGAACAGGAACGGCAGGCCGAAGTGGCCGAGCATGAGGCCGATGCCCATCGTCTCCCAGCTCGACCCGGCGCGGTGGGCGTACCACATGGTCTCTTCGGGGATGTTCGCGTACCAGATCAGGAAGTATTGGCTGAACGCGATGTAGGTCCAGAAGACCGTGAACGCGAAGATCAGCTTCCCGAGGTCGTGGTAGTGCTCCATGTGCACGATGCCGCGCAGGAGCCCCTGCTTCTCCATGAGGAGGTGCAGGACGGCCAGCAGCGCGTTGAACGACACCCAGGCGCCCGCGAAGTAGTAGACGCCCCACATGGTCGAGTACCAGTGGGGATCGAGGGACATGCCCCAGTCGAGGGCCGCGAACGTCAGCGAGAAGGCGAACAGCGCGACCGCCGGGCCCGCGACCTTCTGCATGAGGCGGGTGAGGTCCACGCCGCCCTCGGTGTCCTGACGCCGGCTGGTGCGCCGGAAGAACATCGAGAGGCCCGCCCACACACCGAAGTAGATCAGCGCGCGCGCGAGGAAGAAGCCCTGGTTGAGGTAGGGCTCCTTCCACTGGAGGATGGCGTCGCCCGCCACCACGTCCTCGTGGGTCCAGTGGTAGAGGTCGTGCATCCCGAGGACGATCGGGATGAAGAGCAGGAGCATGACCGGCAGCGGGGCCGTCATGCTCTCCGCCGTCCGGCGCACCACGACGCTCCAGCCCGCCTTCGCCGCGAACTGGACGATCACGAAGAAGAGCGCGCCGAGCCCGAGGCTCAGGAAGTAGAGGAAGGCCACCAGGTAGCTGTGATACAGCTGCGGCAGCTCGCTCTGCCCGAGCGCGAAGGTGGCCCCGAGGCCGAGGACGCCGAGCACGAGGCCGACCATGGGGAGCTTGCCCCAGGAGTGGCCGGCGGGGAGGGTGACCTCCTCGGTCGTGGGCAGCGTGATTGCGTGTCCGTGTGCCATCGAAGAATCCCCTCGCCTACTCGGAGGTCTCGACGCCGGCGACCTGGAGCGCGCGCACGTAGGTGGCGATCGCCCAGCGGTCTTCCGCCGGAATCTGCGCGGCGTACGAAGGCATCGTCCGCACGCCGTTGGTGATGACGTCGAAGAACTGCCCGACCGGGAAGCTCTTGAGGTAGGCCGAGTGGAAGGTCGGAGGCTGCGTGATGCCTCGTCCCGCGACCGTGCCGTTGCCGGTGCCCGCCGCGTCGTGGCAGGGCGTGCAGTAGATCTCGAAGCGAGCCTTGCCGCGCGCGACGAGGTCCGCGTCCAGCGTGAGGCTCGGCGGGAGGGCCTTGGCGAACTCGCCGTTCACCTTCCCGCGCCAGTAGTGATCGTCCTCGCGGAGCGAGCCGACCGCCACGGTGCCCTCGACGGGCAGCCGCATGCCGCGACCGTCGGCGAAGACCGCCTTGGGAGCGGGCTCCTGGGGGTCGATGCGCACGGTCTGATCCATGTTCCAGTTGGGGTGGATCGGGGCTTCCTTCTTGATCGTCTCCTGGCAGCCGAGGGCCACCAGGGCGACGAGCGCCACCGTCAGATGGGTGAGACGCATGGAATCAGTCCTCCACCAGCTCGACGTGGGACGATCCGAGACCTTCGAGGAAGGCCACGGTGCCGTCGGCCTCGAACTTCGGGTCCTTCGCCTCGATCGAGATGAAGAAGCGGTCGTCGGAGAAGCGCTCGAAGCGCTCGCTGTGGAACAACGAGTGGTAGAGCTGCGGCAGCTTGTTGAGGGCCAGCATCCCGACGAGCGCGCCCAGCGACCCGAAGAGGATCCCCAGCTCGAAGGTGACGGGCACGAAGGCCTGCCACGACAGCATGGGCTTGGCGGAGATGACCGAGGGCTGAGCGATCGTCGCCACCCAGGTCTGCAGCCCGAAGCCCGCCAGGGCGCCGGTGATGCCTGCGACGAAGACGAGGTAGGGCACCCAGCTGCGGCCGAGCCCCATGGCCTTCTCGAGGCCGTGCACGGGGTACGGCGTGTGCGCGTCCCAGGACTTGAAGCCCTCGTCACGGACCTTCTCGCACGCGTGATAGAGCTGCGCCGGGTTCTCGAACTCGGCGAGCGCTCCGTAGATGTCGGACATCAGTGCGCTCCTTCCTCGGCGTCGTCACCGTGGTGACCCCAGCCGGGGTAGTGCGGGCTGGCCTCGGGCAGGACGGCCTTCACCTCGGACATCGCGACCTGCGGGATGAACCGCACGAACAGCGTGTAGAGCGTGAAGAAGAGGCCGAAGCTGCCGATCAGGCACCCGAGGTCCCAGATCGTGGGCGTGTAGTAGCCCCAGGAGCTGGGCAGGAAGTCGTTGGCGAGGGACGTCACGGTGATGACGAAGCGCTCGAACCACATCCCGATGTTGATGAAGATGCTGATGATGAAGACCGCGACGACGTTCGTGCGCAGCTTGCGGAACCAGAAGAGCTGCGGGCTGATGACGTTGCAGCTCACCATGATCCAGTAGGCCCACCAGTAGGGGCCGAACGCGCGGTTCACGAAGGCGAACGACTCGTAGTCGTTGCCCGAGTACCAGGCGATGAAGAACTCCATCGCGTACGCGTACCCGACCATCGAACCGGTGAGCAGGCAGATCTTCGCCATGTTCTCGACGTGGCGGATCGTGATGACGTCCTTCAGGTCGAAGATGACGCGGCTGGGGATGAGCAGCGTCAGCACCATCGCGAAGCCGGAGAAGATTGCGCCGGCGACGAAGTACGGGGGGAAGATCGTGGTGTGCCAGCCGGGCAGCTGGGAGATGGCGAAGTCGAACGAGACGATGGTGTGCACCGAGAGGACGAGCGGCGTCGCCATGCCCGCCAGCGTGAGGTACGCCGACTCGTAGTTGACCCAGTGACGGTGCGAGCCGCGCCAGCCGAGGGCGAAGAAGCCGTAGATGAGGCGGCGGTACTTCGTGGTGGCCCGGTCGCGCATCGTGGCGAAGTCCGGGATGAGCCCCGTGTACCAGAAGAGCAGCGACACGGTGCCGTAGATGGACACCGCGAACACGTCCCAGAGGAGCGGGGACCGGAAGTTCGGCCACACCCACATCTGGTTGGGGATCGGACCCACGTAGTACAGCAGCCAGATGCGGCCGACGTGGATGGTCGGGAACGACAGCGCGCAGGCCACCGCGAACAGGGTCATGGCCTCCGCGGCGCGGTTGATGCCCGTCCGCCACTGCTGCCGGAAGAGGAAGAGAATCGCCGAGATCAGCGTCCCTGCGTGGCCGATGCCGACCCAGAAGACGAAGTTGACGATCGCCCAGCCCCAACCGACGGGGTTGTTGAGGCCCCAGACGCCGGTGCCCTCCCAGACCAGCCAGGCCACGGAGATGCCGTAGACACCGAGCAGGGACAAGGAGATGAAGAGGGCGATCCACCACGCGGGCTGCGTGGGGCGCTCGACGGGCTGCGCCACGAGCTCGGTGAGCCCGTGGAAATCGAGCCCCCCGAGGACGAGAGGCGCCCGCTCCGCTACGGGATCGGCGAGCTGGTCGGCGTCCGTATAGACCGTGGTCGTCATGACTACGCGAGCTCCGGGTTCGGGTTGCGAACGCGCGCGAGGTACGTCGTCCGCGGGTGGATGTTCAGATCCTCGAGGACCCCGTAGTCACGCGGCTGCGCCTTCAGCTTGCTGACCAGGGACTCGGGGTCCGCCACGTCGCCGAAGACGATCGCGTCGGTGGGGCAGGCCTGCTGGCAGGCGGTGGAGATGACCCCGTCGGCGACGGTGCTCTCGCCGTCCACCTTCGCGTCGATCTTCGCCATCGTGATTCGCTGCACGCAGTACGTGCACTTCTCCATGACGCCGCGAAAGCGAACGGTGACGTTCGGGTTCCGCTGCATCTGAATGAGCGGGTTCACCGCCTCGTTCTCCTTGCTGTACGCGAAGAAGTTGTAGCGACGCACCTTGAACGGGCAGTTGTTGGAGCAGTACCGCGTGCCGATGCAGCGGTTGTAGGCCATGTCGTTCAGGCCTTCGGGGCTGTGCGTGGTGGCGCCCACGGGGCACACCTGCTCGCACGGCGCCGTCTCGCACTGGGCGCACGGCATGGGCTGGAAGATCGCGTCGGGCTCGTCCCGGTCGCCGGTGAAGTACCGGTCCAGGCGAATCCAGTGCATCTCGCGGCCGTGCTGGACGCGGTCCTTGCCGACGATCGAGATGTTGTTCTCGGCGTTGCAGGCGATCGTGCACGCGTTGCAGCCGGTGCACGCGTTCAGGTCGATCGACATGCCCCACTGCTGACCGGTGGTGACGTTCGGCTGGTCGTAGATGGAGACCGGCTCCATCAGCGGGTGGGGCAGCACGTCGAGGCGCCCCTTGCCGACGATCTTCTCCTTGTGACCGCCGCCGTGGCCGTCGCCCCCGCCCTGGCCGTCGCCTTCGCCGTGGCCGCCGCCCTTGCCGTGGCCGCCCTTTTCGTCCGCGTGCAGGTCCTCGAGGGACGTCTTGTAGTCGGCCGCCGGGACCGCGATGGCGATCTTTCGGGGCGGGTACTCGATGTCGATGTCGAGGATCGGGATGTGCGCCGTGGCCTCGAGGCGACCCGAAGGCTGCGCCGACACCAGGAGGTAGTCGCCCGAGCCCTTCTCGACGTCCGCCGCGGCGAACCAGGGGGCGTCGCTCCCGCGGAGCTTGCCCGCGTCGAACCCCTTGCCGGTGCCGTAGTCACCGCCCGCCGTGCGACCCCAGCCGAGCTTCGCGACGACCACGTCCGGGGCGATCCCGGGGACCGTCCAGACCGGCAGCGCGAGGGTGCGCCCGCCGCTGGTCACGGAGAGCATGTCGCCGTTCGCGACGCCCAAGGCCTTCGCCGTGGTGGGCGACATCTCGGCCGCGTTGTCCCAGACGAGCTTGCTGATCGGGTCGGGCAGCTCGAGGAGCCAGCCGACGTTCGCGTAGCGCCCGTCGTAGATCGTGGGGTCGAGCTGGAAGTTCAGCTCGATGCCGGCCGCGCCCGACGCGCTCGGGAGGCCCGCCGCGAGGGTCGACCAGGCGACCGCGAAGGACGGAGACGGGGCCTCGACCTCGGTGGATCCGTCGCCCGCCGCGAGGGGGTCCTCGTCGCCTACGCCCTCGGGCGCCGGATCGGGCTCCGTGGAAGCCGCGGGGCCGGTGGGGTCGACCGCCTCGAAGCCGGAGTCGGCGATGACGCCGTCGTGCAGCCAGCGGTTCCAGTTGCGCTCGAAGTCCGCCCCGCCTTCCCAGGTGGCGCGCACGTGAGTGTGGCCGTCCTTCTTCGCGAGCCCGGCGAGCCGGGCCACGACCTCGATGGCGGAGAGCCCGTCGAAGAGGGGCGCCACGAGGGGCTGCTGGATGGCGGCGGTGCCGTCCTCGGACCGGGTGTCGCCCCAGGCCTCGAGGAAGTGCGCGGCCGGGATCTGCCAGGTCGCCCCCGCCGACGTCTCGTTGGCCGCCAACGTGACGTGCGCGGTCGTGCCGGCCCTCGCCAGCTTGGCGCCGAACTCGAGGTCCGCCGGGGCGTCGTAGACCGGGTTGCCGCCGATCATGACCAAGGCCTTCACCGACCCGCCGTCGATGGCGGACGCGAGGTCCTTGATGTCGCCGTCGAAGTTCGCCTGCGTGCGGTTCACCCACGCCACGGTGTTGCCGACGGCCCCGAGGGCCATGTTCGCGAAGTACGCCAACGCGTGGACCGCGGCGGGCTGCCGCTCGCCGACGACGACGGCCGCTCGGCCGCCCGCGCCCTGCAGGTCCTTGGCGACGGCGTCGACCCACTTGGCCGCGGGACCCTCCGCCTTCGCCGAGCCCGCCGCCGAAGCGACGCTCGCCCCGCCGGGGACGCTGCCCGCGCCGAGCTTGGCGACCAGGGCGGAGAGGAAGCCCCCGATGTCGGCCGCCTTCATGCGGAGGCGGTTGTCGGCCGCGGCGCCGGTGACCGTGAAGCCGGGCTCCACGACGTAGAGACGGGCGTCGGAGGGCTCGTCCGGGCCCTGGATGCGCTTGGCGTCGGCCCACCCGCGGGCGTGGCGGACGGAGCCGCTGCCCGAGCCGAGGAAGTCGGAGTCGAGGGCGAGGACGGTCCGCGCGCCCGAGACGTCGACGACCTGGCGCAGGCCCGCGCTCGTTCCGTTCGGCCCGAGGCCGATGAGGGAGGCGCCCGCGCGTGCGTTCGCGTCGTCGCCCGCGTCGTGCACGAAGATCTTCGTGCTCGCGTTCGCCGCTCGCAGCTTGCCGAGCAGGCGAATCATCGTGGGCGAGGGCTCGTTCTCGACGAGGAGCGCGAGGCCGGAGGTGCCGCCGACGGTTCCGAGGGCCTCCTTGGCGTCCGTCCACGACGCGTCCGCGCCGCCCTTCTTGGGGGCACGCAGCCGGTTGTCGTCCCACATCCGCATGATCTCGGACTGGGTGCGCGCGTCGACGCCCCCGCCCGAGGCCGGGTGGTTGGGGTTGCCTTGGATCTTGGTCGGACGACCTTCCTGGCTCTCGATGAGCAGGCCTGCGACGTCGCCGCTCGCGTAGGCCGTGGAGGCGTACTGGAGCGGGCGGCCGGGGACGAGGTCCTCGGGGCGCGAAGCGTGGGGGAGGATGTACTCCTTCGGCTTCCGCAGGATCCCGGGGACGAGGGGGGAGTCGCAGCCGGTGAGCGCCGTGGCCGAGGCAGCCGCGGCGGTCGCGCCGAGGAAGCCGCGCCGCGAGAGGGACGGATCGTGGTTCGAAGCGGTCATCGGTGGCACCCCGAGCAGTGTTCGGGCGGATCGACTTCACGCGTGCGGTGAGGGTCGTTCGCGGGGTCGTACGAGGGGTCGTTCCAGGCCATGTTCGTGACCTCGGAGACCGGACGCAGGCGGGGGCGGCGGTGGCACTCGATGCACCAACTCATGCCCAGCGGAGCGATCTGCGTGACCTTCTCCATCTGGTCGACGCGGCCGTGGCACTCGACGCAGCCGACGCCGTTCGCGACGTGCACGCTGTGGTCGAAGTACGCGTAGTCCGGGAGCATGTGCACGCGCACCCACTCCACGGGCTCACCGGTCTCGAAGCTGTTCCGGATCGGGGCCAGCTTCTTGCTCTTCGGCTTGACCGTGGCGTGGCAGTTCATGCACGTCGCCGCGGGCGGGATCGCGGCGAGGGCCGCCCGCTCCACCGTGTTGTGGCAGTAGCGGCAGTCCATGCCGAGCTCACCCGCGTGCAGGCGATGGCTGAAGGGGACCGGCTGTTCGGGCTGGTACCCGACGTCCGTGAATGCGGGGGCGAACCAGTAGTACAGCGCCAGGATGGCGCCCAGCCCGACGAGGGGCGCAGCGAGCGCCACCGCGGTGGGGAGGTGGTTCAACCAACGGGGGAAGATGACGGCCACTGGCGTCTCCCTGAATCGAGGCTCCGCCTCGTTTCGGCTCTCCTGCGTCCACGACGCAAGGGGGCCTTGGCGGAAAGATGGCGCGTTATCCGCCTCTGGACACGCGTGCGGAATGCAGCAGATCGTTGCGGTCGATCTAGTCCGGGCCTGCCTTCAGGCGCTTCTTCGCTTCGCGCACCACGTGCTGGGCGCGGTGATAGATCTCGTCCCGGCCGACTTCGTCGTGGGCGTAGTACCCGCGGATCCCCCCCGCTTCGTCGATCAGCGCCAGCTTCCCGGTGTGGGCGACCTCGAACATGTTCGCCTCGTCGCGCACGACGTCGCCCATCGCGACCTTGAAGCCGCCCTCCACGAGGGCCTTCATCTCGGCGCGAGTGCTGGTGACGAAGGTCCAGTGCTCGAGCTCGGCGCCGTAGCGCTCGGCCGTCTCGCGCAACACCGCGGGCGTGTCGTGATCCGGATCCACCGTGAAGGCGACGACGTGGACGTCCCGATCGTGCGTCGCGTACCGCGTCGACAGCTTCTTCATGTCGGCGAGCAGCGGCGGGCAGATCGACTGGCATCGCGAGAAGAAGAACCCCGCGACCCAGACCTGCCCCTCGAGCTGCTCGCTGCCGAACACGTCGCCGTCCTGATCGACCATCGACCAGGCGGGGAGCGAATACAGCAGCTCGGGCTCGTCCGGCACGTGCTCCGTGAGGCCCATCACCTTCACCATCGTGATGAAGATGCAGCCGACCACGAACCCCCACAGGTAGGGGTTGCGGTGCAGGGGCCACGCGGGGTCGGTCTCGAGCTTCTTGGGCTCGGTCAAGGGAGGCTCCGGCCTACAGGAAGGCGACGTCGACGGCCAGCGCGAGCGTGATCGCCGGGAGGTAGAGGAGCGACGCGAAGAAGTAGCGACGGGCCCAGGTGCCGTCGGGCTTGCGTCGCAGCCCGAGCAGCGAGTAGCCGAGGTACCAGAGGCCGAGCAGCAGCGCGATCACGCCGTAGACCGGGCCCGCGATCCGCAAGGGCACCAGGGACACCGACACGGCGAGCAGCGCGACCGACCAGGCGATCGCCTGCCACACGGCGACGGCCTCGCCGCGGACGACGGGGACGGTCTTGATCCCCGCGCGCTTGTAGTCGTCGAACCGGAACAGCGAGATCGCGAGGAAGTGCGGGATCTGCCAGGCGAGCAGGATGCCGAACAGGGCGATGCCCGGGGCGTCGATGGAGTTCGTGGCGGCCGTCCAGCCCATGAGCGGCGGGATCGCCCCCGGCACCGCTCCGATGACCACGGCGAGGGGCGTCAGCCGCTTGAGCGGCGTGTAGACGAGGACGTAGGAGATCATCGCGAAGAGCGCGAGGCCCGCGGTCAGCGGGTTCACGAAGATGGCGAGCACGGCCAGGGACGCGAACGCCAGCCCGCGCCCGAAGTGCAGGGCCAGCTCCGGCTCCATGCGGCCGGTGGGCAGCGGCCGGACGGCGGTGCGCGCCATGAGCTTGTCGCCGTCGCGCTCGAGGTACTGGTTGAGCACGTTCGCGGCCGCGATCGCGAGGCTGCTCCCCACCAACACGCCCACGATGACCACCCAACCGGGGTTCGTGCCCGCGAGCGCGAGCCCCCCCGCGACCATCAGCACGTTCATGCGCGTGATGCCCGGCTTGCACAGCGCCACGAGGTCCCGCAGCAGGGAGGGAGCCCCGGCGGCGGCGGCGGCGACGCGTTGATCGAGGGTGGCGGACACGCTGGGGATCTCCGAGAGGCCTGAACCTGAAGGAGCCGGAGTGTAGCGACGGCCGCTTCTCCGTCAAGAGAAGGTCGGGGGCCTGTGACAAGATGCCGGTCGGTGCCGCACTTCCGCGGCGGAGCGGAGATGCGCGTCCAGCACCTCACCGACGCCGACTTCCCGCTCGTCCTGGGCCGCTACACGCTCACCGGCTCCCTGGGCCGCGGGGGCATGGCGCGGGTCTTCTCGGCCGAGATCTCCGGTGAACTCGGCTTCGTTCGTCGGGTCGCGCTCAAGTTCGTCGTGGGCGTGGAGGGAGCCGACGGGGCTCGACTCCGGGCGCAGTTCGCCCAGGAGGCGGTGCTCGGCGGGCTCTTGAACCACCCCGGCCTTTGCCAGGTGTTCGACTGCGGCCTGCACGACGGCGTCCCGTTCCTCGCGATGGAGCGCATCGACGGCCTCACGCTCGAGGAGTACGTCCGCAGGCTCGGCCCGATGCCCGCCCCTCTCGCGGTGCAGGTGACCGCGCAGGCGGCCCGCGCCCTCCACGCGGCGCACGAGGCGGAGGGGACGGACGGACCGTTGAGACTGGTCCACCGCGACCTGAAGCCGAGCAACATCATGGTGACCTGGGGCGGGACCGTGAAGGTCATGGACTTCGGGATCGCGCGCACGGCGCTCCGCGACCGCGAGTCCACGGCCATCGGCGTCCTCAAGGGGACCGTGGTGTACATGGCTCCCGAGCAGGCCCGCGAAGAGCCCCTCGATCGGCGCACCGACCTGTTCTCTCTCGGGAGCGTGCTCTGGTCCCTCCTCTCGGGGACGCTGCTCTTCGGGGCGGACTCGATCCCGGCTGCTCTCTTCAGGATCGTGCAGGCGGAGCGGATCCTCGAGGACGAGGGGCGCCTCGCGTGGGCGGAGCGCCTTCTGCCGGGCCTCGGCGATCGCCTGTCGGAGGTGCTGCGCGACGATCCGGCCGACCGACCGGCCTCCGCGCGGGAGTGGGCGGACCGTCTCGACTCGGTGCTCCCGCCCCGGAAGCAGATGCCGAGCCTCCCCGCTTGGCTCGCGCCTGCCCGCACCCTCCAGCCCGGCGAGCGGATGGCCCCCGCGACCGCCTCGGATGCGGCCCTGGTCGCGCGGGATCGTGCTGCGGTGGTGGACGCGACCACTCGAGTCCCCCAGCTCGGCGGCGTCCTGCTCCAGCCTCCGCTTCCGTGGGTCCCCAAGCACGCCGCCTTCGGAGGGACCTTGCGCTTGGCGAACTACGCCAGCGCTCAGACTCATGCCCTCCTCGGCACCGACCTGTTCTCGAGCGCCCTCGTCGAGTACACCCAGGTCACGCTGTTCCGGCCCGATCCCGACGAGACGGGCGTGTTCCGTGCCGAGCTCGCCCGAAGCATGCGCTCCGGGGACGAGCCGTCGACCTTCCTGCTCGAGCTGCGGGACGACCTGAAGTGGCACCCGCCGCGCGCAGACCTGCAGGCCGGCACCTATCGCTGGAGCGCAGGCGAGCAAGCGGTCACCGCGCACGACGTGGTCTTCGCCCTCGACCTGATGCTCACGCCCGGATCGGACCTCCGCGGGCATCGATTCGGGCGCGCGCTGGACCAGCTGGACAGCTGGGAGGCGGTCGACGACCACACGCTGCGCGTCCGGTTCTGTGAGCCCGGGTACCTCCAGACGGCGGTGCTCGGGGAGCTCTTCCCGGTGGCCCGGTTCCTCTACAGCCGCGGACCCGACGGCGATGTGCTGGACGCCGCCGACGTCCGGGCCCGGTTCCGGGATCACTGGTACGGCCCCGTCCTCCTCGGATGCGGCCCCTACCGGCTCGACTCCCACCGTCCCCAGATGAGGATCGAGCTCGCTCGGGATCCGGCCTGGCCGATGGACGGAAACTGCTTCGACCGGGTCCACGTCGAGCTGATGCAGGAGCCGCGACAGTGGGCTGAACGCTTGGCGGCGGGGCGCATCGACTTCATGACCCTGCCCTCCGAGATCTATCGCGCCGAGGTCCTGGACGGGCCCCCGGACAGTCCCTTCCGCGACGGCTCGCTCGCCGAGGGCGAGCTTCACGCCAACACGTGGATCTGCGTCGCGTTCAACAACGAGCGGGCCTGGTTCCGCGATCCGACCGTGCGCCGCGCCCTGGGCCACGCCTTCCGCGCCCAGAGCCTCCTCTCCGAGCTGGGAGGGGGGCTCGGGCGGCGCATCAGCGGACCGCTCGCCCGCAGCTCCCCGTTCTACGACCCGTCGGTCCCCCTGGTCGCCTTCGACCTGCCGCGCGCGGCGGAGATGCTCGACGCCGCGGGGTGGATCGACAGCGACGGCGACGGGGTGCGAGAGAAGACCGAGGGCGGCCGAACCGTCCGGCTGGACTTCACTCTCCTCGTCGCGTCCCAGAACACCCTGTGGCAGGAGTTCGCCCAGCGCTACGCCGACGACCTCGCCCGCGTCGGCGTTCGCATGCGTCTACGCGGCCTCCCGCTCCCGGAGCTGATCGAGCGGGGGCGGTCGGGCCGGTTCGACGCGGCGTTCCTGGGCTGGGGGGGAGGCCCCGATCCGAACTACGGGCAGCTCTGGCACTCGGGCCTCATCGACCACCCGGCCGGCGGCAACTGGGCTCGGCTGGCCGATCCCGAGATCGACGACCTCATCGAGCAGCTCGCGGGCGAGTTCGAGGGGGCCCGCCGGGTGGAGTTGGGGCGCTCGATCCACCGACGTCTGGCGGACCTCGCCCCGGTGATCTTCTTCTACAGCCCGCGCTCCGCGTGCTTCTGGAGCCGTCGCCTGCGCGGCGTCTCCTTCTCTCGATACCTGCCGCACGAGAACCTCCGGTCCTGGTGGTTCGAGCCCGACGGCAGCTGAAGATCAGAGCCCGCCGGACCCGAGCAGCAGGTGCCCCGAGCCGCGGCTGGGGGTGGTGTAGCCGGGCGCCGTGACCACGATGTCGTCGAAGCCGTCGCCGTTGTAGTCGCCCACGCCGACGACGATCAGGCCCGCCAGGTCGTTGGGCGACGTGCCCTGGATCTCCGCGTCGGCCGTCGCGAGGTCGACCGTGCCCGAGACCGGGCCGTACACGAGGTAGGCGGTGCCCGAGTCGAGGCCCCCGCCGGCCGCATGCGGGGCGCCCACGAGGAAGTCTTCGTCGCCGTCGCCGTTGACGTCCCCCGCGAACGCCACCGACCAGCCCGCCTCCTCGCCCGCCGCAGCCCCGAGGAACACGGCCAAGGACTGGGTGGCGAGGTCCACGTCGCCGGTCAGCGATCCGTCCACCAGGTAGGCCGCGCCCGCGAGGGTCCCGTTCGTCCCCTCCTTCGGCGCCCCGACCAGGATCTCCGGGACCCCGTCGCCCGTGACGTCCACGCCGCCGTCCATCGACCAGCCCGCCTCGTCGCCGGCTCCCGAGCCCAGGAGCCGGGCCCGCGCCGTGGAGAGCGAGGCGGTGCCCGCGACCGCGGCGGAGACCACGTACACGGCCCCTCCGTCCACGGCCCCCCCGTCCGCCTGCCGGGCCGCGACGAGCAGGTCGTCGGAGCCGTCTGCGTCCAGGTCCCCGGCGTTCTCGAGGCGCAGCCCCGCGAAGTCGTAGGCCAGCTCGCCCTGGAGCGTGCCCGCCGCCGCCACGACGGCGTCGACGTCCGGCCCGCCGTAGGTGAAGGGACCGTCGTGCACGTAGACCGCGCCCGCGTTGGTCGCCGAGCCGTCGTCCAGGTAGAGCCCGATGGCCAGGTCGTTGTCCCCGTCGCCGTCCCAGTCGCCGATCGCGACGGAGTGGCCCATGCCCTGGGTCTTGTCGCCCGTGAACCGCAGGTCGTACAGCTGCGCCGTGTTCAGCGTCCCCGTGGGCGCCCCCTGCATGACGTCGAGGACGCCGTGGCTCGCGGATGAGAGCGCGATGTCGCCCAGGCCGTCGCCGTCCAGGTCGCCGCCGTCCGCTCCGTGGGCGGTCGTCCGGAGGCTGCCCGCCGTCGTCTGCAGGAAGGTGGGCGAGGTGTTGTTCGGTCCGTAGCGCACGTAGAGCCCGCCGTAGTTGCCCGTGCAGCCCAGGCTCCACTCGGCGAACCCGTCGCCGTCGAGATCCCCGAGCTCGTACGCGCGGGTGCCGCAGTAGCGGCTGCCGGGGCCCACGATGGACTCCTCGCTGTCGACCACCACGTCCACGACGCCCATGAGCTCGCAGCCGTTGTCGGTGGCGTCGCAGTCGTCGTCGATCCCGTTGTCGCAGATCTCGCTCGCGGACGGCCCGACGTTCGGATCCGTGTCGTCGCAGTCCCCGCCCCCGCAGGCCAGGGGCGCGGCTCCGTCCCCGTCGTCGTCCACGTCGTCCACGCCGCCTGCGCAGTCGTTGTCGATGGCGTCGCACACCTCGGGGTTGCCGGGGAACGCGAGGGGCTCGGTGTCGTCGCAGTCGGTCCGGTTCGTCGTCCAGCCCGCGACGGTCGCGCACAGCCGCAGGCCCACGGTCGAGTCGCCGTACAGGTCGAGGTCGGTGTCGGCGTAGTGCCAGGACGAGCCCGAGATCCCCGGCGGGTCCACGACCCCGTCGCAGTTGTTGTCGAGCCCGTCGCAGACCTCGTTGGCGTTGGGCCGCACGAGCGCGTTCGTGTCGTCGCAGTCCGTGCCGCCGCAGTTCACGTCATCGAAGTTGTCGCCGTCCAGGTCGGCGGTGTCGATGCCGTCGCAGTCGTTGTCGATCCCGTCGCAGACCTCGACGGCCTCGGGGTTCACGGTCGCGTCCGTGTCGTCGCAGTCCCCTTCCCGCTGGATCCAATCCTGGGGCCGGTTCGAGGCGCAGGCGAGCTGCGTGATGTTCGAGTCGCCCCAGCCGTCCGCGTCGGCGTCGGGGTGGTAGTCGCGCATGTTCACGGCCTCGTCGTCGATCAGGCCGTTGCAGTCGTCGTCGTCGTTGTTGCAGCGCTCCTCGGCCGACGGCGACACCTGGGCGTTGAAGTCGTTGCAGTCGTCGCACACGGACAGCATCCCCGGCTGCTCGAAGCAGCTCAGCTCGGCGCCCTCCTCGAGGCCGTGCCCGTCGCCGTCGAAGTCGTTGCACCAGCTGCGGGGCTCGCCGAGCTCGGGATCGAGGTCGTCGCAGTCGTCGTCGTTGAGGACGTGGCCCTCGGGCGGGAAGCACGCCTCGACGGTCCGCGTGGGATCGCCGAACCCGTCGCCGTCCACGTCCGGGTGGAAGAAGTGGGTGACGCCCTCGTCGACGCTGCCGTTGCAGTTGTTGTCGAGCTCGTCGCAGAGCTCTTCGCCGTTCGGATGGATCGTTGCGTCCGTGTCCACGCAGTCGCCGAGCTGGAGGATCCACCCGGGCGGCGCCTCGCAGGCCGCGATGGTGACCCGCTCGTCGCCCCAGCCGTCGAGATCGGTGTCCGGCCCGTAGATCTGCTCTTCGCAGTCAGGCTCGTCCACGACCTCCTCATCCGACGGGCAGCCGATGAGGACCAGAAGCGAGAACAGGCAAGAAGAACGGACGGATGGAGTACGCATCGAAGCCTCCAGGCGCCCCCCTCAGGGCGTGGTCAGCATACGACCGTCGGGGGCTCCTACGGGGTGAATTTGCGCAACTTCCGCTGCAAAGACTGACGGTGGATGCCGAGCCAGCGGGCGGCCTTGCTGATGTTGCCGTCGCACTGCAGGAGCACGTACTCGATGTACTCCCGCTCGTGCCGCGCCAGGCTCTCTCGGCCGTCCGGGGCGGCGACGTCCTGGGGGTCCGCCTCGTCCGTCCACAGCGCCCGCTCGAGCCGCTCGACCGACGTGGGCTTGCTCAGGTAGTTCACGGCCCCGCGCTTCATGGCCTGCACCGCCGTGGGGAGGCTGCCGTACCCGGTGAGGAGCACCGCCCGCACCTCGGGGAAGCGGCCCGCGAGGTAATCCACGACCTCGAGCCCGTCGTCGCTCCCCAGCCGAAGGTCCACGACGGCGAAGCGGAGGCTGTTCGGCGCCATCCGCCCGGCGACGTGTCGGACCCCCTCCAGGTCCCGGGCCTGGTGCACGACGTAGCCGCGATCCTCGAACTCCAGGGCGAGGGTCTCGCGGAAGCCGTCGTTGTCCTCGGCGAGCAGAAGCGTGGGCGCATCGGCGGTCATCGATGTTCCTCCGTGGCCCCCCCCAGGGGCAGGACGAAGCGGGCGATCGCACCTCCTCCGTCCCGATCTTCGAGGTGCAGTCGGCCGCCCAGGGCGACCGCGAGGGTGTGCGCGTTGTACAGGCCGAGGCCGTTCCCGTCCTCCTTGGTGGTCAGGAACGGCTGCCCGATGTTCTCCCTCACGAGCGACGGCCACCCGATGCCGCGGTCCAGCACCGCGACGCTGAAGCCGCTCTCGTGCAGCGCGACCTCCACGTCCACCGCCGCCTGGGACCGGCTCGCGTCGGCCGCCTGGGAGGCGTTGTCGAGCAGGTTCAGCAGGGCCTGGGTGAAGGCCAGGGGCGGCATCTCGCTGCGCAGGGAGCCCTGCACGAGGTCGTGGACGTCGGCGCGGCGACCGCTCGCCGACCAGGAGCGACACGCCCGTCGCACCAGGGCCACGACGTCCACGTCCTCCATCCGCGTCTCGGACGGGTCGAGCTGCCGGCCGACCAGCGACTTGAGGACCTTCTCGCACTGCTGCGCCGCGTCCTGCGCGGCCACGAGGTCGCGGTCCTCGGGGTCGACCTGGTTGCGACCGAGCCGCCCCAGGCGCAGACGGATGGTGTTCAGGGGAGTCGCCAGCTCGTGGGAGAAGCCCGCCGCGAGGGCCCCCGCGGCGCGGAGTCGATCGGCACGCGTCTGCTGGTCCTTGAGGTTGAGCAGGATCTTCCGGTGCTCCGCGAGGCTCTGGCCGAGGGACGCCGTCAGCCCCCAGATGAGGATGGCGACGAGCACGAACGACGGCACGATCACGCCGCTGGGCGTCGGGGGCACGGGCAGCGCCGGGGGCAGCGCCGGGGTGAGGCTGATCACCGTCGAGAGGACGATGAGCGAGCCCACCAGGACGAGCGAGCGCCAGCCGCTGAGGAGGAGCGCGCCCATGCCCGCGTGGATGAAGACGAGGGGCGCGAGGGGGTTCCAGGCCCCGCCCGAGAGGAGGAGGAGGATCATTAGGCCCACGAGATCCACGAGCAGGTGCACGAGGGTCTCGTTGCGCGAGGGGTCCGGGGTGCGGCGGAGGCGGGCGGCGCCGACGATGTTGAAGAGGCCGAGGCCCGCGACCGTCGCGAGGTAGGGCAACAAGTAGTCGCGCGCGAGCCAACCGAGGGAGATCGCGGGGGCGAGCACCGCGAGCTGGCCCCCGAGCGCCACCCAGCGCAGCCGAATCAGCCACGAGAGCTTCACCGCCTCCTCGTCCAGGCGGACCGGCGTGACCGAGCGCAGGGTAGTGACCCCGGGCACGAGCAGGCCGTCCATGCGCGCGAGCAGACCCGGGGTGGGCCTCGGGGCGCCGTCGCGGGTTCGTTCGGGGGCCATGTCGCTCCTGGGATCCGGGTCGCGACCACGATGGTCGCCGGGCGAAGAGTGCCATGCAGCCGATCGTTGCGTAGCCTCGCTCGATGCCCGACCCGGCCGCGATCGCCGCCCCGCTGCTCGCCTGGTACGACCGCCACGGCCGGGACCTGCCCTGGCGGCGGACGAAGGACCCGTACCGGATCTGGGTCAGCGAGATCATGCTCCAACAGACGCGCGTGGAGACCGTGAAGCCGTACTACGCTCGGTTCCTGGAGCGATACCCGACGGTCCACGCCCTCGCGGACGCCGACGACGAGGAGGTGCGGGCGTCGTGGGCGGGGCTGGGCTTCTACCGGAGGGCGCGCCACCTGCACGCGGCGGCGAAGGCGGTGTCGGCCGCGGGCGGCGAGGTGCCGACGTCGGTGGAGGGCATCCTGCAGCTCCCGGGCGTGGGGCGATACACGGCGGGCGCGATCCTCTCGTCGGCCCACGACGCGAAGGTCCCCATCCTGGACGGCAACGTCATTCGGGTGCTGTCCCGGCTCTTCCGGGTGGAGGGCCCCCCGGACAAGGCGGCCGTGCAGCGTCGGCTGTGGGGGCTGGCGGAGGAGGTCCTGCCGGACCGACGGCCCGGGGACTTCAACCAGGCGCAGATGGACCTCGGGGCGACGGTCTGCACGCCCGTGGGGCCGACGTGCGGGGCGTGTCCGTTGGCCGAGGTCTGCGCCACGGGGCCGTCGGGGGACGCGGAGGACTACCCGTCGCCGGGGCGTCGTCAGAAGGTGAAGTTCATCACCCGCGTCGCCCTACGGATCGACGACGGCGACCGCTTCCTGCTGCGGCGTCGGCCCGCAGAGGGGTTGCTCGGATCGCTGTGGACGCTGCCTGCGGTGGAGACCGAGCCGACGATCGAGGCCGTGGAGGAGCTCGCGGGCAGCTTCGGCTGTCGCGACCGGCCGACGTTCGCGCACGTCGCCGAGCACCGGTTCTCGCACCGCCACTGGACGACGCACGTGTACGTCGTGAGCGCCGCGGGAGCCGTCGCTAGCGACGGGGACCGCTGGGTCACCGAGGCGGATCTGGACGGGATGGGGGTCCCGACGGCGGCGCGCCGAGAACTACGTGGGACGAAAAGTCTCGTTTCCGCCGAGTAGTCGGCGAGTAGACGCCGAAAACGAGACTCTTCGTCTCGCCCCCGACGCGGGGCTCTACCGCGGGGCTGCCACAGACAGCCGCTGCTGGACGAGCACGGCCTCGCCGTCCATGCCGAACTGGATCTCGGCGAAGACGACGTCTCCCGCCCCGATCGAGGCGACGCGTGCCCCGTTCGGCCCCACGACGGCGCCCTGGGTGACGGTGCGCGTCTCGCCCGCGGGGTTCTCCAGGAGCGCGCGGGACGCGGTGCCGGCGACCCAGGTCTGGATGAGCTTCAGCTGCCCCAGGGGCGTCGCGTCGAACCCGCTCGGCGAGCACGGCTCCGAGCTCGCCGCGGCGAGCGTGGCGTAGTCGGGGGCGGGCGGCGACGGGCGCAGCGCGGCGCGATCGAGCGCGGCGAGCGCCCCCGCGTCGGTGGTCGGGGCGGGCGGGAGCACCTCGAGGCCGCGCTCGGGCTCGGCGCCGCCGACGGTCGCGGGCTCGGCGGCCGGGTCCGCCGCCGGGGGCTCGACGGGGGCGGCGGCGGTGTCCAGGGGCGTGGCCTCCGGATCGCCCGGCGGCACCACGATGACTTCATCCTCGACGGGGGGAGCGCCGCTCCCCGCGAGCTCGCCCGCCGGCGCGCTGGTGGGGTCCTCGGGAGACGCGGTCGCGAGCTCACCCGTCGCCTCGGGCGCGGCCTCCGCCTCGGGGTCGTCCGTCGTCGCGACCTCCTCGACCTCGGCGCCCGCAGCCGCCGCAGCCGCCTCCGCCCGCGCGATCTCCGCTTCCTCTTCCTTCATCAGCTCGGCCGCCGCCGCCGCCCGGCTCTCCTCCGCCGCGCGCGCCTCGGCCGCAGCAGCCGCCGCTTGCGCCGCGGCCGCCTGCGCCGCTTCGGCCTGCCGAGCCGCCTCCGCTCCGGCCACGGGGGGACCGTCCAGCTGCGCTTGCTGCACCAAGCCCGCCTGGTAGGGCTCGGTCAGTCCACCGTCGGCCTCCACCGGAACGCAGGCGGCGAGGCCCAAGGCGCTCGAGATCGTCAGAATCGAAAGGACTCTCATGCAATGAACTCCCGGCGTGGCCGTAACCATCGCCAACCAGTCAACGGGCCTGCGCGCTAGGATGCGCGCCTTCCGAGGAGGATGTCGAGTTCATGCTTCAGACCGTCTACCTCGTCGCTCTGGGACTCGGTGGGGGCTGGCTCGGGATCGCGAGCATCCTGTCCGTGCTGGGCGGCGCCGAGAAGGACATCGACGGCAAGGACGTCGCCTTCGACAAGGACGTGCACTTCGACAAGGACGTCGCCTTCGACAACGAGATCGACTTCGACATGGACGGCGACGTCGACGCCGACG
>CAZUHI010000034.1:18753-32738 GCA_964620495.1 uncultured Rickettsiales bacterium | reverse complement strand
GTCGCCTTCGACAACGAGATCGACTTCGACATGGACGGCGACGTCGACGCCGACGCCGACGCCGATGCGGACGCGGACGGCGAGAACGCGCACCACGATCACGACACGACGGGCGTCTCCTGGCTGAGCCCGCTGGTGGTCGCCGCGACCCTGTTCGGCTTCGGCATCACCGGTCTCGGCGTCGACTCGCTGCTTGGCTACGCCGCCATCGCCCCCCCCATCGCCGCGGGCGTCGGCTTCAGCTCGGGCTGGACGCTGCGCAAGGGCCTCACGATGCTCCGCCGCGTGGAGGGTTCGAGCCACACCACGCGCCGGTCGACGATCGGGTCCCAGGGCGAGGTCATCACGAGCATCCCCGCGAACGGCGTCGGCCAGGTGGCGATCGTCGCGGGCGGCCAGCGCATCAACGCTCCGGCCCGGTCGCGAGACGGCCGAGCCATCGAGCGCGGCGCGCGGGTGTTCATCAGCAGGGTCGACGGCATGACGTTCGAGGTGGAGCAGGCACGGGAGGACCGCGCCGCCTCGAAAGCCGGCGCGGCAAACGCCGCCCCGACTCAGACCGCGTAGCAACCCACGACATCCGGGGGACACGACCCCGACGGGACCGGTCCATCCGCGGACCGCGCCCGACCAGACAACCCACACGGAGAGGACCATCCATGGAATCCCTCGCAGTAGCAGGCGGCATCGTCACCCTCATCCTCGGCTTCATCCTGGCCGCGTTCATGGTCTACGCCACGCGGTACAAGAAGGTCGGGCCCAACGAGGTGCTCGTCATCTCCGGCCGGAAGCACCGTCGCCTGCTGACCAGCGGCGAGACCGAGGTCGTCGGCTACCGCATCTGCAAGGGCGGCGGCGCCTTCATCTGGCCGATCATCGAGAAGTACGACATCCTCAGCCTCGAGCTGCTGACGCTCGACGTGAAGACCCCCGAGGTCTACACGGCCCAAGGCGTGCCCGTGATCGTCGACGGCGTGGCCCAGGTGAAGGTCCGCGGCGACGACATCGCCATCGGCACCGCCGCCGAGCAGTTCCTGAGCAAGGGCAACAAGGAGATCATGAACATCGGCACGATGACGCTGGAGGGACACCTCCGCGCCATCCTCGGCACCCTGTCGGTAGAAGAGCTGTACCAGGACCGGGAGGCCTTCTCGCAGCGCGTCCAGGAGATGGCCGCGCACGACATGGCCAACATGGGCCTGCAGATCGTGTCCTTCACCCTCAAGGACATCCGCGACGAACACGGATACCTGGACGCCATCGGCAAGCCCCGCACGGCACAGGTCAAGCGCGACGCGATCGTGGCCCAGGCCGAAGCCGACCGCGACGCCGCCATCAAGGCCGCCCAGGCCCGCCAGGAGGGCGAGACCGCGCGGTTCGCCAACGAGTCCGAGATCGCCCTCGCCAACCGCGACTACGAGATGAAGCGGGCCCAGTACCAGGCCGGCGTCAACGAGGAGCGCGCGAAGGCCGAGGCCGCCTACGAGATCATGAAGAACCGGAAGGGCCAGGAGGTCAAGAAGGAGGAGGTCATGATCGAGCTCATCGAGAAGCAGCAGCAGGCGCTGGTCGAGGAGCAGGAGATCCTCCGGCGCGAGCGCGAGCTCGAGGCCACCATCCGCAAGCCCGCCGACGCCGAGAAGTACCGCGTCGAGCAGATCGCCGAGGGCGAGCGCCTGAAGCTGGAGCTCGAGGCCGCCGGTCGCGCGAAGGCGGCTCGGGAGATGGGTTCCGCGGCGGCCGACGTCACCCGCACCCAGGGTGAGGCCGACGGCGAAGCCATCCGCGCCAAGGGTCTCGCCGAGGCCGAGGTCGTCAAGGAGACGGGCCTCGCCGAGGCGCAGGCCATGGCCGAGAAGGCCGAGAGCTGGAAGCAGTACAACGACGCAGCCGTCGCGCAGATGATGGTCGACGTGCTCCCGAAGCTCGCCGAGGCCATCGCGGCGCCGCTCGCCAAGACCGACCGCATCACCATCGTCGGCAGCGGCGGCGAGGGCGGCACGGGCCTCAGCGGCATCACGGGCGACGTGGCCCGAATGATGGCGCAGATCCCGCCCGTCGCCGAGACGCTGACGGGGGTGAAGATCGGCGACGTCATCGGACGCGTCACGGGGGTCGCAGCGAAGAACGACGAGGCGGCGCAGGAGTAGCAGGTCGACGCCGTGACCGACTCCGCCACCATCCTGGTCATGGGTCCGAGCGAGTCCGTGGTCCGAGCCGCCGTCGACGCGGTGGCTTCGGCCCCGGGCGTGCCCCGCGGTGTCACCGTGAAGGGCGTGCTCGCCGACGGTCCGAGCGTCACGTTCGTCGAGGCGGTCGCAGGGGCGCGGGTGTCGGCGATGCCCGCGTCCCCGTCGGTCGGGGCGGGCCCCTCGATGTCCGCGTGGGCGCCCCCCTCCGCGGGAGGGAGCATGTTCGCGGGCGACGGCTCCTGGGGGTCGTCCGGGGGGGCGGCCTGGGGGCCCGTGGGCGGTGACTCCTGGGGGGACGTCGAGGCGTCTGCGGACGCTCCGGGCGAGGTCCCCGTCCCCGAGATTCGCCCCCCGGCGCCCTCTCCCGTCTTCCCCGAGGAGCCGACTCCTCGGCCTCGGCGCGCGTCGGGGAGCACCGACATGTCGGGCGTCCCTCCCGCGATCGTGGACGCGGCGCGCACCCTGCGGCGCTTCGTCGACACCGAGGTGCCCGAGGGCGTGCTGCTGCGCGTCATGCGGGCGCGGGTGAAGACGGGCGGCGACGTCCAGACCGGCCTCAAGGACCTGTGCACCCTGGTCAAGGAGTACGG
Source organism: uncultured Rickettsiales bacterium (assembly GCA_964620495.1). Lineage (GTDB taxonomy): Bacteria > Myxococcota_A > UBA796 > UBA9615 > UBA9615 > CAZEKB01. The sequence continues at coordinate 29,956 of CAZUHI010000034.1, read as the reverse complement.
CGAGGACGGCCCGATCATGGACACGTACTCCATGGTCGCCTACGCGCTGCCCCGGGTTCGGGAGAAGCAGGCGCACAAGGTGCTCACGGCCATCTTCGACGTGGAGTAGACCTCCGGGCCATGCGTGCCCTCTACGTCGTCCTCCCGCTCGTCCTCGCCGCCCCGGCGGGGGCGAGCGACCGCCCGAGCCCCCGCTCCGGCCTCCAGTTCAATGCCGTCGACGTCCCCCGAGGCGAGGCCCAGAGCACCACTCACGCGACGTCGGGGGCGACCTGGAACGGCGCCTCCTTCCCCCTGAAGATGACGCCCCTGGGCCACACCGCCGACCCCATCGAGGGAGGCCTGTGGGGCCAGACCTTCGACATCCACGGCGCCCCCGTCCACGCCGACGACGGGCGCCTCGTCATCTGCAACTCCACGGACGGGGTGTCGATCATCCCTCGGGGCGACGCCCTCTTCACGGTCGTGCATGGGGAATGTCAGCCCGGGACCCTCACACTGGCCGAGCTCGCGGTGGACGACGGGGGTGGCCTCTCCGTGTCCCGCGCTCGGGGCCTGGATCTGTCGTCCGTCGGGGGCGGGAACCTCTTCTGCGCCGCCGAGTCGACCACCTGGGGCAGCCACCTGGCCGCCGAGGAGTACGAGGCCGACATCCGCATGCTCGCCGCGGACGGCACGGTCTCCGACGACCGCGAGGCCTACAACCGCATGGCCTGGTACCACCGCGACGCCTTCCCCCGGGTCAGCCCCTACGACTACGGCTGGATCGCCGAGGTGCAGCTGCTCGACGACGCCGGCAGGACCCACATCACCAAGCGCACCGCCATGGGGCGCTTCAGCCACGAACAGGCCCGGGTGATGCCGGACGGGCGCACCGTGTACCTGAGCGACGACGGCCCCAACGGCGGGTTCTTCATGTTCGTCGCGGACGTCGCCGGCGACCTGAGCGTCGGCACGCTGTACGCGGCCCGCTGGGATGCCTCGCAGACGGGAGTCGGCACCCTGGGGTGGATCTCGCTCGGGCGCGCGAGCGAGGCGCAGATCGCGACGTGGCGAGCGAAGGGGACCGGCTTCGACGACCTGTTCGAGAGCGCCGATCCGGAGACGTGCGCCGATCCGCTCACGTCGATCCACACCATGTTCGGCCGCGAGTGCCTGCGCGTCCGCCCGGGCGCCGAGCTCGCGGCCTCTCGCCTCGAGACGCGTCGCTACGCCGCGCTGAGGGGCGCCACCACCGAGTTCAGCAAGTCCGAGGGCACGGCGATCGACCCCGTGGGGCGACGGCTCTACATGGCGATCGCGCGGGTCGAGCGGGGCATGCTGGCCGCGCACCCGAAGTGGGACGTCGGGGGGCCGGACCACATCCGATTGGAGCGGCGACCGTGCGGCGCGATCCTGGGCGCCGATGTCGTCGAAGGCGTCGCGGACACGGACGGGCACCCGATCCCGAGCGCCTGGGTCGTCGGCCCCGTCTCGGTGGTGACCGAAGGCATGCAGGAGACCATCCACGGCGACTCGCAGTTCAACGCGACCCGCTGCGACGTGGACCGGATCGCCGGACCCGACAACGTCGCGTTCATCCCCGAGGCGGGCGTCCTGCTCATCGCCGAAGACACGTCGGCGAAGGTGAACAACGCGCTGTGGGCCCTGGACGTCGCGAGCGGCGAGCTGACCCGGATCCTGACGGTCCCGCGCGGGGGCGAGGTCGCCGGGCTGCAGTGGTACCCGGACATCCGCGGCCGCGGATACATCACGTTCTCGGTGCAGGAGCCCTTCAGCAAGTGGGGCGACGTGTACTGGCAGGACACGACGGAAGGCGACCCGCGCAGCTTCTGGGGCGTCATCGGCCCCTTCCCCCCGCTGAAGTGAACCCAGGGGGCGCTCAGTCGTCTTCGGGGTCGTTGTTCTCGATGGTGATGGACCCGCCGATGTTCGCCTCGCCGATCGCGTCGCGCAGGGCGTAGGCGGCCTCGTTCCCGAGGCTCGGGTTGTCCTCGATGATGAGGTCCCCGGTGAGCGCCTCGACGTCGTGCAGCGGCGTGACGTCGTCGATCTCCTCGTTGTTTCGGAGCAGCAGCGTGCCCGCCCGCCGCAAGGTCGAGAGCGCCGACAGGTCGCGCAGCTCCGGGTGCTCGGTGATCCCGATCCGCCCCGGCACGTCGGCGGGGACCACGAGGCCGCCGAGCGACTCCAAGACGTAGAGCGCCTGGAGCTGGATCTCGTCGACGTTCCGCAGCGCGCCGATGTCGCCCAGGGTCCGCAGCTCGTAGGACCAGGCGATGCTGAGCAGACCGACGGTGTGCAGCGACGGCAGGTCGACGGTGGAGATGTCGGACCCGAGGATCGTCAGCGAGCCCGCGGTCTCCAGGAGCGGCGCGCGGACGGTCCCCCCCAGCAGGTTGAGCTCGGTGTCGCCCACGGTGCGGAGCGCGTCGAAGCGGCCGACGAGCGTCGCGTTGGTCTCGTTGATGATGAACGTGCCGTCGACCGAGGCCAGCTGAGGCGGCGCCGTGATCTCCTCGAGGCCGTTTCGTTCGATCAGGAGTCGTCCCCCCACCGCCTCGAGCGCGGGCAGCTCCAACGTGTCGCCCTCGTAGCCCGTGATCAGGAAGTCGCCCAGCACGGAGGCGACGCAGGTCAGATCCGGGGCCCCGGCCTCGACGGTCAGGGAGCCCGAGACGGCCACGCAGCGACCCAACAGACAGAGCTCGTCCAGCACGACGTCCGTCCCCGCGACGTTCTGGATGCCCTCGCACTCGTCGGGCGGGTCGGGCGTCGGCTCGGGCGTCGGCTCCGGGGTGGGCTCGGGGGTCCCGTCTCCCCCGAGGATCCCGCCGCCGGGGCAACCGACGAGGAGGCAGACGAGGGCAGGGACGAGAATCCGCATGGCGCGACTCTACCCGGCCCGATCTGCGCCGCGACGCTATGTTCGAATCATGAAGACCTTCGACCTGGCGCTGGTCATCGGCCTGTTCACCTCCCTCGCGCTCCCCCGGGCAGCCGGCGCGGGGACCTTCTTCGACGACTTCGACGACGGCGCCTTCACGCCGGTGTGGACGGACGTGGAGGGCAACAACAGCGAGGCCGGGACCCTGTTCACCACGTCGGGGATGTCCGGAGCGACGCACGTCGGTCCCGTGATCGAGACCAACGTCGGCTTCGCGAGCGGGCTCGATCACTTCTACTTCGCGGGCAACTACACCTCGTCGTGGGGCGGCATCGGCGGCTTCATGGTGAAGAAGAATGACGCCGCGGGGCTCCGGTGCGGCGTCTACCTCGCCACCGCGGGCAACATCTGGTGGACGGCGGACGGCCCCAACGTGCCCACCGAGGGCGTGCTCGTGGCCGGGGGCGCCCCCGCGACGGTGGCGAGCAACACGCCGATCTTCGTGGAGGTCGAGGTCGACGGGAACCTCATCTCCATGTGGCTGGACGGCGCGCTGCTGTTCGCGGCCGAGCCCCATCCCCACTGCAGCTTCCTGGGCGACGGCCTCGTGGGCATCGAGAACCACGTGAGCACCACCGTGGAGTGGGACGACTTCGAGGCCTCCTGGTACGAAGACGACCTCGACGGCGACGGGTTCTGCCCCGGAAACTACTGCGAGGATCCCGCCGACTCCCCCGGCGACTGCGACGACACCGACGCCAACAACTTCCCCGGCAACACCGAGGCCTGCGACGGCCAGGACAACGACTGCAATGGCCTCGCCGACTTCGACGTGGCGGGCGAGGTGGACGGCGACTCCGACGGGTCGATCTCCTGCCTCGACTGCGACGACGCGGACCCCGCCAACACCCCCGGCGCGGCCGAGGTGTGCGACGGCCAGGACAACGACTGCAACACCCTCGCCGACTTCGACGCCGCGGGCGAGGTCGACGGCGACGGCGACGGCTCCCTGTCCTGCGACGACTGCGACGACGCGGACGCCAACAACACCCCCGGCGCGGTGGAGCTGTGCGACGGCTTCGACAACGACTGCAACACCCTCGCCGACTTCGACGCCGCGGGGGAGGTCGACGCCGACGGCGACGGCTCGCTCTCCTGCGCCGACTGCGACGACAACGACGCCGCGAACACCCCGGGGGGCGGCGAGATCTGCGACGGCTTCGACAACGACTGCAACGGGCTGGCGGACTTCGACGCCGCGGGCGAGGTCGACGCCGACTCGGACGGGTCCATCTCCTGCGACGACTGCGACGACGCGGACCCGGCCAACACGCCCGGCGCGGTCGAGCTGTGCGACGGCCAGGACAACGACTGCAACACGCTGGCCGACTTCGACGCCGCGGGCGAGGTCGACGCCGACGGGGACGGCTCCCTGTCCTGCGCCGACTGCGACGACGCCGACCCGAACAACACCCCCGGCGCCGTGGAGCTGTGCGACGGCGTGGACAACGACTGCAGCGGGGCGGCGGACTTCGACGCCGCGGGCGAGGTCGACGCCGACGGGGACGGCTCCCTGTCCTGCGTCGACTGCGACGACGCCGACCCGGACAACACGCCCTTCGCGCCCGAGCTGTGCGACGGCCGGGACAACGACTGCGACGGCATCCCCGACTTCGACGAGGCGGGGGAGGTGGACCTCGACGGCGACGGGTCGCTGTCGTGCGAGGACTGCGACGACGAGGACGGGGCCAACACCCCCGGCGCGGACGAGCTGTGCGACGGCTTCGACAACGACTGCAACGGCGCCGCGGACGCCGACCCGCTGGGCGAGATCGACGGCGACGGCGACGGGATCCTCTCCTGCGAGGACTGCAACGACGACGATCCCCTGAACGAGCCCGGCGGCGTGGAGCTGTGCGACGGTCGCGACAACGACTGCGACGGCGAGATCCCGGACGACGAGATCGACGGCGACGGCGACGGGTGGCTGCCCTGCGACGGCGACTGCGACGACGACGACGCGACCGTGCATCCAGGCGCCGAGGAGCTGTGCGACGGGCTCGACAACGACTGCGACGGGGAGCTCTCGGAGGCCGAGACGGACCGGGACGGCGACGGCGTCACGGGGTGCGACGGGGACTGCGACGACCGGAACCCGTCGATCTTCCCCGAGGCCCTCGAGATCTGCGAGGACGGCGTGGACCAGAACTGCGACGGGCTCGAAGAGGGCTGCATCGACCCCGAGACGCTCGTGTGGACGTCCGGCGGGGGTGGCTGCGCGGGCTGCGAGTCGTCGATGTCGGCCGCGGGGAGCGCCGGGTGGTGGCTGGTGGCCCTGGTCCCCGTCGCGGGCCGTCGGAGGCGGAGGTCAGCCCCAGCCGAGTAGGGCCGCGACCCAGCGCACCGCGAGGATGCCCGCCAGCGCGTGCAGGCCCCAGGGCACCTCGCGCCCGCGCCCGGACGCCAAGGACACCCCGCTCCAGGCCATCAGCCCGAAGCTGATCCCGTCGGCGATCGAGAAGGTCAGCGGGATGCCCGCGACGATGAGGAACGCGGCCACGCCCTCCACCGGATCGGACCACCGGATCGAGCCCAGGGACCGGGCCATGAGGGCGCCGACCAGGAGCAGGGCGGGGGCGGTGATCGGGTGGATGAAGAGCGTGTGCGCGACGGGCCCGGTGCTCGTGAAGATCGGCGTCTGCACCGCGTATCCCCCGCCCACGGTCTCCACGAGGGGGTGGAGGAAGAGCGCGCCGAGGAACAGCGCCGCCGTCACGACCGACGCCAGGCCCGTCTTCGCGCCCGCCTCCACGCCCGCGGCGGACTCGATGTAGGACGTCACCGTGGAGGTGCCGAGCAGGCCCCCCGTGATGGTGCCGAGGGCGTCCGACAGGAACGCGCGGTCGCCGCGGGGGAGCTCCCCGTCCTCGAGCAGATCGGCCTGCGTCGCCACCCCGACGAGCGTCCCCACCGTGTCGAAGAGGTCCGTGTAGAGGAACAGCAGGACGAGCCCGAGGCGCGAGGGGGTGAGCAGGTTCGCGAACGAGAACTCGAAGGCCGTCGGCGCGAGGGACGGCGGCACGGCGAACACCCCGTGGAACGTCGCGACCCCCACGGCGAGGCCGACCACGAGGCTCACCGCGATGCCCACGAGGATCGCGCCCGGGACCCGCCGAGCGGTGAGGACGGCGGCGACGGCGAACCCCGAGACGGCGGTCGCGATCGGGGCCCAGCGGGTGTGGATCTCGCCCATGGAGGTGAGGGTGTTCGCGTCCGGGACGAGGACCCCGGCCTCCTTCAGCCCGATGAACGCGATGAAGAGGCCGATGCCCGCCGCGATCGCGTGCTTCAGGCCCGCCGGGACGAGGGCGACGATGCGCTCGCGGAGGCCGACGAGGCCCAGGAGCGCGAAGACCGTGCCGGAGACGACGACCAGGCCGAGCGCCTCCTGCCAGGGCACGCCCATGGCGCCGCAGACCGTGAAGGCGAAGAACGCGTTGAGGCCCATGCCCGGAGCGAGGGCCACGGGGTAGCGGGCCCACAGGCCCATGACGCCGGTGGCGACGGCCGACGCGACGCAGGTGGCGGCGAGGACGGCCCCGGAGTCCATGCCCGCGGCGCTGAGGAACGCGGGCTGGACGAACAGGATGTAGGCCATCGCCAGGAACGTCGTGACGCCGCCCGCCACCTCGCGGCGGAGGGTGCTGCCGGCGTCCGTGACGCCGAACCAGCGGTCGAGGCCGGCGTTCACCGGGCGGGCTCCATCACTCCTTGCCGGACGGGACCCAGGTCGTGGCCAGGTACCCCATGGGGTAGTCGATGCGCTGCCCCGTGAACGTCGAGCGGACGAGCAGCCGCTCGAGGCGCTTGCGGCTGAAGGGGTACGTCGTGGTCTCGGGGGGCGCGCCGCGCAGGAGGGTCTTCACCCAGGTCATGGACTTCGGGTGGTAGGCCCACGGCCCGGCGACGACGATGCGGCCGTCGCGACGGCACACGCGCTCGGCCTCCCGGAGGAGCGGGCCGGGGTGCGGCACGAGGTGCACGACCGAAGCGACGCACACGACGTCGAAGGAGTCGTCCGGGAACGGCAGGCGGGACGCGTCGGCGCGCACGACGCTGAGGTCGAGGCCGCGCTCGTCCGCGCGCTGCTGGAGCGTCGCGCAGTGGTCGGCGCTCAGCTCGACGGCCACGACGGCCGCGCCCGCCTCGGCGAGCGGGATGGCGAGGCACCCGGATCCGGCCCCTACGTCGAGGACGCGCTTGCCCTCGCCGTCCGACACGCCCACCACGAGCTTCGTGCGGGCGGTGTGGAACATCTGCTCCGCCTTCGTCCCCGACTGCATCGCCTCGAAGTAGTCGTAGGGATCGATCTGGCTGTGCAGGTCCGACATGGCTTCCCCGGGGCTATTCGGTGGGCTTCGGCTCGGCGGGCGTCGCCTCTTCGGGCTTCGGCTCGCCCGCGACGGCCTTCTCGGCCCACACGACGCCGCGCAGGTCCCCGACCTTGTAGCCGACCGCCTTGTCCTCCGGGTACTTCGCCTTCAGCTCGGCGACGACCGCGGGATCGAGATCCGCCCCGTGGCAGCCCAGGCAGCCCTCCTCCACGCGGATGCGGCGCAGGAAGCGCGCGCTCTCGCCGCCCTCCACGGGGACGATCTCCGTGATCGACTTGAGCCCCTGGGTGGAGACCGTCTCGCCCTGCTTCGCGAGGAACTCCTGCACCCAGTCCGGCCCCGTGTTGGCGGGGTTCCGCGGCTTGAGGGTCGCGCGCCCGAGCGTCACTCCCTTGAGCGCCGCGATCTCGGACACGACCTTCGCGTCGTTGCACCAGCCCATCGCGGCCACGGCGCCGTCGGCGGCGGCGTTCTCCACCGCCGCGCCGTGCACGTCCTTGTTGAGCTTCTTGCCGCTCCAGGTCACGTCCATGACGGCCTTCGCCTTGGGCGGGATCGACTTGGGGGCGGCGTCGAGCTTGGACGCCGGGTGGGGCGTGGCCGACGGGGCGCGCGCGGGCGCCGCCTTGTCGCCCTTGCAGGCGGGCGTCGCCGCCACGAGGAGTCCGAGGGCGCCGCAGATCGAGAGGAGTCGCAGGGTTCGCATGGCGGGGGTTGTACCAAAGGTCCCCGGCGCGGGTCCCCCGCGTGATTTAGAGTGCCCGACATGACGAGATCCGCCTCGGTCGCTGCGCTGTGCCTGCTGCTCCTCCTCCCGACCGCAGCTCACGCCCAGGACGACGAGGGCCCGCCGCTCCGTCCCCCCATTCCGCTCGGCTCCGTGTCCGCCCCGCTGCCCCCCGACGTGCTCGAGCCGGGCAGCCCGCCGGTCACGATCATGGTGCAGCTCGCCGTCGACGAGCAGGGAGCGGTCACCGACGCCGCCGTGGCTGCCACGTCCGGCTTCCCGGAGCTGGACGCCGCGGCGGAGCGGGCGGCCAGGGCGCTGCAGTTCTTCCCGGCCTACCAGGGCGCGGACCCCGTGGCCGTCACCATCGAGTACCCCTTCGTCTTCCTCGCCGCCGAGCCGCCGCCCCCGGTGAGCCCCCCCGCCGAGCTGAGCGGCCGGATCGAGATGAAGGGCAGCAAGGAGCCCGCCGTCGCCCTCCAGGTGGTGCTCCTGACCGCCACGCCCAAGGCCGATCTCGAGGACGAGCCCGACTCCTGGGAGGACTACGACCTGGCCGAGGAGCCCACCGCCGAGGCGGTCACGGACGCGGACGGGACGTTCTCCTTCGGCGAGGTCCCTGCCGGGCTCTACGTGACCTCCATCGGGGGGCCGGGCCTGAAGATCGAGCGCTTCGTCGAGGAGCTCGCCGAGGGCTCGAGCCGGGAGGTCGTGTACCGGGTCCGTCCCACCGGCATGCCCGAGACGGTCGTGGTGGCGCGGCGGGAGTCGGACACCCCCGAGCGCGTGCTCACCCGCGACGAGCTCCGCAAGATGCCGGGCGCGGGCGGCGACCCCTTGGCGGCCGTCCAGAGCCTCCCGGGCGTCGTACACACCGAGCCCAACTTCAGCGGGACGTCGGGCGAGAGCACCCAGGCCCCGGTGCTGCGCGGCGCGTCGGCCGAGGACTCGGTCCTCTACCTGGACGGGCTCCCGATCCCGATCATCTTCCACCCGCTCAGCAACCAGTCGATCACGGGCGACTTCCTGGTCGATCGCGCGTACCTGCAGCCCGCGGCCACGGACGCCAAGTTCGGCGACCTGACCGGCGGCGTGGTGGGCGTGGACCTCCGCGACCCGCGATCGGACCGCGTCGGCGGGTTCTTCGAGCCCGGCTTCGGCCTCACGTCGTTCGGTCTCGAGGGTCCGATCACCACGAAGTCGCGCTTCTACTTCGGCATCCGGCGCTCGTACTACGAGGTCTTCTTCCGGATCATCGCCGCCGCCGCGCCGGAGCTGAACCTCGACTTCGCGACGGCCCCCTTCTTCCAGGACCAGCAGGTGATCCTGCAGGTCGACCCCGTCGAGGCCCTGCGCCTCACCCTCGGTTACCTCGGCACGACGGACGGCATCCGCCTGCTCGCCCCCGAGGACGAGGACGACGGCACCCAGGACCTGGTCTTCGACCTGAACACCAACCTGCACCGCTTCTTCGTGCGGCTCGACGGCGAGGCCCCGTTCGGGCTCGAGAACCGCGCCCAGATCGCGCTGACGTTCTGGGGCACGTCGTTCAACTTCGCGAACATCATCTCGAGCAGCGAGCGACACACGACGCTGCACATCGCGGACGACGTCGAGATCCCGGTGCTGCCGTGGCTCGAGGTCAACGCCGGGATCCTCGGCGAGGTCGACTGGGTGCGCATCTCCGAGGACGCCCCGCCCGCCGCGCGCGAGAACCAGTCCCCGGGCAGCGGCGCGGGCCTCGAGGACAACATCTCGGGGTCGGCGCGCAACACGCGCGGCTGGGTCGGCGGCTACGTGGGGGGCACGTTCAAGCCGGTGAAGTGGCTGAGCCTCACGCCCGAGTTCCGGTTCGACTACTTCGGCTCGATCGACACCTCCGTGCCCGCCTTCCGCGGCCGGTTGGGCGTGCAGCCGGTCAAGCAGGTGCGCGTGTCCGTCGCGGGCGGGCGCTACGTGCAGGCGCCCGCGCGGTCCGAGATCAGCCCGGTCTCCGGCAACCCCGACCTCGGCCCCGAGGGCGCGTGGCACGTGAACCTCGGGGTGCAGCTGATCCCCGGGCCGTTCCTCGACGTCGACATCCAGGGCTACCTCAAGACGCTCGACGACCAGGTCGTGAGCAGCGTCAGCGCCGCCGACTTCGCGAACCTCGCCACGCTGGGCGACGAGGAGCGGGAGGACGACCCCACGAACGGGCTGTCGAACTCCGGCATCGGCCGCATCTGGGGCATGGAGGTGTTCGCGCGGTTCGCCTTCCTGCGCGGCGGCGCGTTCAGCGGCTGGCTGAGCTACTCGCTGTCGTGGGCCCAGCGGAAGGACTTCCCGGACGAGGACTGGCGGTGGTTCCAGTACGACCGTCGGCACGCGCTGAGCGTGCTCGTGCAGGTGAAGCTGCCGGGCGAGGTGCAGATCGGCGCGCGGTGGCAGTTCCAGAGCGGCTCGCCGCGGACCCCGATCGAGGGCTCCACCTACTACGCCGACGCGGGCGCGTTCGTGCCGGTGTACGGCGGCCTCTACAGCGAACGCGGCAAGCCGTACCACCAGCTCGACATCCGCATCGACAAGCGGATCCGCAAGAAGGACCACGTGGCGGACGTCTTCATCGACATCCTGAACGTGTATGCCGCCACGACCGACGACTTCCTCCTCTACTCCTTCGACTACCTCGAGTCGGCGTCGTTCACGGCGATCCCGAGCTTCAACTTCGGAGTCCGCGTTGAATTCTGATGCCCCCCCCGCGCCGAGCCGCGTGGCTTCGATCGTGGTGGCCGTCTTGGTCGCCGCCGGGGCCACTTCGTGCTTCCCCGAGCTGCCGAACGAGTACGAGATCACCAACCTGCGCGTGCTCGCGCTCAAGGCGGATCCCGCGAACCTCCGGCTCGATCAGTGGCCGCTGCCTCCGATCACGATGAAGGCCCTGGTCGTGGACCCGACCGACGAGGCGCTCGAGGGCGTGGAGCACACCTGGGCCCTCGAGCTGCCCGACGACTTCGAGGGCGCGGAGGAGCTCGAGGAGCTGATCCCCGACGGTCCCTACGGACCCACCCTGGAGGTCGACCTCGCCGCGCTGTTCGGGGCCCGCGAGACCACTTGGACGCAGGGCCTCCTCCCGCTCCGCTACACGGCCGCGGACGACGAGTTGACCCGCGAGGCCATCAAGTTCGCGTACTTCCTGGTGCCCGAGATCGACCTCGG
>CAZUHI010000034.1:0-18653 GCA_964620495.1 uncultured Rickettsiales bacterium | reverse complement strand
CGACGACGACGACTCCGCGGGCGACGACGACGACTCCGCGGGCGACGACGACGACTCCGCGGGCGACGACGACGACCTCCCGGACCCTCCGGCCGAGGGCGAAGAGGAGCTCCCCGAGAGCTACAACGAGAACCCGACCCTGGTGTCGCTGACGGTGGGCACGACCACCTTCTCGATCGAAGCCGGGACCCTGCCGGGCGAGGCCGGACCGCTGTACGTCGGGGCCGTCGATCGCGAAGACGGCCTCCGGTTCGAGATCGAGGTGGCGGACGACAAGACCGCGAGCGACGTCGACGCGCAGGTCTACTGGACCCACGGCTCGCCGGGCCTGCCCGCCGACAGCCCCTTCGCCGACGTCGAGGGCGCCCCCAAGACGGACGACGACGACGACGACGAGAGCTCCAACCCCTACGGGAGCGAGTCCGCGAGCCTCAACACGGCCTTCTTCACCCCCGACCGGGAGTTCGGCTGGACCCCCCCGAGCGAGAGCCCCCCGGCCACCGAGCCGATCCGGCTGTTCCTGATCCTCGTGGACGACGACGGCGGCCAGTCGTGGCAGGAGATCCGCCCCGCGGACGCGCCGTAGCGCTCGCTCGGACCGCTAGAAGAAGAGCGTGGAGAGCCGGACGTGGCGCACCGTCGCGCCGCGGTGGAGCCGAAGCTCGACGATCACCTCGCCGGGCGCCCCCTCGCCGATGACCACCTGCGCCCGATCCACGTCGCGGAACGTGCCGCGACCGAGGCGGTTCTGGAGTCGGGACTCGACGATCCGACGGAGCCGCTTGTAGAGCATGGGCCCGGGAGGGAGGCCGTCGAGCGCGTCGGCGAGGGCGATCTCGAGGTCGTCGCGAAGGTCCTGCAGGTCGCCTTCGCGGGTGCGCTTCACGCCTTGTCGCCCGGCATCGGCGCGGCCTCGGACCGGTTGCGGCCTCCGCGCTTCGCCCGATAGAGGGCCTTGTCCGCGCGGCCGATCCACGCCTCAAGCGTCTCGCCCTCGGCGCGCTCGGCCACCCCGAGGCTCACCGTGACGATCAAGTCGGGCTGATCGGTGAACCGCATGTCGGCGACGGCGTGGCGCAGGCGCTCGCTCAGGACCCGCGCGTGCAGCCTGCGGGCGCCCGCGAGGATGAGGAGGATCTCTTCGCCGCCGAAGCGGATGGCGAGGTCGTCCCCGCGGACCGTGGACCGGACGAGGCTGCCGAGGCGCCGCAGCACGTCGTCGCCCGCCTGGTGCCCCAGGGAGTCGTTGATCCGCTTGAAGTGGTCGATGTCGAGCATCACCGCCGACACCGCCCAGTTGTTCGTGGCGGCCCGATCGAGCAACGACGGGAGGTGCTCGACCATCCCGCGGCGCGTCAGCAACCGGGTGAGGGCGTCGAGGTCCGACTCCTTGACCCGGCGCGCGACGCTGGCGCGGACCTCCTGGTCCACGTCGTCCAGCATCTCGAAGCGGAGGAGGACGTCGCCCAGGTGGATCCGATCGCCGTGCTCGAGGCGCGCGCGGCGGATCTGCTTGTCGTTGACGTAGGTGCCGTTGGTGGACTCGAGATCCTGGATCACGACGCTCGTGCCGCCGCCGCGCCCCTCGAAGTAGAGGCGCGCGTGCCGCCGGCTCACGGAGGCGTCGTCGATGGAGATCTCGGCGTTCTCGTCGCGCCCGATGAAGAGGGCGCGGTTGCGCAGGTTGAGCGGGTAGCCCTTGCCGGGCTCGGGCCCGGTGGTCTGCGTGAGCGTCGGGGTCCTGGGCCCACCCTCGCCGACCCCGAGGACCTCCTCGCGAACCGTACGACGGCCGAACTCCATGACGGTCGGTTCTTCGTCCACCAGCGCGTATGCCCCTTCGATCCCCGCCCCTGCGCGAATGTCTACGACGAAGCGAGCCTAGCCGGACCTTCCTGATCACGCCCCGTCACGGCAATTGTATCCACTGTTCGAGCAGACCGAGCGGAGAGCCGGTCAACGAAGCGCTGGCGCCCAGGAACAAGACCGCCGCTCCGAACAGCAGAAGCGCGAGCCATGCCACGATCCCGGCGCTGTCTTCCTCCGCCCGGCGACGCTTGACGGAGAGCTCGGAGGTGCGGCTCGGCGTGCGAATGGAGGAGTCTCCGCCCCAGTCCTCCACGGCTTCGGTCTCCCGGCGGGCCGGCGCGGGGCCGAGGGGCTCCTTTCGCTTCGCGGGCGGGCGGACGACGCGGGCAGGCGGACGCGCGGGGGCGGGCGCGGCGCGAGCGGCCGCGGGAGCGCGGGACTCCAGCGACGGGGGCAGGACGGGGGCGTCCCACGACGAACCGGACCACGGCGGGCGATCGGGCACGGCGGCCCGAGCACCGGCCGCGGCGGCGGCGGGCATGCGTCGGGCGCGGGGGGCGGCGCGCGGGGGGTCGGGCAGGACGCGCGCCTTCGGCGACGGGGCGGGCTCGTTGTTCGACTTGATGCCGGCATCACGACCCTCGATCGCGTGCTCGCTGAGGTGCTGGACATCGCCTCGGGACGATCCGGCGCGCCGAGCCACGCGGCGCAGTCGCATCGACAGGTCGGACATGGCGTCCGGCCGATCCACGACCTCCGGGGAGAGGCAGGCGAGGATCAGCTCAGCGAGCTCCTTGTCCTCGATCCGCCGCATGCTGCGGGGCTTCTTCTCGCGCTTCGCGCGCAGCACGGTGAGCAGATCCTCGTGCTTCTTGAAGTGCAGGGGCCCGCGGCCCTCGCCGAGCTCGTAGAGGAGCGCCCCGAAGCTGTAGACGTCCGCCTCGGGCGTCAGCTTCTGGCCCGGGACGCCCGCCAGCTGCTCGGGGGACATGTAGGCCGGGGAGCCGACGATGATCCCCGTCGCGGTGAGGCGCGTGCCCTGGACACGGGCGACGCCGAAGTCGGTCACCTTCACGTGGCCGCGACGGCCGAGCATCACGTTCTCGGGCTTGAGATCCCGGTGCAGCACGCCCGACGCGTGCGCGCAGGCCAGGCCCGCGGCGATGTCGGCGCCGATGAGGGCGAGGCGACCGTCGTCCAGCGTGCCGCCCCACTTGAGGACCGAGCGCAGGTCGAGCCCGTCGACGTACTCCATGACGATGTGGAGCGTGCCGTCCGCCGCGAAGAAGTCACGGACGCCGACGATGTTTCGATGGGTGAGGGACGAAGCCACCTTGAACTCGGCCTTGAAGCGCTTCGTCATCTCGCGCTTCGCTTCGGCCTGGGGCTTCATCTCCTTGAGGGCCTGGACCTTCCCGCCGGGCCCGCGGACCAGATAGACGGTCGCCATGCCGCCCGAGCCGAGCTGCCGGAGGACGTCGTACTCGCCGATCTTGTGGTCGGGGGGAGCGACCCGCTGGGTGGAACTCGCCACTATCGGCAGGTTTTACCACGGAAGTTGGTGATCGAGGCGCTTCTCTCGATCGCGACCCCGCGGAGCGCGCTAGATCGCGGCCAGGATCTCCGCCTTCTTGGCGTCGAAGTCCTCCTGCGAGATGACGCCCGCGTCGAGGAGGCTCTTGAGCTTCGTGAGGCGGGCGACCATGTCGTCGCCGCCGCCCGCGCCCGGAGCCGCCGGAGCCGCCGCCGCCGCCGTCGCGCCGCCCATGGCGTTCATCATCGCCTGACCCATCGCGATCCCGGCGCCCATGCCCATGGCGTCGCCCGCGCCGCCGCCGGGGTTGTTCGCGGCGGCCTCGAGGGCCTGCGCGGCCTGGAACTGGGTGTACTTGCCCATGTCGCCGAGCACGCCCATGGAGGCGCGCTTGTCGAGCATCTTCTCGACCTCGGGGGGCAGCGAGATGTTCTCGATGATGAACGCCGTGAGGTCGAGCCCGTAGCCGGTGAAGTCGTCGGCCATGGCGGCGCGCATGGTCTCGCCGAGCTCCCGGTACTTGGCCGCCAGGTCGAGCACCGGGACCTTGGACTCGCCGAGCGCGTCCGTGAAGGAGCTGACGACCTGGGAGCGGAGCTGGCTGTCGATCTCGTGGACCGAGAAGTGCCCGTCGGTGCCGACGATCTCCTGGATGAACTTGGCCGGATCCGAGACCTTGAAGCCGTAGGAGCCGAACGCGCGCACGCGCACGGGGCCGATCTCCGGGTCCCGCATGGGGATGGGGTTCTGGGTGCCCCACTTGCGGTCGGTCGTCTGGGTGGTGGAGACGAAGTAGACCTCGGCCTTGAAGGGCGAGTTGAAGCCGTGCTTCCAGCTCTGCAGCTTCGTCAGGATGGGGAGGTTGCTGGTCTCGAGCTCATGGCGACCGGGGCCGAACACGTCCGCCAGCGCGCCTTCGTTGATGAAGACCGCGGCCTGACCCTCGCGCACCGTGAGCTGGGCGCCCATCTTGATGGCGTGGTCCTTGGTGGGGAAGCGGTAGACGAGCGTGGAGCGGGAGTCCGACGTCCACTCGATGACGTCGATGACCTCGCCCTTGATGAAGTCGAACAGGCCCATGGTTCACCTTTCAGAACCCGCCGGCAGCGGCGAGGTCCGCAATGATACGCGCCCTGGAGCGACCCATTGCAACGGGGTTTGCATCCGGCGAAAGCAAGCGCCCCAAGCGCGCGCAGCGGAACGGAGTGAAGCGGAGTCTTCAGGGGCACCCGGGGCCCCCGGCGACGAATCTCTGATTCGTCGAGAGGGGTGAATCAGCGGGTCGGATTCAGGTGGCCGTCGGCCTGGAGCCACTTCGCCACCTTCGGGAGCCGCTTCTTCAGCGTCTTCCGGTCGGTCTTGTGGAGCATGAACGACTCCGCGAAGGACTCCTGCAGGTTGCGACGGCCGTAGGGCGTGGGCCCGAACCGGAGGCCCAGCGCCACCTTGTAGTCGCGCAGCACGCCGCTCCGCGGGAACGGCGAGTTGTGATCGCTGTGCAGCTCCCGCGCCTTGCGGTTGAGCTTCCGCACCTCGCGCCGGATCTCCACGATGTCCCCTTCCAGCCGGCGGATGCGGCGACCGACGGGGACCATCTCGTCCTTCACCGCGCGATCGCGCGTCTGGTTCCAGCGCCGAGCCAGGGCGTTGTAGCGGCCGACCGCGGCGTTGTACTTGTCGACGAGGGCGTTCGCCTCGTCCACCGCGCGCTCCGCCCGCCGCGTGGCCGCCCGCACCGTCTTGTGGGCGATCGCGTGGCCGAACTCGTGCACGAGGGTCTGGTTCGGCACCTTGGGGGACCCCTTGCCGGGACCCTTGAACGCGCGGTCGTAGATGAGGATCCGCGGGCCCTCGCCGTCCACGAGATAGAGCCCGGTGCCGGCGATGCGCGGCGACCGCTTCATGCGCACCAGCTTCACGCCCTGGACCCCCCTCAGCTCGGCCTCGTCGAGGATCCGCAGGGAGGCCTCCACGATCTTCAGCTCGCGATCCGTCCACGACGCCGTGCCGTTCTCGATGTTGCCGATGCCGTAGGTCGCCTCGATGCGGTCCGAGCGCGAAGCCCCCCACGCGGTCGTCGGGACCAGCAGGGCGATCAGCAACACGAGGCTCGGGAGGGTGCGCACGGCCCGGACCATAAGGCCCCCGCCGCGGGGCTCAAGCGCGCGGGCTGTGTCCGAGGGTCCGCGATGGGCCGTGGACGTCGGGACACAGGCCGGGCGTGCCGGACGAGCCACAGCCTCGACGTCCATCGATCACGAAGCCGGCACGGGGCTTGGAAAGAGAAGGAGGCGAACCGTCCCCGGAGCCTCTTCGATGCCTCGACCCTTCCACTCCCTCACCCCGCGCACCGCCTGGGCCTTCGTCCTCGCGGGCGCGGTCTGCATCCTCGCCGCCGTCTCCCCCGCCGCCGCGGGGATCGTCCTCCCCGACACCCCGGGCGACGACGTGCAGAACCCGAAGACCACCCCGCTGACGCTCGTCACCCAGGAGGTCGACGTCGCCATCGTGGACCAGGTCGCCACCACGACCCTGGTCCAGGTCTTCCGCAACGACACCGAGCGGCCCCTCACCGGCACCTACCTGCTGCCGCTCGGCCCCGCCGCTTCGGTCCAGGAGTACGCCTTCTGGATCGGCGGACGGCGCGTAGTGTCCACCGTCGGGGAGAAGGCGGACGCGCAGGAGACGTTCGAGGGCGCCTCGGACCGGGGAGAGGCCGCCTCGATCGTCGACCAGACGGACGAGAACACCTTCACGGCGCGCTTCACCGAGCTCGCGCCGGGCGAGCTGCGTCGGTTCGAGGTCGTCTACAGCGAGCTCCTGCCCTACGAGGCCGGGAAGGTCCGCTACTCCCACCCGCTCGACTACGCCGAGTCCGGGCTCCCGCCGGTCGACGACCTGCGCGTCAGCGTCCGGGTGGAGGACGGCAAGCCCATCACCGCCGTGCGCGCCCCCTCCTGGCCCGCCCGGGTCGACTCCGCCGGCGACGCCTGGCTCGTGGACGCGCGCATGCAGGACGCCGTCCCGTCGGCCGACTTCGAGCTCGAATACGAGGTCCAGTCGAAGGACTTCGGCCTGACCTTCCGCACCTTCCACGGCGGGGGCGACGAGGGCTTCTTCGTGGCGATGGTCGCGCCCCAGGAGGAGGCGAGCGACGACGAGATCGTGCGCAAGGACGTCGCCTTCGTGTTCGACACCAGCGGCTCCATGTCCGGCCCGAAGATCGACCAGGCCCGCAAGGCGCTGAAGGCCGCCCTGAACCTGATGAACCCGGGCGACGGGGTCTACCTCCTCGCGTTCAGCAGCTCCACCAACCCCTTCAAGGGCAAGACGGACGAGCTGGACGAGCCCCTGCGCATCGACGCCTCCTCCTTCGTGGACTCCCTCGAGGCGCGCGGCGGCACGAACATCCACGACGCCGTCCTCACCGCCCTGGACATCCTGCGTCCGTCGGAGCGACCGACCGCGCTCGTGTTCCTCACCGACGGCAACGGCAACAAGCGCCCTGCGGACATCCTCCAGGCGGTCGAGCAGGCGAACCCCGAGCGCAAGACCCGCGTCTTCACCTTCGGCGTCGGCGACGACGTGAACACCGCCTTCCTCGAGCGCCTGGGACGTGAGAACCGCGGCGGCTTCACCCACATCACGAGCGGGACGCCCATCGATCAGGCCGTCGGCGACTTCTACTCGTCCATCGCCAAGCCCGTCCTCACGGACCTGAGCTTCGACTTCGGAGACATCGTCCCGAACCGCACCTACCCGGCCATGGTCCCGGACATCCATCAGGGCCAGCGCCTCGTGCTCACGGGCCGCTACCGAGGCACCGGCGCCACGACCCTGACGGTCGCCGGGACGATCGGCGGTGAGGCGCGCACGCTCGCGCTCCCGGTGAGCTTCGCGAACGACGATCGCGAGCACCCCTGGGTGGCCCGGCTCTGGGCCCGCCGGCGCGCCGACCACCTGCTCGCCGAGGCGCGCATGTACGGCGAGACGACCGAGATCCGCGAGGAGGTCGTGGCGCTCTCCACCGAGTACAGCTTCGCGACGCCGTACACGTCCCTCGTGGCCCACGCCGACCCGCGCGTCGCGTCGCTGACCCCCCAGCGCATCAAGCCCGGCGACCCGGTCCTCACGATCCCGGCCCCGCGCGACGCCGTGGCCGTCACCGCCTTCCTCCCCTTCGGTGAGGTGAAGGACATGGTCCCCACCCCCGGCGGCGAGGCCTGGACCACGCGCTTCCTCGTGCCCCGCTCGGTCGACGACGGCGTCTACTGGATTCACGTGGTGGCCACGTCGGCGAACGGCGAGAGCGACTGGTACCGCATCTCCTACACCGTCGACACGACCGCCCCCGTGCTGGTCGTGGATCTGGGCGACGTGTACGCCGTGAGCCCCGGGGACCTGCTCCTGGTCTCGGCGCGACCCGTCGTCGGCTTCCTCGAGCTGGGGCAGGAGATGATCCGCAGCCTCGGTCGCGACGCCGCGGCCCGGGCCAAGGCGTACGTCGACATCAAGGAGGTCGTCGCCCGCATCGGCGGCACGAGCCGCTGGTCCCGCCTCTGCAGCGAAGAGCGCGGCGAGGCCGGCTGGCACGGCGAGGTCGAGATCCCTCGGGACCTCGCGCCGGGGCGCCACACCCTCGAGATCACCGCGACCGACGTCGCGGGCAACAAGCACACGGTCGTCCGTGAGTTCACGGTCCTCGGGCCGGTCCTCACGGCCGCCGACGGCTCGGCTTCGGCCGAGGAGGTTCAGCAATGAGATGGGCACCGCGCACACTGTGGGGCGGCGTGGTCGTCCTGGGCGCAGCATCGGCAGTTGGGTCGATGCTGCTCCCGAACCTCCTCTCCGAGCACCAGCGATGGAAGCACGAGGCCCCGGTCGTCGTGCTCGTGGACCCGGACCGGACGAGCGCGTCGCCGACCCCGGCGGCCTCCGAGTACGAGCTCGCCGACCGGCCCGACGTCCTCCCCTCGATCGACGTCCACCTGGCCGCCACCGAGACGGACCCCGACGACACCCGCGCCGCCGTGGCGGGCGAGGACGCGCTCTGGGTCGCCACCGGGGGCGGGCTCCTGCGGGTGCCGTACGCCGACCCCGAAGGCGCCGTGCACTGGACGACCGCCGACGGGCTCCGTGACCACCGGCTGACCGCCCTCGCGGGCGACGACTCCCTGCTGGTGGCGGGCACCGAGGCCGGCACGGTCCTCTGGCTCGACCCCACGGCGGCCCTCGACGGCACCGGCGCGCCCCGCGTCACGGCCTACGCCGACGTCGCGAAGGCCCGCATCTCGGCCCTCCAGGTCGACGGCGGCGCGCTCTACGTGGGCACCCACGGCGAGGGCATCTTCGTGGGCGACGTGGCCGATCCGCGTCTCTTCCGGCCGGTGGGCCCGGCGCACGGGATGCGGTCCCGTCGCATCACGTCGCTGGCGATGCTCGACGACGAGCTCTTCGCGGGCACCGCGGGGGCGGGCGTGTGGGTGCGCTCGGCCGACGGCAAGAGCCGCCGGTACGTGGCCAAGGGCGGCCTCGCGGGCGACTTCGTGCTCGACCTGACCGTGCACGACGGCCGCATCGTCGCGGCCACCACCGGCGGGATCTCGCGCTATCGGCGGGGCTCCTGGCAGACCGATCGGTCGTTCGAGGGCAAGGTGCCCGCGGGCATCGTGCGCGCCGTGGGGGTCGACGAGGGCGGCGTCCTGACGCTGTCCGTGTCCGGGGGTCGGGTGGGACGCTACGGCTCGGGCACGGCGGGCGCGCTGCCGCCGCTCGCCGACGGACTGAGCCCCTGGCACGGCGCCCCCCGCGCCGAGGTCCGCTGGATGACCGTGGGCGGCGACCGGCTCTTCGCGGGCACCGAGCGCGGGCTGCTTCAGCGCCGCGACGGGGTGTGGCAGTGGCTGCTCCACTCCGGCCCGGGCAACAACGACATCACGTCGGTGGCGGCCGCTGCGGGCACCGTCCTGGTGGGGACGTTCGACCGCGGGGCCTGGATCCGCGACCCGGCCTTCTCCTCCTGGGCGGCGCTGCCGGTCCCCTACGGCGAGGTCAACGGCGTGCACCTGGACGACGGCGGCCGACCCTGGACCGCGACGTCCGCGGGCCTCGTGCGGCTCGACGAGGAGGGTCCCCGATCCTTCACCACGCTGCACGGGTTGAAGTCCGACCACGTCGCGGCCGTCCGGGGGGCGGACGCGGGCTTGTGGGTCGGGTCCACGGGCGGCCTCCAGCGCTTCGACGGGGTCGGCTTCACCGGCCCCCTGGGCGTGACGGAGGACGGCGGCCCGTCGCACATCTACGACGTCGCAGCCGACGGCGACGACGTGTGGGTCGGCACCCTCGAGGGCCTGTGGCACGTCGAATCGAGCGACGCGGGGACCACCACTTCGCGCTTCCGCTACGCCACCGGCGAGCTGCCCGACGACTGGATCAACGCCGTCGCGGTGGGGGCCGACGGGACGGTGTGGGCGGGGACCTACGACCACGGCCTCGCCTACCGCAGCCCCGGCGGGCCGTGGCGCCGCCTCGCCGAGCCCGACGACCTGCCCTGCGGGTGGGTGAACCCCGGCGCCATGGCCTCGCTGCCCGACGGCTCCGTCCTCGTGGGCACCCTCGGCGGCGGCCTCCTGCGGGTGGGCACCGGGGGCCTGATCGACCACTGGACCATGACCGACGGCCTCGCGGGCGACGACGTCACGAGCGTCGCCGTCGACGGAGAGACCGTCCACGTGGGCACCCGAAGCGGCCTGTCCCGCCTTGAGATCGAACCCGCGGTCCCGGCCCTCGCCGACCGCTCCTGACCGGAGACCTCGATGAAACGGTTCCCCCTCCGTCGCGTCCGCGCCCTCTTCCCGCTCGCCGTGTGGGCCGCCGCCGCGGTGACGTTCCCCGACGAGCCCTTCTGGACGGGCCTGATCGCGGGCCTCGGCATCGTCGGCGCCGCGTCTGTGTGGTTCGGCGACGCGGGCAGCTCCCTGGACGCCTGGCAGCGCCGCCACCCGACGCTCGCCTTCCGGGGCGTGTCGTGGTTCCCGTCGGCGGGCTCGGCGGCGACGTTCGACGCGGTGTGCGTCGCGGTGGCGGAGGCGACCGAGGCCTTGCGCGAGCATCGGCCGCCTCCCCGGGACGGGCGTCGCGTCGTGCGACGGACCCGCAAGGAGCTGGACGGCCTGCTGCGGCTGGGGGCCCGCGTCGCGGTGCAGCTCGAGCAGCTGGCGCGCCTTCCGGAGACCGCCCGCACGTCCGGCGTGGAGGCCGAGGTCTCCCTCGCCCGGGAGCGCCTCGAGGCCCTGCCCGCCGCCGCCCTCCGGCTCCGCGACGCGCTGCTGCGCTCGGGTCCCGCGGCGACCGCCCCCGACGTCGCCCCCCTCGCCGCCGTCCTCACGATCGAGCGCGGGATCACCGCCCACGCCGAGGCCCTCGCCGAGCTCGGCGGACTGGAGCGACGATGACCTTCGGTCGCTTCCGACGTCGCGGCGCGGGCGGAGGCACCCCGGTGCTCATCGCGACGCTGGCGGGCCAGCTCGCCCTGCTCGTCCACGTCGCGCTGCTCCCGCCGACGGTGGTCCCGATCGAGCCCCTGGCGCTGGCCGCAGCGGGCGTCGTGGAGCCGTCGGACGGATCGCCCCCGGGGTCGCTGGCGCGCGACGAAGTACACCCCGACGGCGCCCGCCTCCAGATCTCCTTCGAGACGAACCACGACGCGTGGGTCAGCGTGCTCTGGTTCGAGGGGGATCGCGTGGTGTCCCTGTACCCCTCGGTGGCGGGCGGAGAGACGGGGGAGATCGCCGCCGACACGACCTACGTGGTGCCGAGCGCGTCGACGTACCTGCGCCTCACGCCCACCGGCGCCGACGGCGACTGGCTCGCGGTGGTGGCCTCCTCGCGGCCCGACCCCCGCATCCTCGCGGTCCTCGCGGATCCGTCCCCTTCCGCCGTCGTCGCCCTGCGCGACCAGCTGATGCGCGAGGCGCGGGCGCGGACCTCGGCCGACGGAGCGACCGAGCGGTTCCTCCCCACCGCCGACGGGCGGGCGGTGGCGGTGCCGTGGGAGCAGGTGCGAGGGCGCGGGCGCCTGGTGCTGGGTCGACGGGTGCGGGTCGCGGGGATGCGTCGACCAAGCTGAGCCGCCGACAGGCTTCACGGGCACGCGGGGAGTATGATCCCCGGCGATGGATCGCCCGCAGCACGTCGTCGTCATCGGGGCCGGGATCACCGGCGCGCTGACGGCGCATCGGCTGCTCGAGGCCGGGGTCGCGGTCACGATCCTGGAGGCCAAGGAGAAGGGCGCCGGGAGCAGCTCCCGATCCGCCGCGTGCTACCGCCAACAGTTCTCCACGCCGTCGACCGTCGCCGCGATGCTCTACAGCACACGCGCGTACACCGAGTTCAAGGAGAGGTTCCGGTGCGACCCGTCCACGGGCGACGTCCTCGTGCAGAACGGGTACCTGTTCCTGCACGACCGCCCCGACTTCGCGTCCGACGGGGACACCGCCGCGCGCCGCGCCGAGGGCTGGGAGGCCGCGCGCCGCAACGTCGTCATGCAGCGGGAGGTGGGCCTCGAGGAGGTCGAGCTGCTGGCCCCCGAGGAGGTCGAAGAGCGCTTCCCGCACGTCGCCGGCGACCGCCTGGTCGGGGCGACCTTCTGCCCCACGGACGGGTTCCTGCACCCGGACATCATCTACATGGAGGGGTTCCGGCGGGTCGTCGAGCTGGGCGGCGTGCTTCGCCAGAACGAGCGGGTGGAGTCGGGCGTGTTCGACCCCGCCGGGCGCCTCGTGGCCGTCCGGACCTCGAAGGGCGAAGAGGTCCGCGGGGACGTCTTCATCAACGCGACCAACGCCTGGGGCGCGAAGCTGTCGCCGGTCCTGGGCGGGACCGAGCTGCCCGTGGCGCCCATCAAGCGCTACCTCTACTTCCTCCAGCGCGGCGACGGGCTCAGCCCCGAGACCCTGCAGTCCTGGCCGATGACGATCACGCCGTCGCGGGCCTACTGCCGGCCCGAGAACGGGGAGCAGCTGCTGCTCGGCTGGGCCCACGCCACGGGCGGCGAGGACGTCTCCTGGGACGGACAGGACGCCATCGAGCCCGAGTATTTCCACAAGAGCGGCCTCGACAACTACGGGTACGCGGTGTGGATGGAGCTGGCCGAGTCCTTGCCCGCGCTCGAGGAGTTCGCGGGGCTCGACGCGACGACGTCCGGCTACTACGCGGTCACGCCCGATCACAACCCGTTCCTCGGCTTCGACCCGGCGCAGCCCGCGCTGCTCCACGCGCTCGGCTTCTCCGGCCACGGGGCGATGATGGGACCGTTCACCGCGGCGGCGGTGGCGAGCATGGCGCTCGCGCGCGAGACGCTCACCGAGATCACCCTGGACGGGCGACGGATCGACCTCCGCCCCCTCCTGGTGGGGCGCACCCCGACCAAGGGCGAGGGGATGGTGATCTGATGGACCCCACCCGCTCGCGAGGGGAGTACGTGGCGCGCGTGGCCAAGGCCGCCACGGAGCGCCTCACCGGCACGTTCGAGATCAGCTCCGGGGCCAAGTGGCGTCGCCTCCACCTGCGTCGGGGCGAAGCGGTGTGGGCGGAGTCGAGCGAGCAGACGGACCTCACGGGGTCCGACCTCGTCGCGGAGGCGGTGTCCGCGCCCCTCGCGTGGGAGCCCAGCACGGTGCTCTTCGAGGAGCAGCAGTCGCTGGCGGTCGACGCGCTCCACGAGGCGCTCTCGGACCCCGTGCCGGTGCGGCGGGCGCTCTGGCAGGGGGTCGAGCGTCACGTCGCCCTCAACGACGTGCTCCCCTCCGTCATCGATCCCGCGGCCGGGCCGGTGCAGCCGACCATGGGGCTCTGGTCCGCGCTCGACGAGCTCGCGGTGGAGGCGCCCTACTCGGGCCTGCCCGACGCGCTGGGGAGCGGGCTGACCGTCGACGAGCTCTTCACCCGCATCCCGGACCGCAGCGGCATCCTCATGAAGCTGCTGTGGATGCTCGAGGTGGCCGAGCTCGTCGCGCGACCCCGAGCCGCCAAGCCCCGGGCGAAGACGGATCCTCGAGGCCGTCGACCGACGTCGCGTCCCCCCGACCGGCTCCCCCCGGTCGATCCGCCGGACCCGTCGGCGGCGCGGCTCGCCGAGGTGACTCCCCGCGCGCAGGTGACCCAGCCCCGCGCCGAGACGCCCCGGGTGCAGCGACAGACCAAGCCGTCGGGGCCGATGCCCGTGGCGGGCGCGAAGGAGATCGCCGCCGTCATCGCCCGGAACCACCGCAGGCGCATGGGGAGCGACTACTACGCGTTCCTGGGGCTGCCCCCGAAGTCCCCGTCGCGGCACGTCGAGCGCTCCTGCCGTCAGCTGCTGCGACGGTGGAACGTCTTCAGCCGGCGACCGGACCTTGGCGACGAGGCCAAGCAGCAGATCGAGGAGCTCCTGGCCTCCCTGCAGCTCGTCTACCGGACCCTGGGCCCGGCGGACCGCAAGGCCGAATACGACCGCCGCGTGGATCGCGGGTCTCCCCCCGTGGTGGGCGGCATCCGAGCCGCTTCGACGACCACCCTGGAGGAGGCCGCGGCGGCGGCGAAGGCGCGGGCGGGCGCGTCCACGGGCGACGTCCTCGCGGCGATGCGCGCCATGGAGGCCGGCGCCTACGATCGCGCCCTGAGCATCCTGCACCAGCTCCGCATGGAGAATCCGTCGGACCCGGACGTGCTCGCCGAGCTGGGGTGGTGCGCCTACAAGACGGGCGCGGAGGGCGACGCGCCCGAGGAGTTCCTGCTCCTCGCCACCACCTTCGCCGGCAAGCACCTCAAGGCCATCGAGTACCTGGCGCGGATCGCGCTGGATCGCGGCGAGACCGAGACCGTGCGCCGTCGCCTCACGAAGCTGACGCGCCTCGACCCCCAGAATCGGTGGGCGCGACGCACCCTCCGCAACCTGCCTCCCCCGAAGGACGAATGACCGACGACCCCTTCATGCGCGCCGCGATCGACGAGGCGCGCGCCGGCCTCGCGGAGGGCGGCATCCCCATCGGCTCGGTGCTGGTCAAGGACGGCGCGATCGTGGGACGCGGCCACAACAAGCGCGTGCAGGACGGCAACCCCATGGTGCACGCCGAGATCGACTGCCTGATCCAGGCGGGGCGCGTCGGGAGCTACCGCGGGTCGGTCCTCTACTCGACGCTGATGCCCTGCTACCTGTGCGCGGGCGCGGCGGTGCAGTTCAACATCCCCAAGGTGATCGTGGGCGAGAGCCGCACGTTCCCGGGCGCGCGGGAGTTCATGGAGTCCCACGGCATCGAGGTCGTGGACCTGGACCTCCAGGAGTGCGTCACGCTGATGGACGAGTTCATCGCGGCGAAGCCGGAGCTCTGGAACGAGGACATCGGCGAGCTGTAGGCATGGTCCCCGCGCTGATGGGCCTGACGCTGGTCTTCCTGCTCTTCTTCATCTTCATGGGCAACCGCGCCCACACGGAGGTGAAGCTCGGCGGTGGGCGCGCGACGATCGTCCGGGGGGACCCCCCCGGGGGGATGATCCGCGACCTCAAGGACGTGGCGCGCCAGACGAAGGCGGAGGGCAGCGTGGTGATCAAGGGGGCCGCGGACACGCTCGCGGTGTCGACGCGAGGGTTGGACGACCGGACCGCCCAGCGGGTGCGAAACGTCGTGATCGGCTACCGGAACCAGATCCGCCCTTGAACGCAGAGAGCCCCCGCCGGGAGGATTCCCGACGGGGGCGGCCCGATCGTAAGGGAGCGCCCGAGTTCCTTTATCGACCGGCCCCCGGAACATCCCGTGCCGTTGACGTTCCGGAGCTCTTCTCTCGTTTCAGGCGACGTCTCCGTCGCTTCTTCGAGGTAGGACCGCGGGACGTGAGGCCGGTTCCCTGTTTCTGGGCCGGAGTCGAGGGTTTTACTCGGCCGAGGCGTGCACGACGGTGAGTCGGACGCGCAGGAGGCCGTCGGCCCCCGCCGTGACGGCGCCGAGGCGCAGGTTGCCCTGGGCGCGGAGCACGGAGCGCAGATCGTCCTCGGTGCCGCGGGCCGCGATCTCGACCGTCTGGGACGTCGTGGCCCCGTCGAAGTCGACCGCGCGGGGCTGCGGACCCAGGTACCGGATCGTCCAGCCGCGCGCGCGGACCGCCGCGTCGACGCCGCGCATGCCGTCGGCGGCCTGCACCGAGAGCGTGCCCGCGGTGGGCCCGGCGTCGGCGTCGGACTCGTCGGCGGCCTTCGCGGCGCTGCGCTTCGGAGCGAGCCCGAAGGCCATGTCGTCCATGGGGGCCGAGGCCTCTTCCTCGCCGATGGCGCCGTCGGGATCGTCGGGCTCGGCCAGGGACACGCCGTCCGGATCGTCGGGCTCGGCGAGCTTCGGATCGGCGTCGCCGTCGGGCTGGGGCGCGAAGTCCGCGCTCGCCACGGCCTCTCCCGCCTCGGTGCCGCCCTCTTCGGCGATCTCGTACTCCGCGGCGTAGACGCCCGCGGGGCGGTCGGTCCGGTCGTCGGCGACGCGGATCCCCGAGCGGCGCTCGGCGGACTTGCGGGCGGCGGGCGGCGACGCGGGCCGAGCGGCGGGGCTCCCGGCGAAGCCCACGGCGACCTCGGGAGAAGGCTCTCCCAGGCCCAGGGGCGGCTCGCCCGCCTCGGCGAGGCCGTCGCCGGCGGCGAGACCGGTGGGGGCGGGGGCTTCGGCCAACGCGGGCCCGCTCGAGGCGCGAGGGGCCGCGGCCATCATGGCCGGGGGGCCCGGATCGGGCGGGATCACCAGGCGGCCCAGGCCGATCACCAGCAGCGCGGCGGCGGCCACGATGGCGGGGCCCTTGAGCCACCAGCCGAGGGAGACGACGTTGGCGGGGCGGTCCTGCTCGGAGTCCGCCGCGGCAGCCTCCTTGAGCGCGGCGATCCGACGGCGCTCGGCGTCGAAGTCGATCACGCCGTCTTCGCCCTCCACGTCGCCCGTCTCGCCCGCCTCCACGCGCGCCATCACGGCCCCCAGGAAGCCTTCGGGGGCCTCGATCTCCGGCAGCGAGGCGAGCTCGCCCACCACGTCGCGCAGGGCGCGCAGCTCTCCGGCGAGCTCCTCGTCTTCGGCCAGCACGGCCTCCAAGGAGGCCACCTGATCCGCAGGCAGCTCTCCGTCGATGTAGGCACTCAGGGCCTCTCGAGCGTCCGTCTTGGTCATGCTCTCGTCCATTGTTTCGACCTCGACCTTCTAGGGAGTCTCGCCGGCTTCGCGGAGCCGCCGCGTCAATCGCTTTCGGAGCTCGCCCCGAGCGCGATGGATGCGCGACTTCACCGTGCCCGCGGCCAAATCCAGAGCCGCACCGATCTCGTCGTACGACAGGCCCTCGACGTCCCGGAGCAGGAGGATCTCCCGCCAGATGGGGTCGAGGCGCGCCATCTCTTCCCGCAGGAAGGCCAGGCGCTCGCCCTTGAGCAGCTCGTCCTCGGCCGACGCGCCGCCCGCAGGGAGCTCGCGCTTCGGACCGAGTCCGTCCTCGTCTTCGGGCCGGGCGTCCAGGCTGTCGTGGCGCTTTTCGTGGCGCCGCGCGCGGTAGGCCTGGACGTTTCGGCAGTGGTTCAGCGTGACCCGGTAGAGCCACGTCGTGAACTTGCTGTCGCCCCGGAATCGAGCGAGGTTTCGGTAGACCTTGACGAAGACTTCCTGGGCGGCCTCCTCGGCGTAGGTTCGGGAGCTCAACAGCCTCACGCAGAGCCCGAAGACTCGATTCCGGTGGCGGACGACGAGCGCTTCGAACGCCTGTCCGTCCCCCTCGAGGAAGCGTCGGACGAGCTCGCCGTCCTCGGCGTCGTGCAGCTGTTGGGCTTGTCCCATCATCTTTGGGTCACGTCCTTCGAGGGCGTTGGACACCGGAGATCGCGTCCGGTTCCCGGCGGTACGGACCCGACTTGCCGCCGTCCTTCTCGAGGAGGACCACGCCGTCGATCACCATGCCCTTGTCGGCCGCCTTGACCATGTCGTACACCGTGATCGCGGCCACGCTCGCGGCGGTGATGGCCTCCATCTCCACCCCGGTCTTGGCCGACGTGACGGCCTCGGCGTGGATGACCACCGACGGCGGCTCGTCGCAGATCGCGAGGTCGACGGTCACCGAGTCGAGGGCCAGCGGGTGGCAGAGCGGGACGAGGTCGGCCGTCTTCTTGGCCCCCTGGATCCCGGCGATGCGGGCCACCTGGAGCACGTCGCCCTTGGGGCCGCCGTCGCGCACGAGGGCGAGGGCCTCCGCCGACATGAGGACGCGCGCGTGAGCCAGGGCCCGTCGCCGGGTGGCCGTCTTGCCGCCGACGTCGACCATGCGGGCCGCGCCGGACTCGTCCAGGTGGGTCAGCTTCTTCAAGGGACCACGTTGATGAAGGAGAGCTCGTTGGGGTCGAAGGCCGTCCCGGCGTTTCCGTCGAGGTAGAGCCACTGGTACCCGCCGTCGTTGGACACGCGGAAGGCGACGCCGTAGGAGCCGAACGTCGTGGGAGCGACCGTGCCCGCGAAGACGTCCGCCGAGCCCGAGTCCGAGTCCCACGTCGCGGGGGACCAGAAGAAGTCGGGCCACGTGATCGGCGACTGCCCCTGGGTCCCGTAGCCGATCTCCACGACCAGCCCCGTGGGCGCGCCGGCGCCCGTGTAGGCGGGGTCGTCGTAGGACGCCGTGAAGTCGCCGCCCGCCCCGCCGGGGTTGATGGTCGCCTGGGCGGGCCCGACGATCGCGCCGCTCCCCGTGAGCGTCGAGGCCGAGCCCGTGTAGATCCACGCGTCGGCCTGGGTGATGGAGTCGAAGGGCGTGGAGATGGCGACGTCCGCGTCCCCCACCGTGCCCGCCGGGGTGACGAACTGGACCTCGGTGTCGGAGAGCACCGACACGCCCGTGGCCGCCGCGCCGTCGACCGTCACGCCGGTGGTGCCGTTGAAGGCTGCGCCGGTCACCACGACGATCGTGTTCCCCGCGGCGAGGCCGTCCTTCGGGTCGATGGAGCCCCAGCCCATCGCCTCGTTCAGGGCGCCGTCGCAGTCGTCGTCCACGGCGTTGTTCGGGTCCTCCGCTGCGCCCGGGTACACGTTCGGGTCGTTGTCGTCGCAGTCGTCGCCGCCCGAGGCGATCGAGTCGTACCCGTCCTGATCGACGTCGTTGTTCGCCGCGTCGTCGTCGTCCGCCGCGTCGTCGTCGTCCACGGCGTCGTCGTCGTCCGTCGCGTCGTCGTCGTCCACCGCGTCGTCGTCGTCCGTCGCGTCGTCGTCGTCGGTGGCGTCGTCGTCGTCCACCGCGTCGTCGTCGTCCGTCGCGTCGTCGTCGTCGACCA
>CAZUHI010000033.1:37646-86124 GCA_964620495.1 uncultured Rickettsiales bacterium | reverse complement strand
GTGGACGACGACGACGCGGTGGACGACGACGACGCGGTGGACGACGACGACGCCGGCGGCGGCATCACGATCAACGTCACGGACGCGGCCTCCGGCCTCGACGCGGCGACCCAGAACGGGTGGCTGATGGTGGTGGGCTTCTGGCCCGCCGCGACCTGGAACGAACAGACGGGCTGCCCCAACGGTGAGCCCGCGGGCCTGCCGTCCGAGGGTGGCCTGTGGGCCGACGGCTTCCAGGACCAGCTCGCCGTCGACCCGGGCGAGTACTTCCTCATGGCCGCCGCCTACGACACCACCATCGACCTCTTCGCGCCCGGCACGAACCAGGGCTCGATGGCGGTCACCGTGGTGGGCGCGGACGACGTCTTCGACATCGAACTCACGCGCACGCTCGACCAGGAGTGCTCCCGGGGCGAAGGCGGCCCCTGAGCCTCCGGATCCCGAAGACGAAGCGTGAGGGCGGTCCTGCGGGGCCGCCCTCCCTGCTTGGGCCCGGTACGTCCCCGCCCCGGGGTGCTAGCTTTGCGGAGCGCGGTGCCCCTGGGAGAGGGCGCGACGCGCAGGAGGAAACCATGACCCGCGGACTGTTCACGCTGATCACCGCCCTCGCGGCGACCCTGCTCACCTTCTCCATCACCGGCTGCCCTCAAGAGGCCACGGACGACGACGACGACGGCGGGACCGAAGGCTCCAACGCCGGCGAGTGCTCCGACGGCGCGGACAACGACGCGGACGGTCTGTTCGACTGCGACGATCCCGACTGCGCGGGCAGCCCCGACTGCGGGGGCGCGGACGACGACGACGCGGTGGACGACGACGACGCCGTGGACGACGACGACGCCACGGACGACGACGACGGCGCGGACGACGACGACTCCAGCTCCACCGAAGGCATCAACGTGACCGTGTTCGACGCCGCGAGCGGCCTCGACGCGCCGACCGCCGACGGCTGGGACGCCATGTTCGGATTCTGGGAGTCCGCGAACTGGAACTCCGACGCCGGCTGCCCCACCGGGCCCAATGTCGGCGAGGAGGCCGGGCAGGGCGGCGGGACCTGGGCGAACGGCTACTCGGACACCGTGGTGGTCGCCTCCGGCAGCTACGTCCTCATGGCGGCGGCCCACGACTCCAACAACGAGCTGTTCTCGCCCGGCACGAACCAGGGCTTCATGGACGTGGAGATCTCCGGCCCGTCGGACGCGTTCGCCATCGAGCTGACGCGCACCCTCGACGACGAGTGCCAGCGCAGCGGCGGCCCGTAGGCGCGGGGGTCAGTCGAGCGTCGTCACGTGACGGCGCTCACGAATCTCGTCCCGAAGGACCGTGACGAACGCGTCGAGGTCCACCGTCTCCTGCTCGCGGATGCCGTAGCGGCGCACGGTGACCGACGTGTTCTCGAACTCGTCGGCTCCCACGACCAGGACCACCGGCGTCTTGCTCGTGGCGGCGAGACGGATCTTCTTGCCCAGCGTGTTGGACGAGTCGTCCACGGTCGCCCGGACCATGTCCTTGCGGAGGACCCGCTGCACCTTCTTCGCGTAGTCGAGCTGCGCCTCGGAGATGGGCACGATGCGCACCTGCTCCGGCGACAGCCACGTGGGGAACGCGCCGCCGTAGTGCTCGATGAGGAACCCGACGAACCGCTCGTGCGTCGACAAGGGCGCGCGGTGCAGGCACAGCGGCGTCTTCTCCTGGCCGTCGCGATCGGTGTACGTGAGGCCGAACCGCTTCGGGACGGCGAAGTCGAGCTGATTCGTCGACAGTGAGAACTCACGGCCGGTGACCGTGCGGAACTGGTAGTCCACCTTCGGACCGTAGAAGGCGGCCTCGCCCTTCACCTTGCGGTAGTAGTAGCCGGACTCCTCCAGCGCCTGCTCCACGACGGCCTCGGACCACGCCCAGTTCTCGGGGTCGTCCACGTACTTGCCCGCCCGCTTCGGGTCGTCGGGATCCCACTGGGACAGCCGCAGGAAGTAGTCCGTGAGTCCGAACAGCTCGTAGTACCGGGCGTGCAGGTCGAGCACCGCCTTGAACTCGTCGAGCAGCTGCTCGTGCGTCACGTACAAGTGCGCGTCGTTCATGGTCATGCCGCGCACGCGGGTCAGCCCCTGGAGCGCGCCGCCCCGCTCGTAGCGATAGACGGTGCCGTACTCCGCCAGCCGCAGGGGCAGCTCGCGGTAGGAGCGCTTGCGGGCGCCGAAGATCAGGTGGTGGTGGGGGCAGTTCATCGGCCGCAGGTAGTACTCCTCGACCGGCCCGTCGGTGGCCTCCTTGCCCTCTTCGTGCAGGGTCATGGGGGGGTACATGCCCTCCATGTACAGGGGGATGTGCCCCGACGTCTCGTACAGACCCCGCTTCGTGATGTGGGGGGTGCTCACCTGCTCGTAGCCCGCCTCGAACTCGAACTCCGCCACGAGCTTCTCGAGCTCCCGGCGGATGACGGTGCCCTTGGGGAGCCACAGCGGCAGGCCCTTGCCGACCCGCTCGTCGATGACGTAGAGGTCGAGGGCGGCGCCCAGCTTGCGGTGGTCCCGCTTCTGGGCGAGCGCGACGGCCGCGACGTACTCCTTCAGCTTCTCCTTGGTCTCGAAGGCGTACGCATAAATGCGCGTCATCATTACGTTCTTCTCGTCGCCCCTCCAGTACGCGCCGGCCAACGAGTGGAGCTTGAACCCGGTGACCGGGAGCTCCTTCGTATTGGCTACGTGGGGTCCCTCGCACATGTCGACGAACGGCCCGTTCGTATAGAAGCCGAGCGTCTCGAGCCCGCGCTTCTCCGCGAGCTCCTTGGCGTACTCGACCTTGTGCGGCTCGCCCATGCCCTCGAGGCGGGCCACGGCGTCGTCGATCGAAAGCTCCTCCTGCGCGAACTCCTGACCCGACTTGATGATCTTCTGCATCCGCTTCTGGATGTCCTTCAGATCGCCGTCGGAGATCGGCTCGGGGAAGAGGAAGTCGTAGTAGAACCCGTCTTCGATCGGGGGCCCGAAGCCGAGCACGGTGCCCGGATGGAGCTCCTGCACCGCCTGCGCCATCACGTGCGACAGGCTGTGGCGGATGCGATGAAGGGCTTCGTCTTCCTGCTTTTCGGGGAGGAGGGGCATGGGTCGATTCCGGGGCGCGTGTTCGGTTCGCTGTCGGGGCGCGCGAGCATAGTAGAGTCCCCGCCCCGGACGTCGTCCGGACGGAGGTTTCGTGGCTGAAGACAACGATTTCAATGACAACGTGAAGGCGCTCTTCGAGCAGCTGGAAGGGGGCGGCGGAGGCGGTGAGCCCCCCGAAGTGCCGGTCCGGCTCGTCCTGATCGGCATCCTCGTGGTGCTCGGGCTGCTCTTCGCCAACACGATCTACTACACGATCGAGCCCG
This sequence comes from uncultured Rickettsiales bacterium, assembly GCA_964620495.1. Classification (GTDB taxonomy): domain Bacteria; phylum Myxococcota_A; class UBA796; order UBA9615; family UBA9615; genus CAZEKB01. The sequence goes on along the minus strand of CAZUHI010000033.1, from coordinate 82,757 downwards.
AAGAGGTCGGCGTGGTCCTGCGGTTCGGCAAGTACGACCGCGTGGCCGAGCCGGGCCTGCGCTTCAAGGCGCCGGCGCCCTTCGAGCGGGTGGTGAAGGTCCCGGTGCAGCGGCAGCTGAAGGCCGAGTTCGGCTTCCGCACCGCCACGGCCGGGGTCAAGACGACCTACAGCCGCGCGGGCGGGCTCGATGAGAGCCTCATGCTCACCGGCGACCTGAACGTCGCCGTGGTGGAGTGGATCGCCCAGTACCGCGTCCGCGACCCCTACAAGTTCCTGTTCAAGGTGCGGAACGTCGAGGACACGTTCCGGGACCTCAACGAGGCCGTGATGCGGCAGGTCGTCGGGGATCGCACCGTCAACGAGGTCCTGACCATCGGCCGACAGGAGATCGCGGCCGAGGTCACGGTGAGCCTCCAGGAGCTGTGCGACGCCTACGAGACCGGCATCAAGGTCGAGCAGATCGTGCTGCAGGACGTGAACCCGCCGGACAAGGTCAAGCCGTCGTTCAACGAGGTCAACCAGGCCCAGCAGGAGAAGGAGCGGCTCATCAACGAGGCGCTCACCGAGTTCAACCAGATCATCCCGCGCTCCCGCGGGGAGGCGCTGAGGACCATCCAGGAAGCCGAGGGCTACGCCGCCGACCGCGTGAACCGCGCCCAGGGCGACGCCTTGGCATTCACGGCCCTGCTCGAGGCCTACCGCCGGGCCCCCGAGGTCACCCGTCGGCGCATCTACTTGGAGACGATGGCGGAGGTCTATCCGAAGGCGAAGCGCAAGATCGTGCTCGACGATGAGCTGAGCGGGGTCCTGCCGCTGCTCGACCTGAACGGGGGCAAGTGATGCGTCAGCTCGCAGCCTCCGCCGGCCTCCTCCTCGCCATGCTCGCCCTCGTCGTGGTCGCCAACGCGTTCTACATCGTGGACGAGACGGAGCAGGTCATCGTCACGCAGTTCGGCAAGCCCATCGGCGTCGCCGTCATGGAGCCGGGCCTCAACTTCAAGTTCCCGTTCGTGCAGCGCGTGAACCGGTTCGAGAAGCGCTTCCTGGAGTGGGACGGCGACCCGAACCAGGTCCCCACGCGCGACAAGCGGTTCATCTGGGTGGATACGTACGCGCGGTGGCGGATCAGCGACCCGCTGCTGTACTTCCAGCGCCTTCGAGACGAGGGCGGCGCCCAGTCGCGGCTCGACGACATCCTCGACGGCGAGACCCGCAACGCGATCGCGAATCACGACCTCATCGAGCTCGTGCGTACGTCGAACCGCACGCCGGCGCGCAACGAGTCCGCCGAGGAGAAGGACACCGACCCGGACGCGCTCGCGCCCATCACGGACGGACGGAACGAGCTGGCGGACGAGGTCCGGCAGAAGGGCAACGCGCGCGTGATCGACCTCGGCATCGAGATCCTCGACTTCCGCTTCAAGCGCATCAACTACGTCGAGGAGGTGCGGACCGAGGTCTACACCCGGATGATCTCCGAGCGGCAGCGCATCGCCGAGGAGTACCGCTCCGAGGGTCAGGGCGAGGCCGCGCGCATCTCCGGCGACAAGGATCGGCAGCACAAGGTGATCACGTCCGAGGCCTACAAGACGGCCCAGGAGGTGAAGGGCAAGGCGGACGCCGCGGCCGCGGACATCTACGCCGAGGCGTACAACCGAGACCCCGAGTTCTATCGCTTCCTCAAGACGATGGAGCTGTACGAGGACACGCTCGGGAGCGACACCGAGCTGATCATGAGCACCCAGGGCGACTACCTGAAGTACCTGTCCTCGGACCGCTGACGCCGTCGGCGTCGACCTGATCGGCCCACGCCGCGCGATTCTCGAAACCGTTACCTCGCTGTAACCGCCCGTTACCGCAGGGCTCCTACCGTCGGATCGTTCCCGTCGCCTCAGGCGGGAGGAGGATCCGATGACGCTTCGACGCCCCGTACTCACCGCCCTTGTCCTCGCCCTGCTGCTCGCGGGCTGCACGGATACCTACTCATCGATCGCCGACCCGGATGAGATGGACGCCCAGCCGTCCGACGACGACGACGCGGTGGACGACGACGACGACGCGGTGGACGACGACGACGCCGCGGACGACGACGACGCGGTGGACGACGACGACGACGCCGCCGACGACGACGCCGCCGACGACGACGACGCCTCCGATCCATGGCCCGAGGGCCCGGACACCGACGGCGACGGCATCCCCGACAGCGTCGAGGGGACCGGCGACTTCGATGGCGACGGCATCCCGAACTTCGAAGACCTCGACAGCGACGGCGACGGCATCCCGGACGCGGCCGAAGGCTGGGGCGACGCGGACAACGACGGGGCCCCGAACTTCCTCGACTACGACTCCGACGACGACGGCACGCCCGACGCGATCGAAGGCACCGGCGACGTGGACGGCGACGGCATTCCGAACTTCGTGGACGCGAACGACGCGGCCGCGGACCCGAACCCGGTCGACACGGACGCCGACGGCATCCCCGACGCGGCCGAGGGGGTGGGCGACGTGGACGGCGACGGCATCCCCAACGCCGAAGACGCCGACTCCGACGGGGACGGAATCGACGACGCGATCGAAGGCGCCGGCGACACCGACGGCGACGGCGTCCCCGACTTCCTGGATCTGGACAGCGACGGCGACGGCATCCTCGACGCGATCGAGGGCGACGTGGACACCGACGGCGACGGCACCCCCGACTACCTCGATCTGGACTCGGACGACGACGGCACCCCCGACTCGCTCGACGTGGACGAGCCCGGCGTGGACACGGACGGCGACGGGCTCCTGGACTCGGTCGAAGGCACGGGCGACGCGGACGGGGACGGCATCCCGAACTTCCTGGACCTGGACAGCGACAACGACGGGATCCCCGACGGCCTGGAAGGCACCGGCGACGTGGACGGCGACATGATCCCCGACTTCCTCGACCCCGACACCGACGGCGACGGCACCCCGGACATCGACGCGCCGCCCGGGGACGCAGATGGCGACGGCATCATCGACGCGATCGAGGGCGACTCGTCCGTGGACACGGACGGCGACGGGACCCCCGACTTCTTGGACCCGGACAGCGACGGCGACGGCATCGGCGACGCCATCGAGGGCGTGGGCGACCCGGACGGCGACGGCCTCCCGAACCATCTGGACCCGGACAGCGACGGCGACGGCATCCCCGACGCGCTCGAGGGCACGGGCGACGCGGACGGCGACGGCATCCCCGACCACCTGGACCTGGACAGCGACGACAACGGAATCCCCGACGCGGTGGAGGGGGCGGGCGACGCCGATGGCGACGGGATCCTCGACGCCGCGGACCCCGACAACGACGACGACGGCATCCCCGACGCGGTGGAGGGCGTGGGCGACAACGACGGCGACGGCCTCCCCGACTACGTCGACCCGGACAGCGACGACGACGGCATCCCCGACGCCACCGAGGGCGCGGGCGACTTCGACGGCGACGGCCTCCCGAACCATCTGGACCCGGACAGTGACGGGGACGGCATCCCCGACGCGAACGACCCGTTCCTCGGCCCCGAGCCCGACGCGGACGGCGACGGCATCCCGGACTCCGTGGAAGGCACCGGCGACACCGACGGTGACGGCACGCCCGACTTCCAGGACCCGGACAGCGACGGCGACGGCATCCCCGACGCGGACGAGGGCGTGGGCGACGCGGACGGCGACGGCATCCCGGACTTCCAGGACCCGGCGAACGGCGACGGCGACGGCGACGGCTTCCCCGCGCCGCAGGACTGCGACGACACGGACGCGACGGTGTACCCGGGCGCCGCCGAGCTTTGCGACGGCGTGGACAACGACTGCGACGGGACCATCGACGGCGGCGGCCCCATCGTGCCCTTCGTGTGTCCCGCGAACCCGACGCCCGCCGAGGCCGAGAGCGACGACGCGAGCATGTTCGGCAACATCATCGTGCACGCCGAGAACCACCTCCCGTCGGTCGATCTGACCGGCATCCCGGTGTGGACCAACGGCCCCGCGGGCGTAAGCTCCTCGTACGGCGTCGTGAACAACGTCCAGTCGATCCTCGTGCGCGCGTTCCACGGCGGCGCCACCCAGGCTCGCTACTTCACGGGCAACATCACCATGCCCCCGGGCGTGACGATCCTCGGCTGGGTCGTCGACACGCCCCCCACCACGGGCTCCCCGAACCTGAGCGCCACGGACTCCATGTTCTCGCCCACGGGCGGCCCCCCTGCCTTCCCGGCGGGCTCGTCGGCGCCCTACAACCGCCGCCTCGAGTCCTGGAACCCGGACTGGGTCTGGTCGAACGGTACGGCGGCGACGGTCAACTACCGGTTCGGCGGGGCCCTGGACGACGCCCGGCTCCTCATCCAGTACGACCCCGCGACGATCGGGCCCGCCTCGTGGACGCTCGATCTGACCAACGGGGTGCTCCAGGACCTGACTCTCTGCGCCACCGATCGGCCCGGGACCGGTGTCTTCACCATCCCCCTCACCGCCCTCGACGGCGACCTGGACGGCGACGGGTTCGGGGCCTGCGGGTCCAACGACTGCGACGACTCCGATCCGCTGGTGAACCCGCCCGCGACGGAGGCCTGCAACGCCGTGGACGACGACTGCGACGCGCTCGTGGACGAGGACTTCGACCTGGACGGCGACGACATCCCGACGTGCGGCAACGATGGCGACTTCACGACGCCCCTCGACAACGACTGCGACGACTCGGATGCGGACATCGCCCCCGGCCTCGCCGACTTCTGCGACGGCCTGGACAACAACTGCAACGGCCTGGTCGACGAGAACTACCCGGACACCGACGGCGACGGCGTCCCGAACTGCGGGGCCCCGGGCAGCGTGTTCCAGCAGATCTGCTCGGGCGACCCCACCTGGCCGGTCGTGGTCCAGCCGCAAGGGGCGCCCGCGGTGCCGGCCTGGACTCACTCCAGTTGGACGAACCAGCTCGGTGCTGCGGGGGCCACGTGGATGGCCGACACCTACACCGAGACCACGCCGGTCGCCGGCGGCTTCGGTTGGTACGAGGTCGAGATCCCGATCCCGGCCACCGCGACGATCGATCAGGCGACTCTGCAGTTCGCCGCGGACAACAACTTCATCGTGCAGGTCTACGACCCCACCAACACCGCCGTGAATCAGGTAGCGAACATCACCGGGTCGACCCCGTCGGGCCTCCCCGCGTACAGCGACCTCACGGTGTTGGACCTGACCGGGAGCCTCGTCGGGGGGACGAACTCCATCCACTTCCTCATCGACAACTTCGGCCAGCCCGGGGGCAACCAGTGGACGAACCCGACCGGGCTCACCTACTGCCTCGACCTCTGGATGACGCTCTGAGGGTCAGCGTCGGCGGCGGACGGCGAGGGGGAGGAGCAGCAGCAGTCCGGGCGCGAGCTGCCCCGGAGCCAGCGACGACACGCAGGCGCCGCCCTCGAGCTCGCCGCCCCCGTCCCCGAAGACCTCGGCGTTGAACCCGTCGTCGTCGTCGTCCCCGAACGCGTCGTCGTCGTCGCCCGCGTCGTCGTCGTCGGCCGCGTCGTCGTCGTCGCCCGCCAGGCTCTCGTCGGCCGGGTAGAGGAGGAGGCGGCCCGCGTTGAGGTGGTCGCCGTTGAAGCCCCGGGCGCCGACGATCAGGTCGCCGAGCCCGTCGCCGTCGATGTCGCCCCCCGCGACCGCGGACCCGAAGAGCATCGAGGCCTTCTCGGGGGTGACGTGCCAGGTGGGGTCCCCGAACCCGTCCGCGCCGCCGGAGTACAGGAACGCGTCGCCGTGCTGGTCGAGGTAGAGGACCTCCCGCCCCACGAGCAGGTCCGGGCGGCCGTCGCCGTCCACGTCGCCGGGGGCCGCGACCGCGATGTGGTGGTGGGGGTAGTCGCTGTACAGGCCGGACCAGGCCTCGTCCCGTGCGAGCCCGTTCGCCGCCCCGAAGTAGAGGAAGACCCGATCGCCCGTGCGGTCGAAGATGTCTTCGGGGGCCGAGCCGATGACGACGTCGTCGTAGCCGTCGCCGTTCACGTCGCCGACGGCGGCCATGGAGTAGCCGAAGGAGGCCTGGGCCCACTCCGGGGCGACCGTCCAGTCGGGGTCCGCGCCGGGGCCGCTCGCGGACCCGTGGAAGAGGTGCACGCGGCCGGAGTTGGCGTACCAGTCGTCGGAGTAGCCCGGGGCGGCGACGAGCAGGTCGTCGAAGCCGTCGTCGTTCACGTCGCCCGCGCCCGCGACCGTGGCGCCGAGGTTCTCGCCGGGGTCGGTACCCTCGAACGTCCAGCTCGCCTCCTCTTCGAGGCCGCCACCCTGGCCGCGGAACACGAACGCGCGGCCCTGGCGGACCTGGACGTCGGTGAATCGGAAGGCGCCCACGGCGACGTCGTCGAGCCCGTCGCCGTCGAGGTCGCCCACCCCCGCGACGGAGGCCCCGAAGCGGTCCAGGTCGGCGCCCCCGGCGCCGGTCCACGCCGGGGTCGACTGCAGCCCCGCGGCCGAGCCGAGGTAGAGGAACGCCCCACCGACGGGTCCCGAGCCCGGATCGTCGCCCTGGGCGCCGACGATCAGGTCGTCGTAGCCGTCGCCGTTCACGTCCCCCGCGCCCGCGACCGAGGTGCCGAAGAGCGCGTCCTCGACTCGGCCCGAAGCGGTCCAGTCCGGCCCCTCCCCCGGGCCCGTCGCCGAGCCGTAGAACACGACGACGCGGCCCATGTCCTGGGCGTCGCCGTCCCACTGGGGCGCGGCCCCCGCGAAGTCGCCGAAGCCGTCGCCGTTCACGTCGCCGATCGACGCCACCGCCATGCCGAGGTTCTCGGTGTCCTGGCTGCCCTCGTACGTCCACGACGCGGACGTCGAGAGCGCGAGGGCGGGCGCGGGGACGAGGAGCAGGGCGACGAACAGGGATCGATGCATGGGGCGGCCTCCGGGAGGACTCCATCCTACGAACGGATCCCGGGAGGATTGCGCACGATTTCGATCCGCGGCCGAGCTCGCAGGCCGTCAGCGCTTCGCGGCCCTCGCGGCGGCGCGCTTGGCCGACCGGGTGAGCCGGGCGTCCAACCGGCGGGCGAGATCGCCGAACAGCTCGGTCGTGGTGGGGTGGGGGAAGATCGTGCGCCCCACCTGATCGAGCGTGAGCCCCGCGGCCACCATGAGGGCGGCGCCGCTCACGAGCGTGTCGGCGTGGTCCGCGAGCAGGTGGACGCCGACGATGCGCCGGGAGTCGTTGTCCGCGACCAACTTCACGAGGCCGTGCTCTTCGCCGTGGATCATCGCCTGGGCGTCGAGCTTCAGGGGCACCTTGATCTCGGAGACCGACAGCCCCGCGTCCTCCGCCTGGGCCTTCGAGAGCCCCGCGAACGCCGCCTGCGGGCGCGTGAAGATCACGCCCGTGTCCTTCGCCTGGTCGTAGGTCCGGTCCTCGCCGAGGATCGTCGCGGCGGCCACGCGGCCCTGCTCGCCCGCGGTGTGCGCGAGCATGAGCCCGCCGATCACGTCGCCCACCGCGAAGATGTGCGGCATCGACGTGCGGCAGCGTGCGTCCGCGACGATCACGCCCCCATCCGACGCCACCCCCGCGTTGCCGAGCCCCAAGCCGTCGAGGACCGGGCGCTTGCCCGTCGCCACGAGGACGAGACCGACGTCCACGGACGCCTCGTCGCCACCGCCGGTCCACGTGACGGTCATCGCTCCCGGCGATCCCGAGACCCCCGAGACGGCCACGGACGTCAGGACCCGCATGCGCTCCTGCGCGTCGAGCACGGCGGCCAGCTCCCGGGCGACCTCCGGCTCGACCTCGGCGAGCAGCCGGTCCTGCATCTCGAGCAGGACGACCTCCGCGCCGAAGTCGTGGAACATCTGGGCCATCTCGCAGCCGATGGCGCCGCCGCCCACGACGGCCACGCGCCTCGGCGCCTCGGGCAGCCACCAGACGGTGTCCGACGTGTGCACCCCGCCCGCGAGGCCGACGCGCTCGCGGGCGCCGGGGATCGGGGGCACGAACGGCGGGGCGCCGGTGGCGATCACGGCGCACCCGAAGGTGATCGTCCGCGGCGCGTCCTCCATCCCGGGGCTCAGGCGACGGTGTCGCTCGTCGCTGTTGCCGCCCGTGTGCACGGCCAGGGTGTGCTCGTCGACGAACGAGCCGAAGCCCTGGATCGCCGTGATCTTCATGCCCTTGTCGGCCTTCGCGGCCATCTCGCCGCGGGCCTCCAGGATCCGACGCCGCTCGTTCTCGAGCGAGGCCCAGTCGAGGGTCCCACCGCTGGTGCCGAACACGCCGAGGCGGGCGTCGTCGGCCCGGTCCTTCAGCTTGTCGGCGGCGCCGCGCCACGCCTTGCTCGGGATGCAGCCGCGCCAGAGGCACTCGCCGCCGGGGAGCGGCGCGTCGTTGACCATCGCGACCCGGAGGCCGTGCTGGGCGAGGTCGCGCGCGCAGTCCTGACCGCCGGGGCCGCCGCCGATCACGACCACGTCGTAGTCCCAGTCGCCCGCCGGGATCGCCGGACCGGCGGGGGCGAGCCACGCGCCGGGCGCCTCGATGAGGCCCTTGAGCGTCTGCAGCCACATCGCCACGTCCGCGCCGTTGTTGACGCGGTGGTCGGCCGTGACCGTGAAGGGCGCCTTGCCGTCGGCGTCCGGCTTGGAGATGGCCACGATCGCCGACGTGCCGGGCGTGGGGATGGCGTCGAAGTAGTCGACGCCGAGCATGCCCATGTTGCTGACCATGAACGTCGGGTTCGCCCACTCGTCGGGCTTCAGCCGACGCTTGCGGGCGCGCCCCACGAGGTCCTTCCACGTCGTCGTGAGGTCCGCCAGGGAGGCCGACTCCGCCTCCCGCAGGACCGGGACCACGAGGCCGCCGTCCGCCGCCACCGCGATGCCGACGTCCACGTTCGGTCGCTCCACGATCCGGTTCCCGGGCTGCCACGCGCCGTTCATCTTCGGGTGCTTGCCCATGGCGAGGGCGCAGGCGCGGGCGATGGCCACCGTGAGGCTGACCTTCGCCGCCTTGGCCGCGCGCTGGAGGGTCGCCAGCTTGATGCCGACCGAGACCCGGAAGGTGGGCATGGTCCAGCCCGCCTGCATCGTCTTCGCCGTCGCCGCCTCGATGCCGGTCATGGCTCGGCCGACGCCGGGGACCGCGACGTCGGACTCCTCGATCCCCAACACCCCGAAGCCGGGGCCGGAGGCCGCGGACACACCGGAGGCCGCCGCCGCGAGGACGTCCGCCGCCATCACCGCGCCGCTCGGGCCGGTGCCGCGCATGCCCCCGAGGTCGAGGCCGTAGCCGCCCGCGAGCGAGCGGGCGTAAGGGGTGGCGCCCTGGGCGGGGCGAGCCGCCGGGGGTCCCCCCGCGGCGCGGGGTGCCGCCGAAGCCGCCGGACGGGGCGCGCCGTGGTCGGTGGGCACGTCGTCGGCCGAGTCGTCGGTCGGCTCGGCGGGGGGCGCGGCCTCCGCGACGAAGTCGCCGCGCACCACGTCGTCCTCGGTCTTCACCACGTGGCCCATCACGGCGCCGACGGCCAGGACCTCACCCTCGGGCGCCAGCGGCCCGGAGAGGAAGCCCTTCGCGAAGACCTCCACGTCCATGATCGCCTTGTCGGTCTCGACGGTGGCGACCACGTCGCCGCGCTTCACCGGGTCGCCGACCTCCTTCTCCCAGGACACGACGATGCCCTCGGTCATGGTCGCCGACAGGGGCGGCATCTTGATCGCGGTGGACATCTAGCCGCGCCCCATCATCTCGAGCGCGGCGGCGATGACGTCCTTCTCGTCCGGGATCGCGGCGGCCTCGAGCTTCGCGTTGTAGGGCACCGGCACGTTCAGGGCCGACACGCGCACGGGGGGCCCGTCCAGGTCCCACCAGCACTCCTCGTTGATGATCGCCATCACCTCGGAGCCGACCCCCACCGGGGCCTCGGCCTCTTCGGCGATGAGGGCGCGGTGCGTCTTTCGGACCGACCGGGCGATCCCCTCGCGGTCCAGGGGCGCCAGGGAGTAGAGATCGATGACCTCGGCGTCGATGCCGTGCCTGGCCAGCTCGGTGGCGGCGCGCAGGCACCAGTGCGTGGAGATGTTGTAGCCGAACAGCGTGATGTCCTTGCCTTCGCGGGCGACCGTCGAGCCCTCGAGGGGGTGGAAGAACTCCTCGTCCGGGACCTCGCCGCGGAGGTTGTACATGCGCTCGTGCTCGTTGATCAGCACGGGGTCGTTGCAGCGCACGGCGGACTTCAGCAGCCCGTACGCCTGGGCCGGGGTCGACGGCGTGACCACCCGCAGGCCCGCGACGCCCATGAACACCTTCTCCATGCGCGCGGAGTGCTGAGCGCCCAGCTGGTGCGCGGTGCCGCCGGCGGTGCGAACGACGATCGGCGCCGTGAGCTGCCCGCCGGACATGTAGCGGACCTTCGCGGCCGAGTTGCAGATCTGGTCCGTCGCCAGCCAGGCGAAGTTGACCGACATGATCTCGATGATGGGCCGCACGCCGACGAACGACGCCCCGACGCCGATCCCCGTGAAGCTGTTCTCGGAGATGGGGGTGTCGATGACGCGCTTGTCGCCGTACTTGTCGTACAGCCCCCACGTCGCCTTGTAGGTGCCGCCCGCGACGCCCACGTCTTCGCCCATGACCAGGACCATCGGGTCGTTCGCCAGCTCTTCGTCGTGGGCCCGCTGCAGGGCCTCCCAGTACGCCATGTCGGCCATCAGAGCGTTCCCTTCACGTAGGGGTCGTCGTCCGCCAGGACGTGCTTCACGACGTCTGCGACCGGCGGCTCGGGGGAGGACTCGGCGAACGCGATGACCTCGTCCTCGATGCTGTCGATGATCTCCTCGTCCATGGCCTCGTAGGCCTCCTCCGTGAGGCCGCCGGACGCGACGAGGCGGTCCTTCAGGATGTTGATCGGGTCGCGCTGCTTCCACTCCTCGACCTCGGCCTGGGCGCGGTAGGCGCCCCCGTCGGACATCGAGTGCCCCCGGAACCGGTAGGTCTTGAGCTCCAGGAAGAAGGGCTTGCCGTTGCTGCGCACGTAGTCGACGGCCTCCTGCGCGTGAGCGACGACCGTCTCGATGTCCTGCCCGTCGCAGACGTCGGCCTCGATGTTGTACGACGACACTCGCTTGTGCTGGTCGTGCACCGCCGTCGAGCGGGCCAGCGCGGTCCCGATCCCGTAGAGGTTGTTCTCGCAGACGAAGAGGACCGGCAGCTCCCAGAGGCTGGCCATGTTCATGGTCTCGTGGAACGTGCCCTGGTTGTTGGCCGCGTCGCCCAGGAAGCAGACGGCGATGTCGTCCGTGCCCTGCATCTTGGCGCCCAAGGCCAGCCCCGCCGCGAGGGGGAAGGGACCGCCCACGAGCGCGTACCCGCCCATGAACCGCTTCGCGACGTCGAAGATGTGCATCGACCCGCCGTACCCCCGGCTGCTGCCCGTCGCCTTGCCGTACAGCTCGGCCATGACCTCCTTGGGGTCGGCCCCGGACGAGAGCGCGTGCACGTGGTCCCGGTAGCCGGTGATGACGTAGTCGCGGCCCGGCCGGGCGGCCTCCATCACGCCGATGCAGCAGGCCTCCTGGCCCGGATACAGGTGGAGGAACCCGCCGACCTTGCGTTCCATGTACGCCTGGAAGCACCGCTCTTCGAAGCGGCGTGCGTAGAGCATCGATCGGAGCAGACGCGCGCGTGTGGAGTCATCCATGGTGCGGTGTTCTACACGCTGAGAAACGGATGCGTATCCTCCCGGCCGGAGAACGAGATGCAGATCGGAATCACAGGCTTCCCTCGAAGCGGAAAGACCACTGTCTTCCAGGCCCTGGCGCCCGGGGCGGCGCCCGGCAAGGACGTGACCTTCGGGAGCATCAAGGTCCCGGACCCGCGCGTGCTCGCGCTCGCCGAGCACCATCAGCCCAAGAAGACGGTCCTGACGCAGATCACCTTCGTGGACATCGCGGGCATCCCCGGCGCCTCCGAGAAGGCGCTCGACAACAAGACCATCGCGGCCATGAAGAACGTGGCGGCCCTCGTGCACGTCGTGCGCGTGTTCGACGACCCGGCCGCCGTGAAGCCCGCGGATCCGGCCCGGGACATCGAGGACTTCGACTCCGAGCTGCTCCTCGGCGACATGGCCCTCACCGAGAAGCAGGTCGACCGCTTCCGCCGCGAGAACCGCAAGGGCATCGAGCGGGACACGATCGAGAAGCTGCACGCCGCCCTCGAGGACCTCACGCCCCTGCGCGAGATCGAGCTCACGAAGGACGAGCTCAAGGCCGTGTCCGGCTACCAGTTCCTCTCCATGAAGCCCCTGATCACGCTCTACAACCTCGGCGAGGACAAGTGGACCGATCCCGAGTTCGCGGCGCTGCGGGAGGCGAACGCGCGCGGGGCCAGGCAGATCTCCATGGCGATGTCGGCCGCGGTGGAGATGGACATCGCGGCCATGGAGCCGGACGAGCAGGTGGAGTTCCTGGAGGCGATGGAGCTCGAAGAGCCCGCCCGCGACGTGTTCATCCGTCGGGCCTACACGCTGCTCGACCTCATCTCTTTCCTCACGGCGGGCCCCGACGAGTGCCGCGCCTGGACCGTGCGCAAGGGCAGCCCCGCCCCCGTCGCCGCGGGCAAGATCCACAGCGACCTGGAGCGCGGGTTCATCCGCGCCGAGGTGCTGGCCTACGACGACTTCGTCGCCCACGGGTCCGAGGCGGCCGCGAAGGCCGCGGGCGTCTACCGGGTCGAGGGCAAGACGTACGTCGTCCAGGACGGCGACATCCTGAACATCCGCCACAGCAGCTGACCGTCGGGCCGGTGGGGCCCTCCGCCGGCCCCCTGTCGGCCCGGCTAGAGTGGCCTGGTGAGGTGGAGAACTCGAGCCCTGGGGAGGGGCCCGGAGTGCGCCGTCGCCGTGCTCCTGGCGGCCTGCGTCCCGGCGGGCGACGACGACGACTCGTCCGGCGCCCCTCCGTCCGCGCCCGACGGGATCTCCTTCGGCCCCCTGATCGCCTGCGAGGAGCCGGACGAAGGGCTCGGCGCGTTCACGGAGTCCGCGGCCGCGCGGGGGCTCGACTTCGCGCCCGAGGTCACCCAAGCCGTCTTCTCCTACGCCCTGAGCGGAGTGGTCGCGACGGACCTCGACGCGGACGACGACCCCGACCTGATCTTCGGCTCGCTCATGGACGCCCCGCCGGTGTACCGCAACGACGGGGCAGGGGGGTTCGAGCGCGTGCCCCAGGACTGGGCCGTGGAGGACAAGGGCCGCCTCGTGGTTCGCCAGGCGGCGGTGGACTTGGACGACGACGGTCTCCCGGACCTCGTGCTCTCGGGGGAGGGGCGGATCTGGTCCGCGCGGAACCTCGGCGACCTTCGCTTCGACGCCCCTCGGGAGCTCTATACGACCGGGAGCGTCGACCGCCGCGTCCAGGGCTCCACCTTCGGGTCCATGACGTGGGGCGACGTGGACGGAGACGGCGACCTCGACGCGGTGGCCACGAGCATCTTCCCGCGCGCCGAGACCGACGACGACGATCCGGCCGCCGCCAGCCACGACCTGCTGCTGATCAACGACGGCGACGGCGACCTCACGGGCACCCCGCTCCTGCCGGACGTCCCCAAGGCGATGGCCGTCGTGGCGATGTTCCTGGACGTGGACGCGGACGACGACCTCGATCTGCTCCTCGCGTCGCACCGCGGCCCGGCCGCCTCCCCCACCCGCATGCTCATCCAGCAGGGCGTCGGGGACGACGGGTCGCCCGCCTTCGTCGATCGCGCGGAGGAGCTCGGGCTCGCCACGCTGCTCTCGCCCATGGGCATCGACGCCGTGGACCTCGACGGCGACGGCCTCCTCGACCTGTGCATGACCGACACCGGCCCGGTCGCCTGCTATCTGGCGGTGGGAGGGGGCGTGTTCGCCGACGTGACGACCACCATCGGCCTCTCGACGGATCAAGGCCGGGACTGGTCGGGCTGGGGCATCGACGTCGTCGACCTCGACAACGACGGGACGCTGGACGCGGTGGCCGCGGGGGCGCCCGCGAACCTCGCCCAGGGCGCGGATCCCGATCACCCCGACGCGCTCTGGGAGGGGGTCCCGGGCACCGGGGAGTTCACCCTCCGCGAGGGCGGTCCGTTCGCCGCGGACCTCGCGCCGAACTACGGTGTCGCGGCCGCGGACTTCGACCGGGACGGCCGCCTCGAGGTGGTCATCGCGGGCATCGACGGTCCTCGCCTGTACGCCGCAGGGTGCGCGTCGGGGGCGTGGACGTCGGTCCGACTGGTGGGGGCGTCCCCCAACCGCGGCGCCGTGGGGGCGGTCGTCACCGTGGAGGCGGGGGGCCGCACCTCCGTGCGCTCCGTCCAGACCGTCCGAGGTCCCTCCCAGGGTCCGGCGGAGCTGCACTTCGGCCTCGGCGACGCCGAGACGATCGACCGCTTGAAGATCGACTGGCCCGACGGCGAGACCACCGAGTACGTCGAGATCGACGTGCGTCGCCGCATCACCGCGACCCGCTGACCGTCGCGTCCCCGGGCGCGCGAAGAATCTCGAAGAAAGATCGATCGCTCCGGAGTACGGGCCGCACTGCCTCGATGAGCACGGCGCTCGCTCGTCGTTTTCGCTTCCCCCGGAGGATCCCAGTGCACCGCATCCCGACCGCCCTTCTCTCCCTTCTCATCCTTCTCCCCGCCGCGGGCTGTCGCTTCGACTGGTCCGAACAAGGCGACGGCTGCACCGAAGAGGTCAGCATCGCCCCCGGCCTGATCGTCGTCCGCAGCTGCGAAGACGACGAAGACTGGGACGAGATGCCCGAGTGCGACGCCGAGCCCGGCGAGATCTGCGACTCCGACGGGGACACCATCCCCGACGACGTCGAGGGCATGGTCGACACCGACGGCGACGGCGACGCGGACTGCGAAGACATCGACTCGGACAACGACGGCATCCTCGACGAGGACGAGTGCGGCGAGGATCCGCACAACCCCGTGGACACCGACGGCGACGGCGCCGAGGACTTCCGCGACACCGACTCGGACGACGACGGGATCCTCGACGAGGACGAGTGCGGCGACGACGGCGAGCCGATCGACACCGACGGCGACGGGACCTCCGACCACCAGGACGAGGACTCGGACGACGACGGCATCCCCGACGCCGACGACGAGGAGCCGACGGTGCCCGACGAAGAGGAGCCGCACGACTCCGGCGAGGGCGACGACGACGGCCTCGGCGACGGGTCGGGCGAAGGCACCGGCGACGGCGACTGCGGTGACGACGAAGACGAGGGCTCGTCCGGCGAGTCGACCTGCGCCGACGACTGGGACGCGAGCCCCGAGGCCTGCTCCTGCTCCGGCGGGGTCGAGGCCGAGGGCAGCGCGACCCTGGCGTTCCTCTTCGGGCTCGGCGGACTCGGCCTGCGGCGGAAGACCCGCTTCCTCGAGTAGCCCGCGCAGGGGCGACCGGGGGCGCGGCGGGCGTTCGGGGCGACGGCTCCGGGGCTCGCCGCGCCCGTCGTTCTACTCCTTCGGCTTCCCGTCCCGCTCGCACTCCGTGCCCTCGAGCACGTTCACGATCGGGATGGAGACGGTCTGCACCTCTTCGGTGGCGGTGACCTCGGCGTACCCGTGGTGGTCGCCCGCCGTGCAGATCTCCTCGTCGCCGTCCACGTCGATCAGCGCGACGAGCACGACCGTGGCTCCGAACGGGATCGACACGCCCCCCGAGAAGCCGTCGGCCCACACGCCGTCCACGCGATCGCCGGGCTCGCCGAAGGGGAACCCGTCGTTGGTCTCGGCCGGGTCCATGACGAACACGAAGAGGGCGGTGCCGTTGGGCGTCGTGGCGCCGAGGCCGGGGTCGTCCGCGAGCTCCAGGAGGACGTTGAACCCCACGTCGTCGTCGTCGTCCGGGGCGCCGTCGTCGTCGTCCGGGGCGCCGTCGTCGTCGTCGAACACCGCGTCGTCGTCGTCGACGCCCTCTTCGCACGCCGGGGCCCCCGAGCAGCCGGGATCGTTGCAGTCGAAGTAGCCGTCGCCGTCGTTGTCGGCGCCGTCGATGCAGTCGCCCTCGTTGCGACCTTCGTCCAGCTCGGGGGTGCACGCGAACGCGAAGAGGAGGGCCGTCGGGACCAGGATCAGCAGGCTGCGGAGCGACATGGGGTCATCCTCGCACGGTGCGGACGAAGTTGTGGAGGAGGGCGTCGCCGCCCGGGGTGAGAATCGACTCGGGGTGGAACTGCACCCCGAAGCGCGGGAGCGTCCGGTGCCGCACGGCCATGACCTCCCCGGCCTCGGTGGACGCGGTGATCTCCAGGGAGTGGGGCACGGTGCGCGGATCGATGACGAGGCTGTGGTAGCGCCCCGCGGTCATGGGGGAGGGGACGCCCGCGAAGAGGCCTCGGCCGTCGTGTCGCACGAGCGCGGCCTTGCCGTGGACCGGGACCCGCGCGTGGATCAGGCGCGCGCCGGCCTCGGTGCAGAGGACCTGGTGCCCGAGGCAGACCCCGAGCAGCGGGATCGTCGGGTCGAGCGTCCGCACGATGTCGCGACAGATGCCCGAGTCCTCGGGCGTGCCCGGACCGGGCGACAAGACGACGGCCCGGGGCTCCAGAGCGGCGATGTCGTCGAGGCCGATGCGGTCGTTGCGTACGACGGTCACGCGGTCCAGGAGCGAGGCGAACACCTGCTGCAGGTTCCAGGTGAAGGAGTCGTAGTTGTCGATGATGAGGAGCACGGACCGCGGAGCGTACAACGGTCCGTGCTTGACGACCCGCCCTCCTCCGCTTAGTACTACGGCACCTGCGAGCGTCCCTCCCGGTCTCCCGCGCCCGATCACTCTCATGCCGGTCGGAGGTACTTGTCATCACCCCGGGGCTCCTCCCCCGAGTGGACATGCCCTCCCGCTATTGGAGGCCTGAATGGCCCCGCCCGACCGACGCGACTCCGACTCTGCTCCTTCGGGCTCGGTTCGCTTCATCTCCGAGACCCTCCTCCCCACCGTTCGGGGCGAGTACCGCGTGCGCGCGTACCGAGACCTCATGGACGGCAGCGAGCCCGTCGCCATCCTCGTGGGGGACGTGGACGGCCGCCGCGACGTGCCCGTGCGCGTGCACGACGAGTGCTACACCTCCGAAGTCCTGGGATCGCTCAAGTGCGACTGCCGCGAACAGCTCGAGTTCGCGATGGAGTTCATCAAGCGGCGCAGCCCGGGCGTGGTGATCTACCTCCGTCAGGAGGGGCGCGGCATCGGCCTCGCCAACAAGATCGCCGCCTACGCCTTGCAGGAAGACGGCCACGACACCGTGGACGCGAACCGCATGCTGGGTCTCCCGGACGACAGCCGTCGCTACGACGCGGCGGCCGGGATCCTCGAGGACCTGGGTGTCCGCTCGATCCGTCTGATGACGAACAACCCGCGCAAGGAGGAGAAGCTCCTCGCCCTGGGCGTCGACATCGCCGGACGCATCCCGGTGCTGATCGAGCCGAACACGCACTCGGCCGACTACCTGAGCGCGAAGGCCGACCGCATGGGCCACCTGCTCCCCCGAGAAATCGCGGGCTGAACCGAACGGCCCGGGAGCCTTGACCGAAGACCTCGCGGTCCGCGTCCGCGGGCTGCTCAAGCAATACGGTGAGCACCGCGCCGTCGACCACCTCGACCTCGAGGTGCCTGCGGGCGAGTTCTTCGGCTTCCTGGGGCCCAACGGCGCGGGCAAGACGACGACGATTCGCATGCTCACCGGGCTCCTGCGCCCCACCGCGGGGACGGCCCACGTGGCGGGCATCGACGTCGTGGCCGATCCGATCGGCGTCAAGGCGACCATCGGCGTCCTGCCCGAGGAGCCGGTCCTCTACGAGCGGCTCACCGGACGCGAGATGCTCTGGTTCGCGGGACGCCTGCACGGGTTGGCGGCGGGCGTCGTGGAGGCGCGGACCGACGACCTCTTGCGGCTCATGTCGCTGTCGGCGGCGGACGCGGACAAGCTCGTGGTCGACTGCTCCTTGGGGATGCGCAAGAAGATCGGCCTCGCCGCCGCGCTGCTGCATCGGCCCCGGGTCCTCTTCCTGGACGAGCCGTTCAACGGCATCGACGCGGTCACGTCGCGAGCCATCTACGAGGTGCTGCGCGAGGCCGTTCGGGGCGGCATGACCGTGTTCTTCACGTCTCACGTCCTCGAGGTCGCCGAGACCCTGTGCACCCGGCTGGCGATCATCCACGACGGTCGCATCCGCGCCGAGGGGACCCTCGACGACGTGCGTCGCCAGGTGGGGGCGCCCGCGGATCGACCCCTGGGCGACGTGTTCGTGGACCTCGTCGACCCGGGGACGAAGGAGCGTGCCGCCGGCCTCGTGGAGTGGCTGGTGTGACGGGTCGCCTCGGCGTCTTCGCCACGGTCCTTCGCCTCCGCCTCCTGCTCTGGAGCCGCACCCTCGAGAAGCGGCCCGGCATCGAGCGCCTGCTCGGGTGGGTCGCGGGCCCCTTCCTGGCGGTCGCCATGGTCGCCATCTTCTTCCAGGCCCGGCGCGCCGCGACCCTCGTGGCCCCCGATCTGCTGGTCACGGGCTGCGCCGTCGCGCTCGTGGTGCTGCACCTGCCGATGCTGATCTCGGTCGTGCGTCGGGCCGCCGAGGGCGAGGGCGGGGCCGCCGCGCTGCTGCTGTTCCCGATCCCGGCGAGCGTGCTGCACGGCGTCGAGACGATCGCCGGGATGACGTCGCTGATCGTGCTCGTCCCCGGGGTGGTGCTCGGGGGGGCGCTGGCCGGGGCCTCGAGCGTGCCCCTGGGGCTGGTCTCGGGGGCGGCGATCGTCCTCTACCTCGCGGGGGTGCGTCAGCTCACGCGGCTGCTGCTCGCCGGGATCCTGCGCCGTCGCGGGGTGCGGGAGGTGGTGCTCGCGTCGGCGTCCCTCGTGGGGCTGTTCGGCTGGCTGGTGGTCTTCTTCTACTCCGAGAACATCGCCGCGCTCGTCACCCGGGGCGTCCGGGGGACGCTGCCCGAGTACTTCTGGTGGCTGCCCGTGCAGTGGTTCGTCCTCCCCGCGGCGGGCGCGGTGGAGGGGGTGCCGGAGGCGGCCCGCCGGGTCGGCTGGATCGGGGCCCCGCTGCTGATCGCGGCGGTGTTCGCGGCGGGGGCGGAGGTCCAGCGCACGATCCTCCTGGGCGAGTCGGCGGCGCGACGTACGGGCTCCGGACGTCGCCGCGTGCGGTTCGGTCGCCTGCTCGACCGCGCGCCCTTCGTCTGGGTCCCGGGCTCGGTGTGGGCCATGGCGGGCAAGGAGCTGCGGCTGCTGTCCCGGAACCCGTTCTTCGTGGTGATGCTGCTCGGCCAGCTCGTGCTGTGGATCGCGCTGCCGTTCCTGTACGCCGCGATGGGGGTGAAGGTGACCGGCGGGTCCAGTCCCACGTGGCTGCCGTTCGTGGCGGTGTTCTCGCTGCTGGGCATGCAGAGCTTCACCTTCAACCAGCTCGGCTCCGAGGGCCGCGGCATGCACTTCCTGGCGGGGAGCCCGGTGCCGCGCATGCACGTGCTGCTGGGCAAGAACCTGGCCTACGCCGCCATCGGAGGACCCGTCGCGGCCCTCTCGATCCTCGTGGCGGCCCTCGTCTTCAAGGAGTCGGGCGCGCCGTGGTTCATCTTCGCCGCGGAGCTCGGGGTCGTCGTGATGCTCGGCGTCGGGAACCTGGTCTCCGTGCTGCTGCCGCGGGCGCTGCTCGGGGCGAGGGGCGTGTCCGGCGGCGCGAGGGCGGCGCAGGTAGCGGCGGCGGGGGCGCTCCCTCCCAACGGCTGCCTCGTCTCGATCGTCTCGTCGATCGCCGTGATGGTCTTGTTCGTGACGCTGATCCCCGTGGGCGCGGGCATCGCGCTGGCCGCGTGGAAGGGGGGCGCGTGGCCCGCGGCGGTCGTCCCCGGGGTCGTCGCCTACGCGGTCTTCGTGTGGCTGATCCTCACCGGGCTGGCGTCCCTGCGGCTCACCACCGCCGAGTCCTGGATCCTCTCCCAGATCGCGGGCAAAGAGGCCGGCTGAGGGGGCCTAGACGGTCGTGAGGTTCTCGGCGGCGTCGAGCACGCGCAGGACGGCGGCGTAGCGGCCGAAGGGCGGGAAGATGTACGCGCCGTGGACCTCCGGCAGGGACTTGGCGTGCCGCAGCGTCTCGGCGGCGATGCGGATGCCCTCCTCGCGCTGCTCCTTGCGGGAGCCCGCCTTCGCCATGCGCGCGCGCGTCGCGGCGGGGATCTGCATGCCCGGGACCTCGTTGTGCAGGAACTCGGCGTTCTTCGCCGACGCCAGCGGGAGGATGCCCACGAACATGGGGATGCGCGGGAACGAGCGGACCTCGTCCACGAACCGGTCGAGCAGCCCCGGGTCGTAGGCCGGCTGCGTGAAGACGAACTCGGCCCCCGAGTCCAGCTTGCGCCGGAACTTGTCGACCTCCTTCTCGAGGGGCGTGAACCCGGGGTTGCACCCGCAGCCCACGACGAAGCTGGTCTTGTCCCCGATGGGATCGCCCGAGAAGTCGAGGCCCTTGTTGAGGTTCGAGACGGCCCGGATCAGCGACACCGAGTCCAGGTCGAACACGCCCGTCGCGTCCGGGTAGTTGCCCATCTTCGGCGGGTCGCCCGTGACGCACAGGATGTTGTGGATGCCCAGCGTGTGCGCGCCGAGCAGGTCCATCTGCATGCCGAGCAGGTTCCGGTCCCGACAGCAGTAGTGGACGATCACGTCGATGTCGGCCTCTTCGCGCACCCGCAGCGCGAGCGCGATGGCGGACATGCGCGCGGTGGCCCGGGGGCCGTCGGCGATGTTCACGGCTTGCACGCCGTTGGCGGCGAGCAGCTTGCTGCCCTCGACGGCCTTGGTGGGCTCGAGGCCTCGGGGCGCGTCGAGCTCCACGGACACCGCGAACTCCCGCCCGATGCGGCCGCCCCACCGGCTCCGCTCCTGGAGGGGCGTGGGATCGAGGACCTTGGTGGCGGCCGGCTCGGCCCGCAGGACCCGGACGCTGCGCCGGCCCGGCTCCACCGACGCGAGGAACGAGCGCATCTCCTTGATCATCTCGGGGGTCGTGCCGCAGCAGCCGCCCACGAGGCGCACCCCGTTCTGCACGAACCGACGGGCGTACTCGGCCATGTACTCGGGCCCGGCGAGGTACAGCGTGCGGCCCTCGATCACCTCCGGCACGCCCGCGTTGGGCATGGCGGACAGGGCCATCCCGGTGCCCGTCGCCATGCGCTCGACGATGTCGAGCATCATCTGCGGGCCGTTGACGCAGTTGGTGCCGAGCACGTCGATGTGCCACGTGGACGCCTTCCGCACGACCTCCTCGGGGGTCGGGCCCACGTAGTAATGCCGCACGGGCTTGAACGCGAACGAGGCGACCAGCGGGATCGTCGCCGACACCGCGCGCACGGCGTCGACGGCCTCCTCGAGCATCGAGAGCTGCCGGAACGTCTCCAGCACGATGAGGTCGACGCCCGCCTCGACCAGCAGCATCACCTGCTCCTGGTAGGCCTCCCGCACCGACGCGCCGGAGAGGGGCCCCGCGGGGCGCATGAGCAGGGGCAGCGGCCCGATCGAGCCGGCGACGTAGGCGGTGTCCCCGGCGGCCTCCCGGGCGAGGGCGACGGCCGCGCGGTTGATGTCCGGGACCTTGTCCTCGAGGCCGTGACGCCCCAGGCGGATCCTCGTGGCGCCGTACGTGTTGGTCGTGACGATGTCCGCCCCCGACCCCACGTACTCCTCGTGGATCGAGCGCACGAGGTCCGGGCGCGAGAGGACGAGCTCGTCGTAGCAGCGGTTGATGAAGATGCCGCGGCGATAGATCTCGGTCCCCATCGCGCCGTCGGCGAGGAGGACGCGCGTCTTCAGGGCGTCTCGAAAGTCTTCGGGCATGTCGGGCAACCTAGAGCGTCCCCGAGGGGATTGCACGTCCGAGGCCCCGGCTGCGACGGAGGCCGCGCTGCGGCAAGATGGATCGCGAAGAGATGCGCACCCCTCGCCGCCCCACCGACATCCCGGAGACCATCGGCCCGTACCGCGTGGTCGAGCTCTTGGGCCTGGGCGGGTTCTCGCGGGTCTACAAGGTGGAGCGCGTGGGCGGCGGCGGGTTCCGACGCTGCTTCGCCCTCAAGGTGCTGGCGCCCGAGGTCCGCGTCACCCCGGACCTGCGCGCGATGCTGATGGACGAGGCCCGCATCGGGCGCCACCTGCACCACCGGAACATCGCCGCGGTGCACGAGTTCGGCGAGGCGGACGGGGACTACTACCTGGTGCTCGACTGGGTCGACGGGCTCGACCTCGGCAGCCTCATGCGTCGCCTCCGCGACGAGGGATCGTGGCTCCCGCTGCCCGCGGCCCTGGAGGTGGGGGTGCAGCTGCTGCTGGGCCTGCACCACGCCCACACCCGGGTCGGGGCGGGCGACATCCCCCTCGGGATCGTGCACCGAGACCCCACCCCGGGGAACGTGCTCGTCTCCACCGACGGGTGCGTGAAGATCACGGACTTCGGACTCGCCCGCATCCGCGACAAGATCGCGGTGACGCAGGCCGGGGTGACCCGGGGCACGTCGCGCTACATGAGCCCCGAGCAGGCCACGGGCAAGCCGCTCGACGGGCGCTCCGACGTGTTCGGGGTCGGGATCCTGCTCTACGTGATGCTCACGCGGAAGGCCCCGTTCGTGGGGGACGACGACGCCGAGGTGATGATGGCCGTGGCGCGCGGCCGCTTCACTCCGCTGCGCGAGCTGGTGCCGGAGATCCCCCCGGAGATCGAGCGGAGCGTGCACTGGATGTTGAAGCCGAAGCGGGAGGACCGCCCGATCGACGCCCTCGCGGCGGCCGAAGTGCTGACGGGGCGGCTGGATCCCGCGTGGAGCGCGCGCCCGCAGCGGACGCTGGCGACCCTGGTGAGGCGCGTTACTGAAGGTTGAGCAGCAGGATGCCCGCGACGGCCGCGAGCGCGAGGGCGAGGCCCCACCCCAGCATCGTCATGCGGGCGGCGACGGCGCGCTCGGGTCGGCTCGCGCTGGCGACGCCCGGGAACGGCTCGAGCGTCTCGACGCCGGAGGGCGGGCGGTCCCTCAGATCCCGCCGATCCCAGGGCGCGTGCTGCCCCTCCTGGACGCGACGGATCCGGTGGCCCGGGGCCACGCCGGGGAATCCGGAGAGGGACGCGCGGGGCGGCGGGGTGCGGATCGTCTCGGCTTCGGGCGCCGAGGTCAGGAACGGGGGCATCGGACCCGGCGCATCGGAGGTCACGCCGGCGAGGCCCGCCACGTCGAACAGGCCCGGGTGGACCGGCGGCGCGTCGTCCTGCACGGGGGGCTCCGGCTCCCGTGGCGCCGCCGCCGCGGGCAGGGACACGGACTGCGCGCGGGGGCCCACGCGGCCGAAGCCGGGGCGGTCGTCGAGGCGACTCAGGTTCAGGATCGGCGCGGCCCGCCCGGGGTGCGTCGGGCCGATCGTGATCTCCACCGGGTCCACGGGATCGCCGTGGGGCCCGGCCGGGAAGGTGTCGCCCATGAGGCCGAGGAGGCGGCCTGCGCCGTGGGTGGCGCGGCGGGCCCGCAGCCACGCCTGGAGGTCGTCCCGGAGGGCGCCGGCGTCGTCGTACCGGTCGTGGGGCACCTTCTCGAGGCAGCGCATGACGATCGCGTTCAGGGCCGGGTCGATGTCTCGCCGCAGCTTGCTCGGCGGCGGCGGGTCGTACTCCTGGATCCGGCGGATCGTCTCGTAGTCCTCGTGCGCCGCGAAGGGGTGGCGGGCGGTGAGGATCTCGTAGAGGCAGATGCCGAAGGAGAAGAGGTCGCTCCGCGCGTCGAGCGTCCGGCACTCGGTCTGCTCGGGCGACATGTAGGGGAAGGTCCCGCGCAGGATGCCGTGCTCGGTCTTCTGGCTGCGGTGGCCGCCCGCGGCCACGCCGAAGTCCGTGAGCTTCACCTCCCCGCTGGTGGAGAGCAGCACGTTGGACGGGTTCAGGTCTCGGTGGATGACGCCGAGGGGGCGCCCGTTGGGGGCCTTGCGCGAGTGGATGTGTTCGAGCGCGGAGCAGACCTCGGAGAAGACGTAGACGACGATCTCGGGGTCGATGTAGCGCCCGCCGTCCGCCCAGAGCGTCTCCATGAGATCAGCGAGGTTCCGGCCGTCGACGTACTCGAGCACGAGGAACGAGTCCCCTTGGTGGGAGCCGTAATCGAGCACCTGCACGATGTTGTGGTGGTGCAGGGAGCTGCCGAGCTTCGCTTCGTCGCGGAAGAGGTCGAGGACGTCCGGGTGGGAGTGCCAGCGCGACAGGATCTTCTTGATCACGACCTGCCGCTCGAAGCCGTCGGCTCCGCGCAGCTGCGCGAGGAAGATCTCGGCCATTCCGCCGATCGCGATGCGCCTCGAGAGGCGATACCGCCGCCTGGTCTGTGCACCCGACAACCGAACAAACTCCGGACTGCTCCGTGAGGGAACCCTGTCCATCTACGACCTTAGCAGCGGCGCCCCGGGGCGGGGTCAGGATCTTCGGTCAGGAGTTCTGCCACGACGGCCGCTCACGCTGGAGCACCGACCGCAGGCCGGTGAGCGCGTCGGCCGTCTCGAAGATGCCGGCGAGGGCGTCCAGCTCGAGCTGAAGCCCGGCCTGGAGGGTCGTCGCGGTGCCCTCCTCCAGGAGGCGATTCGCAGTGCGCAAGGCGATCGGGGCCTTGCGGCCGATCGCCCGGAGGTCCTTCTCCGCCAGCGCGCGCGCCGCCTCGGAGAGGCCGTCGGGGAGGCGCCCCTCCAGGAGATCGACCGTCGCTCGACCCGCGTAGGCCGCCACCACGTCCGCGTCGGCGGAGGGGTCGCTCGCGTACTTGTCGGGGACGCCGTCGGCCAAGAGCGAGGCTACCGCGTCGTCCAGCTGCGGGACGGGCACGACCTTCGCCGCCAGCCCGGCCGCCTGGGCCGCCCGCGCCGAGAGCGGCTTGCCGGTGAGGATCAGCCGTCGCGCGAGCTCGGTCCCCACGATGCGGGGGAGGCGCTGCGTCCCGCCGAGGCCGGGGTAGATGCCGATGCCGGTCTCGGGGAGCGCGAACGAGGCCTTCGTGGAGGCGACGACCGCGTGGCAGGCGAGGGCCAGCTCGACCCCGCCGCCCAGGGTCATCCCGTGCACCCGCGCGATCACCGGGACCGGGGCGTTCTCGATGGCGCGCAACAGCTCGTGCCCGCCCTCGGTGAAGGCGACGATCCGGTCGATGTTCCCCGCTTCGATGTTGCGCACGAAGAAGGAGATGTCGGCGCCCGCGACCCACGCCTTGCCGGTGGCGGCGAGCACGACCGCGGTGAGGTCGGGCGTGGCCAGGGCCTCGGCGAGCCGCGCGCTCAGCTGGCCGACGAGCTCCTCGTCGAGCGCGTTGAGCACCTCGGGCCGGTTGATGGTGATGGTGGCCACGCCGTCCTTCACGCGCAGGTCCACGCGGCGGAACGTCCAGGTGGGGTCGTCCGCCTCGGCCCGCTGCACGAGGGCGTCGGGCAGCTCCACGTGGGAGCCGGCGTCCGCCAGCTCCCGGATGGCCGCGACGGCCTCGGCGACGCCGAAGCGGTTCATCATCTCGAAGGGTCCGCGGGTCCAGCGCAGGCCGATCCGGGCGCCGCGATCCAGGTCCTCGGCGCTGCACACGTCCTCGTCGAGGATCGCGCCCGCGACCGCGAAGGTCACGGCCTGCAGGCGTCGGGCCACGGCCGGGGCCACCGCGGGGTCGGCGTCGCCCTCGAGGGACCAGAACCCGCCCGCTGCGACCTTCTCTCGGAGGGCCTCGGCGGGCTCGTAGAAGGGGCCGAGCTCGGTGCCGAGGGTGCCCGCGGCGTGCAGCGCCACGGGGATGCCGGTGACGTTCATGAGCTGGAACGGGCCCATGCCGATGCCGAACGCGTCCTTGGCGGCGGCCTCGACGGACGGGATGTCGGCGACGCCCTCTTCGAGCATGCGCACCGACTCGTTGAGCCAGGGCACGAAGAAGCGGTTCACGGCGAAGCCCGGGGCGTCCTTGACCAGCAGCGCGGTCTTCGCGTGGCCCTCGGCGAAGCGGAACATCGCCTCCACGACCTCGGGCCGCGTGAGGTGGCCGGGGATGATCTCGAGGAGGCGATTCTTCGCCGGGTGGAAGAAGTAGTGCAGGCCCACGACGAGGCCCGGCCGCTCCGTGGCCTGGGAGAGCTCGCCCACGTAGAAGGACGAGGTGTTCGTGGCGAACACGCAGCCCTCGCGGCAGATCGCGTCGAGCTTGCGGAACAGCTCCTTCTTGGCGAGCAGGTCCTCGAAGATCACCTCGATGACGAGGTCCGCGTTCGCGAGGCCCTCGAGGCCGTCCACCGGGGTGATGCGCGCGAGGGCGCCCTCGGCCTGGGCTTCGCTCAGGACGCGACGGCCCACCGCCTGGGCGAGGGAGGCGGCGATCTTCTCCTTGCCGGCGCGGGCGCGGTCGCCGTCCATGTCGGCGAGGAGGACGTCGTAGCCCTCCATGGCGATCTTCTGCGCGATGCCGGCGCCCATGTTTCCGGCGCCGACGATGCCCACGGTGCGTGGATCGAACATGTGCTCGATTCCTCCAAGTGATGGCGGTGAGGACCTGGCCCGGATCGCGACGACGATGCCGAACCCCGGATGAAGGCGTATATCAAATACGCCGAAGTCGGGGGGAGGTATCGGAGGAAGGGAGGCGGGTCAGGGACCAGCGCTAGCCGCCGCAGATGGCGGCGGTGGGGTTGCAATCGGGCAGCTCGAAGCCTTCGTCGATCTGGCCGTCGCAGTTGTTGTCCACCGCGTCGCACTGCTCCTGCCACTGCACGGCGCCGTTCTCGCACGGGATGGTGAAGACCATGCCCGGGTTCACGAGGGTGGTGAGCACGCTGTAGATGGGCTCGAAGGGGTAGTACTGCGGGTCGACGTCCAGGCAGTCGGCGTGCAGGCCGTCGTTGCCGTTGTCGTTCGCGCACGTGGGGTCGCCCTCGTCGTCCTCGTCGCAGTTGTCGAAGCCGTCGTTGTCGAAGTCTTCGCACTCGTCCACGCAGCCGTCGCAGTCGTTGTCGACGTCGTCGGTCGGGTCCTCGTGGGCGCCGGGGCGGTGGAACTCGTTCGTGTCGTCGCAGTCGCCGTGGGCTTCGTTGGGGGCGCCGATGCCGTACAGGTCCGAGCAGGACGGGTCGGTGCGGTCGATGAAGCCGTCGCCGTCCTGATCGAAGTCCTCGTCCACGTCGCCGTCGCAGTCGTTGTCGAGGGCGTCGCAGGCCTCCTCGGCGTCCGGGTGGATGTTCTCGTCGCCGTCGCGGCAGTCGCCCTCGCAGAAGCTGTAGCCGTCGTTGTCGGCGTCGAAGCCCTCGTCGATCTCGCCGTCGCAGTCGTTGTCCACGAAGTCGCAGGCCTCGGCGGTCTCGGGGTTGGCGCCCTCGTCCGAGTCGTCGCAGTCGACGCCGCCGCAGTTCGCGTCGATCCAGCCGTCGCCGTCCGCGTCCACGTTGTCGACGACCTCGTCGCAGTTGGTGTCGAGGCCGTCGCACGCGTCCGGCTGCTCGGGGTGCACGTCCGCGTTCTCGTCGTCGCAGTCGATCAGGGCCGCGATGTCGCAGGTGAGGTACCCGTCGCCGTCGGCGTCCTCACCCTCGTCGATGGCGCCGTCGTTGTCGTTGTCCTCGTTGTCGCCGCAGATCTCCTCGGCGCCGGGGGGACCGCCGTCGCAGTCCGACCCCATGAGGGCGAAGGCGGCGATGCAGATGCAGGGGAGGGTGAACCGGAGGGTGAAAGCGCGCATGGCCGGGACTATACCGATTCGTCGCAGAACGGAAGCGGGCTGCGTGCGCCCGGTCAGTAGATCTTCGTGACCTTCGCGTCCGGGTAGTAGCGACCGAGGATCTCGCGGTAGGTGCGGCCCGCCTGGTCCATGCCCTGGGCGCCGTACTGGCAGAGGCCCACGCCGTGCCCGAAGCCGGAGCCCTCGAACTCGAAGGAGTCGCCCTTGACCTTCACGTCGAAGGCGGCCGACTTGAGCGGCGTCCAGCCCACCGCCGCCCGGAGATCCTGGCCGCTGAGCTCGATGGTCTCGTCCGAGGTCTGGACCTCCAGGATCGTGACGCGGCCGGACGGGGAGCGCTCGCGGATGCGGACGCCCGTCACGTCGCCGACGCCTTCGTAGCCGGCGTCGGCGAGGGCCTTGCTCAGTCGCGCCGGGGCGATGTCGTGGGACCAGTGCGCGTAGGGCGCGTCGTCGCAGAAGCCGCAGGCGACGGAGCGCACCCCGCGCGTGAGCCGGTCCGGCCACACGTGGATCGGATCTTCGGTGCGCCCCCCGCACGTGGACGAGAAGTAGGCGGACACCAGGTAGCCGTCCTGGCTGAGGACCTCGCCGTGGGTGGTCGCGACCGCCGCCCGGGTGGGGCCGTCGCCCGCCGCGCCGCTGTACACCTGGTCGTCGACGGTGGCGGTCACGTGGTACGGGCCCTCGGCGCCCGCCCGCTGCATGAGCGCGTAGGTGCGCGCGGCCACGACCTGGGCCTTCTTCGCCTCCATCCCGAAGCTCGACGGGACCTCCGCGGCCACCACGCCTTGGACGTACCGCTCGAGGTCGAGCTCGTTGACCAGCAGCAGCTCGTCGCCCTGGCGGTGGAGCTCGAGCCGACCCGGGAAGGGCTTCCCTCCGACCTCGATGGCCCCGAGGCGGTTCTCGACCGGCGTGCCGTCGGGCAGCGTGCCGACGCCCTCCACGAACACCCCGCCGGGCCCCCGACGCGCCACGGCGAGGCCGCCCGGCATCGGGATGGCCTTGTCCTTGCCGGTGACGATGATGAGCCCCTCGCCCCGCAGCTCGACGGACCCGGAGGTGCGCAGGATGGCCACGCGGATCGTGGGCGCCGTGTCCGCGGACGGGAGACGCAGCGCGAGCTTCTCGGGCTCTTCCGCGCCCTCGGGGGTCGGATCGGCGACGGGGTCGGTGGCGCCGGGGCCGGCGGCCTGGGTGCGCAGCTCCTCGAGCTGCTGCTGCAGCGCCGCGACCTGGGTCTCGAGCCCGGTGACCTGCTCGCGCAGCCCGCCCTGGCCGCTGGCGACCCAAGCGGTGGTCGCGATCCCCGCCGCGGCGGCGGCCCCGGCGGCGAAGACCAGGGCCAGCAGCAGGGCGAGACGGGCCGGGCGGATGGCGTAGCGCCGCTCGCGCCCGCCGACGACGACCGGCGGGACGACGATGAGTGCCGGCGAGCCCCCGGGACCGGGGGTCGGGCGACGGGATGGACCCGTTTGGGGCTGGGGGTCGGTCATGCGGTGCAGGGGCGCCGTGCGAGTGCGCGCACTATAGACTGACCGCCGTCGACGAGGGCGGGAGGTCGCCCACCGATCGCGGGAAGAAGCCGATGTCTGCTCGAACGCTCGCCATCTCCGTCTGGGCCGCCGTCGTGGTGGCCCTGGTGTTCGCCGCATGCAACCGCGTGCCCTACACGAACCGACGCAACGTCATCCTCATCGACTGGAGCTCCGAGCTGCAGCTGGGGGCGGACGCCTACAAGGAGATCGTCGGCAAGGAGAAGACGGTCGCGAGCGGCAAGAACGCCCGCATCGTCGCGCGGGTGGGGGAACAGCTCCGACGGACGACACCCCGGCAGTTCCGCGGCTTGGACTGGGAGTTTCGACTCCTCGAGTCGGGGGACGTGAACGCCTTCGCCCTGCCCGGCGGCAAGGTGGCCGTCTACAACGGCATCGTCCCCATCCTCGACAACGAGGGCGGCATGGCGGCGGTCGTGGGGCACGAGATCGGTCACGCGGTGGCGCGGCACGGGGCGGAGCGCGTGTCGGGGATGATGATCCTCCAGCTCGGCCTCTCGGTGGCGGACGTGGGCCTCTCCAACAGCGAGATCCACGATCAGCTCATGGGTCTGCTCGGGCTCGGCGCGACGGTCGGGGCCATCCTGCCGTTCAGCCGCGCAAACGAGCTCGAGGCCGACTACCTGGGCGGGATCTTCATGGCGCGGGCGGGCTACGACCCCGAGGAGTCGGCCAACGTGTGGCGCCGCATGTCCGCGAAGTACGGGGACAACCCCTTCGCGTTCCTGTCGACGCACCCCTCCAACGCGAAGCGCATCCAGCGCCTGGAGGAGGAGATGCCGACGTTCAAGAAGCACCACCGGCGCGCGAAGAAGAAGCGCGGCACCGGGAGCGAGCTCGAGAAGTAGCGGCTACTTCCGCCGCCAGAATCGAGACTTCTTCGGCTCGTCGTCCTTCTCGACGCGCGCCGAGAGCACCCCGCTCGTATTGATGTTGAAGCGCTTCGCGGCCTCCGCCGCGGCTTCGCGGGCCGCCGCCGTCTTCTCGGGATCGGGGGCCGGCTTGTCGCTCGTGCGCCAGGGCTCGGGGGCGGGCGCCGCGGGCGGGGAGGCGCGACGCGCGGCGGGGGACACCGCGGGCAGCGAGCCGCCGGTGCCGGCCGGCCCGGGGCGGACGCGCTTGGGTCGAGGGCGACCGGGGACGGTGCCCGTACGGGGCGATCGTGCGGGCTCTTCGCGGGCGGGCATCTGGGGGCGACGGGCCGCGGTCCGCGCGGCGTCCATGGCCGACTTGCCGTCGAGCATGGCCTCCAAGGCGGCGATGCGGGACTCGGCCTCGCGGTAACGCGCCTCGCCGGTGGTCACCTCTCGCTTGTGGTGCTGGGCCGCGGCGAGCGACTCCCGCAGGCGGTCCTGGAGGATGTGGACCTGCTTCGCGAGGGAGCGCGCGCGCTGCTCCTCGAGGCTGGCCGTCTCATCGGCTCCGAGGGCCCCGACGCTCGCGGCCTCCTCCAGGCGTCGCGCCGCTTGGCGGGCCTCTTCCTGGGCCGCGAGGCGTCCGCGCTCGCTCTCCCGAAGGGCCGATCGGAGGGCGGCCGTCGCCTCGGGATCGGCACCTCCTCCGGCGGCGACCTGCGCCTCGAGGTCGGCGGCCCGGGCCTCGGCCGCCGCCCGGGCGGTCTCGGCGGCGCTCAAGTCCGCCTCGAGCTGCTCCTGCGTCTCCCGGGCGTCGGCCAGACCGGCGTCCGCGACCGCGGCGCGCTGCTCGGCGTCTTCGGCGCGCTCCTCGGCCTCGGTCACCGCCTCCTCGGCCATGGCGTGCTCCTTGAGCGCCTCGTCGAGCTCGCCGCGCACCGCGGAGAGCATCTCTTCGGCCTCCACGCGGGCGACCTCCGCGTCCGCCGCCGATCGCTCCCGCGCGGCCGTCGCCTCCTCGAGCCGGGCTTGGGCCTCGTCGTTGCGCCGGACGGCCTCGTCGAGGGCCGCGCGGACCGACTCCGCCTCCTCGCGGGCGGCGGTCATCTTCTTGGCCAGCTCGTCCGCGCGGGCGGCGGCGGCCTCGGCCTTCGCGTGCTGGAGGTCCGCCTGTTCGACGGCCGCGCCGGCCTCGCTGCGGGCCTCCGCGATCTCTTCGGTCAGCGCCTCCACCTGGCGACGGACGCGGGCCTCGCCCTCGCGCGCCTCCTCGGTCTCCTGCTCCGCGGTGCCCAGCGACCGGCGCAGGTCCATGGAGACCACGCGCTCGCGCTTGAGCATCTGTCGGAGCTCGGCGACCTCCTTGGGGTCGGCGCCGCCGCCCCCGGAGCCGTCGCGGGCGGCCTCGAGGGTCCGCTCCAGGTCGGCGACCTTGCGCTCGGCCGAGTCGCGCGCGGTGATCGCGGCGTCCCGCTCCAGGGCGAGCGCCTCGGTCCGGGCCTGCGCGGCCTCCGCCGATCGGGCGAGCTCCTCTCGGGACGCGCCCGCCGTGGCGGCCTCGGAGATGGCGGCCAGGCGGCCCGTCTCGGCCTCCTCGCGGCGCCCCTCGGACTCCCCGAGCCTGCGCTCCAGGTCCTCTCGGTCCCGCTCGGCTCGATCGGCCCGCCGCTCCGCCTCGTGCATCTTGCGCATCGCCTCGAGGGCGCTCGTCTCTGCGCTCTCCCGGGCGGTGAGGGCGTCGGAGATCGTGGACTGCAGTCCACCCTGGCCGGCGTAGGCCTCGAGCCGTCCCTCGGCCCGCTCCAGCGCCTGCCCGAGCCGCGTCGTCTCTTCGCGGGCTTCGTCGAGGGACCCTCGGCTCCGCTCCAGCTCCTCTTCGGAGCGCTCGAGCGCGGCCCGTCGCCGCTCGAGCTCCTCGCGGGCGTGGGCGAGCTCCGTCTCCATGCCCGCGACGCGCTCGGCGGACACGCGACGGGCTTCGGCGTCCGCGGCGGCGACGGCGTCCTCCACCGTTCGACGCCCCGCGGCGTCTTCCAGGCGGGCTTCGGCGGCGGCGCGGTCGGCGTCGGCGCGATCGGCCCGGCGCTCCGCTTCGTGCAGCTTCTGGAGGGCCTCGAAGGCCTTCGCCTCGGCGGACTCCCGGGCGGAGATCGCCTCGACCATCGTCGAATGGAGGCCGTCCCGACCGGCGGAGAAGGCCTCGATCTGGCCGCGCGCGCGGTCCAGCGCCTGGGTCAGCTGCTGCACCTCCTCGCGGGCGTTCGCGATCTCCGCGGTGCGCTCGGCGATCTCGCGCTCCATGGCCCCGAGCTGATGCCGGTCGACGTCGGAGGACCGACGCACCTGCTCGAGCTCGTCGCGTGTCCGACGCAGCGTCTCCTCGGCGGCGTCGCGACGCGTGTCGGCGCTCTGCTGCGCGGAGACGGCCATGGACATCGTGGTGTGCAGGCCCGTGTGGCCCTCGGACAAGGCCTCCAAGCGGCCTCGGGCGCGTTCGAGCGACTGCGCGAGCTCGCTGGCCTCCCTGCGGGCCTCGTCCAGCTCGGCGCGGGCCCCCTTGAGCTCGCCCCGCGTCTGCGTCAGATCGCCCTCGAGCCGGGTGAGCTGCTTGCGCGACTGCTCGAGGTCGGTCCGGGCGGCGGCCAGGTCGGCGTTGGCGAGCCGACTCCGCTCGTCGGCGTCCTTGCGCTCGGCGACGGCCGTCTCCAGCTGCGTCGTGAGGACCTCCAGGCGCGCCGCGTCCCGGGCGGCGGCCTCGAGGGGGCGGTCGTCGTCCTCGGGGAGCTCGTCGAAGAGCACGCCGAGCACCTTCGTGACGCCCTTGGTCCACATGTCGCCCTCAGCCACGGCTACTCCGGGCCCCCGACGTACTCGTCGAGGAAGTCGCCGACGGTGTCCTTGTAGGCGTCGTTCGCAGAACAGTCCTCGTCGTCTTCCTTGTCCGGGCAGGGGACGTTGCCGTGCACGCCGCCTTCCACCGTGTACAGCAGCTTCGGGTCGCGCGCGGCGTCGTAGAGCTGCTCGGCGAACTCGTAGCGGACGAAGTCGTCCTCGGTGCCGTGCATGAACAGTTTCGGGGAGAGCACGAACTCGATCTTGCCGAGATTGTCGAAAGAAGTGTCCATGAACACCGAGGTGTCTAGCCCGAGGCCGATCCCGTCGTCCAGGAACGGCTGCGCGCCCGCGTTCGCCGCCTCGAGGAGGACCGAGGCCCCGTTCTCCCGGGTGGCGATGTCCACGGCCGCGAGGGACCCGAGGGAGTAGCCGTAGTAGATGATGTCGAGCGCGTTGGCCGAGGGCGGCGCCGAGAGGTCCACGTCCGGGTCGCGCTCCACCGCGATCCGGCGCACCACGTGGTCCAACGCGGCCTGGGCGTCGGCGTACAGGCCCGCCTCGCTCGGCTCGCCGGTGGAGCGACCGTAGCCGCGGTAGTCGATCGCGAAGAGGGTGTACCCGAGCCGGAACAGGATCTCGATCCGGTCCCAGTACACGTCGATGTGGCTGCCGTTGCCGTGGAAGTAGAGGATCGTCTGACGCTGTCGCCACGGGAACGGCGACGGCAGGCAGCTCGTGTCCGCCGCGGTGAGGCACTGCTTGACCCACACACCGTGCAGGGTGGCGGCGTCCTCATCTCCGACGGCCGGGGACTCGACGGTGAGCCACTCGACGTGGTCCTGGGGCACGGCGCTGTCTTCGGCCTGCCAGGCCGTGTACGCGTCGAGCTCGACGGGGTTGAACCACACGCCCTCGAGGTCGATGCACCCCGCCCCCAGCAGGACCGTCGCGATCAGAAGGGCGCGCGTCATGAGCCCTCCTCGGGGGTCGGTGGCGAGGCCGGCGGGTCCACCGGCGCGGCAGGGTACTCCGCGGCCGGTCTCGTGTCCTCGCCGATGTAGACCGTGATGCCGCCCACGAACGCGATCGCCCCGTGGCTCGCGGGGCCGACGTACCCGAGCACCGAGGGGTCGGTGTCCACCCAGGGGCGGTGCCACTTGATCTCGCCGCCGATCCCGAAGCGGCGGTCCTTGCCGATGCGGACCTGAGCGCCGAGGTAGGGGGAGAACGTGTACGGCGCCTTCACCGACGTGGGGTTGTTCACGAGCGGGGTGAAGTAGTTGTGGAAGCCGACGTACACCAGGTGGCGCTCCCGCGGCCCGAACGCCCAGGAGAACGTGGCCTGCAGGTCGAAGGAGGCCCAGCCCGACTCCTTGTTGATGAGGGGCGACAGGGTGAACGCGCCCGAGACGCCCGGCAGAGGCCCCTTCTGATCGAGGAAGTAGTAGGACGCGCCGAGGTCGAAGTAGAAGTTGCCGTTGTTGAGGAACGTCTCGATGACGTGCCAGCCCGCGTAGACGTCGAGCCGGTCGGTGACGCCGTACTTGTAGGTGGCGGTGACGAGCGGGATCGGGGTGCGGGAGTCGCCGATCCCGGCCAGGGGGCCGCCGACCGACACGTGCACGGCCTGGCGACCCTTGCCGAGGGGGCGCGCGGTGTGGGCGGTGGAGCACCCGCTGAGGGCCATGGCGACCACGGCCACCGCGGCGAGGAGGAGGCGCGCCCTCATCCCCGGAACCCGTCCTTCAGGGACCGGAGCGCGCCCAGGACCTCGTGTCGAGGGGCGGACGCGAGCCCCACCGAAGCGCGGATCGCGGGCGTGTGGCACCGCAGGAACGGGTTGATGCGGAGCTCGTCGGCGAGCTGGGACGGCACGGTCGCGACCCCCGCGGACCGCTTGCGGTCCACCTCTTCGGCGTAGGCGATGAGCGCCTCGTTGCCGGGGTCGACGTGCAGGGCGAAGCGCAGGTTCGCCTGCGTGTACTCGTGAGCGCAGTACAGGGTCGTGGACGGGGGGAGGGAGGCGATGACGTCGTTGAGGGCGCGGTCGAGCTGCTCCGCGGTCCCCTCGAACAGTCGGCCGCAGCCGCCCACGAAGAGCGTGTCGCCCACGAAGGCCGCGCCGTGGGACCAGACGTACAGGATGTGGCCCAGCGTGTGCCCGGGGACCTCCCGCACGGTGCAGGTCTCGCCCGCCCAGGAGAACGTGTCGCCGTCGCGCAGGACCCGCGTCTGCCCCGGGATGCGCGCGTGCTCCCGGTCGTACGCGCCGCCGAACACCGCGACGTCGTCGAACGCCTCGAGGAGGGCCGCGTTGCTGCCCACGTGATCGAAGTGGTGGTGGGTGTTGAAGATGTGCGTGAGCGACCGCCCGCGTCGCGCGAGCTCCGCGAGCACCGGGGGCGCCTCGGGGGAGTCGACCACGGCCGCGCACCCGTCATCCCCCAGCAGGAGGTAGGCGTAGTTGTCCGCCCACACCGGGATCCGGATGATTTCGAAGGCCATGGAGGGGGCGGCTACGGGGGCGAGGAGGGCGACGTGCCGTCGCGCAGCCGCTGGTAGGCGGCCATGTCGCGTCGGGCCTCGGCGCTGCGCCCGAGGGCGACCTGCACGCTGGCGCGCTGTCGGTACAGCTCGGCGTCCTTCGGCGCGTGCTGCACGGCCTCGTCGAGCTGGGTGAGCGCCGACCGGCTGTCGCCCTGGGCGTGGAGGACGCGAGCCCGGAGGCTCTCGTAGCGGGCGGAGCCGGGGGACTTGGCCATGGCGGCCTCGACCTCGGCGCGGGCCTCGGGGTAGCGCCCGGCCTGGAAGGCCTCGGCGGCCTTGAGGGCGGCGGCCTCGGCCTCGTCGTTCACCGGCTTGTCGGCGGCGGGCAGGGCGGCCCCGGTGTAGGGCGTGATCGTGGAGACGTCGATCCCGGCGGCCGCGCCGATGGTGGCCTCGGCGGCAAGCGGGGTGGGCTCCGCGGCGGGCGCGGGCGTGGCGGCCTCCTCGGCCGGGGCGGCGGCGGTCTCCGTGTCCGCGGCGGGAGCGGCCTCGGCGTCGGCGGGAGCGGCTTCGCCTGCGGCGGGTGCGGCCTGGCCGTCCGCGGCCGGGGCGTCGGCGGGGGCGCTCGCGGCGACCTCTCCGGCGGGCGCCTCGCCCGGGTCGTCGTCGCCGCCCGCGAGCCACTGCCAGCCCGCGAAGAGGATCACGATCGCGGCCACGACGATCGGGAGGGACGACAGCGGGTCCAGGCCGAAGTCGGACGGGGTGGGACGAGGAGGCAGGGGACGCGCGCCGGGATCCGTCGTGCGCGACTCGCTCGAGAGGGTGATGGGCGTCTTCGGCGGAGGCGCGGGCGTCGGGGCCACCGGCGTGGGGGCGGCGGCCGCGGGCTCGGGCTCGGGGGCGGGCGGCGGCGGGGCGGGCGCCTCGGCGACGGGCGCGGCCTTGGGCTTGGGCTTGGGCTTGGGCTTGGCCTTGGGCTTCGCCTTCGCCTTCGTGGTCTTCGCCTTCGACGCCGTCTTGGCCTTGGTCGCGGTCTTCTTGGTCGCGGTCTTCTTGGTCGCCGTCTTGGTCGCGGTCTTGGCCTTGGGCTTCGCCTTGGGCTTGGCCTTGGGCTTGGGCTTCGCCGCGGGCTCTTCGGTCGCGGCGTCGGGCAGGTCGGTCGGGTCCTTGGCGGCCATGGCGTGTGCCTCCTCTGCGGTCGTTCGCGGGCGGGACCTCCCCGGTCGAGCCGGCGCCGCCGCGCGCACCCACGCATTATCGCGGCCCGGGCCGTCGCGGCAAGCCCAGGGGTGGATCCGACGGGTGAGGACGGGGCCTCGCGGAGGTCAGCCGATGAGGGCCGCCAGCGACTTCATCGCCCGAATGAGCGCCGGTCCCACCAGGATCGCCGCCGCCGACGGGAGCATGAACAGCGCCTGCACGAACGCGACGTGGATGGGCGCCCGCTTCGCCCACGTCCGCACGCGCGCCGCGTCCGCCATGCGCTGCTGCTCGGCGAAGCGCCGCAGGGTCTCGGTGATGTCGGAGTGGCTGCGCTGCGCCTCCTCGAGTGATCTCCCCAGCTCCCCCAACTCGGTCACGCCGGTCCGACGGAGGAGGGCCTCGACGGGGAGGCTTCGATCCCCCCCCAGGGCCCAGGAGTCGAGCAGGCTGGTCAGCTCGCGGCACAGGGCCGGGGCCGCGTCGTCGAGCTCGCCCACCGCGCGCCGGAGGGCCGCCTGCAGACCGAGCCCGCCTTCGAGACACGCGACCACCAGGTCCACCAGGTCCGGGATCGAGCGACGCATGCGCGCGCGCCGCGCCTCGATCCGCGCGCCGAGGACCCACCGCGGCAGGCCGAACCCCAAGAGAGCCGCCCCGATGGCGAACAGGTTGCGCCCCAGCGGGGGGATGGCCAGCGAGCCCGCCGCCGCCAGCAGCCCCAGCGGCAGCAGGAGCGCGAGGCCGATCTGGAGCACGAAGAACCAGGCCGCGTCGCCGCTCCCCTCCAGCCCCGCCGAGGCCATGCGCCGCTGCAGCGGGGACTCGACGTCGGGCTGGGGACGACCGAACGGCTCGGTCTCCTCTTCCAGGCGCGAGCCCGGGGGGCGTCGGCGTCCGCCGGGGGCCGCGAGCGCGGCCGCGAACAGCCCCACGGCGGTCGCCGCCAGCAGCAACGCGAGCAGGCCCAGCCACGTGGTGTCCAGGGTCATCGCGGTCGCCTCAGGAGACGCACGATCAGGGTCAGACCCACGGCGATGAGCGCCGCCGCGCCCTGCTGAAGCACGCGACCCGCGGGGTCTGCCCAGCCGTCGAGCACCCAGTCCGGCTCCAGGACCCAGATCCCCAGGAGGCCCAGGAACGGCATCCCCGAGATCACCCCCGCCGACAGGCGCGCCCTCGCCGTCTCCGCGCGCAGCTCGAGGTTCAGGGCGATGCGCCTGGAGACGGTGTCCTCGAGCTTCGCCACCGCCGCGCCCAGGTCCGCCCCGCTCTCCTCCGCCAGGACGATCGTGGTGACCAGGAGCCGCAGATCGACGCAGCCGGGCACCCGCCCCGCCATCGCGCGCAGGGCCTCGGCGAGCGGTCGCCCCCGGCGCTGTTCCTCGAACGCGCGACGGAGCTCGACGCCCAGGGGGCCGCCGACGGACTTCGCCGCCTCGGCCACGATCGCCGCCGAGCCGTGGCCCGCGCCGGAGAGCCGATAGAGCGACCGCATCGCGGCCGGGAGCTCCGCCAACACGGCCCGCGCGCGGCGCGATCGCGCGACGTAGAGCCCCGCGATGGGCAGCGCCGACGAGGGGATGGCGGCCACGAGCCCGAGGATCGGATCGCCTCCCAGGGCGATGACCAGGACCTCCACCCCGATCGCCAGGAGCAGGCTGCCGGTGACGATGCTGAGCCCGGTGCGCTCGCTCCCCGCCTGGGCCTGCAGGTGCTGGAGCCCCCGCATCCCGGGGAACCGGACCAGGAACGCGGCGAGTCGAGGCGAGGACGCGGCGGGGGGGCGACCGTCCCAGTGGAAGGGCGTGGCCCGTTGCGCCTGCTCCCGTCGCGCGCCGCTCGCCCACACCGCGGCCTGCCCGGCGGCCAGGGCGGCCACGAAGAGGCCCACGAGGAGGACGGTGTCGACGGAGCCCACGGTCGGTCAGCCCAGCGGGTGCTCGAAGCGCCACATGGCGGGGTCGAGCCGGTGCCCCGCGCGCTCGATGCGATCGGCGAACGCGGGTCGAACGCCGGTCGCCCGGAACCGCCCCTGGGCGCGCCCGTCGGGCCCCGTCCCCCGGACCTCGAGCGAGACGATGTCCTGGAGGGTGATCACGTCGCCCTGGAGGCGGCCCACCTCCGTGATCTTCTCCACCACGCGCCGCCCGTCGGCCAGGCGACGGAGCTGGATGATCATGTCGATGGACCGGGCGATCTGTCCCTTCGCGGCGCGCTCGTCGAGGGCCACGTCGGACATCCCCACCATGGTCTCGAGCCGCGCGAGGGCGTCTCGGGGCGAGTTCGCGTGGACCGTCGACATCGACCCCTCGTGACCGGTGTTCATCGCCTGCAGCATGTCGATCGTCTCGGGGCCGCGGACCTCGCCCACGAGGATGCGATCCGGTCGCATCCGCAGCGCGTTGCGGACCAGGGCGCGGGTCGTGACCTCCGCGGTGCCGTCCACGCCCGCCGGTCGCGTCTCGAGCCGAACGACGTGGGTGCGCGCGAGCTGGAGCTCGGCCGAGTCTTCGATGGTCACCACCCGCTCGGCGTCGCCGATCGCCGCGCTCAGGGCGTTGAGGAACGTCGTCTTGCCCGCCCCCGTGCCGCCCGAGACGAGCACGTTGAGGCGCGCCGCCACCGCCGCCCGGAGGAGGGGGAGGCACTGGAGGGGCACGCTGCCGCCTCCGGCGAGCCCGTCGAGGTCGAGCCCCATGCGTCGGAACCGCCGGATCGACAGGACCGTGCCGTCGATGGCCAGGGGCGGGATGACGACGTTGATGCGCGACCCGTCGGGCAGGCGGGCGTCGACCATGGGGCGGTCTTCGGACACGGGGCGCCCGATGCGCGTGGTCATCCAGCGCGCGATCCGGAGGACGTCTGCTTCGGCCGGGAACACGAACTCGGCCGCGGAGAGGCGCCCCCCGCGCTCCACGTACACGCGGTCCCGCCCGTTCACGAGGACGTCCGCGACCCCGTCGTCCTGGAGGAGGGCGTAGAAGTCCTTGAAGGCGAAGGCCTCGTCCGCGAGCCCGTCCGCCACGGCGTCGAGGGCCGCGTCCCCCCCGAGCGCGACGGAGACGTCGGTCCCACGGCGCGCGGCGAGGGTCTCCCGACACATGCGCCGCACCTCGGCCCGGTGGCCCTCCTCGAGTCGCGCGAAGGCGACCCGCTCGAGCAGGTGCTCCATCACGTCGGCGGCGGCCCGGGCGCGCCCGGCTTCGAAGGACTCGGTCACGGGCAAGCCTCCGATGCGGGGGCCGTCGTGCCCACGAGGGCGGGGTCGATGGCGGCGGCGAGCCGCTCGTACTCCTCCCGATGGTTGTACGCCTGGGCCGAGACCCGACACCACAGGCGGCCCGAGAACCCCGTCACCGCCACCTCGATGCCGTGCCGCTCCCGGATCCGGGCGGACTCGGCGTTGGCGGCGGGGATGGACACGTCCGTCGCGGACCCGGGCATGGGGACGACGGCCAGGGACCCGAACATGGAGGCGGGCGCGGGAGGAGCCCCGCCCCACGCGTCGGCGAGGATGGCGGCCCCTTCCCAGGCCAGCGCTTGGTTGTGGGCGCGCAGGTCGGGCCCCCCCATCGCCGCGTGGAAGTCGAGGGCGGCGGGGAGCGACAGCCAGCTCGACAGGTCCCGCGTCCCCACCCAGTCGTACTCGGCGGGGAAGGGGAGGTCGAGGTGGTGGGAGATCACCGACGGGTGCAGCGGCGCGTCCCGCAGCGGCGACTCGGGGTTGCGCCACACGAACGCGGTGCCCTTCGCCGAGCACAGCCACTTGTGGCAGTTGCCGACGTACCAGTCGGCGCCGGTGGCCGGGAGATCCAGCTCGAGCATGCCGGGCGCGTGAGCGCCGTCCACCAGCAGGGAAATCCCGCGCGCGCGCACGAGGGCTGCGACCTCGGCGACGGGGAAGACCAGGGCGGTCTGGCTCGTCACGTGATCGAGGAGCACGAGCCGGGTGCGGGGCCCGAGGGCGCCGGCGATCGCCTGCACGACGGCCTCGGGCCCGTCCACCGGGTAGGGGACGGGAGCGCTCACGAGGCGCACCCCGCGGCGGCGGGCCAGGAACGCGAGCGCGTTGCGCACGGCCGGGTAGGTGTGGTCGGTGGCGACGATCTCGTCGCCCGCCTCCAAGGGCACCGACTCGAGGAGGGACCCCACCCCGGACGTCGCGTTCTCGACCAGCGCCACGTCCGTCGCACCGGCCCCGAGGAAGGACGCGAGGCGGGCGGCGGACTCCCGGATCCCGGCGGGCCCCTCCACGGTGAAGAAGCGCAGCGGCTGCCGTTCGGCCTGGACCCGGATCCGATCCTGGGCCGCCAGCACGGGCCGGGGCGTGGCGCCGAACGCGCCATGGTTCAGATGCGCCGTGCCGGCCTCCAGCAACCAGAAGCGGCGAGCCGCGCGACCCCGAGGGAAGGGGGATCCGAGGGGCTGAGGGCGGGCCGTCACGCCGGAAATCTAGCAGCCGGCGACCCGACGCGATCGCTGGCCTGCGGCCCTCTGCGGGACCCTCGTCGAAAAAAAACGACCCATCTGCGACGTCGTCGTGGCGGGACCTCCCAAGACAGGGCCCGACGAAGCCCGGCCCAGCACGCTTGAAACGGGTGACGTCGCCAGTACAATGCAGCCTGAAAACTCCCACGAGGACCCTGATCCGAGTGGTTGTACGAGGTACAGATGTCTCTTCGTCGTGCTCTTCCCGCCTGTCTCACCGCCATCGCGATGGCGTCCCTGGGGGCGGGTTGCCCCACCGACGTCCTGGTGGATCCGCTCCGCATCTCCGAGGTGCACTTCGAGCAGACGGTCGTCGCCCCCGGGCAGACGATCGCGATCTCGGCCGCCGTCTCCGGAGAGTTCGACGGCAGCCCCACCATCGAGTGGTCGGTCGACGCGGGCGAACTCTCGGTGACCGACGCGCTCGAGACCACGTGGACGGCCCCCGAGACGAACCAGCTGGTGGCCATCCAGCTCGTCGTCACCGTGAACCAGCCGGGCCTCGAAGAGCCCAACCAGCGCGCCTTCGAGACGGACCTCATCGTCGGGACGGGCATCGACCACGACGGCGACGGCTACTCGATCGGCGAGGGTGACTGCGACGACACGAACGGCTCGATCTACCCCGGCGCGCCCGACCTCGCGGACGGGCTCGACAACGACTGCGACGGCATCCTCGACGAGGGCTCCCCGGACTTCGACGACGACGGCGACGGCTTCGCGGACATCGAGGGCGACTGCAACGACGGGGACATCCTCATCAACCCCGCCGCCGAGGAGCGCATCAACGACCTCGACGACGACTGCGACGGCACGGTCGACGAGGGCACGGACGCCTACGACGACGACGGCGACGGCTTCGCCGAGAACGACGAGCCGGGCGACTGCAACGACCTCACGTCCGCGGTGAGCCCCGACGCGGACGAGATCCTCGACGGCGTCGACAACGACTGCGACGGCACGGTCGATGAGGGCACGGCCGCCTACGACGACGACGGCGACGGCTACACCGAGCTGCAGGGCGACTGCGACGACGACCCGCTGGGGGCGGGCACGGCGGCGAGCCCCGCGGAGCTCGAGATCCCCGACGGCATCGACAACGACTGCAACGGCATCGTGGACGACGGCGACTTCGCCACGGACGACGACGGCGACGGCTGGAGCGAGCTCGCGGGCGACTGCGACGACAACGACGCCTACACCTACCCCGGGGCGCCGGAGTACAGCGACACGCTCGACAACGACTGCAACGGCATCGCGGACGACGGCATGGACACGTTCGACGACGACGGCGACAACTGGTCCGAGAGCCAGGGCGACTGCGACGACTACAACGCCGCCGTCTACCCCGGGGCCCCCGAGATCGCCGACTCGCCCATCGACTACGACAACGACTGCGACGGCTTCGGCTTCGTGAACCCGCCCTTCGCGGTGGCGGTCTCGAGCGCGGGTCCGTACGACACCTGCAACGAAATCCTCCTGGACGGCTCCCAGAGTTGGGACCCGGACGGAGACAGCTTCATCTACTACTGGTACTTCGCCTGGCAGCCCATCAACTCGAGCCTGGACACGCCGAACATCAACAACGGGAGCAGCTCCAACGCCGACTTCCAGCCCGATGTCCCCGGCCTCTGGATCGTGGGTCTGCTCACGAACGACGACATGTTCAATTCCGTGCCCGCGTTCCTCGAGTTCGACGTGCTCGACGGTGGAGTCTGCCCCTAGGGCAGCTTGGAGATCATCATGACGACCCCCACGACCTCCTCTCGCATCGCCCGCGCCGGCTCCCTCGGCGCCGCCGCCCTCATGCTCGCCGCGTGTCCCGGCGTCCAGACGGTCCCGGACATCCCCACGATCCGGGCCCTGAACATCGAGACGACCAACGTCACGCCGGGCCTGACCGTGTCCATGGACGTGGACGCCGTGGGCGTGGGTCAGCTGACCTACCTCTGGACGGCGGCCTGGGAGGGCACCGACGCGGACGCCGACAACCCGATCGGCGGCTTCTCTGCGTCGGACGAGGTCGCGACCACCTGGACCGCCCCCTTCGAGGAGGGCGTCGTGACGCTCCGCGTCGAGGTGCGGGACGCGCGCGGGGCCTCCTGGGTCTCGGGCACGATCCTCGTGGGCCCCGGCGCCGACAACGACGGCGACGGCTTCTCCGTCACGCAGGGCGACTGCGACGACCTCGACGACACCATCTACCCCGGCGCGCCCGAGAACCAGGACGCCGAGGACAACGACTGCGACGGCCTCATCGACGAGGGCGCCGAGGACGTGGACGACGACGGCGACGGCTTCTCCGACATCCAGGGCGACTGCGACGACACGGACGAGACCGTGTTCCCCGGCGCCGTGGAGATCGTCAACGGCCTCGATGAGAACTGCAACAACCTCATCGACGACCAGACGGACGCGTACGACGACGACGGCGACGGCTTCAGCGAGGACGAAGGCGACTGCAACGACGCCAACTCCGCCATCCACCCGGCG
The DNA here is from genome assembly GCA_964620495.1 of uncultured Rickettsiales bacterium. GTDB lineage: Bacteria > Myxococcota_A > UBA796 > UBA9615 > UBA9615 > CAZEKB01. The sequence continues at coordinate 39,093 of CAZUHI010000033.1, read as the reverse complement.
GCCCCCGAGCTGCTCGACGGCGTCGACAACGACTGCGACGTGGACGTGGACGAGAACACCGTCGGCCACGACGACGACCGCGACGGCTTCTCGGAGCTCGAGGGCGACTGCGACGACGGCAACGTCGCCAGCTACCCGGGCGCGCCCGAGCTGCCCGACGGCCGCGACAACGACTGCAACGGTCAGATCGACGACGGCTCGTTCATCACGGACGACGACGGCGACGGCTGGACCGACCTCGCGGGCGACTGCGACGACACGAACCCCTACACGTACCCCGGCGCGCCCGAGTACCTCGACGGCCTCGACAACGACTGCGACAACCAGGCGGACGAGGGCATGGACACCAACGACAACGACGGTGACGGGCTCTCCGAGGCGCAGGGCGACTGCAACGACAGCAACTCGCTGATCTACCCCGGCGCCCTCGAGCTCGACGACGCCATCGACAACGACTGCGACGGCTTCGGGTACACGAGCCCGCCCATCGCCGTCGCGTCCTCCCCCGAGGCGCCGCAGGCGTGCGGCGAGGTCTCGGTGTCGGCCGAGAACTCCTACGACCCCGACGGCGACACGCTCGACTTCAACTGGTTCCTCACCACGACCCCCGCGCTGTCCGACCTGACGGACAACGACCTCACGGGTCGCACCGAGATGGTCACGAGCTTCACGCCCGACACGTCCGGCTACTACTCGCTGGGCCTGCTCGTGGACGACGGCACCTTCCCGTCGCCCCCGTCCACCGTCGGCTTCATCGTGCAGCCGCTCCAGGGCAACCAGGCGCCCAGCGCCCAGTTCACGATGTCGAACATCAGCGACTTCATGAACCAGACGTGCAACTACGACGCGTACAACAACTGCACGGGCTGCCCGAACTGCGTGGTGAGCTACACCATCGACGCCACCGCCTCCAACGACCCGGACGGCGATCCCATGTACTTCGACTGGAGCGAGTCGAAGATCAGCGGCGACGGCAACATCGACCTGACGGACAACCTCGACGGCACCGCGACCGTGGAGGTCTCCGTGCCCGTCGGCTGCCCCGTGGACAGCAAGAACGGCCTCTTCAACGTCGAGGTCATGGTGCGCGACTGCAACGGCGCCACGGACACGACGGACCTGCAGATCAACTACACCTGCAACGCCAACTAGCAGCGGTCCCTGAACCGCCTCGCTTCGTCCGGCGCCTCGGCCCGGACCTCGGCGTATCCCAAATACGCCTTCGCCCCGTGCCTCGGCACCGTCCTCGCGATCCGGCCCAGGTCCTCGCTGCTACCGACTCCCTGACCTCCGGTCGGCCTCGTGCCGAGTGCCTCCCTGCGCGCGCTTGGGGCGCTTGCCCCTGACCGCCTCGCTTCGTCCGGCGCCTCGGCCCGGACCTCGGCGTATTCCAATACGCCTTCGCCCCGTGCCTCGGCACCGTCCTCGCGATCCGGCCCAGGTCCTC
>CAZUHI010000033.1:0-37546 GCA_964620495.1 uncultured Rickettsiales bacterium | reverse complement strand
GGCGCTTGCCCCTGACCGCCTCGCTTCGTCCGGCGCCTCGGCCCGGACCTCGGCGCATCGAGGCGTGTGGGCATCAAGGCGTGGGCAACATTTCCCACGGGAGGTCCGCCGGTGGGTCCGGCGCGCCCGTAGTGGGAATTCCTTCCCACGCGCCATGCGCCGGACGATCGGGCCGTGCGCCCTACGTCGGCCTTGAGTGATCACCTATGAGGCCGGGCTAGGCCCGCAGCGCTTCGATGTCCGCGATCGTCTTCGGCGTGGCCGCCGTGAGGTTCTCGTTGCCGTCCTCGGTGACGAGGATGTCGTCCTCGATGCGGATCCCGATCCCGCGGTACTGCTCGGGGGCGTCCTCGGCGTCCGCGGGGACGTAGATGCCCGGCTCCACCGTGATGATCATCCCCGGCTCGAGCGGGCGCGGAGGGCCGTCGGGCAGCTGATACCGGCCCACGTCGTGTACGTCGAGGCCGAGCCAGTGCGACGTCTTGTGCATGTAGTACTTGGAGAACCGCTTCTCCTCGATCGCGTCGTCCAGGGGCCCCTCGATGAGCCCGTGGTCGATCATCCCCTGCGTCAGGATCCGCACCGCGAGGGCGTGGATGTCGTCGATCGTGGCGCCGGCGACCGTCGCCTCGCACGCCGCTGTCTGGGCCTCCAAGACGACCCCGTACAGCTCCCGCTGAGCACCTGAGAAGCGACCGTTCACCGGCGAGGTCCGCGTGACGTCCGTGGCGTAGCCGTCGACCTCCGCGCCCGCGTCGATGAGCATCAGGTCGCCGTCGCGCAGGGGCGCCGCGTTCTCGACGTAGTGCAGCACGCAGGCGTTGTTGCCCCCGCCCACGATCGACGGGTACGCCCACCCCCACGCCCCCCGACGCCGGAAGGTGTACTCCACCAGGGCCTGGATCTCGTACTCGTGCATCCCCGGCCGGACCTGCGTCATGGCGAGCCGGTGGGCCTCGTCGGTGATCGCCGCGCCCCGACGGTGGACGGCGATCTCGCCGGGCGTCTTGCGCAGCCGCATCTCCGAGAGCAAGGCCCCGGGATCCGAGAGCGACACCGGCCCCAGGGCGGCCTTGCGCCCCTTGCGCAGGCGGGCCAGCAGCGTGTTGAGTCGCGGCTCCTCGGCGTCGTGACGACCGAAGGCGAAGTACAGATTCTCCACCGGCTCCAGCAGCGGACCGAGCTTCGCCTCGAGGTCGGCGGTGGAGAAGGCCTCGTCCGCCCCGTAGCGACCCGTGGCGCCCTCGACGCCCGCGCGCACGCCCGTCCACGTCTCGCGCTCGGGATCCTTCGGGTTCACGAACAGAACGAACTCGGGCCCTTCCGAGGTCTTCCGGAGGAGGGCCCAGGCGTCCGGCTCCGGGAAGCCGGTCGTGTAATAGAAGTCGGAGTCCGGGCGGAACGGGTAGTGGGTGTCCGCGCTGCGGATCAGCTCCCCCCCCGTCGGCAGCAGCAGGGCCGCGCCTTGGGGGAGGGAGTCGAGGATGCGGCGACGCCGCGAAGCGAAGGTCTCGGGGGCGATTCGGTCCATGGGGGACGAATCATAGGCCCAAGGCCTCCGCCCGCAAGCTACGCGTCGGCGGCTTCGGTGTCCGCGGGGGCGAACCCTGCCAGGCGGGCGTCGAGCTCGCGCAGCAGCGTCTTGCGGTTCTTGTTGGCCGCCTCGTAGGTGCGGATCGTCTTGATCTGCGGGGCGCCGAGATCGTCCAGCTGCGGGACGATCTTCGAGATGGCGAGCTCGTCGTAGTCGGCGATCGCGAGGCCGCCCTCGTAGGCGGAGCGCACCGTGACGATGGCGTCGTCCAGGGCGGCGCGGCCGCGGGCGAGGAACCTGGCGTTGGGGCCGACCAGGTCCTCGGCGCGGGCGAGCAGGTCGCGGGCGCCCTCCAGGGCGGTCGCCTCGAGGCCCAGGAGCGTCTCCCGACCGGTGCGGGCGGCCTCGTCCTTCTGGCGGAGCAGCTCGTCCTTGCGGTCGAGGAGCGCCTCCTTGCGGTCGAGGAGCGCGTCACGCTGGGCGGTGCTCCAGGCCCTGAGCTGGTCGCGGGTCCGCTCGAAAATCTGCGCGGGGCCGAGGTTCTCGTCGGCGGTCTCGTGGTTCGTGGTGGTTTCCATGATCTCCATCCATGCTACTGAATGACCATTCATTCAGTTCGGGACGGAGGCGAACCTAACCCCCCCGATCTCGTCGTCAAGCAGGTTTATTCGTGGTCGCCTCCCGGCGCGCCAGAATCCAGTACACCGGGGCCGCCAGGATCGCCCCCAGGACCGCCCCCACGAACACGCCGCCGATGAGCCACAGCGTGAAGAAGCGCCGCGCGAGATCGGCCCAGTTCGAGTCGATCAAGACCTGCAGCGACAGGTCCTGGAATTGCCCCGTGGTGACCAGACTGCCCGCCTGCACGGAGAAGAAGGCCACGAAGGGCGCGAACGCGGGGAACGAGACGTTCGTGGCGAGCCAGGTCACGAGCTTGTTGAGCCGCAGGAAGACCGCCAGCACGATCACGATGACGTAGTGGATGCCGTACAGCGGGGTGCAGCCGACCACCGTGCCGAGCCACACCGCGAGCGCCATGCGCCCGGGGCCGGAGTGTTCCTTGAGGAGCACCGGCAGGGCGCGGCGGAAGGCGGAGCGGAACCCGAGGACGTCCCAGCTGATGGAGGGCTCGGGTGCGGCTCGGTACGCCTCTCGAAACTCGCGGAGATCGTCCCTGGCGGCGCGGAAGGGCGCGGCCAGGCGAGTTCGAAGGTCGCTCACATAGGGCTTGTAGCCGGCGCGACGCCCCGCGCGCAAGCATCGGCCGCACCTCTGGCAAACTTCGGTCGTGCCTCCCCTCGGCCGACGCTCCCGAACCGCGCTCCGCAGCCTCCTCGGCGTCGTCTTCGTGGGGGCCCTGGTCGCCGCGCTCTCCGCCGTGCAGGCGCAGGACGCCAAGGCCCCCACCGGGGCCCCCTGGGGCAGCCGGACGGGGAACGCGCAGCCCGCCCGCGTGCCCGGAAAGGTGGTCCTGCGCGCCCCCGACGACCCGTCGCCGGGGCGGCCCAGCGGCACCCAGCGCGCGGCCCTGAGGACCCTGTCCGGAGGCCCCGCGGTCCCTCCGCCGAGCCTGTCCTTCCTCCAGGAGGGGCTACAGACTCGCGCCGCGCGCCATCGGGTGCGCGCGGACGCCCTCGACGCCCTCGCCGTGCGCGCCGCTCGCCGCCTCCGCGATCTCGCCCCCGCCGGGGCCGACCGCCACGCCTGCCTCGCCGCCAACGCCGCCCGGAGGGCGCTCGAGCTGGCGGTGACGGCGGGCATCCAGCGCGCCGACACCGCGGCCAGCCTCGAGGCCGAGGTCGATCTCCTGGGGGTGGGGGCGCCCGAGCGGACCCCGGGACCCACCGCGTCCACGCGCCTGCGGGAGCTCCGGGCCCAGGCCCGCGACCGCTTGATTCCGGAGCTCGAGGCGGGGGGCTGCGAACCCCGCACCTCCACCGTCCTCGTGGGCGGGATGGAGCCCCGTGTACACCTCTCGGGCGAGGCTCGGCGCGCTGTGGGCGGCCGCGTCGTGTTCTTCGTCAAGGTCCCCCGATCCACCCCGGTCATCTGGGTGGACGGGGCGCCCGAGGGCCTCGCGGGTCCCGACGGATGGGGCGTGGTGACGAGCGCGGCCCGGTCGGTGACCCTCTGCGCGACGGGGCCCCACGGGGACGCCTGCGAGCCCAGCCACCGCGCGCGTCCGGCGATGGGCGACGCCTACGACCTCGCGCGGCCCGACTCCGTTGCCGACCCCGAGCCCGTCGTCGATCCCGAGCCGCCGGCGCCCTGACGTGAGTCAGTCTCGGGGGCCGTCCGGCAGGTCATCGGTGCCCTCCTCGGGCTTCTCGGCGGCGGTCAAGCGGCGGTCGGCACCCACCGCGAGACGCCACAGCCCCTGAAGGCGCTCGCGCTCCTCGTCCTCTCGGAACGGCCCCGCGACCTGCAGGACGGCGTCCGCGGCCAGGGGGTCCAGGGGCGCATCCCGGCCCGCGCGCTCGGCTCGATCCATCAACTCGAGGAACTGCTCCACCGTGCGCTCGGGGACCCGGGACAGCGCCGCCGCCTCGAGCAGGTTCCCGGAGAGGCGCTCGTCGGGGAGCTGCGCGCACGGGTCCGGCTCCGCGGGCACCAGACCCGCCGCCAGGGCCGCAGCGCAGCGATTCATGCGGTGCCGCACGACCTCCGGCTGGAGCTCGGTGAGGGCCTGGTAGTCCTTGGCCGCAGCGGCGGCGTCGCCCGCGCGGAGGGCCGCGAAGGCGCGCATCTCGAGCAGCGTCGGGGTCGCCTCCACGAGCTCGTCCTCGGCGAGCCGGCGCGCGACCTCCACGTCTTCGCCCATGGAGAGGCGCACGACCACCCAGCGCTGCAGGGCCTCCTCGCGCAGGGCGGGATCGAGCTCGGCCGCCTTGGCGTAGGCGACGGCGGTGGGCTCCGTCTGCCCGAGCCCGGCGAGGATCTCGCCGCGCAGGAGCTGCGCCGCCCCGGACTGGAGGTCGTGGGTGATCCACGCGTCGACCCAGCGGAGGCCCTCCTCGTAGCGCTCGAGCTCCGGCAGGATCGCGCTCCACAGGCGCGCCGTCGTCTCCTCCGGGAGCAGCCACTCGGGCAGGTGGCGGAGGAGTCGGGCGGCGTCCTCGTGACGCCCCTCGCGCAGCAGCGCCCAAGCGAGGAACCACTCCACGGGGCGAGACCCCGGCGCCGTGCGGCGAAGGCGCAGGAGCGCGGCCTCCGCGAGGTCGACGCGGTTCGCCTCGATGTGAACGGCGGCGAGGTCCTCCAGCCCGGCGGTGAAGCCGATGCGCAGGGACACGGCGTGCTCGAGGCGCCGACGCGCCACCTCGGGGTCGTCGCTGAGGCGGGCCGTCAACCACGCGGCCTCGGCGAGCGTGTCCGCCGCCTCGTCCAGGGACACCTCGGGGACCTCCTCCTCCCCCATGGACGCACGCAGGGCGCGCGCGTAGCCCGTGAGGACCGGCCCCCCGGGCGCGGGGTTGCGACCCCAGTCCTCTTCCCAAGCCGTGGTGTCGGCGACGTCCAGCTGGGTGGCCAGCCAGGTGAGGAGCTCCCGCTGCGCTCGCCCCAGTCGATCCGGCGCGTCCCGCACGACCTGTCGGTGCACGCGGCCTCCGGGACGGCACGCGAACCCCTCGAGGCGGAACTCGTCCCCTTCGCGGCTGAGGGCCAGGCGAATGAGCAGGGTCTCGCGCGGTCGCGCGGCGGTGGCGGGCACGGCCTCGGGGGACGACAGCGACCGGGGAGGGCGGTCGGCCGTCGTGTCCGCGGCGCAGTCGCGCGTGACGACGGCGTCGGGATCGTCGGTGCGCGTGGGGGGCAGCCAGGCGATCGACGCGCGGCCCGTCCGCAGATCGCGCAGGCCCAGCCAGGTGTGCAGGCGGAGGATCGCCTCGAAGTTGCGCATTCGGTCGTCGTCTGCGAGCACGATCCCGGGCAGCACGACGATGTTCGGAGCGGGGGCGGTGTCCTCGAGGCTCCCGGGAGCGGGTGCGGACGGATATGCTTCGGCCGCGACGCTCGACCCCTCGGGGCCCAAGGACGTCGTGCCGGGGTCGGCCACGATCCCCGTCGCCATCACGCCGAACGAGGCGGCCGCCAGGACCACCGACGCACCCGTGACGAACCCCCAACGCAGATCGGTCCTCGCCCTGCTCGTCGGGTTCGTGTCGGGGGTGGTCGTCATGGGCAGCGCGGTCCTCGCGGCGGGGGCCTGGTTGCTCGTGCGCGGGCTGCCGGACGACCCGATGGTCGTGCAGGCCTACCGCTCCTCGGAGACCTCCCGCCTGGAAGCGGGCGACGGGCGCACGGTCGCCGAGTTCCCGCTGGTGGAGGCCGTGGAGCCGCTGGGTGCCGACGCCACGCTCCTCGTCGAAGCGTACCTAGCCCTGCATTCCGGCGCATTCTACGAGGCCCGTGTGGACCGAACGCTGCCGCTCCTGCCGGTGGTGCTCGGGACGCTCCGCGGGGAGCGACTGCTCGCCTCGCCGCTGTCGCGCTCGGTGGCGGACGCCCTCACCGCGGGCACGCCGCGGGGGACGGTCCGAGACCTCCGCGCCGACCTGCTCGCCGCGCGGCTCGACTCGACGGCCGAGCTGCACGTCCGCACCGCGGCGCACCTCCAGACCCTCCCCCTGTGCCACGGACGTCGCGGCATCGTGGAGGCGCTGCGTGCGTGTCTGGGGGTGGCCGAGGCGACCATCGGGCCGGCCGAGGCCGCGCTGCTGGCGGGGGCGGCCGCCTTCGAGCTGGATCTCTCGGACGACCTGGACCTGCTCGAGGCCCGGGCCGCGGCCGTCCTGGACCGCCTCACTCTCCAGCGCCGGCTCGACGCGGAAGAGGCGACGGCTCGGCTCAGGGAGGCGGTGGCGCGCGCTCGTGATCGACGGACGGCGGACCGATCGGTGGGGGAGGACCCCCTCGTGGTGTCGCTCACCGAGCAGACGCGGCGGCGGTTCGGCATGGCGGCGGAGCCCGCCGGCCTGGTGCTGCGGACGACCCTGCGCTCGGAGACACAGGCGGGGATGGCGGCCGTGCCCGGCCTGCGCGGCGGCGTGTGGGCCGTGGTGGACCCGCGCACGGGGACGGCCACTGCCTTGGGCGGGGACCTCCTGAGCCCCCTCACCCTCGCCGAGGACTCGCTCCTGGCCGGGTTCCTCCCCGAGCCCGGCCGCGGAGAGCGGGCGCCCACGGTCTCGGACCTCGTCGGCGGGCTGCTCGGGGCGGTCCAGTCGCTCGACGGGCGGGCGGAGGCGGGCACGATCATGCCGCAGCGACTCCAGGCGTTGACGAGCGTTCGGGTGGGCGAGCGCGCTTACGACGCCGCGGAGGACGGGCCGCGGATCCGACGGTTCCACGCCTCGGCGGAGGACGCGTGGATGGCGCTCGACGCGCTGCCACGCGAGGGGCGCCTGCGGGTGGTGCGCGAGGGACGCCTGCTCGTCCTCGCCCACCCGGGAGCGCTCGGCGTGTTGCTGGGGACCGACGCGGGGGCCGTGGCCGACCTGACGCTCCCCGCGACGGTGCTCGGCCCGACGGCGGGGGACGACGAGTTCGGGGTCCCGGACGGCCTATGGGTGGCCGCGGACGGGACGGTGGTCCGGCGAGGCGTCCTCGATCAGTAGGACGACAGCGCGACGTCCGAGCCGTCGATCACGACGAACTCGGCGCGACGGTTCGGCTGCTGCGTGCTGCGGTCGCCGTCGCCCACGAGGGGACGAAGCTCGCCGTAGGAGATCAGCGTGAGCCGGTCCTCGGGGACGCCGAGCGCGGTGAGGTAGCTGCGCACGGCCTCGGCGCGACGCTGGCCGAGGGCCAGGTTGTACTCGTCGGAGCCGTAGTGGTCGGCGTGCCCCTCGATGCGGACGGTCACGGCGCGGTTGCGGATGAGGATCTCGGCGTTCTGGGCGAGCAGGTCGCGGCTGGGCTCGTCGAGCTGCGCGGCGTCGAAGTCGAAGTGCACGCGCTGGAAGTTCGCGCGGAGGACGGCGAGTTCCTCCTCGGTGATCGGCGCCTGGGAGAACCCCTCGGCGTCGACGGCCGCCGTCTCCGGAGCCTCCTGGGCGCCGCTGTTGGCCGCCGCCTGGTTCTTGCCGTTGCAGCCCATGGCGAAGGTCATGAGGCCCGCGGCGGCCACGGCGGTAAGAACTCTGCGATTTCGATCGAATACGAACATGAATGACTCCGTCCCAGCTCCTGAAGGGTGTGTCGACTGCCCCGACGCAGACCGATCACACACTTGTTGTAGGTGGTTGGACGGATCGAGGCAAGCCCCTATTCGGAGAAAAGCGACAAATTTGGCGCGAAAGCGAAAAGTCCTGATCAATCAGGACCTTCGGGGCCTCTTTCGTCTCACCCCGAAGGAGAGAACCAGGCCGAGCACGAAGCCCGCGGATTCGCTCGTGGCGACCCCCGCGTCGCAGCGCACCACGCACCCCGGGGCGGACGCCTCGAAGGCGCTGTCGTCGGCCGCAGAGTCGTCGTCGTCGGCCACGGAGTCGTCGTCGTCGGCGGAGTCGTCGTCGTCCGCGGAGTCGTCGTCGTCGCCCGCCGGCTCCTCGGCGCGTAGACACACCCCGTCGCACGCCCCGCCTTCGTCGATTGCGAGGTCGCAGTCCTCGTCGCGGCAATCGCACGTCTCCTCGGCGCCCGGGTGGACATCCGGGTCGTCGTCGTTGCAGTCGCCCTCCCACACGGTGACCCCGTCTTCGTCGATGTCGCCCGTCGTCCAGATCGCGGCGCCCTCCCCGCCGAAGGCGCCCATGTCCCGCGGTTCGCCGTCCTCGGGCGCGGCCGCCCCCTCCCCAGGGCCGCCGGGGGTGCGGAGGTAGTCGCTCCAGGGACGCTCGCCGGAGAGGTCGAACGTGTCCGACGAGAACCCGGCGGCCCCTCCCACGATGTTGGTCTCGTCCAACGGCTCGCCCGCCCCGAGCGGTCCCTGGCCCGAGCCCGTCAGCAGGTTGTATCCGACGACCGCGGACACGGAGTGGCCGTTGTCGCCCGGGTCGAAGCCGAGGTCCCAGCCCCCCTGGGTGTCGGCCACGATGTTCGACCGCACGAGGACGTCGAGATCGCCCTGGTCGGCGGTGGCGTAGGTGACGGCCCAGCCGGGGTCGGACCGGTTGCCCACGAGGGTGTTGTGCACGACCTGCACCGGGGCGCCCTCCACGACCAGGCCGCTGCCGCGCACCGCGGTCCCGTCGTCGAAGATGTTGTGGGCGATGACCACGCCCGGCGGGCCCAGCGAGGCGGCCGCGAGGTGCCCCCCGACCCAGCCGCCCCCGGACGTCGCGTCGACGAACAGGTTCCCCTCGAAGGTCGCGCGCGAGCCGTTCCAGCGCACCGCGGCGACGTTCCCCTCCATGTCGTGCCCCGCGACCCGGGAGCGGCGGAGGACGAACCCCGCCTCGGCTCCGGCCTCGTTCTCCAGCCCCTCGATCGCGGCCCCGCGGGGGGCGCGGTTGGCGGTGAACACGCAGCGGTCGAGGGAGATCTCGCCGGTGCCGATCCCTCCGAGCCCGCCCGCCAGCGCGTTGGCGTACCCCTCGGCGCGGTTGGCGCCCAGGCTGCAGGCGCTCAGGGAGAGGGCGTATCGGGCCTGGACCGCGCCCCCGCCCCCCGGCGGGGCGCCGCCCTCTCCGACCTCGATGAAGTTCCCGAGGAACGCCGTGCCCGACACGACGGTGGTGCCGCCGTCGCCGGACACGTTGAGCCCTCCCCCCGAGCGCCAGGCGACGTTCTCGGTGAGGGTCGAGCCGGTGATCGTGGGGCCGACCGTGCCGTCGGTGAGGATGCCGCCCCCGAAGTCGGCGCGGTTCCCCGAGATCCAGCTCCCGTCGAGCGTGGACGACGACGACAGGAACGCGATCCCCCCGCCCGCGTGGTTGGCGGTGCACTCGTGGATCCAGAGGCGCTGCAGGTCGGACTCGGAGTCGTCCAGCAGGAGCCCGCCCCCGTGCCCCGAGTCCTCGTCTTCGGTGCGCCCCATGGCCTCGCAGCCCGTGATCTCGAGTCCGTCCACGGTGGCGTCGGCCCGCTCCAGGAACACGCCCCCGCCGTGGTCGGCGCGGCATCCGCGGACGCGGACGTCTTCGACGTGGATGGGGGTCCCGGTCACGCGCAGGCAGCCCCCGGAGAACCCGTGGGGCGGGCCCAGGCTCTCGGCCTCGATCGTGAGGGACCGGATCGCCGGCACCCCGCCGGCCACGTTCTCGACGACCACGGCGGACCGGGTGCCGGAGCCGTGAATGACGACGCGGTCGCGGTGCTCGCCGACGAGGGTGAGCGGCTTGCCCACGAGGTCGACGTCCTCCTCGTAGGTCCCCGCGAGGACCCGGATCTCATCACCCGCCGTCGCGGCCTCGACGGCCGCCGCGATCGTCGTGTGGTCCCCGGTGCCGGCGGCGTCGACGACCAGCGTCTCCGCCGCCGCGGGCCCGGCGGCGAACGTCAGGGCGACGATCAGCGAGGCGCGCCTCATTCGCCGAACCTCACGGCCAGCTCGCCGAACACGCGAGCGCCGAGGCTCACGCCCCCCCCGTCCCGGCTCGGGTGAAGCGGCGACAGCAGGTCGAGGGCGGCGCGCACCCGCAGCGCCACGGGGGAGGCCGCAGGGGCGAGCTCGACCCCCCCGCCGAAGCTCCCGCCGGCCTGGACCGGCACGTAGTCCGGGTTGCCGTGAGGCGCCACGAGGAAGCGGGCGTCCGCGAACGGGGCGGGGGCGGTGGGGGCGCGCACTCCGACCCCGATCGACAGCGACGGGAGCAGAGAACGACACTCGCCGTCCCCGTCGGGAGGGGGCTGCGATCCGCACCCTGCAGGCTCGCTCAGCGCGAGCTCCGCGCCGCCGACGAGCCGGAGCGGGCCGGCGATTCTCCCCGACAGGTCCAGGGCCCCCGCGACGTAGCTCCTCCCCCCCAGCGTGCGGTAGCCGCCGCCCAGCCCCAGGACGAGGGGAGGGGCGTCGCCGCCGGAGGTCCCCACGGTCGCCGGTTCGGTCGCGACCTCGCCGGGCTCCGTGAGGGGCTCGGGCGGGGGCTCCGTCGACCCTTCGTCGGTCTCCTCCGGATCCGCGGGCGGGGGGACCGACGGCGCAATGCGCGCGGCGGCCTCGTCGGCCCACCGGCGGTCCGCCTCGACGAGCGGGAAGGATCGGTAGTCGTCCAAGGCGCCCATCGCGGCCGCGGGCTCGTCCAAGGCCTCGAGCGCGAGCACGAGGAGCTTGCGCGCGGTGAGGCTCGCTTCGCCGGGATCCGCCGCCAGGGCGCGGGTCGCCAGGGCCCTCGCCGCCTCGGCGTCCTCGGCCTTCCACGCCGCGTAGGCCTCGGCGGTCAGGGTCCCGACGTCGTCGGCGTGGGCGGGCGCGGCGAACGCCAGGAGGAGCACCCCCCCGGCGAGGGCGACGACCTCAGAGGTCCGCCGCCTCGGCCACGAGCGGGTGGGCTCGACTCCCGGCGGACGCCTCGCAGCGACCGTCGAGACAACAGGTGAAGAAGTACTCCGCACCGCCCTGGAACTCCTCGCCGTAGGGCACCTGGACCCTGCCCGTCCAGCGACCGTCGCCGTCCGGCTCGAGGAGATGCCGCCCGTAGCGACTCGCACCCCGTGGCGAGATGTATAGCTCCGGACGGCAGGCGACGGTCCCGCCCTCCACGGTCACGACCAAGCGGAGCGGCGTGCCGGGGAACAGGGTCGGGGGTGAGCCGGGGCGGAGGGTCGGCCAGGTCTCGGGGGCCCGCGCGGCGGGGTCGGGGCCCGAGCTTGGGGAGGACTCCGAGCCCACCTCCGCGGGGGAGGGGGCCCCGGCGGCGTCGGAGGACGACGCGACGACGCGGGCCTCGGGGGTCGGCTCCGTCGAGGCCGGCGCTTCGATCGTCGCGTCCGCCGGAGGCTCGTTCGTCGCCTCGACCACCGGTTCGTCGGCACCTCCCGCGGGCACCTCGGAGGCGGGCTCGGGGCGGGGCCACAGGGCGAACAGCAGGGCCGCCCCGAGCGCGACGGCCACGACCCACGGCGTCCGGGAGCGCCGCGTCGGGGGGCGCGGGCCAGCGAGGGTGGGGCCCACGTCGCGGGCCGGGGAGGGCACGCCGGTCGGCGGGAACGGGCTCGCGTCTCCGGCGACGAGGGTCTGCGTCCAGGCGTCGAACGCCTGCTCGTCGGTCGCGGTCTCCAGCTCGACGTCGTCACCCGACCGAAGCTCCGGCTCGCCGCCGCCGGTCACGGTGCAGGCCGTGCGCAGATACCGTCGGCCGAGGGGGAGGTTCCACCCGGTGGCGAGCCGCTCGAGCCGCTGGAGCAGGCGCGATGCGTGGGGGAAGCGCGCGTCGGGGTCCTCCGGCAGGAGCCCGCCGAGGACGTCGACCAGCAGCTCCGCGGCGTCGGCGTCGAGGCCGTGGCCCGCGGGTCTCGGCGCGCGCAGGGCCTGCCGCAGGCGATCGGAGCGGTCCTCCCAGCGGGTCTTCGACATCGCCCAGATCAGCTGCGGCACGTCGCGCTCGCCGCTGGGGGGCAGCGGGACGTACATCTCGCCCGTGAGCAGCTCGAAGGCGATCGCGCCCAACGAGAAGAGGTCGGACCGCGCGTCGACCCGCTTGCCGCGCGCCTGCTCGGGGCTCATGTAGAGGAGGGTCCCCTTCGCGACGCCCGTCTCCGTGTTCGTCGCCATGCGGTCCTCGGCCCAGGCGATGCCGAAGTCCAGCACCTTGAGGCGCCCGTCGTCGCTCACGAGCAGGTTGTCCGGCTTGAGATCCCGGTGGACCAGCCCCGCAGGGCGGCCCTCGTCGTCCTTGAGCTCGTGGGCGTAGCGCAGGGCGTCCGCCGCTTCCAGCAGCAGCGACAGGGTGGACTCGGCGGGGAGCAGGAGGCGCGCGTCGCGGACCCGCTCGAGGAGTCGGCCCAGGGGCAGGCCGCGCACGAGCTCCATCTCGAGGACGTGGACGCCACCCAGGAACTCGTGCTCGACGCGCGTGAAGCGACGCACCGCGACGATGTGCGGGTGAGCGATGCGCGAGAGGAAGTGGGCCTCGTCGGCGAGGGCGGTGAGGACGCCCGGTCGGTCGTCGACCTGCGCGTCGGCCACGAGCTTCACGGCCACTTCCTGGGAGAACCCCAGCTCGCCGCGGATGCGGGCGCGATACACGGCGCCGAAGCCGCCCGATCCGAGGTGGTCGGTGAGCTCGTAGTCGCCTACCTGTTGGGGGAGCCGCACGTCGAGAGGATAGACGGCCGGCGGCGGCGGCCCGGGCTCAGGCCTTCCAGCGCTTCGGGATCAGCCCCAGCAGCTTCAGGAGGATGCCGATCTGCGCGAGGCCCCCGGTCACCAGCTTGCGGAGGTTGGTCCGGGTCATCGTCAGGTAGTTCGCGGTGAACGGGAACCACCAGAGCTCGAGCGCCTTGTTCGTGTCGACGACCATGAGCTTCGGACGCGTCAGGAAGTCCATGGCGAGGTGCGAGCCGGTGACGCCGTAGCCCGAGTCCTTCACGCCGCACCAGGGCGACGCCGGGATCGACCCCATGAAGAGGTGGCTGTTGTTCACGCAGGCCATGCCCACGTCGAGGCGGTCGGCGATGGCGCGGCCGCGCTGCACGTCCCCGCAGAACACGGTCGCGCCGAGGCCGTAAGGCGAGTCGTTGACCGCGGCGATCGCGGCGTCGGCGTCCTCGACCTTCGCCACCGGCACCACGGGACCGAACGTCTCCTCGCGCCACAGCTTGCAGGTGAGGGGAGCGTCCACCACGACGGCGGGGGTGATCATCCAGCCCGCGCCGGTGGTCTCGCCGCCCACGAGGACCTTGCCTCCCGCGGCCTCGGCGTCGGCGAGGTGGTCGCGCACGATGTCGAACTGGAGCTGGTTGCACATCGGGCCGATCTCGCGGACGTCGGCGTCGTCGGCGGTGCGGAGCGCCTCGGTGGCGGCGACCAGGCGCTGGACGAACTCGTCGTGGATCGGCGCCTCGACGTAGATGCGCTCGATGCCCGCGCAGTTCTGCCCCGAGTTGTGGAAGGCCCCGAAGGCGATGGCGGGCACCGCCCGGTCCAGATCGGCGTCGGCGCACACGATGGCGGCGTCCTTCCCGCCGAGCTCCAACGAGACCGGGACCAGGTTCTCGGCGGCGGCCGCGGCGATGCGCTTGCCGGTCCGCACGGAGCCGGTGAAGGCGATGGCGTCGAGGTCCTTCGAGCCGCTGATGGCCGCGCCCTGCTCGCCCCCGCCGACGACGAGCTGGAGCAGCCCCGACGGGATGATCCCCTCGAACAGCGCGGCGATCTCACGCCCGATCAGGACCGAGTGCTCGGACGGCTTGAAGACGATCCCGTTGCCCGCGATCAGCGCCGGGACGATCGTGCGCACCGGGATGGCGACGGGGTAGTTCCAAGGAGTGATCAAGGCGATCACGCCCCGGGGACGTCGCTCGATGCGGCCCTTCTTCCCGGGATAGATGAGCGGGTCGATGGGGACCTTGACGTCGCGCAGCCACTTCGCGTCGCGCTTGATGTGGGTCGCCAGCACCGTCGCGGCGTCGGTCACCTCGCTGGCGAGGGCCTCGACCGTCGACTTGCCGTGCTCCTTGCGCACGGTCTCGGCGAGGTGCTCGCTCCGCTCCACGACGCGCTCGAGGACCCGCTTCATGGCGTCCGCGCGCTGGTGGATCGGTCGCTTCGCCCACTCGCGCTGGGCGTCGGCGCAGGCGGCGATGAGTCCAGGGATGTCCTCGACCGGGGTGGGATCGACCGTCGCGAGGACCTCCCAGGTGAGGGGGTTGATCGCGTGGATTCGGCCGTCGTCGCCGAACTTGGGGGGAGGAGGCGTCTGCATGGCGCGAGTCTTACCCGGCCGCGTCGCTCACGTCAGCGTGGTCGCGAGCCGGTCCGCCAACAGGGAGCTCATCGCCATGATCGTGACCTGCGGGTTCACGCCCAGGACGTCCGGGAAGACCGAGCCGTCCATCACGTAGAGCCCCTCGGTGCCGTACACGGCGCCGGAGCAGTCCACCGCGCCCTTGGCCGGGTCGACGGACATGCGCGTGGACCCGTGGGGGTGGCTGGAGTAGACGGCCATGAGCTGCTTCGCGCGGATGTTCTCGGGCACGAGGAAGCGGTCGGCGTCCTCGATCGTGGAGATGGGCGGGACCCCGTAGATCGCCGTCTGGATCTCGTGCCCCCCGCCCGCGAGCATCACCTCGACGGTCTTGCGCTGCATGCGCACGAGGCGGTCCTTGTCCGCCTCCCTGAGGTCGTACTTCACCTTCACGCGGCCGGGGGTGCCCAGGGACCGGATGGACCCCTCGGTCTCGTCGGCGATCACCCCGCCGAGGGCCGCCATGCGGTGGAAGCCGCGCATCGCGGCCGTGCCGTCCATGCCGAACGGGAACGACTGGTAGTAGATCTCCGGCGTGGCCCAGTAGGACTCGAGGATGTAGCGGTCCGACTGCAGGAACTCGTCCACGTAGAAGGCCTGCACCATCCCGCGCCAGCCCTGGATGTCGCGGTCCGTGCTGCAGATGGCCCCGATGCCGGGGTGCACGTGCAGGTGCTCGCCCACGTGCTCGTTCCCGAGGCCGTTCTGGAGCAGGAACGCGGGCGTCTGGATCGCGCCCCCCGCGAGCACGACGGCCTTGGCCCGCACCTCGAACGTACCCACCGAGTCCTCGGTGGCCGGGTCGAGCGCCGCGGCCAGGATCCCCGTGACGCGGGTGCCGTCCATGAGCGCGCGCTCGGCGCGGGCGTGCGTGAAGAACCGGGCCCCGTGCTGGGCCGCGAGGGGGATGTAGGTCTTCGTGACGGAGAGCTTCGCGCCGCTGGGGCAGCCGGTGTTGCACGCGCCGCAGCCCACGCAGTTGGGGGCGTTGCGCTGCATGGGGCCGCCGGACCACCCGAGCGTCTGCCGGGCGTCCTCGAGGAACTGGTTGTTGCCTCCCCAGACGGCCGTGTTCACCTTCGCGACGCCGATGACGCGCTCGGCTTCCAGCAGCTTGCCGTGCAGCTCCTCCCACCGGAAGTCGAGGCCGTATTCGTAGTGCCACTCGTCGAACCGCCACCGGGGGATGCGGAAGCAGATCCCCGAGTTCACGACCGTCGAGCCGCCGAGGGCCTTGCCGCCCGCCACGGGGATGAAGAGGCTCCCGCTCATGAGGCGCTGCCCGTCGTCCGCGTACAGCTGCCGCCACGCGGTGCCCACGTCCTGGGAGAAGTCCTTCTCGGTGTAGTGGCCGCCCTCTTCGAGGCACACGACGCTCAGCCCCGCCTGGGCGAGCCGCCACGCCGCCGCGCCGCCGCCGGCGCCGGACCCGACGATCACGACGTCGCAGTCGATCCGTGTCCCGACCTGAGTCCCGCCGCCCTCGATCATGTCCACTCGTCCCGGGGCTTCGCGTCCGCGATCGTGCCGCACATGCGCTTCATGCCGAGCGCCTCCTGCACGTCTGGATGCGCGAAGTAGCCCATGCCGAGCATCGACTTCAGGGCCGCCGCGAGCATGCGACGGGAGTAGACGCGGGCCCGCTCCCAACGCCGCAGGTAGCGCTCCCGGGCGCGCGGGGGGAGCTCCGTGAATCGACGTACGCGGAGGCCGAAGGCGAGGGTGCCGTGCTCGAACAACAGGAACATCGACTTGAGGTCCGCGGCCTTCTCGGGCTCCATCCCGGTCAGGAGCCGGTCGATGTACTCGGGGACCCGGGCCTGGAGTCCGTCGATGCCGAGCGAGTTGCCCGGAGGGAAGAGCGCGAGCGCCAGCGCCGCGACGATCGCGTACTCCCGCCGCTCCAAGTACTTCAGCTCACAGGCCGCCTCGGGCTCGGGGTACAGCCCGGCGTGCCCGTACAGGGAGACGCCGCCGTAGACCGCGCCGGAGACCGCCACGGCCGCCGCGCCTCGTCGGAGGAACGTGCGTCGGGTGGAGCGGGAGCCGGGGGGGAGCGCGAAGCGGGGCATGTCGGAGGAGGATGTTGCCTGAGTGAATCCGAAATGGTTGAACCATTCAACCAGGCGGCGCCGGTATCGTCTCGGGCATGCCGCACTCCCTGATCGATAGGGTCGATTGGCCGTCGGTACTCGACGAATCTCTCGAGATCTTCCGAACCCTGCTGCGCTTCGACACCACCAACCCGCCGGGCGACGAGCTCGCCGCCGCGAGGTGGCTCCAGGAGCTCTTCGAGGTCGAGGGGATCGACGTGCGGCTGCTCGAGTCGGCGCCGGGCCGCGGCAACGTCGTCGCGCGGCTTCACGGGGACGGGACCGGTGGCGATCCGATCCTCCTCTCGGCGCACCTGGACGTCGTGCCCGCGGACGCCGATCGCTGGACGCACCCCCCCTTCGCCGCCGAGATCCACGACGGCTTCCTGTGGGGCCGCGGCACGATCGACATGAAGAACATGGCCGCGATGGAGGTCACGGCGATGCTCCTGCTGCATCGTCAGGGGGCGAAGCTCACGCGCGACGTGATCTTCGCGGGCGTGGCGGACGAGGAGGCGGGCTGCGAGTTCGGATCGCTGTGGCTCGCGCGCAACCACCCGGAACTCATCCGCGGCGAGTACGCGATCTCCGAGATCGGCGGGTTCACCCAGCACGTGGGCGGGCGGAAATTCTACCCGGTGCAGGTGGCCGAGAAGGGCATGTGCTGGATGACGATCCGGGCCGAGGGGCGGTCCGGGCACGGGTCGCTGCCGGCGATCGACAACCCCATCGCGAAGATCGGTCGGGCCGCCGCCCTGCTGGACGAAGCGCGCCTGCCCCACCACCGCACGGGCGTCGTCGACCGGTTCATCCACACGCTCGCGGACCACTCGGCCTTCCCGAACTCGGTGATCCTCCGGAGCCTCCTGAGCCCCTCGCTGTCCGGGGTCGTCCTCGACCGGATCTTCCCGGAGAAGTCCCTCGCCGCCACCTTCGACGCCGCCCTGCACAACACCGCGAACCCGACGATCCTGCGGGCGGGCAGCAAGGTGAACCAGGTCCCGAACGTCGCCGAGCTGCAGGTCGACGGGCGCATGCTCCCCGGGCAGACGGGCGCGGACCTGGTCGCGGAGATCCGCAAGGTGATCGGGCCCGACTTCGACATCCGCATCGACAAGGAGATGCCCGCGGTCGTGGGCGACGCCGAAGATCCGATCGCGGGGATCATCAAGGACATCCTCGAGCGCCTCGATCCCGGGGCCGTGGTGGTGCCGACCATGATCCCCGGCTTCACCGACGCGAAAGCCTACGACGAGCTCGGCATGAAGTGCTGGGGCTTCTCGCCCGTCAAGCTGCCCGAGGGCCTCGAGTTCGCCGAGATGTTCCACGGCGTGGACGAGCGCATCCCCGTGGACGGCTACAAGTTCGGCGTGAAGGCGCTCTTCGAGTTGGTGACCGAGCTCGTGCTCTGACGTGAGCGGCGAGAATCGGCCCGTCCCCGCGGCGGCGGGTCGGCGGTCCGGGCCCTCGGGATCCCCACGCGAGCGACGCTCCGAGGAGTAGGTTGGGGGCCGGAGGAACTGTGGCTCCATGCCGCGCCGGGGGACGGTCGCTGCTGGTCGTGATCGCCGCGTGCGTCGCGACCCCTGCTGCCGCTGCGCCCGTGTCCTTCGGCCCCGCGCAGACGATCGTCCCCGGGGTCTTCGGCGTCTCGCCCCTGGCCGCCGACATGGACGGGGACGGCGACTCGGACCTCGTCCTGCGCGACGCCCCAGCCGTCTTCTGGACGGAGAATCACGACGGGGCCTTCGCCGCCACCATCCACCACCCGGTCTCGTCCTCCACCCAAGACATGCTGGAGGTCGGCGACGTGGACGGCGACGGGGACCTCGACATCGTGGGGACCAGCATCTCCGGCGTCCGCTGGTGGGAGAACACGGGCGGCGGGGTGGCGTGGACGGAGCACTTCGCGGGCCCCACGAGGGTCTCGGCCCTCCGGATGGCGGACCTGGACGGCGACGGCGACCTGGACCTGCTGGTGCAGACCTACGGGGTCGGGTGGGGCGTGCATCAGCTGCGCAACGACGGCGGCAACCAGTGGATCACGCTGCCGGTGCTGCCCGCCACGGCCATGTACGGCAACCTCGAGGCGGCCGACATGGACGGTGACGGCGACCTCGACCTCGTCCTGCGCATGCCCTCGGGCGGCACCGGCTGGTACGAGAACGACGGCACGGGCGGGGGCTGGACGCCCGTCGTGATCACGACCCAGTCCTTCCTGTGGGACAGCCTCTGCGTCTTCGACATGGACGGCGACGGGGACCTCGACGTAGTGGGCGCGCTGACCGCGGGCGTCTTCTCCTTTCACGAGAACACGAACGGGGACGGCAGCGCCTGGACGTCGTCCACCACGCCCGGCGTGGTGTGGACGCTCCGCGACCTCGTGGCGGGCGACGTGGACGGCGACGGCGACCTCGATCTCGTCGTGGGGACCCACTACTTCTCGTGGTGGTTCGGCTCCGCCGGCCAGGTGCGATGGTTCGAGAACGTGGTCGGCGACGGCTCCTCGTGGACGTCGCAGCAGGTGAGCCCCATCTCGCACCAGGGGATCCTCGATCTCGCCGACCTGGACGGCGACGGCAGCCTCGACGTGCTGCTGCGCTCCGGCTGGCGGGAGAACCAGCAGGGCGACGGATCCGTGTGGGTGACGCACGACCCCTACCTGTCCGTGGCGAGCGAGAAGCCCGCGGCCGCCGATCTGGACGGCGACGGAGACGTGGACCTCGCCTACGGAGGCACCACGGGGTGGCGCGAGAACCTCCTCGGGGACGGCAGCGTGTGGGTGGACCGCCTGCTGCCGTTCTACGCCCAGGACCTGGTGGCGGGCGACATCGACGGGGACGGCGACGTGGACCTGGCGGGGTACAACGTGGGCGTCCTGGAGTGGTGGGAGAACGCGGCCGGGGACGCGTCCACCTGGACGACGCACCCGCTCCAGACGACCGCCGGCGGGAGCACGCAGCACGTGGGGCTCGCGGACATCGACGGCGACGGGGACCTGGACGTCCTGACCAACGGGTTCTATCCGGCCGCCGGGGGTGGGGCGTACATCCACATCGGGCGGTGGCTCGAGAACGCCCCCGGCGGCGCGTGGCCCGCCCACCACATCGGCTACATGCTCTGGGACGCCATCGTCGTGGACGTGGACGGCGACGGGGACCTGGACGTCGCGGCGCGGATCGCCTTCGGCCCGGGAAGCCCGGGCTTCGGGACCGGGTGGTGGGAGAACCTGGGCGGCGCGGTGTCCTGGCAGCTGCACGTCGTGGACACGTTCTCGCCGGGAGCCGTGCGCGCGGGCGACATCGACGGCGACGGGGCGGCGGATCTCGCGGCCTTCATCGAGTGGCCGGGGGACGTCCGTTGGTTCCGGAACCTCGACGGGGTGGGCGGCAGCTGGGCCTCCACCACCGTCGCGACGAGCACGTCCCGGCTCCACCTGGGGGACCTCGCGGACGTGGACCAGGACGGCGACGTCGACCTCCTGGGGGGCTGGTGGGGCGGCGGCGGTCCGACCGGCGTCGGCTGGTGGGACAACGACGACGGGGCGGGCGGCGTGTGGGTGACTCGGGTGGTGGGGGCTCGATACCCGGACTCGCCGCCCCAGTGGCTCGACGTCGACGGCGGGGGCCTCCCGGACTTCGTCTCTCACGGGTATGCGCCGCGCCTCGGTTGGTACGAGAACCTCTCGGGACAGTACGCCGTCGCCTCGCCCGGCGGAGGCGGCTACGCGGGCGTGGAGGGCACCCCGATCGTCGTCGACGGGTCGGGATCCGCGGCGGCGACCGGGTTCACGCTCGTCGCCTGGGACTGGGACTGCGACGGGGACGGGACGTACGAGACCGCGGGGACCACGCCCGTCGCGATCTGCCTGTTCCCCGACGACGGG
Source organism: uncultured Rickettsiales bacterium (assembly GCA_964620495.1). Lineage (GTDB taxonomy): Bacteria > Myxococcota_A > UBA796 > UBA9615 > UBA9615 > CAZEKB01. Next base: position 17,182 of record CAZUHI010000033.1, on the reverse strand, counting down.
AGCTTCGTCGTCGGCCTCCAGGTCACCGACTCGCAGGGGATCACGGCCTCCGCGACGGCCCCGGTCGCGGTCTCGAACGTCGCCCCGGTCATCACGTCGACGGCCCCGGCCGCCGCGATCGAGGGCACGCCCTGGAGCTACCCGGCGGCGGCCTCGGACCCGGGGGTGCTCGACGTCCTCGCGTGGTCGCTGAGCCCCGGGGCGCCGGCAGCGATGACGGTCTCCGCCGCGGGCGAGGTCGCGTGGACGCCCGGGTATTCGGACGTGGGCAGCGCCGCGGCGACCCTCACGGTGGACGACGGGGACGGCGGCGTGGACCAGCAGACGTTCGTCGTCACCGTGGCCTTCCTGGACGCGGACGCAGACGGCATGCCCGACACCTGGGAGACGGACATCGGGCTCGATCCCACGGATCCCGCCGACGCCGCCGAGGACCCCGACGCCGACGGCATGACGAACCTGGACGAGTACCTGAACGGCACCGACCCCTGGACCTTCGACGGCCCCGGCGCGCCCGTGCTGCTGTCGCCCGTCGCGGGGGAGGAGGTCGCCGACGCGCGTCCGCCGCTGCGCTGGTCGCCCTCGACGGACCCCCAGGGCGACGCGCTCCTCTATGACGTCGAGGTCCACGCGGATCCTTCGTTGGGGGCGCTCATCACCGAGGCCGCCGACGTCGACGGCACCCATTGGATGGTCGACCTCCCGCTCGCCGAGAACGCCGACGCGTACTGGCGGGCGCGCGCGGCGGACCCGTGGACGTCGGGGCCCTGGTCGAACCTCGAGTCCTTCTTCGTCAACGAGACCAATTCGCCGCCGCCTGCGCCCGCGCCTCTGGAGCCCTTGGACGGCGACGTGGTCGACGTGGCCGCGCCGGTTCTGGTCTGGGCGCCCGGCGCGGAGCCGGATCGCGACGCCGTGACGTTCGAGGTGCGGCTCGAGTCCGGCGACGTGGTGGCCGAGGCGGCCGTGTCGTCGACCACGTGGACGCCGCCCCCGCGGCCCGAGGACTCGGCCACCGCCTGGCGTGTTCGCGCGGTGGACGAGCACGGGCTGGCCGGACCCTGGAGCGAGCCCCAGGGGTACGTCGTGGACACCACGAACGCCCGCCCGACCGACGTGCGCTGGCTCGATCCCGTGGACGGCGACGCGATCGAGGACCTCGCGCCGGTGCTGGTCGCGACCGCCGCGACGGACCCCGAGGGCGACGCGATCAGCTACGTCTTCGAGGTCGATCCGGAGCTCGGCTTCACGTCCGGGATCGGCGTGGTGGCGGAGGTGCCGGAGCCGCGCTGGGACGCCGCGGCGGACGGGTTGGCGCTGCCGGAGAACGTGGTCTTGTACGGCCGGGTCCGCGCCCGGGACGACCGGGGTGCTGCGAGCCCGTGGTCGGTGATCTCGTTCCTCTCGCGGGGGCCGAACGACGCGCCCGCGACGCCGGTGTTGGTGGCCCCGGACGACGGGGCGGCCGCGGCCGGGGCGACGTTCGTGGTGGGGCACGCGGCGGACCCCGAGGGGGACCCGGTCACCTACGAGGTCGTGGTCGGGGTCGGGGACGCGCCGTGGGAGGCGCCGGACGTGGCGATCGTGGATCTGCAGCCCGGCGCAGGAGTGGAGGGCACGGCCGATCAGACGAGCTGGACCCCCGCGCGCCGCTTCGACGGAGCGACGAGATGGTCCGCCCGCGCCCTGGACGACCGCGGCGCCGCGTCGTCGTGGGCCCCCGTCCGGTCGTTGGTCCCGCGGGCGGCCGACCCGCCGCCCCCCGAGTGGGTCGCCCCGGACTGCGGATGCGCGACGTCGTCGTCGTCCGGTGGAGCGTGGGGGCTGCTGCTGGTGCTCGCCGGCGGGCGACGTCGCCGCGACTGAGTCTTAGGACACGCTCAGCAGGATCAAGACGGCCACTCCGGCGCCCACCAGCGCGCCGACGGCGACGAGCGTGAGTCGCTCGGACCACCGCCGCCGCTGCTCCTTGGTGTCCTCGATCACCGTCGCCGAGATCGACGGCGGCGGCGGCTCCTGGCCGGGTCCGAGCAGGATGCGTCCGGAGGACTCGGTGAACTCGTTGCGGGCGCTCAGGGCGGTGAGCGTGCCCCACGGGACGACCGTGCCCTGCCCCCAGTCCAGGGCCTCGACCTCGGACGTATAGAACGCCCTGTCCAGGGCGGGGACCTCCACCGAGTCGGGCTTCTCGGCCGGCGCCTCGCCCGTCCAGAAGCCGGTCGTGGGCTTCGTGCCCTCGGTCTGCATCGGATCCGGCTGGATGGCGGCGATCTCCACCCGCGCGCGGGGGAACGACGCGGGCGGCGCGTCCGGGTCGACGGGAGCGTCCAGCGCCGACGGGAGCTCGGCTTCGGCCGCGTCGTCGGGCTCGGGCGCCTCGTCGGGCTGGGGCGCGACCTGGGCCACCTCGGCGAGCTTCGGGATCGCGGGGACCAGGACCGTGTTCGGGAGGTCCTCGGGCAGCTGCGGAGTGGGCTCGGCGGGGGTGGTGGTGGCCGTCGTGGCCGGAGACTCGCCCGGAGCCGCGGGGGCGACCGCGGGGATCTCCTTGCCCCACGACACGAACGCCTGCGGGGGCACCGAGGGGGTCTCGCGGCGGCCGGTGCGGGGCCCCAGGAACGGCGATCGCCCGAACACCGTGCGCATGCCCGACGCCGCCGCCATGGCGTCCTGGGGGCCGGGCCCGGCTTCGTCCACCGAGGGGACGCCCGCGGGCCGCAGGTACGACGGCAGCGGGTCGAGGTTCATGGTGACGGGCGCGAAGAGCGGCATGCCGATGAGGGTGTCGGCCTCCTCCCGGGGCTTGTCTCCGTGGTCCGCGTTGCGCCAGGCGAGGCCGTGGGCCTCTTCCTCGGTCGTGGACGGGATGGTGTCCTCGCGATACGGCGCGTCGGGATCCACGAACTGGTTCATCGCGCGGCACGCGTTGCAGCGCGCGAGCAGGCCCTCCCGCGGCAGGGCGTCCGCCAGCCCCTGCCCGCAGGCGTGGCAGCGGGGGACCTCGCCCACGTCGCGCAGGGGCACGGGGCCGGGGGCGTCGCCCGCGAGCTCCTCCCACTTGAACAGCACGCGCGTGCCCCCGAAGTAGATCGCGCCGCGAGAGCCCGGGGCCATCTTCAGGAGCGCGCGGTTGCCCCGGAGGATCGCGGTGCCCTCCTGGATCAGCTCCTCGCCGGAGATCGCCTGCCCGTCGCGGTACATGGTCAGCATCCAGCCGCGCTTGAACTCCAGGACGCACGACGTCCCCCCGACCTCGAAGAGCGGGTGCAGGTCCGGTCCGCCGACGTCGTCGATGGGGCAGACCGCGTCGCGGGAGGAGCCGATCGTGACCGTCATGGGCGGTCGAACGCAGGTGCGGTAGACGAACCCGCGGTTGCGGGTGACGCCGAGCCGGAGCTGGGGGATCGAGGTGGCCAAGGCGGGGCCGAGACTATCACCCCGACCCCGCGCGAAGGGCACCGCGGAGCCCGTTCGGGGCGCGCCGGTCGCGGCCGTTGCGTGCTACATTTCTGAGCCTTGGAGGCCCGATGAACCGTCGCTTCTTGCCCCTCTCGCTCTGCATCCTCCTCCCGGCGCTGGCGGCCTGCCCCAGCGGCGAGGGGGCGCTCGACACGGAGGGGGTCGGGATCGCCCGCTACGGCGTCGACTACAACGCGCAGCTCGCCGTGGAGAACTACGACGGCCCCGCGCGCTACGAGCTCGTCTCGGACCTGCCCGCGGGCCTCACCATGGACGCCGCAGGGCGCATCCTCGGGACCCCCGAGTGGGCCGGGATCACCCGCTTCGAGGTCGCCGTCAGCGAGCTGCGCGGCCTCGCGGACTTCACCGACACCGCCGAGATCGACGTGCGCTTCGACCAGGTCGAGGGCGCCTTCATCGGCGTCGAGCGGAGCTGGCTCAACAACTTCTTCCACGATCCGCCGCACGGGGTGAGCGGCTGGGGCGGGCGTTGGAGCGGCCGCGGGCCGGACGACACGGGCATGTACGACCCGTGGACCCGCCTGTCGGGCACCGGCGAAGAGGACAGCCACACCGTGGACCTCGACTTCGGCCTGTACCTCCCCGGGGACAACGACCGGAACGACGGCGGCGGCCTCGACGACGTCCGCATCGGCGACTTCGGCCCCGACGATCTCACCCTGGTCCTCGATGACTGGGCCCCGGTGGCCGAGGTCGATCCGCTCCCCAACCAGGGCTACCCGTCGGGCCACTACTGGGACGACGATCCGCCGGTCCTCGAGGACGTCGGGGACGTGCTCCGCTTCACCGCGGGCTCCGACACGGGCACGCTGCGGGCCACCTGGTCGCACGTGGACGTGGACCGAGCCCTGGAGCTGCGGCTGCAGGTGTCCGCGCCCGACTGGTGCCCCGACCCCGGCTGCTGATCCCTTGAAGATCGCCCGAGTCGCCACCGCGGGCGGCCCCTGCGCGGGCGTCGTCGACGGCGACCTCGTGCGTCCTCCGCGGGCCGACGAGGCGCTGCCCGCCCTCCCCGGACTGGAGGCCGTCCTCACCGCGCCGGTCGCCCTCGCGGACACGCGGCTGCTCGCCCCTGTCGTGCCCCGCAAGGTCTGCTGCATCGGCCGCAACTACGCCGCCCACGCCGCCGAGCTCGGCAACACCGTGCCGTCGCGCCCGCTCCTCTTCCACAAGCCCGCGACGTCCGTGATCGGGCCCGGCGACCCGATCCTCCTGCCCCCGGACAGCGTCCGCGTGGAGCACGAAGCCGAGCTGGCCCTCGTGATCGGGCGTCGCTCGCGACATGTGCAGCCCGATCACTGGCGCACGGCCGTGGCGGGCTTCACCGTCCTCAACGACGTCTCGGCCCGGGACCTCCAGCGCGGAGACAAGCAGTTCGCCCGGGGCAAGGGCTTCGACACCTTCTGCCCCGTGGGACCGTGGATCGAGACCGACCTCGACCCGTCCCGTCTCGAGGTCACCTGTCGGGTCGACGGCGAGCTGCGTCAGCAGGGGTGGACCTCGGACATGATCTTCGACCTGCCCACCGTGGTGGCCGTCGTGAGCCGGATCATGACCCTCGAGCCGGGCGATCTCATCGCCACCGGCACGCCCCACGGAGTCGGCCCCCTCACGCCGGGCGACATCGTCACCGTGTCCGTGGAGGGCATCGGGACCCTCACCAACCCCGTGCGCGCCGACGAGGACGTCCCCCCCGCGGCGCCGGTCGGGTGATCCGGAGCGGGCTCCTCCTCCTGGCCGTCCTCGCGGCGGCGTGCCCGACTCCGACCGAGGACGACGACTCCGCGACGCCCGAGCCCACCCCCGCCCCGGGCCCCGGGCGCCTGGACACGTCCGAAGTGGGGGAGGCACGGGTCGGCGAGGCGTATGAGGGGCGCCTCGCGGTGGCCGAGTACGACGGGTCCGTCCGCTACACGCCCGGGATCCTGCCCGACGGCCTCGAGCTCACCGAGGACGGCCTGCTCCACGGCACGCCGACGCGGTTCGGCTTCTACGAGTTCTCGGTGGTGGCGACGGACCTGGACGGGCTCGCGGACTTCACCGGCCGCGTCGCCCTGCGCGTGCGTCCCCCCCTGGCCACGAGGCCCTTCCTCGGGTTCGCGCGCCCGCACGTGAACAACGCCTGGCTCGACTACGGCCTCCTGCGCGATCCGTGGCTCCGGGTGTCCGCGGGCGATCCCGCCGTGTTCGTCCTCGAGCCGGGGATCTACACGGCGGGCCCGGACGGGGAGGACACCGCGGGTCTCGGCGACGACGAGCTCGTGGAGGCGCTGGGCCTCGACGAGGTGACGGTGGAGGTCGGCGACTTCGTGCCCACGCCCGACGTCGATCCGAGCCCGCCGAGCTACCCGTCGGGGCACTACGCGGAGGGCGATCCGCTCGTCTGGGACCCCGTCGCCGGGAGGATCACCGCGGGCGTGGACACGGGGGAGACGGCCTTCGTGCTGCGGCACCCCGAGCACCCGGACGTGAGCTTCCGCGTGGCGGTGCTGCCGCCGGACTGGTGCCCCTCGGAGGTGGCGACGTCCTGCGAATAGGCGCCGGCCGCACCCCTACAGCAGGAAGAAGACGCCGACCCCGAAGTGCAGCTGGAGGTCCGGCACGACCGGCTCCGGGGGGTTGAAGCGGGCGGGGATCTCGCGGCGGACGACACCCGCGCCCACCGTCAGGTCCATGCCGACCCGGGCCCCGAGCTCGAGCCCGCCCCCGAGCATCGCGCGCACCCCCGGCTCGAGCACCGGCTCGTCGACGCACCCCAGGCCCGCGCACCACTCGCCGACGTAGCCGGTGAAGTCGACGCCGCCGAAGAGCAGGAACCCGCGGCCCAGCTCGCCCACCACGCGCACGCCGGCGTGGAAGGGCACCACGAACGCCGCGTCGATCTCGGGGTCGTCGACGGCGCGGAAGTTGAAGCCGCCCCCCGCGGCGAAGAAGACCGGGCCCCCGAGCCGGATCCGCACCGAGACGTCGGCGCGCCCGAAGTCGTCGCCGTGCAGGCGGGACACGCCGCCGGCGATCCGCAGGTGCCCCCGGACGGCCTCTCGGGCGGAGGGCCCGTCGTCGGCGGGGGGCGTGATGTCACGCTCGGCGGCCAGATCCTCCACGGCCTCCGCGTCCATGGTGACGGTCTCGACGGCCGCCGCTTGGGTGAAGGTCGTGCGCGTCCCCGGCGGCATCGTCCGGCCGATCCCGCCCACGATGAGCGACACGCGGCCGGACAGCACGGTCAGCGACCCGTCCCCGGCGATGGTGCGGTCGATCCGGAACTCGGCGTCCTCCGCCTCCACGCTCACGCCCGTGACGGTGACGCGGACGGCGCCCGTGACGACCGCGTCGAGGCGCCCCAGCCGGTGCGTCCACGATCCGTCGGGTTCGAAGCGGAGCTGCGAGCGCTCGCCCACGAGCAGGGTCCCGCCCCCCGCCAGGTTCACGACGACCCTGCCTCGGCCCGTGCGGATCGCGTCGCCGCGCACGACGGGCAGCCCCGGCCCGGCGGGCACCTCGGCCCCCCCGCGCACGATCTCGACCTCGCGGCTGGTCTTCACGACGTCGCGGAACCGTCCCCCGATCCAGTCCTGGAGCACCCCGACCTCGCCCTGGACCACCGGCGCGTCGTCCGCGAGGGCGGCGGGCGCCGCGAGCAGCCCGACGAGGAGGAGCGCGAGCCTCATCGCTCGACCGTGAACGGCAGCGACTTCAGCACGCGGTCGGCCTCGTCCACGATGTCCACCCGCCAGGCCCCGGGGCCGTAGACCGGGATCGACGACCAGGTGCGCCAGGTCTTGCCCTTCACGGACAGCGCGATGGAGGACTTCCGCTCGCCCTCGTGGAACCAGACATGCCGGACGCGCCGTCGCACGTCGCTCGGGTTGGCGAGGCGGTTGAAGCAGTGGACCTCCACCCCCTCCTTGAACACGGCGGCCTCCCGGACGGGCCGGCGGTCCTCGACCCCGTGGGCGAGCACCGCCGTCGTGACCTCGATCGCGGCGAGCTTCGTCGCGTCCACCGCCGGGGGCTCGGGCGTGGGGGCGGGCGTCGGGCGGGCCCGGGGCGCGGGGGTGGCGGGCTCGGCCGGGAGCAGCTCCCCGAGATCGACGTCCGCGGGGTAGCCGAACGTCGGGGTCACGGGCTCGGGCGACGCGGTGGGCTCGGGGGCGGGCGGGGACTCGTCACCGCACCCGACGAGCAGGAGCAACAGGATCAGCAGGGTGGGGCGCATCAGTTCGGGCGATGGTACGAGAGGCCGAAGCCGAAGCTCACTCCTTGGGTGGCGTTTCGCGCCCAGACTTCGCCCTGGAAGCGGGCGGAGACGGACAGGCCCTTCCAGACGTTCACCGCGAAGGACGGCCCCAGGGCCACGCGCTCGCGGGTCACGGTGTCTTCGGCGAAGTTCTTGTTCCCGTCGAGGTTGAACATGACGTGCACGGGACCGGGGCTGCCCCCGAACGTGTACGTGAAGCTGAGGGAGTCCACGAAGTCGAGGTCCGTGTCCCAGCCCACGAAGGTGGACGTGCGGTGGAGGTAACCGACCCCCAGCGTCATCCACAAGGGCACATCCGGGATCCCGCCGCCCACGTGCACCCAGGGGTTCAGATCGATCTGCCCGTCGCCGGGGATGGGGAAGACCTCGCGGTAGGTCGAGAACTCCGCCCCCACGCGGTCGTTCGAGTACATGGGGATCTTGACGTCGAACCCGATCGAGAGCTGCACCGCCTTCTTGAGGATGGCGCCCTGCACCCCCACGCGGAGGTCTCCGAAGCGGGTGGTCGTGGCCCTCGCCGACTCGTCCCCGAACGTCTTCGGATCGGAGAACGTGACCGTGCCGATGGACACCGGGACGTGCACCGAGACCTGGATCGGCCACAGCGGGAAGATCCCGGCCTCCAGGTACAGCCCGTAGCTCTGCCCGAAGAAGGAGTCGCTGGTCTCCTCGCCGGTCTCGGGATCGACGTACGCGCCGGGCTTGTAGTAGTCGCCGCCGACCTTGAAGTAGTAGGCGCCCCACTCCTTGGTCCACGCGCCCGCGTGGGCGGTGGCGGGCAGCATGAGGATGAGGGCGACGGCGGCGGCGATGGGACGAATCACGTGATCCTCACCGTGATCTCCATGCCCCCGTTGTAGCCGTCCTTGTCGGCGGTGCCGGCGGGGTCGGGGTCGCTGACGTTGCCGTCCTCGTCCGTCACCCGGCACTGGATGGCGTAGTCGCCGGGGCTGTCGAGGACCCAGTCGTAGCGCCAGAGCGTCCACACGTGAGAGCCGGGGTCCCCTTGGTAGGTGATCTCGGCGTCGGTCCAGGTCCGGCGCCCGTCGGTGGTGACCTCCACGCGCGTGACGCCGCGCTTGCCCGCGAACGCCGAGCCGACGATGCGGATCGTGTCCGCGCCCAGGGCGGCCATGTTGGGGGGCGACAGGATCATGCCGTTGGTGAGGTAGCGGGCCTCGTCGCTCCAGCTGCCGCGGAAGTCCTCGGCCCAGTAGCCGGTGGACAGCTCCTTGGCGAGCTCGAGCGTGGTCACCCACTTGGGGTTCTGGGTGCCGTAGCGGCCCGGGGTCAGGAAGCGGAACGGGGCGCCGTGGCTGACGGACAGCTCCTCGTCGTTCATGCCCCACACGAGCCACAGGGGGCCGGTGCCGTCGTCGCCGCCGTCGTCGAGGTCGGTGGGAGGGAGGTTCTCGTAGTACCCGTCCGCGCACGCGAAGCGCAGCTCCACCACGTCGTCGGGCACCACGTATCCGGAGTCGTCGCCGACGATGGCGAGGCTCAGCACCTCGGAGAAGGGCAGGCCGGTCCACACCGCGTTTCCTATGAAGAGGAACCGCGGCCGGGCGCCGATGCACTGCAGCGTGTGCTCGCGGGTGCGCGCCTCGAGGCTCTCCACGAAGTCGCGGTCGATGGTCGCGAGGACCTCGCCCTCGTAGGTGATCTCCAGGGTGAAGGTCGCCGGATCGATGCTCGGCGTGCCGCAGCAGTGCTGCAGATAGAAGTCCTCCTGCGGGGTGATCGGCGGCACCTCGTCGATGAGGTCCACGGCGGGCAGGTTCAGCGCGTCGCAGCCCGCGACGGTCCCTGCCACGGCCGCGGCGCCGCCTGCCTTCAGCGCGTCTCGGCGGCTGAACAGCGCGAACTCGAAGTCGAAGGAGCGTTTCGTCACACCAACCCCATTTCTTGCCCTCGTCGGGTCCGCGGACTAGTTTGCCGGCCGACCTCCCGTTGGAGGGTCCTCGGAGCAATCGGATGCAGATCGATGTGTACGGACTCGGAAACGCCCTGATCGACGCGCTCGTCGTGGGCGACGATCAACCCATCATCGCGCGCCACGAGCTGCGCCGAGGGACCATGCTCCTGGTCGACCACGAGAAGTGGGACCAGGTCTTCGACGAGGTGCGCGGCCGAGGCGTGCAGCTGTACCCGGGCGGCTCGGCGAGCAACGCCGTGTGCACCGTGGCTGCCCTGGGCGGCAACGCCGGGTTCTGCGGGCTGGTGGGCGACGACGAGCTCGGCAAGAAGTACTCCGACTCCCTGACCGCGCTGCTCGGCGATCACGACCTCGTCCTCACGGCCGACGCCCCCACGGGCAAGTGCCTCTCCCTCGTCTCCGACGCGGACGCCGAGCGCACGATGCTCACCAACCTCGGCACGGCCATGAAGCTGCCCCCCGAGGAGCTGCCGCCGTCGCGCCTCGAGTCGTCCGAGTGGTTCTTCCTCACGGGGTACCTGTTCACGGGCGAGCGGATGCCGGAGACGGCGTGGCGGGCGCTGGAGCGGGCCAGGGCCGCGGGCGTGCGCATCGCCTTCGACGTCGCGGACGCGTTCGTGATCGAGCACTGCCGGGGCGCCGTGAACCGCGTGATCGACGAGTACGCGGACGTCGTGTTCCTCAACGAGGCCGAGGGGCGCCTGCTCATCGGCGGCCAGCCGGAGGAGATCTTCGCGGGGCTGGAAGGCCGCGCGGACATCGTCGTCCTCAAGCGCGGGATGCACGGCAGCGTCGTGCGGGCGCGCGGGGAGACGATCGACGTGGCCGTGGTGCCGGTGCATGCCATCGACACCACCGGCGCGGGCGACTCCTACGCGGGCGGGTTCCTCTACGGCCTCGCCCACGGGTGGGACCTGGACCGCTGTGGGCGCCTCGCGTCCGCCGTGGCGGCCCTCACCGTGTCGCAGATCGGCGGCGTGGTCCGCGACGCAGCGGCCCTCCGCGCGCTCCTGTAGACGGGCCGTGGGGCGTCCCCGACTTCGAGAACCCGGGCGCGACCCTCAGGTCGTGGTGCGAAATTCTCTACGCGCCTGGGTCGGCGCGTTTTCCCGCCGCTGCCGGCGGATCCCAGAACGACAAAAGGCGACCCGTGAAGGTCGCCTCCGTCGAGAGTCTTCGCGGCGAACCGCGAAGGCAGCTCTTACATGGCGGAAGAGTCGTCGTCGCCACCGGCGGTGTCGTCGTCGTCGCCCGTCGGGGGGCAGCCCGTGAGGGTCGAGAAGGCGAAGAGGGTGCCGAGCAGCACGAGGGCAAGCTTCTTGAGGGTCATGTCGTTTCTCCGTTTGCGCGAGAGTTTGGGTTGACGCGGCAGGGTGCGCCGACCTCGCGGCCTTTGCAAGTCGTGGGACTTTCTTTCCAAGAAAAAAAGAGGCGGCCCCGAAGGACCGCCTCTCTTCAAAGCGTTCGCGGGCGAGCCCGCGGTGCCTACTCAGGCCGAGTCGTCGTCGCCACCAGCGGTGTCGTCGTCGTCGCCCTCGGGGGGGCAACCGGTGAGGGTCGAGAAGGCGAAGAGGGTGCCGAGAAGGATCAGGGCAAGCTTCTTGAGGGTCATTTTTCTTTCTCCCTTTGCGCGAGGAGTGGGGTTAACGGCCAGCAACAAAGCAACCTGCGTGCCGGCCCGGCGCAAGAAGATCAGCGCCAGGCCCCGAGGGATTCGATCATCCGGGTCCGGGCTCGGGCCGGGCCGGCGAACACCGCGAACACTCGATCGCCGGACAGCACCACGGTCGCGGCGTCGTGGCGCGCCCTCAGGAGCCGCGCGATCTCCCTCGCCTCCACCCCGTCCCGCCACCGACTCGCCCAGACCACCGCGTAAGAACCGGGCACGAATGTGCCCGCCTTGGTGTCGGGCGCGCGGTAGAGCGCGACATGGTCGCCCTGCCATCCAGAGCCGACCACGACATTTGTGTCCTGAATCGGCACTCCCCATCGACCCCCTTGCGGGTCGCCTGCAGAGGGATCTGCTTGATTTGTCAGGAGAACCCAGACAAGAAGCCGGCCGAGGCTCGTCGCGTGCTCCAGCTTCCAGCCGGGCACGAACGTGCCTGGTTTGGTCAGTTCGGGCACGAACGTGCCCGACTCCCAGCGACGAGGGGTCAAGACCTCGGCCGTGGTGCGTGGCAGGCGGGCGTAGAGCGCGGAGCAGGTCGGATCGTCGGGGTGCGCGGCCCGGTACCCGGCCGTGAAGTCCGCGCCCGTCGTGTAGGGGAACAGCATCTGGGTGGTCAGGACCGGGAGGCCCTGGGGCAGCATCCCCGCGAGCGCGCTCCCGCTCCCCGACGAGCCCCCCATGTCGAGGAGCGCGGACGCCGCCTCCAGGGCGCCGTCGGGGTCGACGTCCTCGAGACCGAGGGTCTCCATGAGCTCCGCCATCATCCCTGCAGACAGGTCCCCCGCTCCGGTGAGGCCTCCGAGGCTCGCCAGCGTCGCCCGGTTCATGACGTCCACGGCGTGCCCCTCGAGCACGGCCTGGAGGGCGGCGGCTTGGTCTTCGTCGTCCTGGGCCTCGGCGATCCGGGCCGACAGGTCGTGGTGCTGGTCCTGGAGGGCGTGCACGAGCTCGTGGCGCACGACGGGCACCTGGAGCATCAGCGGCAGGTCCTTCAGCAGCACGAGCTCCTTCCCCACGGGGTCGTAGAAGCCGCCCGCCTGGCTGCCGAAGAGGGAGGTGATCTCGTCCGCGAGCGACGCCTCGGGCGGGAGGAAGCCCAGGGCCTTGTAGAGGATCTCCACGCGCGCGAGCTTCGGGGGCGGGAGCTGGGCGTCGAGGATCTCCCCGATGTGCGCGATCGCTTCGTCGCGACTGACCATGCGCACGGCGATGGGCCCCTTGGCCTTCATGCCGGTGAGCTTCTCCACCGTCGGCAGCTCCGCCGCCACGAGCGCCTGGGGGTCGACCTCGCCGGCGCCCCCGAGGCCGCCGAGCATCGCCCGGATCTCGTCCTCGATCGCGTCGGCCTCCTGCTGGGCGTCGGAGAGGTGCGGGAGACAGACCAGGGCCGCGACCAGCAGGACCGTCGTCGTGTGTCGCCACCGCATGTCGCCAGCCTACAACCCGTTATCGTCGCGACGTGCTGCCGACCCGGATCCTGAGGGCGTCCGTCCTCCTCGCCGCGGTGCCCGTCGTGGTCACGGCGTTCCTGCTGATCGCGCCCCCCGAGCGCTACGGCCAGCGGGCGCGCGGGGGCGATCTGATGGCCTTCTGGGCGGGAGGAGCCGCCGTCGCGTCCGAGAGCCCGGAGCGGCTCTACGACCGTCGCTTCACCCTCGCGTTCGAGCGGGAGGTCGACCCCGGCGAGAAGCGGGGATACCGCCTCGCCTACCCGCCGCCCGTCTACCAGGTGGCCGCCCGGCTGGTCTCCCTCGGCTACCCGCCGGCGTTGGCCGCGACCATGGTGGCGATGCTGCTCCTCACGTTCCTCGGGGCCTACGGTCTGGCGCGCGCCGGTCCCCCGATCGAGGGTCTGGGGAGCGCGCGGACGGTCGCGCTCATCGCGGGGAGCCCGGCGGCCATGGCGCTCGCGGGAACGGCCCAGGTCAGCGGCGCGTGGATCGCTCTCCTGGGCCTCGGCCTGTGGCTCCTGGCGGGCGGGCGCCGGCTGCTCGCGGGAGTCGCGCTGGGGTTCCTGTGCGCGAAGCCGTCGATCGCCGCCCCGGTGTTCGGGGTGCTCCTGCTCACCGGCCGGTTCCGCGCGACGGCGGGGTTCGTCCTGGGCGGGGCGGCACTGCTCGCCGTCTCCGTAGCCGCCGACGGGCTCGTGCTCTGGCGCGCGTGGTTCGACATGCACGCGGGGACGGACGGGTTCGCGCGGCGCATGTGGATGTTCCCCCATCGGCAGATCACGCTGCGCTCGGGGCTGGCCCTGGGGGCTGCGCGACGGTCTCCGGAGGCGGTCCTGCTCGGGCACGTAGGGGTGGCGCTGGGCGCGTGCCTGTTCTTCGTGGTCGCGGCCGCGGCCCGTCGCGCGGCCCGGGATCCGCTCGCCGTCGCCCTCGGCTTCGGGGCGACCCTCTCCGCCGCCCTCCTCGCGACGCCCCACCTCTTCGACTACGACGTGGTGCTGCACGCGCCCGGGTGGATCGCCTCGGCGGCCTGGATCGCCCGCGGTCGGGCCCGTCGCCCGCGCTCGGGCAAGGTGCTGCTCTTCGGGGCCTGGGTGGCCCCCGCCCTCACGTGGGTGGCGGCGGCGACCCACCTCCACGTCGGCGTCTGGTGTACGGCGGCGTGGGTGATCTGGATGCTCCTCGAGCTCCGGGGGGACTGCAACTTCCGTGGAGGTCCTGCTTCCGCGACCTTGGAGTACGATGGTGGCGGGGGTCGGAATGGCGGGGAAGGCGCGAGCTGGTAGACGACTCGAGGAGGAGGAGTGGTCGTTCCTACGCGCGGGACTCGATCGGGACTCGCCGCTCGATGACCGACTGGAGTACGGGCGCCTCTGCTTCGAGTCGGGGCTGAGTCTTCGACGCCTCGAAGAACTGCTCGACGGGGTCCTCGCGCGCGAAGCGATTCGCTACCACATCGAAGTCTGGAAGATGTCGGCGACGCTTCCGCTCTCGCTCTTCTTGAGCGAGGCGCTCTCTTTCGAGGTTCGGAAGGAGCTGGCCAAGATGCGCGACCCCTTGTGGACGCGCTGCCTCGCCCGGTGGGCGGCGGCGGGCTGGTCCGGGCTGCGGGTCGGACGCCTCGGGTCCCTGATCCGTAGCATGGAACTGGACACGCGGCAGGCCGAGTCGGAGGACGCGGCGAAGTCTCTCACGCACCACATCGACGACCTCCAGGCGCTGGCCCGTTGCATCCGCGCCGGGAAATGGAGGGCCGAAGAGGCGGACCACATCGTCGACGCCATCGCCGGCGAGATGGACCGGGTCCGTTCCCTGCGGCGCTCCATCCGGGCGGCGGCCCCGAGTTCGGCGTCAAGGAGACCCCCGGCCTCGTCCGTGGTCGATTCGCAGGTCGACACCACCTTGCCTTGAGCCTCCTGGAGAGGGGGTGGAACGCCGGTTGTGGGCCACAATCATCGACCACGAGTGACCGTCCCGAGGGTGACCACGCGTGGTCAGTGATTCTGCGCCCGATTCGGATCGAGAATCGACCGGTGTCGAGCCGGCGAGCCCCTCGGAGGGTGACCACGAACACCAAAGTGCCCGGGTCCCCGCCCGTTCGACGGTGTTCCCTGGCTCTTCAACCGCTTCGTCGCGGCCGGGGAGGGACCTCGACATCGACGATGCCCAACTCGGTCACATCGGGAGTTAGCTCATGACAATCTCGCGCGTCTTCGGCCCCCAGCACCTCAAAGGCAACTCGGAGAGCTGGACGACCTCCTGCCTCGGTCTTGAGATTCTCGGTGACACCACCGACTACCTCATCCTCTTCGTCCGCGTGGACGATGTCGGTGGAGCGAGCCCCACACTCACCGCGAAGCTTCGAGATACGCCCGACGGAGTGAACTTCGTGGACGTCGAGACACTGCTGGATGGTGCCGTGATCAGCTCCCCCGTGCTCCTCCGCGCCTCGAACAGCAAGCGCTTCGGTTCGATGGGCGTCGTGGAGATCAGCCTCGGTGCGTCAGATGACGAGGCGACCGTCACTGCGTGGATCGACACCAAGCCGAACACCAGTGCGCGTGTCCCCCGGGCCGCGCCCCTTCGAGGATGAGTCTCTCCAAGACGTGGGGCTATGTGGAGGAACTCGCGATCGAGCAGGAGGGAAAGCGCGACACGCTGCGGGTCTGGCTGCGTGGGCATCCGCAGTACTACTTCACCTACTTGGACGCCGGAGCCACGGTCGCGCTCGCGCAACTCCAACTTCTCCGCGACGCGCTGGAACGGAACCTCCAAGTGCGACTCAGCTTCAAGCCCGGAGGGGTGGAAGGTGTCTATGCCGACATCTTCGACAACCTGCACGCGCAGTACCAGCACCCTTCTCGGTTCTTCCAGGTAAAGCTCTACGCGCCAGCGAGCTTTGAGGCCTCCTTCTTCGGGCGTCTGAGACGCGGCACGGTGAACCAAGACCTAGTGATTTGAGGTCACCTCGTCACCGCTTCAAGGCCGCGTCGTCGCGCGAATCCGCATCAGACCCGCCCTAGCTGGGAGTCCCCATGGTCTACGGCAGAGAGCATTGGAGGCCGACTCCACTCTACGATCAAGTCGGCGATCCTCACGCCTATCCGGTGGTCTGGGTCGACCTCGTCTTTTGGGACCTCCAGTACGGCCGGTCCAAGGTCTTCTCGGCCGTCAACGATGAAGAGCAAATACCCGCTTCGGTCCGCTTGGCTAACCGCATCTGGGCGCAAGCTGGGATTCAATTCCGCATTCGCAAGATCGACACTTACTACAACGAGGACTTGGCCCTGGGGAAACTCCCAGCGGTCTTCGGACCCGGCGTCGAGAACCTCGAGGACTTGCTGGCTGGGCGAGGGGAGGTGGGTGATGACCCCCGGACCCCATTCGGGCTCGACTCCTACCACTGGGAACGGGGTCAGCCGTGGATCAATATCTACTATCTGGATAGATTCTCTTTCGCTGGATTCTGCGCGCTAGACCCGAACTCCGATCTTCCGTCCATTTACCATCATGCGCCACGTCACACGATCGCGATCCATGCAAACAACGCGTTGAGCCAAGCCGGGTCGAACTTCACCCTGGCACACGAACTCGGCCACTACTTCAACCTCGAGCACACGTTCGCTGACTCCCTCGACTCTACTGCGACCGACTCCGGCTTCTTCGCCGATGCCAGGGCAGAGCGCGAGGTACACTGGGGTGATCCGTGGAACGTCATGAGCTATCCCCACTTCATGCCCCCCGAGACCCGCATCGATGACTCGGACCTCCACCTAACGGAAGAGCAGATCTTGCGGGCTCGCAGGTCCCTCTTCTCCGATCGGGCCGAGGTAGCCGGAGCGGTGCTCGGGGCCATCGGCTCATGACGCGAAGCCTAAGCTTCGCTGGCGTCTTCGTTGGTTGCTGGTTGGTGACTGGATGCTCCGCTGTGGACACCTGTGAGTCGGGCCAAGCACAACTGCAAGCGTGCAACCCACTCGCAGACCCACCGAATTGCAGCCGGGAGTACGACCAACTTCAGGATTGTCAATGCTCAGTCACGCAGTGGGAAGAGTACTGGCGATGTCTCCAAGAGAGCGATTGCGACTCTGCGGACTGCCCCACCACTTGGCGCACTTGTCTCGATGATTGTCTTGCGAGTAGCCCCTAGTCGGACGAAGCGGCGCCACCGCAAGCGAGGGAGAGAGCTTGGCTAGATGACTCCGTCCTGCTGGATGACTCCGTCCTGCAGCCCGCCCGAGTCACGAGGGTGCAGCCCAGGGCGTTGAGAATCGCGTTGACGGTCGAGAATAGCGCTGACGATAGGGAGTAGGCCGCCGAACCCGGAGACGGGTGTGATCGCTGCCCGTTGGTTCCGTCGCCCCGAGAGTCCAGGTCTGTCG
>CAZUHI010000032.1:75489-90649 GCA_964620495.1 uncultured Rickettsiales bacterium | reverse complement strand
AGCGAGGGCGTCAGGAACCGCTCGAGGAGCGACGTCATGCGAGCGCCCTGCTAGTAGAGGTTTCCGCCGCGGAACCCGCCGGTGTAGTCGATGTACACGGTCTTCCACTCGCTGAAGAACTCGACGGCCGTCTTGCCCTGCTCGCGGGGCCCGATGCCGGTCTTCTTCATGCCGCCGAAGGGCAGCTGGGCCTCGCCTCCGATGGTGGGCGAGTTGACGTGCAGCATGCCGGTCTCGATGTCGTCGACGTACCGCATGACGCGGCCGATGTCCTGCGTGTAGAGCGACGACGTCAGCCCGTACTCCACGTCGTTGGCGACGTCGATCGCCTCCTCGAACGAGTCGATGGCGATGATGGAGAGCACCGGCCCGAAGATCTCCTCGCGGGCCACCCGCATGCCGCGGCTCACGTCCGCGAACACGGTCGGCTGGGTGAAGTACCCGTGCTGCAGGTCGCCCTCGGACGCTCGCCCGCCGCCGCACGCGACGGTCACGCCCTCGGCCTTGCCGATGTCGAGGTACTCGTGGACCTTCCCGAACTGGTCGTCGTCGACCGACGGGCCCATCGTGGTGGCGGGGTTCATGCCGTCGCCGGGCACCACCTCGGCGGCGGCGGCGACCATGCGCTCCACGAACTCCGAGACGACCGAGCGGTGGACGATGGCCCGGCTGGTCGCCGTGCAGCGCTGGCCCGTCGAGCCGAAGGCGCCCTTCGCCGTGGCGGCGGCGGCCATGTCCAGGTCGGCGTCCTCGAGGATGATGATGGGGTTCTTTCCGCCCAGCTCGCACTGCACGGACGCCCCGCGGGCCGCGCCGCGGGCGTAGATCATGTGGCCGATCTCGGTGGATCCGGTGAACGAGATGGCCTCGATCCCGGGGTGCTCCACGAGCCGCGCCCCGGCCGTCGCGCCGCGTCCCTGGATCAGGTTCACGACGCCGTCGGGCACGCCCGCGTCGCGGAAGACCTCCACCACCAGCTGCGAGCACCACGGCGTCTGCTCGGCGCCCTTGAGCACGACGGTGTTCCCGGCGACCAGCGCGGGCGCGATCTTCCAAGCCGGGATGGCCACGGGGAAGTTCCACGGCGTGATGAGACCCACGACGCCCAGCGGACAGCGCACCGTGTACGCGAACGTGTCGGTCATCTCCGAGGGGATGGTCTCGCCGCTGAACCGCCGCGCCTCGCCCGCCACGAAGTCGACGATGTTGGCGCACTTCTGGACCTCTCCTCGGCCCTCCCCGCGCACCTTCCCCTCTTCGCGCGTGAGGACGTCGCCGATGGAGCCGGCCCGCTCCTCGAACAGTCGTGAGGCCTTGGCCACCATGCGACCGCGGACGGGCGCCGGGACCTTCCGCCAGGTCTTGAACGCCTCGTGCGCGACCTCGACGGCCCGGTCCACGTCCGCCGCCGTGGAGTCCTCGGCGACGCCCAGGACGTCGCGCGTGTCCGCGGGGTTCAGGCTCTCGATGCGGTCGCGGCCGCTGCCTTCGGTCCACTCGCCGCCGATGTAGTTCAGGAATCGCTCGCTCATGGCCCTCTCCGAAACGTCCCGCGCCGGGTTTGCGCCGGGGGTCGGGAGGTTACACTTCTGCACCGTGAGCGACCCCGAACGACCCACGACGCCCGTGCTGCCCGAAGAAGAGGCCGGGGTCGACCAGGAGACACCGCGGTTCCAGCGGATCGAGGAGACCGTCGAGAAGGAGCCGTCGCCGCTGCGTCGTCACGCGCTCCCCCTGGCGGGCATGACCATCCTCGTGGTCCTCGCCATCGTCACGTCCCTCGATTGGCGCTCGTGGATCTCGGAGGCCGTCCAGCCCCCGGAGACCGCGTTGAACCGCACCGAGTTCCGCGCGCTGGACGAGGAGCGGGTGGCCGTCGACCTGTACCTCGACGTCACGAACCCGAACTCCTTCGGGGTGCAGATCCTCTCGTACAACATCGCGCTCGACGTGGACGGCGTGAGCCTCGTGAACGACCGCATCGACCGCGTCGTCGACTACCGCGGCGGCGCCACCGACGACCTGCTGATCCCCATGAAGGTCCGCTGGCGCGAGCTCGCGGCGCGGGTCGAGCACCACGCCGCCCAGGGGGACCTGCCCGAGTCCCTGCCGTTCCGCGCGAAGGGCACCGCCCAGGTGGCGATCCCCGGGGGCTCGCTGTCGGTCCCGTTCGACTACGAGGGCGACTTCCCCGTGGTCGTGCCCCCGGTCATCGTCCCGTGCGACATCGGCATCGCCCAGACGAGCGTGACCGGCGTGCGCCTCGAGGTCGACGTGTGCGTGAGCAACCCGAACGCCCGGCCGATCGCGCTGCGGGAGGTCCGCTACGAGGTCCGGGTGAATGACCGAACGATGGTCGACGCGCAGCTCGGACGGAACCTCGATCTCGGCCCCCGCGAGGCGGGGAGGGTGCCCGTCGTCGGCTCGATGACCGTCGAGGCGGCGGGTCGGCGCCTGGTCGCCGCGGTCCTGGGCGTGCGGACCGACGCCCACGTGCGGGTCATCGGGGCGGGCGAGTACGAGAGCGGGATCGGCACCATCCCCCTCCACTTCGACTCCGCGGAGACGATGCGCGCCAAGGCGAAGTGACTCAGTCGGCCGCGGCGATCTGCTCGAGGGCCTCGGTGTAAGGCACCGCGCGTCGCTCGGCGAACCCGTCGATGAGGAACCCGAGCGCGCCGATCAGGATGAGGGCCGGCCCGACGCCGTGAGCCCAGTCGGCCTTCAGCCCGAACCGCAGGCCGAGCCCCAGCAGGACGAGCACGACGTACCCCGCGATGTATCTGGGCCAGTTGGCGTTCACGACCTCCATGCGCGGCAGCTCCTCGGCCACCATCGCGGACGGATCCGCGGCGTATGCGGCCTCGATGTCCGCCACCTGGGCGGGGGTCCGCAGCCCCACGCCGAGGCCCGTCGCGAGCGCCACCAGACCGAAGAGGACGAGGGGGATCGCCAACCCCCAGGCGAAGCCGCCCCTCTCCGCCTTGAGGGTCACGCCCGCGAACGCGATCAGCAGGAGCCCCACGGGCACGATGAAGTAGAGCGCCTCGAGGCGCTCGCCGCGGAAGTAGGTGTGCATGACGTCGAGGAACTGCATCGGGGCCTCCCGGGGACGAGGGTAGCGGGGGGTTGATACACTCGTCGCCTTCGAGGAGGCCCAGATGGCGGCGACGTTGCCCGGATTCGAGTCTGCACACCCCGACCTCCCCGGCGACCGCGCCGAGGCGGAGTTCCCGGACCACAAGCCGCGCTATACGAAGGGCCAGGCCATCACGGAGGCCTCTCGCTGCCTCTACTGCTACGACGCGCCCTGCATCGAGGCGTGCCCCACGTCGATCAACATTCCGGAGTTCATCCGCAAGATCGCGACGGACAACGTCCGCGGCTCGGCCCGCACGATCTTCGAGGCGAACATCCTGGGCATGTCCTGCGCCCGCGTGTGCCCCGTGGAGGTGCTCTGCGTCGGCAAGTGCGTGTTCAACCACGAGGACATCCCGCCCATCCAGATCGGCCGCCTGCAGCGCTACTCCACGGACATGGCGTTCGAGAAGGGGTGGGGCTTCTGGAAGCCCGGCGAGGCGACCGGCAAGCGCGTCGCCCTCGCGGGGGCCGGTCCCGCCTCCCTCGCGGCCGCCCACGAGCTGCGCAAGCACGGCCACGAGTGCGTCATCTTCGAGAAGCGCGACCTGCCCGGGGGTCTCAACACCACCGGCGTGGCGCCCTACAAGATGATCGCGGACGCGTCGCTCGCCGAGGTCGCGTGGATCACCGAGTCCATGGGCATCGAAGTGCGGTGCGGCGTGGAGATCGGCGAGGACGTCACCTGGGAGTCGCTCCTGGGCGAGTTCGATGCGCTCTTCGTCGGCCTGGGCCTGGGCCCGGACTCACACCTGGGGCTCGGCTCCGACGGGCTCGACGGGATCGTCGGCGGCGTCGAGGTCATCGAGAACTGGAAGACCGGCGGCGAGGCCTACGTGGCGGGCGTGGAGCACGCGGTCGTCATCGGCGGCGGCAACACGTCCTTGGACGTCGTGCGCGAGCTGCTGGTCCTCGGCATCCCGAACGTGACCCTCACCTACCGCCGGGACGCCGGCTCGATGCCCGGCTACGAGCACGAGTGGAGGTACGCCCGCGTCGAGGGCGCCGAGGGGTCGTGGCACACGCAGCCCATCGGGTTCGAGGAGACCAACGGCGCGCTCACGGGCGTGCGGTGCCGACGCACCGAGAAGGACCCGTCCGACCCCTCCGGCCGACGGCTGCGCGAGGTCGCGGGCAGTGAGTTCACCCTCCCGGCGCAGCTCGCCGTCGTGGCCGTGGGCCAGGGCAAGCTCGCCGACCTCCTCGGCGGGCTCCCGGACGTGGAGCTCGACTGGGGCAAGCTCGAGGTCGACGACGACGGCCGCACCAGCAACCCCCGCGTGTTCGGGGGCGGGGACGTGGCCAACGGCGGCAAGGAGGTCGTGAACGCGGCCGCCGAGGGCAAGCGCGCCGCCCACGCGATTCATCAACTGCTCAGCGGAGAGGCGAACTAGCGATGGTCGATCTCACCTCGAACACCGGCGGCATCGTCTCCCCCAACCCCTTCTGGCTGGCTTCGGCTCCGCCCGCGAACACCGGCGATCAGGTCATGCGCGCCTTCGACGCGGGCTGGGGCGGCGCGGTGTGGAAGACGCTGGGGACCCCGATCACCAACGTGAGCTCGCGCTACGGCGCGATCCACCACGGCGACCGCCGCATCGTGGGGCTCAACAACATCGAGCTGATCACGGATCGGCCGCTCGACGTGAACTTCCGCGAGATCGCCGAGGCCAAGCGTCGCTACCCGAACCACGCCGTGATCGTGAGCCTCATGGTGGAGACGCGCGAGGAGTGGAAGGACATCATCAAGCGGTCCGTCGACACCGGCGCGGACGGCCTCGAGCTCAACTTCGGCTGCCCCCACGGCATGTGCGAGCGCGGCATGGGCTCGGCCGTGGGTCAGGAGCCGAAGGTCAACGAAGAGATCACGTCCTGGGCCAAGGACTACTCCTCGATCCCGGTCCTCGTGAAGCTCACCCCCAACGTGGGCGACATCGTCCCCCACGGCCTCGCCTCCCAGCGGGGCGGCGCGGACGGCGTCACGCTCATCAACACCATCAAGTCGATCATCAGCGTCGACGTCGACCGCTTCGTGCCCGAGCCGCGCGTCGGAGACCGCTCCACCAACGGCGGCTACTGCGGCCCGGCGGTGCGACCCATCGCGCTGCACATGGTCGGTCAGCTCGGTCGGAGCCCGGAGTTCCACCTGCCGATCTCGGGCATCGGGGGCGTCGGCTCGTGGCGTGACGCGGTGGAGTTCATGCTCCTCGGCTCGTCGTCCGTCCAGGTGTGCACGGCCGTCATGCACCACGGTTTCCGCATCGTCGAGGACATGATCGAGGGCATGGAGACGTGGATGATGGAGCACGGCTTCGAGACCACGTCGGACTTCATCGGCAAGGCCCTGCCGCAGTACACTGATTGGGGCGATCTCGACCTGAACTACAAGGTCATCGCGAAGATCGATGAAGACAAGTGCATCGGTTGTCAGAAATGCTACGTGGCGTGTTACGACGGCTCTCACCAGTGCATCCACCTCCAAGAAGGCGCCGTGGCCGTGGATCCGGTGGTCGCCGCGAAGACGAAGGACCGCGAGGCGATGGGGGTCGACTGGGCGGGTCGGGTGCCGTTCGTGGACGAGGCGTCGTGCGTGGGCTGCAACCTGTGCCAGATGGTGTGCCCGGTCCCGGACTGCATCTCGATGGTGGAGGTCGAGAACGAGGGCCCGCTGCTGACCTACAAGGACTTCGTCGCCCAGGAGGCCGCTCGCAAAGCTGCGCGCGAGGCCTGATCCTCGGCGCCCTCGTGGCGCTCGCGGGGTGCGTCGAACCAGGGGAGCCGGACAACCGGGACCCCGTCGTCGCGATCCTCGCCCCCGAAGCGGACGTCGTCGTCTCCGAAGCGCACGACCTCGACCTCTGGGCGCGCGTCACCGACGCGGACGAGCCCAACAGCAACCTCGAGTACCGCTGGTCGTCGGACCTGGCGGGCGAGCTGTTCGACGGTCGGCTGCCCGTGCAGAACGAGACCGGCAACGAAGAGCGGGTGTGGCCCAACCCGCCGCCGGGGGACCACGTGCTGACGCTGCAGGCCTGGGACACGGCGGACGGGGACGCCGAGACGTCCGTCGCGATCAAGGTCACGCCCAACACCGCGCCCGAGTGCTCGATCGTCAGCCCGGAGCCCGGGTCGCGGCTCACGCTCCCCTCGGACGGGCTCATGGAGGCCGTGGGAGCCGTCGGCGATCTCGAGACCGCCGCGAGCACGCTCGACATCCGCTGGGAGGACGCCGACGGCGCAGTGCTGGCCACGCCCGCGCCCGCGGAGGCCGGCGAGTTCACGACCGCCTTGGAGGCTCGAGCCGGACCGATGACGGTGGTGCTCCGGGTGACGGACCCCCTGGGCCTCGAGTGCGAGCAGCGGGTCTCCTTCACGACCAACTTCCGCCCGACCGCCCCCGAAGTGGCGCTGGAGCCCGATCCACCGTCGATCTTCGAGGACCTCGTGGGCTCCGTCGTGACCGCGTCCACCGATCCTGACGGCCCCGACGAGCTGATCAGGTACCGCTGGGCCTGGAAGGAGTACGACCTCTGGGTCACCGGCGCGACGGCAGACACGATCTCGGGCGACGAGCTCGCGCGCGACGAGATCTGGACCGCCTACGTGTACGCGGTCGACATCGAGGGAGCCGAGTCCGAGCCCGGGATCGCCTCGGTCACCGTCCCCAACTCGCCTCCGACGCCGCCGGTCGTCGCGATCCAGCCGAATCCGGCACCTCAAGCCGTCGATCTCGCCTGCGTGGTCGTGACTCCGGGGACGGATCCGGATCCTGAAGACAGCCTTCAGTACGAGTACACGTGGTCGATCGCCGGCGTCGCGGCCCCTTGGGACGCCGGCTTCACCCCGTGGACCGAGACCACGATCGGGGAGACGTGGGAGTGCTCCGCCAAGGCGACGGACGGGGCCCTCGCCTCGGAGAGCTCGGACCCCGGCACGGTGGAGATCGTCGAGGGCTGCACGGCGGGCGTGTTCGGAGGCGCGGGCGAGGTGACGGTCCCCGACGCGGTGCCCCTGCGCCTGGGCGCCGGGGACTTCGCGGTGGAGGCGTGGATCAAGCTCGCGGCGTACGGCCCGGGCAACGCTCCCACGGCCATCGTCAGCAAGCGGGGCCCCGCCCAGCTCGACGGCTGGTTCCTGGGGATCTGCGGGAGTCAGGAGGGGTGCGCGGGGGCGCCGGCCTGGAAGGTCTCGGGGGACGGCGACCCGTCGATCTCGGGGGTCGACCCGCTGTCCCTGAACGAGTGGCACCACGTGGCGGTGTCCTACGACTCGGCCTTCGGCGGCCAGTGGGGCTCGCTGTACGTGGACGGCATCTACGTCGCGGGCGACTTCCTGCCGCAGCCGAACATCACCACGAGCAGCGCCCTCGTCATCGGCGAGGACTCGGCCGGGTTCCAGTCGAGCAACCACATCGGGATCATCGACGACGTGCGCGTGAGCGACGCGAACCGCTACCCCGACTCGGAGAACTTCGTCCCCGCGCGCACGCTGTACGACGACGGGTTCACGATCGGGCTGTGGGGCTTCGAAGAGGGCACCGGGGCGGAGGTCCACGACCTGTCGTTCCACGGGCACGACGGCATCGCCCTGGGCATGACCTGGACCAGCGACTCGAGCTGCGGGATCGACCGCCCGCCCAACCCGCCCGAGCTGGCCATCACCCCGGATGAGCCCGAGGAGGGGGTCGCGCTCACGTGCGAGGTGGCCGCCCCGTCGTCGGACCCCGAGGGCAACCCCGTCACGTATCCGGGCCGGTGGATCAAGAACGGCTCGACCTGGACCACCTTCTCGGACCTCCCGCAGACCCTCCCGGCCGCCGACAACACGGGGACGGACGAGTGGCAGTGCGAGGCGAGCGGCTTCGACGGCCTCATGGCGTCGGACACGGACACGGCGACGGTCTGGTCCGGGTTCTCGAACGTCTGCGTCCTGACCGTCTCCGACCCGAGCTCCACCGCGTCGCAGATCTGCTCGTTCAACTCCCCCGTCGACGGCCAGCTGCGCATGACCATGGACAACCCGGACGGGTCCCAGGACGGCGTGTTCCTGGTCGAGCCCGGGTTCGTCCCGGCGGTGCCGATCCAGACCGGGACCCAGAGCGGTGGGATCGGGGGGAGCACCGTGATCGCCTACGTGACCCACGACGTCGAGATCAACATCCCGAGCGTCGCGCTGAACCTCGCCGTGTCCTACGACCCCGCCGCAGGCACGGCCAACAGCGGCACCGACACCCTCACCATCGACTACGTGCCCGGGCCCTGGACCGAGACCGTGGCGGTGGGCTACATCGGGACGGCCACCGTGGGACCCACGGACGCGTCCTCGGTGTTCCTGGGCAACGTGACCATCCCGGCCGGGGCGAGGCTGATGTTCCAGGCGATGCAGTGCGGGACCGGCGGGGGCGCCCAGGGGATCTACGTGGACGAGGACGGCGTCCCCGGCAACGACTTCGTGGCCGCGGTGCCCACCGGGCTGCCCGACCAGTGCACGGCCACCGACGGGATCTGGACGCAGTCCGTCGACCCCGGCACCTACGACTTCTCCGTGCAGCAGCAGGACACGAACTTCCTCGACAACGGCGGGACCCGCAGCGTCGACGTCTACTGGTACGAACCCTGAGGTCTGCTCGCTCGGCGGCCTGAATCAGCGCCGCTTGCGCTCCTCCCGCCGCTCCTTCCGCTCTTCACGACGCTCTTGGCGGCCCTCGATCCGGGCGTCTCGCCGCAGCTTGCGCGCCTCCTTCGCGGCCTCCCGCTCTCCCGTCTTGCGCAGGAATCGGACGACGAGGTTCCGCTTCTTCGCGTCCCGACCCGCCGCGAGGGCACGCAGCACGGGGACGGCCTCCGGGGCGAGAGACCCGCACAGCGCTCGGATGGCTTCACGGGACGGGCGACCGGACTCGAGCAGGGCGACGCGGGCGAGGACCGGGAGCGCGCGACCGGAGCCCATGACGCGGAGCGCGCGGAGGACGGCGACCTGCACGTCCGAGTCCACCGCGGCCCACCGCTCCGAGCGCGCCAACTCGAGCAGCACGGCCTCGCCGTGGGGCACGCCGTACTCGGCGAGCGACTCGACCGCCGGTTCGGCCAGGCGCGGGTCCATCGCGAACAGCGAACGACGGACGGCGGCGAGGGACTCCGCGGGGGGCTCCAGGCCGCCTTCGTACACGACGTGATCGCCGGACGCGGGGCGATCGGGATCGAGGGACAGGGCCCAGGCGGCGAAGTCGAACTCGGCGGCGCCCGCGGGCGAGGCGAGCGCGAGGACGGCGCCGACGAGGGCGACGCCGATCCGGATCACGGGGCGAAGAGGATCAGCTCGATCCGGTTGTTGGCCTCCCGCCCCATCGGCGTCCGGTTCGTCGAGGCGGGCTCGTCGGGCCCCATGCCCACGACCTCGATCCGATCGGTGGGGACGCCCTGGGTGATGAGGAAGTCGCGGACGGCGGCGGCCCGCTCCTCGCTGACGCGCTTGAGGGTGTCGGGCTCCCCGCGGTTGTCCGTGTGGCCCGTGACTCGGAGGTGCTTGCCGTCGCTGATCCGCAGCACCTCGGCGACCTCCCGCAGGGTCGGGTGGGCCGTCCCGAGCAGCACGTTGAAGCCGGGGGCGAAGTCGAGCTTGCGCTTGGGCTTCAAGCGGTCGCCCTCGACGGTCAGCAGCTGCGGCGCGAAGTCGGGGCAGCCGTCGTCGTCCTCGAAGCCGTTGAGGGTCTCGGCCCGCTCGGGGCAGAGGTCGGCGTCGTCCATCACCCCGTCGGCGTCGTTGTCGAGCTCGGGGCACCCGTCCGCGTCTTGGAAGCCGTCCATGTCTTCGGCGTCCACGGGGCAGGGGTCGAGGGCGTCGGCCACGCCGTCGAGATCGTTGTCGGGCTCGGGGCAGCCGTCGTGGTCCTGGAACCCGTCGAAGTCCTCCAGCTCGAGGCCGCAGCCGTCGTCGGGCTCGAGGACGCCGTCGCCGTCCTGGTCGATCCACGGGTCCCGCGTCTTGTCCGCCACGACGGGGCCGCGCACGCCGCACGTCAACCCGAGCTGCGAAGCCCGCCCCGCCGCGTCCAAGCCCGCGTCGAGGTGGTTGGTGGCACGCGCGAGGTCGCCCTCCCGGATCTCGTCCGTGGCGAACCGATAGGCGCTCTGAGCCCGGGCGAGCTCGGAGGGCGCGCACTCCATGGCGCCCATGGACTTGGCCTCGTGGATGCGGGTGCGCAGGGTGTCGTGCCAGCCCTGGACGGCGGGCAGCGGAGCGCTGCACCCGGCCGCGAACATCGTCGCGAGGGCGAGGAGCGGGAGCCTCACTCGGCGCCCTCGGCGGGGGCGGAGTCGTCGTCGTCTCCCTCGGCGGCGGGCTCGAGGTCGGGGAGGGGCTCGGGGACGGGCGCCTCGATCCTGCCCAGCGCGACGTCGCGGGCTTCGTTCGCCCAGGTCGCAGACTCGTTCGCCAGGTGCATGGAGTCGTCGTACGTCGAGCGACCCTGGGCCTCGCGGGCCTTGGCCAGCAGCTCCTCGGCCATGGCCGTCTGGTAGGGCGCCTTCTCGACGGCCCCCGCCTCGTGGGCGGCCCGCAGCGCCTCCTCCGCGTCCACCAGGCCGATGGTCGACCGGACCGGGCCGCAGCCGGCGAAGAGGAGAGCGAGGAGCAGGAGAGAGACGACGCGCATGGGTGCTTCAGCGACGCGCATCGTAGCAGTCAGGGGACGAGCACCACCACGCGGGCGGACACCGTCACGCGACCGAACGCGGCTTCGCTGCCGGACGCGCTCACGTCGACGGTGCGGATGCTGCCGTCGGCGCCGCGGTATCGCACGGTGCGGGCCTCGTCGAGGATCGGCATGAGCCGGTCGTAGGCGAACTGGACCCCGAACCCGAGCCGCGGCGCGCTCACCGAGGGCGCCACGAGCAGGCCCACCTCGCCGAAGGGTCCCGCCCCGAACAGCTCGCCCCGCCACCCCAGCTCCGAGCCCTTCACGGTCCCGTCGCCGACCTGCAATCGCCACGCTCCGTCGCCCTCGGGGCCCGCCGCGCAGGACCCGCGCACGTCGCTGCCCAGGGGCGCGCGGCCGCCGGAGACGCGACCGCCGAACGTCGCCGTGAACCACGCCCCCGACGCGACGGACACGCTGACGCGGGGGCCCACCAGGAACCCGCCCATGAGCGCTCGACTCTGCGCCGCGTCGCACGCGGGGGCCGAGGCCGTGCCGAACCGGCCCGCCAGGCGCAGGCCCACCGGCGAGTCCGGGGGCGCCAGATCGTACCCGAGCTCGAGGTCCATCCCGAGGTCGCCGCCGATCCCGGCGTCGCTGCCGTCCGCGCCCCGCTGCGTCCCCAGGGCCGCGCCCGCGCCCAGCGCGACCCGCATCCCCGACCCGAGCGACGCCGCCTTCACCTCCACCGCGGGCGGCACCACCACGAGGGACGACTCGCCCGTCTCGCTTCCGCTCTCCGCCGCCGCCAGCGCGTCGAGGATCTCCTTGGCGGGGCTCCGCCCGGCCTTGATCTCGGCCACGCGACGGTTGTAGGCCGCGCGCTCGTGGGGCTCGCCGGCGAGCTCGAACAGGGGCGCCTTGGACAGCTCGAGGTTCCCGGCTTCGACGGTCTTGAGCTCGTCCCCCACCCAGTACGTGCCCTTCGGCACCACGAGCCACAGGGTGCTCCCGCCCGCCTTCGCCGCCTCGCTCACCTTCTCGGCGATCCCGTCCGCGAACGCCTTCACCACGGGATCGCGCGACGGGGGGTCCATCAGCGGCGGCACCGGCCGACCCGCCTCGGAGCGCATCTTGATGATCCCGAAGTTGCGCTCGACGAACCGCTTGCGCTTGTCGATCCGCGCGTCCCACCCGTCCCCCGGCTCCCACGCGTAGGCCCGCTCGGTGCGCGCCTTCACGCCGTCGGACAGCCACTGATAGGCCGCCATCGCGTTCCGCCGCTCCCAGAAGATCGCGCTCAGGAGGAAGTAGAGCTCCGCGTTCACCGGCCCCCACTTCTCCTCGGCGTAGGCCTTCTTCATGAGCGCCTCGGCCCGGTTGTGGTCGCCCGCCTCCAGGTACACCCAGGCCTGGTTGACCTCGGCGTGGATCGACGCCTTCTGGCCCCAGGCGGACGACGGCATCGCCCAGGAAGCCGCCGAGGCCATGGCGAACACGAGCGCGACCAGAGTCGCCTTGCCGAAGGCGTTCATCGGTCACCGCCTTCCGGCAGCGACGCTGCTTCGGGCCAGACGAACGACTCCGAGCCCGCGAGCGCGGGGCACGCCTCCAGCGCCCCGGGGTCCGACGTGCCCAGGGCCGCGCGCTCGAACGCGACGCCCTCGGGAGCGTCCGCGAGGGTCACGAACCCGGTCACGTCGACCGCGTCGCCGGGCTCCGACGGCCCCGACCAGTTCGGCAGCACCAACCCCACGGGAGACGTGCCGCCCGCCTCATGCGCCACCTCCTCGCGCGCCGGATCGTGGTGCTCGCCCCGACGACCCGCGAGCGCCCAGGCCGCCACTTCGCCGGAGGAGGTCGTGTCGAGCTCGCCCGCGTCCGTGGCCCGGAACGCCTCCATCACGCGGCTCACGCAGGCGTCGTAGGGGGCCTCGGCGCCGTCGCCGTCGGGCACGAGCCCCGCCCCCAGGCCGCCCCGCTCGACGTAGCGGCCCACGTAGAAGCCGTCCGCGGGCAGCGCGCCCCCCTCGGCGGGCATCAGGTGTCCATCCGGGGGTGGACGCTCCGTCCGAGCGAGCACGTGCAACGCCTGGAACGTCCCCTCCCAACCGAAGGCCTCACGCGCCGCGCCCTCGACCCGCTGGCAGAGGAGGCCGCCGACGTTCTCGGCCGTCCCGGTGCGCGCCGCAGGATCCGCCAGCTCCGCGGCGAGCTCGCTCATGGCGCCGGCGGCCGCCCCGCGGAACGCCGCGTAGGTGGCGCAGTCGACCCCCTCCGGGCCGCCCACCAGCGTCAGCTCGGTCCACGTCGCGCCCCCGGACTGGAAGGAGGAGCTCAGGCCCACCGCGTCGAAGCCGCCCCCGGCCTCGAAGAAGAGGTCTTCGGTCGAGTCCGCGGCGCCCCACCAGGTCTGCACGCGGAGGGTCGAGTCGAAGGTGCAGCCGCCGAGGACCGTCGCCACGGCGAGGACCGAGGCGATCGCGACC
This sequence comes from uncultured Rickettsiales bacterium, assembly GCA_964620495.1. Taxonomy (GTDB): domain Bacteria; phylum Myxococcota_A; class UBA796; order UBA9615; family UBA9615; genus CAZEKB01. The sequence goes on along the minus strand of CAZUHI010000032.1, from coordinate 77,386 downwards.
CCCGACCGGCGACGACGCAGGCCGAACACACCCAGCCCCAGCACCATCGCCCAGCCCGCGCCGCCCGGGGCGCCCGCCACGCTCGTGCGACAGCCCGTCTCCTCGGCGGGCGTGCCCAGCGTGATCGTGCCGCCGCACAGCAGATCGCCGTCCTCGCAGTCCTGGTCGATGCCGTCGCCGCAGACCTCCTCGCCGCCCGGCAGCGCGGTCGGCTCCGTGTCGTCGCAGTCGCCGCCGCAGGGGCGCACCCCGTCGCCGTCCGCGTCGGCCTCGTCGTCGGGCACCACGCCGTCGCAGTCCCCGTCGAGGCCGTCGCACAGCTCGTCGCCCTCGGGGAACACGTCGTCCCGCTCGTCGTCGCAGTCCTCGCACGCGTCGTAGCCGTCGCCGTCCAGGTCGGGCGCGTCCTCGTCGACGAGGTCGTCGCAGTCCTCGTCCAGGTCGTTGCACAGCTCGGGGTTGCCCGGGAACACGTCCGGGTCGTCGTCGTCGCAGTCGCCCCCGCAGGCGCTCACGCCGTCCCCGTCGGCGTCCGACGAGTCCAGCAGGCGACCGTCGCAGTCGTTGTCGATCCCGTCGTCGCAGAGCTCCTCGGCGTCCGGGTTCACGGCGGGATCGGCGTCGTCGCAGTCCCCGTCGCACGCCGACCAGCCGTCCTCATCGACGTCGAGATCGTCCGCGTCCACGCCGTCGCAGTCCTGGTCGATGCCGTCCGAGCAGACCTCCGGGGCCCCCAGGAAGATCGTGTCGTCGGTGTCGTCGCAGTCGCCCTCGCATCGGGACTGGCCGTCGCCGTCGCCGTCCAGCTCGTCGCCGGGGACGCCGCCGTCGCAGTCGTTGTCCAACCCGTCGCAGACCTCCACGGCGCCCGTGTACACCGTGGCCACGTTGTCGTCGCAGTCGTCGTCGCAGGCCAGCGCCAGGTCGTTGTCCAGGTCCTGCTCGTCCACCGGCACGGCGCCGTCGCAGTCGTTGTCCAGCCCGTCGCAGAGCTCGGGGGCGTTGGGGAACACGGTGTTGTTGTTGTCGTCGCAGTCCCCGTCGCAGTTGGTGACGCCGTCGTTGTCGAGGTCCGCGTTCTCGTCGATGAGCCCGTCGCAGTCGTCGTCGATGCCGTTGCACAGCTCCGTGGCCCCGGGGTTCACCGCCGCCACCGCGTCGTCGCAGTCGTTGTCCGCCGTGGCCGACGCGTCGCCGTCCGCGCCGCAGGTCGTCCAGGTGTCCCCGTCGACGTCGAAGTCCTCGTCCAGCAGCCCGTCGCAGTCCTGGTCGATCGCGTCGCACACCTCGGTCGCGCCCGGGAAGATCGTCACGACGGTGTCGTCGCAGTCGTTGTCCGCCGTCGTCGCCGCGCTGCCGTCCGCCCCGCACGTGGTGAACGTGTCCCCGTCCGTGTCGAAGCCCTCGTCCACGGTCCCGTCGCAGTCCTCGTCCACCGCGTTGCAGACCTCGGTCGCGCCCGGGAAGACGGTGACCGCCGTGTCGTCGCAGTCGTTGTCCGCGGTCGTCGCCGCGTTCCCGTCCGCCCCGCAGGTCGTGAACGTGTCCCCGTCGGTGTCGAAGTCCTCGTCCAGCAGCCCGTCGCAGTCCTGGTCGATCGCGTCGCACACCTCGGTCGCGCCCGGGAAGATCGTGACGGCGGTGTCGTCGCAGTCGTTGTCCGCCGTGGTCGCCGCGTTCCCGTCCGCGCCGCAGGTCGTGAACGTGTCCCCGTCCGTGTCGAAGTCCTCGTCGAGCAGCCCGTCGCAGTCCTGGTCGATCGCGTCGCACACCTCGGTCGCGCCCGGGAAGATCGTGACGGCGGTGTCGTCGCAGTCGTTGTCCGCCGTGGTCGCCGCGTTCCCGTCCGCGCCGCAGGTCGTGAACGTGTCCCCGTCCGTGTCGAAGTCCTCGTCGA
>CAZUHI010000032.1:60595-75389 GCA_964620495.1 uncultured Rickettsiales bacterium | reverse complement strand
CCGTCCGCGCCGCAGGTCGTGAACGTGTCCCCGTCCGTGTCGAAGTCCTCGTCGATCGAGGTGTCGCAGTCCTGGTCCACGCCGTCGCACACCTCCGTGGCGCCCGGGAAGATGGTGTTGTTGTTCGGGCCGCAGTCGTTGCAGTCCAGGAAGGTGTCGAAGTCCGTATCGGTCTCGTTGGCCGGGACCAGGCCGTCGCAGTCGTTGTCGACGCCGTCGCACAGCTCGGTCGCCCCCGGGAAGGTGGAGGCGTCGGTGTCGTCGCAGTCGGTGTTCGAGCTGCACGACGTGAGGTTGATGTCGTTGAAGCCGTCCCCGTCGGCGTCGCAGACGACCACCGCGAGGTTGTCGCCCGCCTCGCTCGTCTCCAGCTCGGAGTCCGTCTGGAGGACGGTGACCTCGTCCCCCGGGGCCACCGTCGGGCCCGTGGCGGTGAGCGTGTAGAGCCCCGTGCCGTCGGCGGTCGCGGTGGCCAGCCAGGTCTCGGGTTGGCCGTTCGCGTTCGCCGGGTCGTCCACCAGGTACAGGTCGACGGTCGCGTTGTTGCAGCTGTTCCCAGTGACCGTGAGCGTGGTGCCGTCGAGCTGGGCGGTGGCGACGATCGGCTTGCCGATGCCGCGGTTGCCGTAGGTGATGTCGTTGCTGCTGTTGCAGTTGGCGTTGGCCCCCGGGAGCGTGGCTCCGTTCCCGGTGGAGTTCTTCTCCAGGTCGACGCCCAGCCCGCCGTTGTCGTGGATCGAGTTGGCCCCGACCGTGTTCTCCTTGGTCTGCTTGGCGCCCCCGCCGCGGCGCATGCGGATGCCGTCGCCGACATTGAACGCGATCTCGTTCTGGTCGGCCGTCACCGTGCGACCGACGGACAGGTCCCCGATGTCCATCTTCTTGGTGTCGTGGTCGGCGCTCGAGAACATGTAGATGCCCTCGGCTCCGTTGCCGAGGGCGCCGCCCAAGGTGTTGGTGCCGATGAAGTTCCCCACGATCACGTGCGACTCGGTGGCCTCGAGGTACAGACCGACGCCGGTGTTGCCGCTGATCAGGTTGTCCTCGATGGTGAACGTCTTGGGCTTCTCCACCGACGAGCCGTCGATGCGTACCCCGTCGCCCGCGTTGGGCAGGGCGGTCAGCCCGTCGGCCGTGAGCCCGACGGTGTTGCCTTCGATGATCGAGCCGCTTCCCTTGCTGCCGTCCACGTGGTCCTTGATGAAGATCCCGTGCTCGCCGTTGCCGCTCACGACGTTCCGGTCGGCCGCCGCCGAGCCCCCGATGGTGACGTCCTGGATCTCCGCGGACCCCCCGATCTGGATGCCCTCGTCGCCGTTGCCCAGATCCACCAGACCGGTGACGTCCGTGCCGATGAGGTTCCCGACGATCGTGATGCCGTCGCTGTTCCCGCCCACGTCGATGCCGTCGTCGGTGTTTCCGGAGATGAGGTTGTACGGCCCGATCGTCGCGTCGATCTTGTCGTCCACGTGGACGCCGTTGTCCGCGTTGGCGGACGCCGCGGTGCCCGCCGCGTTCGTGCCGATGTAGCAGCCCGTCACGGTCACGCCGTCGCCGCTGATGCGGATCCCGTCGCCCAGCCCGCCGCGGATGACCAGCCCCTGCACGGTGGAGTCGCTCCCCACCAGCCGGAGGACCGGCGTGCTTGTTCCGTACGCCGCGACCAGCTCGAGCCCGAGGGAGCTGTTGAAGCCTTGGTCGGGCGTGTTCGTGTTGGCGGTGACCGTGCCGCAGTTGGTGCACGAGAAGCCGTCGATGGTGACGTTCTCGGCGGTCAGCGACGGCAGCGCCGAGCCCAGCGTGATCGTCTGGGGCGAGGACGCCGACGAGAACGAGAACACGATGTCGTCGTTGTCGTTCACCGCGCTCATCGCCTCCCGCAGGGTGCAGTCGGCGTCGCAGGTGCCGTCGTTGGTGTCGGCCGTCGAGTTCACCGTCCAAGTGGCTCCCAGCGCAGACGCGGGGACGAGCAACGAGGCGAGTGAGACGAGGGCGAGGGTACGGCGCCCCTCCAGGGGGGTCGCAGGGGGTCGAGGCACGCGATCTACTCCGTTAGGACCGCAGGGTCGATTGGCCACGATCATCTTCCGCGGCGTCTGCAACTTAGCCGACCTCGGCGCCGCGCGGCCCGCCTAAGACATCATCTATTCTGATTGATAGTCGGTAATAATCAGCTTATTCGAATCAACAGGTAGTCAGCTATGGTGATTCCTCACTCGACTTCATCGTGATTGGTGATTCTTGCAGAACCCGCCCCCGAACACCGAGCAGCTGCGGACCTTCCTCGTGTTCGCCGAGCACCTCAACTTCGTGCGCACCGCCGCCGTCCTGAAGCTGTCTCAGCCCGCGGTGCACGCCCAGGTCGCGAAGCTCGCCTCCCACTACGACCGCCCGCTGTACGTGCGCTCGGGTCGCTCGCTCCTCCTCACGGACGCGGGGCGACGCGTCCAGGGCTTCGCCCGGGAGATCCTCGAGCGCTCGGCGCGGTTCGAGCAGGAGCTGGATGAAGCCGACGTGTCCCGGACGGCGACCCTGGCCGCGGAGGAGGACGTGTGGCTCCACCTCCTGGCCCCCGCCATCGGACGAGGCGCGCTCTCGGTGCAGCCGAGGGTCTCGTCCGACGCCGTCGCCCTCGAAGCCGTGGCGACCGGCGACGCGGACCTCGCCGTGATCGCAGGCGAGCGGCCCGACGACCGGTTCGAGAGCGCGATGCTGCGGGCGTCGCGTCGGGTGCTCGTCGTGTGGGCCGATCACCCCCTCGCCCGGCGAGACGTCGTCTCCATCGAGGACCTGACCGACCTGCGCCTCATCGCGCCGCCTCGAGGGGCCCCGGCTCGGGACGCGTTGGAGATCGTCGCCGCCGTCGCGGGCGTGAGCCTGGACGTCGCGCTCGACGTGCAGGGGGGACCGCTGACGCTCCGCTTCGTCGAACAAGGCCTCGGAGCGGCGGTGGTCCCGCCCCCCGGAGCGCTCCCCCAGGGCCTCGCGAGCGTCCCGATCCAGGGTCTGCCCGCCGTCATCCACCGGGTCGTCCGCCGCGCAGGGACGCTCCGCAGTCGCGCCGCGGACGCCGCTTGGGCCGCCCTGAAGCGGCTCAGCGAGGAGGCACCGTCACCGTGAAGTGCACCGCGCCCCCGTCCCCCGAGAACCCGCCCAGCCAGCCGCTCGCCATGGCCGCGAGGGGCGTCGCGTCCTTGTCCGCCGGCCCCGGCTCCACGGCCCAGCCGGGGACCTCCACCCGCAGTGGGACCGTCGCGCGGGGCGACGGGGGCAGGTCTTCGACGACGACGGTGTGGGTCCCTGGCAGCAGGACCACCGCCACGGCCGCGACGGACTTCAGCCCCAACGAGTGCCCCTCCACGCCGTCCTCGCGGGTGAGGTCCAGGTCCAGCACGCCCACCTCCGGCGCGAGGGGTACGCCGTCCACGAGGACTCGAAGCTTCGCCCGGCCCTGACCGTCGAGGGTCGCCGCGAGGGCCTGCTTCTCCGGCTCCGAGAGGAGCCCGTCCCCGTCCGCGTCGTGGCGGTCCCGCAGCGCCCGAGCCTTCGCCCCCGCGTGCACCGAGACCTGCACGGCGACCTCCACCAGCTCGGGGCCGAAGCGCACGTGGACGAGGCGCGGATAGGACAGGGTGTGGGCCGCAGGCGCGCCCGCGAAGACGAGGCACGTGAGCCCGATCAAGGCGGCGACGCAATGTGAACGACGCTCTGTCGTAGGCTCCCGACGCGGCACCCGCGGAGGATGCCACACGTCCCCGGAGACCTCGTGAGCAGGCCCCCTCCCCGCCCCTCGACGCCCCCCGGCAGCGGCCCCGTGGGGTTCTTCACCGGCCTTACGTACCCCTTCCGAGGCATCGCGTTCCTGGCCCGCAACCGCTCCGCCTGGCGCTACGCGATCGTCCCCGGCCTCGTGAACTTCACGATGCTCCTCGCCGCCCTCGTGGGCTCCTTCTTCCTCATCGACGACCTCGCCGCGTGGCTGCGCCCCGAGTTCCTCGAGGGCGCCGCCGCCACCGCCGCCCCGGCCGCCGACGGCTTCTTCCAGGGCGTGCTCCAGCGCGCGCAGGGTCTCGTGGCGGGCGCCGGGCGCGGCCTCGGCACGGCGCTCCTCTACGCGCTGTCGTTCGTGCTCGCCGCGGGGGGCGCGATCGTGGGCGCCCTGCTCGTCGCCGCGGGCCTGGCGGGACCGTTCCAGGAGCGGCTCAGCGAGGTCATCGAGCAGCTCGCCACGGGCCTCGCGACGAACCCCGAGCGCATGACCGCCCGGACCCTCGCCCGCGACGGCGCGCGGGCGGTCGCCGGCGTCACCCAGCGCGCGCTGCTGTTCGGGGTCCTCTACATCCCCCTCTTCGCGCTCTCGATCGTGCCCGTGGTGGGCGTCGTCGGGGCCGCGGGCACGATCCTCTACACGTCGTTCTTCGGGGCCCTGAACTTCATGGACCCCACCCTCGAGCGCCGCAAGCTCCCCCTGCGCGCGAAGCTGAGGTGGGCCCGCGGTCGCCTCGCCCCCTGGCTCGGCTACGGAGTCGGGCTGATGGGGCTGCTGCTGATCCCGTTCGTGGGGTTGGTGCTCACCCCCGCCTTCGTCACGGGAGGGACGCTCCTCTATCTCGACGCGCGAGGACCCGAGCCCGCGACCTAGCGACGGCCTCCGGGGTCACTCCCCGCCCCGCGGGCGCCCCCTCGGCGAGGGCGGCGTCGGCCTCGTCGAGCAGCTCCAGGGCCACGTCGAGCGCCCCGAAGTGCGCCTCCAGCTGCGCCGCCTCGAACAGGAACATCGGGTCCCTCGGACGCATCAGGACCGCCTGACGGAAGCCCTCTCGGGCCGCGTCCAGCCGCCCCGCTTCGGCGTCCAGGAGCGCCGCGCGGAAGGCCCCGATCGAGCGGGGAGGGGTGCCGTCCGCGGCCCGTCGGTAGGCGTCCCGGGCGGCGTCCACGTCCCCCGCGTTCTCGTGCAGCACGCCCAGGTTGAACCACGCGCGCGAGGCCGTGGGGTTCAGCTCCAGGGCCCGAGACCACAGGGTGACGTCGTTCTGCCAGGCCGGGAGGTTCCGCGCGGAGGACACCACCGCCACGGCGGCGAGCAGGACGGCGAGGCCGACGGGGACGAAGCGCTGCACTGCGCTCGGTTCTCGGGTCGGATCCATGCGGCGGAACAGGTCCCCGAGGGTCCAGCAGAGCGCGGGAATGAGGCACGCGGACGGCAGGTAGAGGTAGCGATCCTGGAAGAACGCGTCCGCCTGCAGGCCCCTCACGCGCAGGACGGGGATCAGGAAGACGACCGCCCCCAGCGTCAGCGCGGCGAGGACCCCCCGGCGGGACACCAGGAAGGCGAACACCCCGAGGGCGAGCACGGCCCAGGGCAGGGCCTCCATGAACATCGGATCCGAGCTGGAGGCGACCGGGCCCACGGGGTACAGCAGGCTCGATGGCCCGGGGATCAGGAGCTTCTTCGCGTACAGACCCACGAGCGTCACCACGGTGCGTCCGGCCGTGGGGACGTCCGCGTCCGTGAACGTAGGCGCCAGGGCCCCCATCACCGACACGCGCACCACGAAGTACGCCACGACCACCGCCGCCCACGGCAGCGCGACCCGCACCGCGTCCCGGGCTCGCCCGGCGATCGGCCTCGGATCCCCGGTGAAGAAGGCGAGGAGCACGGGCAGCGCGGCGAATCCGAGGGACGTCTCCTTGCACAGCAGGGCGAGGGAGAAGCTCCCCAGCGCGAGGCGACGGCGGTCGTCGATCCACAGCCACAGCGCCCCGAACCCGAAGACGGCGGCCATGGGGTCGGTGTTGCCGAGCACCCAGGCGACGGACTCGACGCGGGTGGGGTGGACGCCCCAGAGCAGCGCCGCCGCGGCGGCCAGGGGCTCGCTGCCCGACAGACGACGGATCAGGCCGAACAGGATCGCGACGGCGAGGAGGTGCAGGAGGATCGTGGTGGCGTGCCACGGCGCCGGGTTCACGTCGAAGACGAGCCGATGGACCGTCACCCACGCCATGAAGACCGGACGGTAGTAGATGGGGCGCGTGTTCTCGGGCGAGAAGGCCCACACGTTCTCGGTGAAGCCGCGGAGGATCTGCCGCGGGTCCTGGAGCGTCGGGTTGTCCTCGATGACCGGGTGATCGTCGTAGACGAACTCGTAGCCGACAGCCGGCGCGAACGTCGCTCCGGTCACCAGCAGCACGAGGGCGAGCAACCACCAGCCGCGACGCGTCATCGGAAGCAAAGCTACCCTGTTACGTCTCGCCGTTCGCAGACCTGGAGTCGACCTGCCTGTGCGCGCCCTGTTCGTCATGGACCCCCTCGCCACGATCCACGTGGACAAGGACAGCTCCTACGTCCTCATGCTGGCGTGGCAGGCCCGCGGCGGCGAGGTGTGGCACTGCCTGCCGTCGGACCTGTTCACCGTGGACGATGTCCTCCACGCGAAGGCGTGTCGGCTGGTGGCGGGCCCGAAGCCGAAGGTCGCCGAGGTCGTGGAGCAGCGCACGATCTCCCACCGCGAGCTGTCGGCGATCTTCAAGCGGACCGACCCGCCCTTCGACATGGGCTACGTCTTCGCGACGTACCTGCTCGACGTCGCCGCCCGCGACATCCCCGTGGTGAACGCGCCCCACGCCCTGCGCGACGCCAACGAGAAGATGGTGATCCTGCGGTACCCCGACCTCATCACGCCCACGCTCGTGACCCGGGACATGGACCACATCCGCGCGTTCCTCGCCGAACAGGGGGGCCGCGCGATCGTGAAGCCGTGGGACGGCAACGGCGGGCGCGGGATCTTCGTCCTCGACGAGGCCGACCGGAACCTGGGCGTGATCCTGGAGACCGCCACGGCCGACGGGCGGGACGCGGTGATGGTGCAGCGCTTCATCCCCGAGATCGCCGAGGGGGACAAGCGCATCCTCCTGGTCGACGGCGAGCCGCGCGGCGGTTTTCTACGCGTGCCGCCGAAAAACGATCATCGGGGGAATATGCACGTGGGTGCTTCCGTCGAACCGTGTGAGATGACGGAGCGAGACCTGCACATCTGTGACCGGCTTCGCCCCTACCTGAAGGAGAATGGCCTGGTGTTCACGGGCATCGACATCATCGGCGACCGACTGACCGAGGTGAACGTGACCAGCCCCACCGGGATCCAAGAGTGCACGACGCTGTACGGTTCGGACATCGCCGCCGAGATCGTGGACGTCGTCCTCGCACGGAGCAACCCATGAAGCACGCTGCCCCCCGCCTCCGCCGCATCGCCCTGCTCGTCGCAGTGGTGATGGCGCTGCCCGCCACGTCCTTCGCCGGGCCTCGCCTGTATTCGGGCAAGACCTTCACCGGCGAGAACCCCGTCGGCGTCGACCGCCACCTCTTCGCGCGCACCCAGGACGCCCTGGAGCTGATGTACCAGCGTCGCTACGACGAGTCCCTGCAGGCCTTCGAGCGCATCGGCGTCGACTACCCCGAGTCCCCGGTCCAGTCCGTGGGCCGCGCCGTCGTCTACCAGGCGCGCATGTTCGAGAACTTCGACTACGCCTACGACCGTCAGTACAAGCAGGAGTACGCGGACAGCGAGCGCCTCTTCCGCGCCCTGGGGCGCAGCCCCGACAACAAGGCGTGGGTGTACTTCCTCCAGGCGGTGCACGTGGGCCTGGACGCGATGTACCTGGTGCGCCACCGCGAGTACGTGAGCGGCCTCAACAAGGCGTGGGACGCCCTGGAGAAGATCCAGAAGGTCGAGAAGCTGGCGCCCGAGTTCAAGGACGTGCAGTTCGCGCTCGGGCTCTACAACTTCTGGCGCACCGCCATCACCGAGCAGACCGACTACCTGCCCAGCTTCGGCGACCACAAGGCCGAGGGCCTCGCGCAGATCCTCGAGGCGCGCGACCACGGCTTCCTCGCGCCCGCGCCCGCCGGCCTCGCGCTCGCCTACTCCTACATGGAGAACAAGGACTGGACGAAGGCCACCGAGTCGATCCAGTGGGTGCAGAAGCGCTACCCCACGAACGTCATGTCGGAGATGACGGCGGGCCGCATCCACCGCCTCGCGAAGCGCTACGACGAGGCCGAAGAGGTGCTGCTCGGCATCACCAGGTTCGCGCCCGACAACGACCGCGTGTGGTTCCACATCGGCGAGACGCGATACCGCAGCCGCAAGAAGAACCGCGGCGCGTTCGAGGCCTACGAGCGCTACCTGGCGACGGACCCCATCGACGAGTACAAGGCCCACACCTACTACCGCATGGGCCTCGTGAAGCGCCGCCTGCGCGAGTACGACCAGTCCATCGCCATGCTGCAGAAGGCCGTGGACCTGAGCCCGAAGTGGAAGTCGCCCGCGACGAAGCTGGCCCAGGTCAAGGAAGAGCAGCAGCGGCGCGAGGAGCGGCGGAGCAAGAAGAAGGCGAAGGCTCGGAGCGAGGCGAAGAAGGCGTCGTCCAAGCCGACCGGCGTCAAGGCCGTCCCCGAGACCGAGTAGCGCGGATCAGAGCAGCGACACGGGGTCGCGGTCGACGATGAGCCGCACCCCGCGTCCTGCGTCCCGGGCGGCTTGGTGGTGGGCGTCGCCCAGGGCGGCGAGCATGGCGCCCATGGCCGCGTGGCCGTCCGCCTTGACCATGACCTGACGGCGATAGCGACGGTTCGCCCGGTAGATGGGCGACGGCGCCGGACCGAACACCCGCAGACGACCCGACCCGGCGGAGCGACGACCCGCCTCGTCCACCGCGCGACGCACGTCCATCGCCGCGCGGGCCGCCGCCTGCTCGTTCTCGGACTCGACGCGGAGGAGCAGCAGGCGTGCGAACGGCGGATACCAGAGGCCACGACGCAGGCGGATCTCGCGCGTCACGAAGTCGGTCCAGTCGTGAGTGACGGCGGACCGGATCGCGTGGTGCTCGGGGTGCCACGTCTGCACGAGGACGCGGCCCGGCCGATCCCCGCGGCCCGCCCGCCCCGCCACCTGGGCGACGAGCTGGAACGTGCGCTCCGAGGCGCGGAAGTCGGGCAGGTGCAGGGCGGCGTCGGCTTGGAGGACGCCGACCAGGGTGACGCCCGGGAAGTCGTGGCCCTTGGCCACCATCTGGGTGCCCACGAGCAGGTCCGTCTCGCCGTCGCGGAACCGCCCGAGGATGCGCCCGTGGGAGCGTCGCGACCGGGTGGTGTCGGCGTCCATGCGGTCGATGCGCAGGTCCGGCCAGAGCGCCAGGAGCTCGTCCTCGAGCCGCTCCGTCCCTCGGCCCACGAACTTCAGCGCGTCGGGCACACGGCACGCCGGACACGCCCTCGGCACCTGCCGCTGGGCCCCGCACCAGTGGCACATCAGCGCGTGGCGACGGCCGTGGTACGTCATCGACAGGTCGCAGTCGTTGCACCGGAAGTGGGCGCCGCAGGCCGTACACAGGACGGTGGTCGCGAACCCGCGCCGGTTGAGGAGCAGGATCGTCTGCCCGCCGTCCGCGTGGGTGGCCTCGATCGCCTCGCGCAGGGGCGGCGACAGGAGGGCGGAGGGCGCGTCGGGGTCCTCGGTGGGGAACTCGCGCAGGTCCACCAGCTCCACGGCCGGCATCGGTCGCTCGGCCACCCGCTCCGGGAGGCTCAGCGACGTCGCGCGGCCCGACTCGGCGAGCTGCACGGTCTCCAAGGAGGGAGTGGCCGAACCCAGCACCACGACCGCGCCCCGCTGGTGGGCGAGCTTCATCGCCGCGTCCCGGGCGTGGTAGTGCAGCCCGTCGTTCTGCTTGTAGGACCCGTCGTGCTCCTCGTCGACGACGAGCAGGCGGAGGTCGGCGACCGGGGCGAACAGCGCCGAGCGCGGGCCCACGACAAGTCGAGCGTCGCCCCGACGGATGCGGAGCCACTCGTCGAAGCGCGCCCGGTCCGTGAGGCCGGAGTGGAGGACGGCCACCACGGAGTCGCCGAACCGCGCCCGGAAGCGGGACAGGAACTGCGGCGTGAGCCCGATCTCGGGGACCAGGAGGATGCCGCTGCCGCCGTCTTCGAGCGCGCGCGCGGCGGCCTGGAGGTACACCTCGGTCTTGCCCGAGCCGGTGACGCCGTGCAGCACGAAGGCGGAGTAGGTGCGCGCGTCCACCGCCGCGACGAGGGCCTCCAGGGCCACGGCCTGGGCGGGCGTGGGGGCCCGGGGCGCGACGTCCTCCTCGAGGATGGGCGCGCGCTCGGCCGCGACGGGATCGACCCGCCGCTGGGAGATCTCCAGGAGGCCCTTGTCCCTCAGCGCCTTGAGCGCCGAGGCCGACTTGGGGAAGGCGTCGCGCACCTCGGCGGCGGCGACGGGTCCGAAGCGGTCGAGCCAGTCGATGAGCCGATCGCGCACCGGACCGACGCGCGGGAAGGCGTCGCGGGCGGAGCGCGGGTCGGTGTTGAGCTCGTACACGTCCTCGACGCTGACCTTGAGCGCCTCGCGCACGGCCTCCTGTCGACTCTCCACCCACCCGCGTCGGTCGGCCTCCCGGACGGCTCCGACGGTGTGGGGGGCCCGCTTCTTGAGGGCCGTGGGCGTCAGGGACTGCGACGGCGTGGCGGCGAGGACGGCGAGCAACGCGCCGAGCTGCGGGTCGAGCGCGGCTTCCCCCGACGTGAAGGCGGTCCGGCCCGCGTCGGTGAGGGCGTGGACCTTCCGGGTCTCGGTGCGGGCGGCCGCGGGGAGCGCCGTGCGGACGACCTCACCCAGGGGGTGCGCGTAGTACCGGGCGAGCCAGCGAAGGAAGGGGACGGACTCCGCTCGAAAGAGGGGCTCCTCGAACGCGAGGGCGAGGACGTCCTTGAGGGCGCGCCCCGGAGCGTCGTCCGACGCGGCCATCACGCAGCCGGTGAGGCGACGCGGGCCGAACGGCACGGTCACCAGGTGGCCGACCTCGATGCGGTCTTCGAGCGCGGGCGGGACTCGATAGTGGAACGGCCCCGCCAGCGGCAGGGGAACGGCGACATCGACGATCAAGCCGCGACTCTACGACGGCCGAAGCAAGCGCCCCAAGCGCGCGCAGGGAGGCGCTCGGAACGAGGCCGACCGAAGTTCACTGGGCATTGCGGGGCCCCCGGCGAGAAACGGTCGACCGAAGGGAGGGCCGTTTATCGAGAGGGGTGCCTACATGCCCCGAACGCGCTCTTGCGTCTCGGCTTCGGTCTTGCAGTCGATGCAGTGGGTCGTGACCGGGCGAATCTCGAGGCGACGCTCGCCGATCGGCTCGCCGCACACGACGCACTCGCCGTACTCGTCTTCGTCCATGCGCTTGAGGGCGCGACGGATCTTGATGATGAGCCGACGCTCCCGATCCTTCATGCGGATGCGGAAGTCCCGGTTCGACTCCTCGGTCGCGAGGTCGATGGAGTCCGGAAGGTTCTCGTTGTCCTTGACGAGGTCGCTGACCCCGGCCTCGACCAAGAGCTCTTCCAGGCGCTCGTTGAGCAGCTTCCTGAACTTCTCGAGCTTCTCAGGGTCCATGGATTCCTCCGAGTCGTCGTATCCTCGCACAGCGGTTCGGTGCACAGCGTCCTCCTCAGCGCCCCGTCCGGGGCACCCTTCCTCCCAGCACCCCGATCGTGGGCGGCCGAACTATATGGCGGTCCCACGGGGCCGGCAAGCGGCCTGCGCAACCCCGTTTCGATCGTCGTTCTCGCCGTCTTCGCGGCCCTCCTCGCGCTGCTCGCGACGACGTCCTCCGCCATGGCGCAGGACGCCGATGAGGAGGCACCGGGGCCGGTCCTCACGAAGGCCCCCGAGCTGCTCGAGAGCGCCTTCCCCGAGCTCCCCGCCGATCTCGTGGACGTGGCGGGATCCGTGGTCGTGGCTCTCGTGATCGATCTCGACGGCTCGGTCCGCGAGGTCTCCTTGGTCCAGGGCCTGGACCCCCGGGTCGACGAGGCCGCCCTCGCGGCGGCGCGCGCCTTCGTCTTCTCCCCCGCCGAGGTCGACGGGGTGCCGTCCGCCATCGGCATCGAGTACACGTTCGAGTTCGAGCCCCCCGAGCCCGAGGTCGTCCCGGCCCTCCTCGAGGGCGTGGTGGGCGACCGGCTGACGGGCCTCCCGATCCAGGACGCGGTCGTCTCCACGCGCGCGGTCGAGGACGTGGGGCGCACGGACGCGGAGGGCCGCTTCGAGCTCGCGGACGTGCCCCCCGGGACCCACTCCGTCGTCGTGTACCACCCCGACTTCGAGCGCCTGGTGCGCGACGTGGAGGCGAGCGAAGGCGAGCGGGTGCGAGTGGAGGCGTACCTGCAGCCGGCGGCGAAGAACGACGCGGAGACCATCGTCTACAAGCGTCGCCCGTGGCGGGAGGTGGAGCGGGCGCCGCTGCAACCGGACACGTCGCCCGTGCTGGGGCGCTGGACGCTGACCCGCCGAGACATCGAGCTCGCGCCCGGCGTGATGGGCGACGCGGTCAAGGCGGTCCATCAGCTGCCCGGCGTGGCCGCGGACTCGGACCTCTTCGCGACCTTCCACGTGCGCGGCGGCGCGGCGAGCGAGACGACGTTCGGGCTGGACGGGGTGCCCCTGCTCTCCACGGACCACTTCGGGGGGGTGTTCACGCTCTTCAACCCGAAGCTGGTCGAGCGCATGCAGCTGTACGCGTCGGCGCCGCCGGCGTCGGTGGGGGGCGGCCTCGCGGGGGCGCTCGAGGTCGACTACGTGGACGGCGACAACGAGCAGGTGGACGGCATCTTCGACGTGAACCTGGCGATGATCTCGGCGTTCGCGATGGGTCCGCTGGGTCCGCCGGGATCGCCCGGGACCTTCGTGATCAGCGCCCGTCGGTCGCTGATGGAGCCCTACTTCGGGATCCTGCGCGCGACGGGGCTGCTGGCGGAGGCGACGCCGTTCAACATCGTCTTCGGCGACTACCTGATCAAGGTGACGATGCACAGCCGGGACGACACCCACCGGTTCCGGCTGTGGGGGATGTTCGCGCACAACCGCCTGACCATCGGCGCAGACCCCGAGGGCGACTCGCTGCTGTCGCTCGAGAACGACATCGACTTCGGCTCCAACACGGCCGTCGTGTCCGCCGACTGGCGCTGGCGGCCGGGGCCCCGGTTCACGTGGACACAGCGGTTCTCGTTCACCCGCGATCACGAGGACCGCCAACAAGCGGGCGACCTGTCGGTCACGAGGGAGATCGAGACGCTGCGACCGGCGTTCCGCACCGTCGCGGAGTGGGTCCCGAACGAGCACCACACGGTGCGGGCCGGGGCCGAGCTTGCGTACCTCAGCTTCGGGGGCGACGGCACCCTCGTCGACCCCCGGTTCTCACCCACCTGGGCGGGGCTGCCCTGGGGCGATCTGGGCGCGTCGGAGCTCACGTTCGACGCCTCGACGGAGTGGGGCGAGGCGGTGGTGTTCCTCGAAGACGAGATGCGCTCGATCGGGGGCATCCCGCTCAACCTCAACCTCGGCATCCGGGCGCACCTCGCGACGCCCACGAGCGAGGTCCTGCCGGAGCCGCGGCTGGGGATCTCGGTGCCGCTGCCCACGTTCACGACGTTCAAGGGCGGGTTCGGGATCGTGCACCAGTGGTCGCGCGATCCGTTGGTGTACGACCCGGTGCACGGGGCGCGGGACGTGAAGGCGGAGCGCGGCCTGGACTTCTCGGTGGGGGTGGAGCAGCTGTTGCCGTTCGGGGGCCTGATCCGGATCGAGGGATATCACCGGGTGATGGACCGGCTGCTGGTGAACCCCGACACCCGCGCGGCGGTGGCCGCCGGGGGCACGTGGGAGAGCGTCGGGACGGGCACGGCGTCGGGCGTCGACGTCTTCTACGGCATGCGGTTCGAGCGGTTCGGGATGATCGCCACCTACAGCTTCCTGGTGGCCACGCGCACCAACCCGCTCAACGAGGCGGGGCCGAAGACGTTCCACCCGCTGTTCGACCAGCGACACGGCGTCAAGCTCGGCTTCAACGTGACGCTGGGGGCCAAGAAGCGCTGGGTGATCTCCGGAATGTGGGAAGTACGGTCCGGTCGGCCCAAGACGCTGGTCACCCCACGGCTCCGGGAGGGCGGCGACGCCTTCGAAGTCGTCCCCTACGCGTACAACCAGGTCACCCGCACGCCGTTCCACGAGCTCTCCCTGCGCGTGGAGACCCACGTGGTGGCGAAGGCGCGCGTGAAGGTCACGGCGTACATGGACATCCTGAACGTCTACTACGCGCAGTCGGAGTTCATCGACATCTACGGAGACGGAGACTTCACCGACCCGGACTCCCCGCAGCCTCCCGCGCCGTTCGAGATGAAGCAGTTGCCGATCCGCCCGTGGTGGGGGATCCGGGCGGAGTTCTAGCCTTTCCGGGCCACTACTCGCCCAGATGGGCCGTCTCCCCGAGTTGTGGCGCATCTCTGCGCCACTACTCGCCCAGATGGGCCGTCTCCCCGAGTTGTGGCGCAGTTCCGGGCCACTACTCGCCCAGATGGCCCGTCTCCCCGGGTTGTGGCGCATTGCCGGGCCACTACTCGCTCAGATGGCCCGTCTCTCCGAGTTGTGGCGCATTGCCGGGCCACTACTCGCCCAGATGGCCCGTCTCCCCGAGTTGTGGCGCATCTCTGCGCCACTACTCGCCCAGATGGCCCGTCTCCCCGGGTTGTGGCGCATTGCCGGGCCACTACTCGCCCAGATGGCCCATCTCCCCGAGTAGTGGCGCATTTCCGGGCCACTACTCGCCCAGATGGCCCGTCTCCCCGAGTTCTGGCGCATCTCTGCGCCACTACTCGCCCAGATGGGCCGTCTCCCCGAGTTCTGGCGCATTTCCGGGCCACTACTCGCCCAGATGGCCCGTCTCCCCGAGTTCTGGC
>CAZUHI010000032.1:49742-60495 GCA_964620495.1 uncultured Rickettsiales bacterium | reverse complement strand
TGGCGCATTTCCGGGCCACTACTCGCCCAGATGGCCCGTCTCCCCGAGTTCTGGCTCCTTCGCGGACCCCGCCGGCTCGCTTCGGCCAAGAGCGAGAAGAACCTCTCGAGATCCCCCGAAGCGACGCTCGCTTCGGGGGATCCCGAGAGGTTCTTCTCGTCAGTGCGGCAAGCGTGATGAGGATCGACTGCGAAGCGCGCGCATGAGAGCATTTTGCGTGCGCGGCAGGTCCCGACCTCACAGTCAATCCTCCATGTCGGCGCCCATGAACCGGCGCATATGCGCGTGTGTGTGGAGGTTGCGAAGGCAGGTGGCCGCGCCGGGAGCCGGAGGCGTCCACCCTCTCGTCCTTTCCATGGCCGTTCTCTCCTTTCCGGGGTGTCCCGGAACGAGCGAGATCGCCGACGGCGTCACCTACCCTTCGATTTCGGTGCCCCACCGGGTCGTCTTCGAGTGGTCGCCGGAAGATGCGGTGAGCATGGGCGGCTCCGGGGCGGATGTCCTGACCGCGATATTCGTGGAGCGAAACTCCTACGCCGGCGCGGTCACGGAAGTGGAGGTCTGCTTCCATGCGGGTCGGAACGATGATGACTTCGTGATTGTGGCTCCCGGGGTCGATCGAACCCGAGGTCTCCTCGAGTATTGCGGGACCTCGAATGATCGAGGGGAGCTGGAAGTGGGCTTCTGGGTCCGTGAGGTTGCTGCAGGGGAGGACAGTGACTTGGTGGACCATCAGGTCCACGTCGAGACGGCGTTCGAAGTCGAAGGGTTTCCGCTGACTACCTCCGAGAGAGTCCCCTGAAGACCCTCCTCAGACCAGGCACAGCGCCTGCACCTGCGCCGCGAGCGTCGCTCTGCGGTGGGCGACCAGGTCGGGCGCGAAGACGTCGCCGACGAACTCCTTCACCGTGGAGGCCGCCGCGAAGTAGTAGAGGTGCAGCCCCGTGATCGTCAGGGCCAGCTGCTTCTCGTCCTGCTCGCGGAAGGCCCCCGCGTCCATGCCCGCGCGCAGGAACGTCGCCACCGCGACCATCGTCGCCTGGACCGCGCTGCCCCCCGGTCCCAGCAGGAACGGACCCTCGTCCACCAGCTCGCGCAGGAGCAGCCGCGCCGCCACGGGGCGTCCGCCCAGGTAGTCGACGACCACGTGGCTGAGGCGGTCGAGCCGCTCGGGGAACGAGCCCTCGGTCAGCTTTGCGTCGAGGACGAGGGCGGTCAGGTCGCCGAGGTACCCCGAGAGGACCTCGAGATACAGCGCCTCCTTGCCCGCGAAGTGGTGGAAGAGCGACGCCTTCGTGAGCCCGATGCGCCCCGCCACCGCGGACATGCTCGTGCCCGCGTAGCCCGACTCGGCGAACGCCTCGGCGGCGCGCGCCAGCATCTTCTCGCGGGGGATGGGGTCGCGGGGACGGCCGGGGCCGCGGCGGGTCTTGGGCATGCCGCACCCTAACGCCCGCGGGCGGAGAAATCGACCGGTCGGTCAGCCGTCGTCGTCGAGGCTGAACCCGACCTTCACGACCACCTGCCACTGGGACACGGCCCCGTCCTTGATCTGACCGCGCGTCTCGACGACCTCGAACCAGCGCAGGTTGCGCAGGCTCGTGCTGGCCTTGGCGACGGCGCTCTCGATGGCGGCCTGGACGGAGTCGGGAGAGGAGCCCGCGAGCTCGACGATCTTGTACACGTGGTCGGACATGCCCCGATCGTCGTTCACCCGAGCGGCGAGAGCAACCGGCGACGCACGAACGCCATCGGCAGGAGCACCACCAGGCCGGCCGCCGCAGGCGCCGGGGCCCCCGAGCACGGCCCCGGGTCGATCTCGCCGGGCGGCGGCTCGGGCGTGGGCTCGGGCGTGGCGTCGTCGTCGTCCACCGCGTCGTCGTCGTCCACCGCGTCGTCGTCGTCCCCGAGCTGCTCGAGCTCGCTCGGGATCCAGATCACCGCGCCGTCGTCCTGCACCACCACGACGTCCCTGGCCCCGTCGCCGTCCACGTCCGCGATCGCGGCCACGTGGGCGGGCGTGATCGCGACCTCGCTCACCGGCCACTGGCGCATGTCGTCGCCCGGCGCGAACCGGAACAGCCGGTCCTCCACGCGCGCTACCAGGTCGGCCCGACCGTCGCGGTCCAGGTCGCCCACCGACCACGCGCTCATGCGGCCGAGGTCCGCCGACTGCGGCCAGTCGTCCCAGGGCGGCGGCCCCCCGTCGTCGTTTCGCAGCGCGGTGACCGTCCACCGGCCGTCGTCCTCGGGCTCGGCGACCCGGAGCAGATCCAGGTCCCCGTCGTCGTCGAAGTCGCGCGCGATGTGATGGGCGGTGAGGCCGTAGTTCCAGGACGGCGCCGCCCCCTCGGGGTCCCAGGACAGCCCCTCGCCCTCGTTGATCGCCCAGGCCGAGCTCCCCGTGTAGACCCCCGCGAGGTCCAGGTCGCCGTCGCCGTCCACGTCGCCGACGTCGAAGGCCTCGACCCGGTTCAGGGGCAACCCTCGGCGAGTCCACGTCCCCGAGTCCTGGACGTACCAGAAGTGTCCCCCGGTGCGACCCACGGGGCCCGCGGCCACCGCGTCGAGGTCTCCGTCGTCGTCCAGATCCGCGAAGCGCAGGGCGGCGCGACCGGCCCCCACCCCCGCCTCGGGCACGAAGAAGCCGTCCCCGATCGTGTGCCGCGTCCAGCGGTCCTCCGCCTCTCGCTCCCACCACACGACGCGACCCTCGGCGTAGAGCACGGCCCCCAGGTCCGTGTCCCCGTCGCCGTCGACGTCGGCAGCCTGAAGCGACACCACGCGGCTCGCGGTGTCGTCGACGCAGCGCTGCGTCCACCCGCCGTCCCCCTGCTCGTACAGGAGCACCGAGCTGCTCTCGGGGAGGCCGATGGCGAGGTCCAGATCGCCGTCCCCGTCCAGGTCCGCGGCCGCGACGTCGGTGGCCGGGGCGCCCGTGTGGCGCGCGCTCAAGGGCCGACGGGTCCAGTCCCCGTTCTCCCACCACACCAGCCCGGCCGAGGAGGTGGCCACGAGATCCGCGTCGCCGTCGCCGTCGAGGTCGCCCGACCGCAGCACGCCGTCGCCCCGGTGGCGCGGGTCGACGATCGTCTCCGTGAAGACGCCGCCCTCGTTCTCCAGCAGCACGAGGCCGCGGGCGTCGTCGTCGAGCCCGGCCCAGACGTCCGGGTCGCCGTCGCCGTCCACGTCCGCGGGCAGCGACTGGCCGACGTGCCGGTTCGACAGCAGACCCCGCCGCAGGAAGCCCCCGTCCTCGTCGATCCGGTTCTCGTAGAGGGACAGGTCGTCGTTGAAGCGGCGGGGCCCGCCGATCAGGTCCAGGTCCTCGTCGCCGTCGATGTCGACGAGGTGCAGCCCGCGCTCCTGTCGCTGGGAGTCCACGACGTGGGGGATCCAGGCCCCGTCGTCATTCTCGTACCAGGTCACCCCGCCCTGCACCGCGTGGGTGAGCACGAGGTCGTAGTCGCCGTCGCCGTCCAGGTCGGCGGGCAGCACCACGCTCTCGAGGAGGCCCTGCGCCTGCACGATCACGTGCTCCACCCAGTACGTGCCGTGGTTCTCCCACCACGACGCGCGGGGCGTCGGCACCACGAGCGATACGACGTCGAGGTCGCCGTCGCCGTCCCAGTCCAGCAGCTGCGGGTTGTGAGGCGCCTGGGGGGCCCCGAACTGGTGGAACGTCCAGGACGTGGCGTCGCCGGTGCCGGGATCGTCGACGTCGTCGTTCTCCCACCAGAAGGCGCCCCCGAGGGTCTCGGAGTCGGCGAGCACGTCGATGTCGCCGTCGCCGTCGATGTCGCCCGCCCGGACCGTCGTGGGATCCGTGAAGGGATCGCCGATGGGGTGTCGCAGCCAACCGGCCGCCTGGTCGGGCGCCAGGGCCTGCGCCGAGCCGTCGCACGGGGGACCGACGGGGCCGCCGCCGGGGTTCTCCCACCACTCGATGTGGCCCGTGGGCGGCAGAGCGTCGCCGCCTTCGTCGTCGAGGAAGGAGCCCACGAGGTCGAGGTCCCCGTCGCCGTCGAGGTCGACCAGGTCGACGTCCCGGGCGCGGGCGTCCGCGGGCTTCACCTCCACGGGCTCCTGCCAAGCCTCGGCGGGGCCGGCGAGCAGGACGATGCCGACGACGATCGGGGTCGGGCGGACCATCCGCGAACCCTACCGCGGCGGTCGGGGCAGCCGCCTCTCGACGAGCTCGAAGAGGCCCTGGACGACCAGCGCGAGCCCGGCGGCGGGGACGGCGCCTTCGAGGATCAGGCCCACTTCGTCGAGGCGGATGCCGGTGAGGATCGGGGCGCCGTAGCCGCCCGCGCCGATGAGGGCCCCGAGCGTCGCGGTGCCGACGTTGATGACGGCGGCCGTCTTGATCCCGGCGAGGATCGTCCGCGACGCCATGGGCAGCTCGACCAGCCGCAGGCGCGCCCCCGACGGGAGCCCCGTGGCCGCCGCCGACTCCCGGATGTGGGGCGGCAGGTCGGTGAGCCCGGCGTGGGTGTTGCGCACGATCGGGAGCAGCGAATAGAGGAACAGCGCCACGATCGCGGGGGGGCCGCCGATGCCGAGCAGCGGGATCATGAAGACCAACAGCGCGAGCGACGGGATCGTCTGGATGATGCCGACGGTCCCCAGGATGACGGCCCCGGTCCGTCGCCGTCGGGCCGCCACGATGCCCAGCGGGATCGACACGAGGATCGCGGCGCCGAGGGAGACCGCCACGAGCACCAGGTGGTCGCGCGTGTTCCTCGTGAAACGCGTCCACCGGGTCTCGGCCTCGACCTCCACGACCTCGCCGGTCAGGCCCTTCACGAACTTCGCCGCGACGCTCGCCTCGGAGAGCTTGCTGAGCTTCACCCGGCTGTTCATCCGGATCATGGCCGCTTCGTCGATGGTCCCCGCGAGGCCCGCGACCGCGCCGAGCAGCTCGGGCGCCACCGCCGCGACGTCGAGCCGATACACCAGCACCGCCTGGTACTCCGGGAACATGCCCCGGTCGTCCTCGAGCACGGTGAGCTGGTAGTGGGCGATCTCCGCGTCCGTCGAGTAGAGGTCGATCACGTCGATGTCCCCCGCTTCCAGGCCGCGATAGGCGAGGTCGTGATCGAGGCCCCGCGGCGTCTGCGGAAGCCCGTACGTCGATCGCAGGGCGGGCCAACCGTCGGCGCGATCGAGGAACTCGTTGGAGAAGCCGAAGACGAGATTGGGGTGGTCGGCGAGGTCGGAGATCGTCCAGATCTCCCGCCCGCCGTCCATGCCCAGGGCGTACGTGTTGTTGAAGCCGATGGGGTCGCTGATCCCGACGCCGAGCTCCTCGGCCGCGGCGCGAAGGCCCTCCAAGGCCGGCCCGGCGTCCGGCAGCAGCTCTTGTCGCAGCGTGCCCGTGTACTCGGGGTAGACGTGCACGTGGCCGCCGAGCAGCGCGTTCCACAGGACGCGGGTCCCCCCGAGCTCCCGACGGTGCCGCGCCTCCCTCCCGTGCGCACGCAGGTGCGCGGTCACGATCTCGCCGAGGATCACGGACTCCGTGAACTTCTTGCTGCCGACGGTCACGCCGGGGCTCGCCGCGGCCGACGAAGGCACGAAGAGCGCGGCGACGAGCACCAGCGAACAGTGGCCGAATCCCGCGCGCGCCGAGAGGCGACGCGCGGGAATCGCCCAAGGAACGTGAAGCGTTCCCATCATGCGTCCAGAGGGGACCGCTGCGCGGCGATGAACTCGGTGACCCAGGGCTCGGCGGGCGACTGCGTGAGCTCCACGAAGGTGCCCGCCTGGACGACCGCGCCGTCGCGCATGAGCACGATCTCGTCCGCGAAGAAGGCCGCCTCGCCCATGTCGTGGGTGACCATGACGACCGTCTTGCCGAGGTCGCGGAAGACCTTGCGCAGGTCCTTCTGCAGGCCGGCGCGGATCATCGGATCGAGGGCGCCCAGGGGCTCGTCCAGCAGGAGCACCTCCGGGTCCAGGAACAGCGCGCGCATGAGGGCGACGCGCTGACGCTGACCGCCGGACAGCTCGTCGGGCTTCTTGCCGAGCAGCTCCACGGGCAGGTGGGCGACGCCTGCGAGCTCGATCAGTCGCTCGAGCAGGTCCTCCTCGGAGCGGCCCTGCCACTTGCCGACGAGGCTGACGTTCTCGCTCGCCGTCAGGTGGGGGAACAGGCCCCCGCGCTGGACGACGTAGCCCAGGCGACGGCGCAGGGCGTCCACGTCCTCGTGTTCGAAGAAGGGGGTCCCGTCGAAGAGGACCTCGCCCGCGTCCGGCGCCGTGAGGCCGAGCATGAGGCGAAGCAAGGTGGACTTGCCGCACCCGGACGGCCCGATGAGGACGGTGGTCTTCCCGGAATGCAGGGAGAGGTCGAGCGGCTGGACGGCGACCTCGTCGTCGAAGGACTTCGAGACGCCGCGGAGCTCAATCAAGGTCGAGGCCTGCGGCTGCGAGCGCGTGGGCGATCACGTCGTCTTCGGCGTGCGCGGGCATCGTGACGGCGAGGCGGTCGTCTTCGTCCATGGCCCGCTGGATGGCGAACTCGGCGCCGGAGTTCCGGGCCCAGGCGCGTCGCGCCAACCCGTTGGCGACGTCCCAGTTCAGCATCGACTCGGCCCGATCGGCGGCCGCCGACGTCCCGTCCAGGACGAGCCCGAAGCCGCCGTTCATCACCCGGCCCCAGCCGACCCCGCCGCCGTTGTGCAGGGACACCCAGGTGGCCCCGCGCATGGCGTCGCCCACGAAGTTGTGGACGGCCATGTCCGCCAGAAATCGGGACCCGTCGCGGATGTTGGCGGTCTCGCGCCAGGGGGAGTCGGTGCCGCTCACGTCGTGGTGGTCGCGGCCCAGGACGACGGGCGCGGTGATGGTCCCGGCGGCGACCGCTTCGTTGAACGCGGCGGCGATCTTCCGTCGCCCGGCGTGGTCGGCGTAGAGGATGCGGGCCTGGGACCCGACGACCATCTCGTTGGCACCCGCCTGCTCGATCCACAGCTTGTTGTCGAGCATCTGCTGCCGGATCTCGGCCGGCGCGGACGCGGCCTGCTCGCCGATGACGCCCGCGGCGATGGCGTCCGACCGGCGCAGGTCCGCGGGGTCGCAGCTGGTACACACCCAGCGGAACGGCCCGAACCCGTAGTCGAAGCAGATCGGGCCCATGATGTCCTCGACGTACGACGGATAGCGGAACTCGCCGTCCGTCCCCGCCACGTCCGCGCCCGCGGCCTCGGCCTGCACCAGGAAGGCGTTGCCGTAGTCCCAGAAGTGCATGCCCTGGTCGGCCATCGTGTTGACGGCCGTCACGTGCCTGCGGAGCGACGCGTACACCTGCTCCTTGAAGCCCGCGGGGTCTGCGGTCATGGCGGTCCGCGCGTCCTCGAAGGACATGCCCGCGGGGTAGTAGCCGCCGCCGAAGGGGTTGTGCAGCGACGTCTGGTCCGAGCCGAGCTCCACGGGGAAGCCCGCGGCGGCCATGCGCTCCCACAGGTCCACGACATTGCCCAGGTAGCCCAGCGAGAGCGCCTCCTTGGCCTTGCGGGCCCGCTCGATGCGGCGCAGGACGTCGTCCAGGTCGTCGGACGTCTCCTGCACCCAGCCCTGCTCGTGCCGCTTCTTGAGGGCGACGGGGTTCACTTCGGCCACCACGCCGATGGCCCCGGCGATGACCGCCGCCTTGGCCTGCGCGCCGGACATGCCGCCGAGTCCGGAGGTGACGAACACGGTGCCGCCCAGGCCCTCGTCGCCCGTGCCGAGGTAGAGGCGGCCGGCGTTCAGGAGCGTGATCGTGGTCCCGTGCACGATGCCCTGGGGGCCGATGTACATGAAGGAGCCGGCGGTCATCTGGCCGTACTGCGTGACGCCCAGGGCGTTGAACTTGTCGAACTCCTGGAGCGTCGTGTACTCGGGGATGACCATGCCGTTGGTGAGCACGACGCGGGGCGAGTCGGGCGACGACGGGAACAGCCCCAGCGGGTGCCCCGAGTAGAGGACGAGGGTCTGCTCGTCGGTCATGCGCGCCAGGTACTGCATCGTGAGCAGGTACTGCGCCCAGTTCTGGAAGACGCTGCCGTTGCCACCGTAGGTGACGAGCTCGTACGGGTGCTGGGCGACGCGCGGATCCAGGTTGTTCTGGATCATCCCCATGACGGACGCGGCCTGGACGGACCGCGCGCCGTACGCGTCCGGCGGGCGCATGTGCATGGGGTACGTCGGCCGAAACCGGTGCATGTAGATGTGCCCGTGCTCGGCGAGCTCGGCGGCGAACTCCGGCGCGAGGTCCGCGTGGCGCTCGGGGCCGAAGTAGCGCAGCGCGTTTCGGAGGGCCAGACCACGCTCCGACGGCGACAGGGGCGCGCTCCGCCTGGGGGCGCGATCGACGGAAGGATCGGCCTCCGGGAGGTCCGGAAGCCCGCCGGGGATGCCGCCGCGGAGGGCCGCCTGGAAGTCGATCACAGCTGGATCCTCAGGTGGACAGCAACAAAGGAGCGCAAGCGCCCCGGGCGCGCGCAACGGAGCGTAGCGAAGTGGAGGAAGAGGGGGCAGAGCGGGGCCCCCGGCGAGGAATCGGCGGATGCGAAGCGAGCCGGTTCCTCGTTGGGGTGCATCAGTCCTGGGTCATGTCGACGAGGACGGCCTTGATGCGCTGGCGGGAGTCGAGCAAGGCGGCGTCCGCGTGCTGGAGGATCAGCGCCGCGATCTCGCCCCGGAGCTGGGCGCCGCGCGGGCCGCTCAGGACCCCGGACTGATCGAGCACCGTCGCGACCTCGGACGGGATGGGCACGCGCAGCGACGCGCCGTCGTTGTCTTCTCGGATCAGCCGACTGATGTAGCCCGAGACGGACTCGCCGCTCGCCTTGGCCAGCGACAGCTCGGTGTCTCCGATCGTGATGTTGACGCGCTTCTTGTGGCTGGAGTCGTTCACGGCACCCCCGTGTGTATGGGTGCGGAACTATAGCGACGCGGGTCGAGTCAGTCGTCCAGGGTGATCTGGAATGTGTTCGCGACGACGAAGTTCTCGCCGCCGACCTGGCCGGTCGCGGAGACGGTCAGCGTGTAGAGCCCGGGCGGGAACGGCTCGCCGGGGGGCATGCCGGTGTCCGACGGGCCGGTCCAGTTGCGGCCGGTCCACTCGAAGTTCCGGGCCGTCGCCGCCGCGGGGATGCTGCGCGGGGTGCGGTCGGGCCCGGCGCACAGGCCCTCGTCGCACACGCAGTAGACCTGCCCGCCGCCCTGCAGGCGCTCGAACACCACCAAGCCGGTCTCGTCCGGTTGCCCGCAGTTGCCCGCGTCCTGAGGGAACGGGACCACGTCGTCGATCGGCCGCTCGACGATGACCGTGTACGGGATCTGGATGCCCGCGGCGGCGGCCTCCACCGAGGTCAGGCCGTCCTGGGCGTCCATGCGGATGCACGCCCCCGGGAGCGTCGAGGTGCCGCCGACGTCGAGGCACATGCCGGTGAGATCCACCGCGTCGTCGTCGTCGCTGAGCGCGTCGTCGTCGTCGTCGAGGCCGGGGACCACGTCGGGGTCGCCCTGCAGGCCGGCGGTGCAGCCGAGGAGGAGGAGGCAGAGCGGAGCGACGCGGGTCACGAGCGGACCCTAGCCGACGGAGGTCAGCGGAGCCCGTCGATCCAGACCGTGGCTTCCCCCCACAGGGTGTCGATCTTCACCGGGATCCAGTCCTCGTCGTTCGGCTCGCCGAGGGCCCGATGATGATCCATCAGGACGGTCCCCGCGACGCGGCCCTCGGGGCCGTCGAGCAGGGGCGTGCCCTCGAGCAGGACGGCCGCCGACGGGGAGAGCACGCTGCCGAAGCCCACGCCGCCGCACCGCCCGCAGCCCGAGCGCTGCTGGACGACCTCGTCTTCGTGGACCCACCCGTCCACGGCCACGCCGCCGCGGGCGACGTACACCCGCGCCCAGTCCCCCCAGCGCTCGAGCAGCTCGCTGCCGTCGAAGAAGCAAGAGCCGTAGTAGTCGGGGGGGAGCTCGCGGTTCGGATCCACGGTGGCCAGCACGGCGCCGTCGGGGGCGTCGAGGATCCGGGCGTCCCAGCGGAGGTGCAGCTCGTCGCCGAAGCGGAAGTCCTCCCAGTCCACGTCGCGGGGGTCGTAGATCGTCCCCACCGCGTCGGCGTCGACCCACGCCTCGACGTCGAAGAAGCGGTCCTCCACGCCGATGAGGAGGGTGCCCGCCTCCTCGTCCACGCCGCGGATCTCGACGGGGCCGCCCGCGGCGAACTCCACCCCCTCGCCGTCGTCCCCGCGGTGCCCGTCGTAGGTGGCCCCGCCGCCGGCCTGATGGCGCATGACGTCGTGCAGATCTTCGCGGTCGGGCGACAGCAGCAAGCGCACGGTCGGGCTGTCCGCGACCATCACGATCTCGCCGTCGACCTCCTGGGCGCGCGGCGCCGGACCGTCGTCGCCCCACCGGGAGAAGCCGACCGCTCCCCAGTCGTAGGGCACGGTCCGGGCGGCCAAGAGCGGGCCGTCGAGCCCGAGGCGCGTCTCCCCGAGGTCCCGCACGGCCACGCGACCGAGGTCCGCCCGCACGTCCTCCTCGAGCAGGGCCTCGACGCTCCCCGAGGCCGGGACGGGCGCCCCGTCCGCGACGCAGCCGGACAGAAGGAGACAGACGACGAGAGGACACGTGAGAGAGGACTTCATGAGGCTCCGGACCCCGGCACGCGACCGTTGTTCCCCGCGTGCGCCACTCCTCGGCCGGACGGCGCATCTCCCCGAGTACTGGCCCGGAAAGGCGCCACTACTCG
>CAZUHI010000032.1:0-49642 GCA_964620495.1 uncultured Rickettsiales bacterium | reverse complement strand
CGGATGGCGCATCTCCCCGAGTACTGGCCCGGAAAGGCGCCACTACTCGGCCGGACGGCGCATCTCCCCGAGTACTGGCGCGCCCCCAAGAGTGGGGGGGAACGGGTCGTTCACCCCGAGTTCCGGGTCGGCAGCTCCATCGTGAACTCGGCCCCGTCGCCCGAGGATCGCGCGACGATGGTCCCGCCGTGAGCTTCCACGACGGCCTTCGCGAGCGCCAACCCGAGCCCCGTCCCCTGCTTCCCGGGTCGGGTCGTGAAGAAGCGATCGAACACCCGCGGGAGGTCGTCCGCGGAGATCCCCGTCCCCCGGTCACGCACGGCGACGGTCACGACGTCCCCCGCCGAGGCCGTGAGCGTGACCTCTTCCCCCGCCCCGAAGCTCACCGCGTTGTCCACGAGGTTGCGCACGACCGACTCGAAGCGCCCCGCCACGACGTGCACCGTGGGCGCGCCCTCCACCTCCACGGCGACCGGCGTCGACGGATCCTTCAACCGCTGCGCCGTCGCGACGCCGTCCAGCAGCGCCCCGACGTCCACCGTCTCCCGGTCCTCGCCCGCCAAGCCGGCCTCGGCCCGCGCGATCGCCATCAGCTGGTCGAGCAGCGCCTCCAGCCGTCGCGACGACCCTGCCAGGATCCCCGCGATGCGGGCCGCCCGCTCGGCCGTCACGTCCCCCGCTTCCAGCCGCTCGGCCGCCGCCTTGACCGCCGCCACCGGGCTCTTGAACTCGTGGGTCAGGTCCGCCACGAACGCCGCGTGCGTCGCCTCGCGCTCCGCCAGCCGGTCGAGCAGCACGTTGAACGCCGACGCGAGATCGCCCAACTCGTCCCCCCGCTCCGGTAGGTGCGACGGCAGGGCCCCGGGCGCAGCGGCCGCCGCTTGGGCCAGCAGACGGCTCCGCAGATCCTCGATCGGCGCGAGGATCCGCCAGCCCAACCAGATGGCGAGGACCAGCGCGATGGGGAGCACCAGCACCGTCAGCCGCGCCAGCAGGGACCGCTCGGCGCCGAGCGCCTTCACGCTCAGGGGCGCGCTGTCCTGCAGATAGAGGGTCGAACCGCGCCCCAGGTCGCGCAGGGCGTGGCAGACCAGGTGCTCGCCGTGGCCCGTCGTGCGGCAGTCCGCGGCCCAGCCGACCTCGGTGAGCTGCTCGTACTCGGGACGCACGACCATCGGCCCCAACGAGCGGTCGAACTCCCGGACGCTGGTCGCGAGCCCCAGGGGCTGCTGGACGCGACGGAGGACGCTCGTCTCCTGGAAGTCCTCGTCGATGAGCGGCGAGGCGTTCCGATCGAGGACCCGCACGCGCATCTTGTGGGCCCGGGCCCGCTGCTCCGAGATCTCCCTCCACTGGGCCTTCCCCGCCGCCTCCAGCTCCTCCTCGACCAGGTCCGCGACCTCGTCCAGGCGCAGCAGGAGTCGGGAGCTCCCGCCGAAGTCCCAGAAGGTCGCGACCGTGACCACGAGGAGCGGCGCCAACGCCGTGAGCAGGACGATCACCACCGCCCGCAGCGCCGGGGACCGCCAGTGCAGCTTCACGTCAGTCGTCCCGCCAGCGGTAGCCCGCGCCCACGACCGTCTCGATCGCGTCGAAGCCCTCGTCCACCGCTTCGACCTTGCGCCGCAGGCGACGGATCCACGTATCGATGATCCGGTCGGCCACCACCGAGTCCGAGCCGCGCACCTGGTCGAGCAGCTGCGCACGGGAGAGCACCACGCCGGGGCGCTTGACGAGCGCCTCCAGCAGCCGGAACTCGCTGACCGTCACCCGCACCGATGTCCCCTCCCACCGCACGTCCAGTCGCTCGGCGTCCAGGGTGAGCCGCCCGCGCACCACCGCCGACGTCGCCCCCGACGCCTCCGCCACCGCCGCGGAGCGCAGCGCCTCTCGACGCAGGAGCGCGCCCACCCGCGCCAGCAGGATCCGCGTGCTGAACGGCTTCGTGACGTAGTCGTCCGCCCCCAGCTCGAGGCCCAGCGCGTGGTCGATCTCGTCGTCCCGCGAGGTCAGCATGATGAGGGGGACGTGGTTGTCCGCCGCCCGGAGCCGTCGACACAGGCCGAACCCGTCGAGGCGGGGCATGTTCACGTCGCTGATGACGAGGGCCACTCCGTCCAGCTTCGCCATCGCGTCGAGCCCGTCGAACGCCGTGACGACCTCGTGCCCCTCGTCCTCGCACGCCAGCGAGAGGACGTCGAGGAGGGCCGGGTCGTCGTCGACGATCAGCAGTCGCACTACTCGGACTTCTCCGGCTCGGACTTCTCCGCGGGGGCCGCCTCGGGCAGCAGCGTCACCTGCAGGACCCGCTCGCGGTCGATGTACTCCACCGCGGCGGCGTGCAGCGTCGCGGGCGTGATGGAGTCGTGCAGGCCCCAGTAGAGCGCCAACGCCTCGGGGGCCTCGCCGCGACGACGGTTCCCGAGCAGCGCCCCCAGCCAGAAGCTGTTCTTGCGCTTGTCCTCCTCCAGCGAGCGACGCTCCTGCTCCGCGATCTTCACCGCGTACTCGGCCTCGGGCGGCCCCGCGAGCACCTCGTCCACGACGCCGAAGGCCGCCGCCGTGAGCTCGTCGACCCGCTCGGGGTCGCACTGGAAGTCGACGCTGATCGTGTAGTCGCTCACGGGGTGGAACCGATCCGAAACCCGCGCGCCCACGCTGTACGTCCCTCCGAGGTCCTCGCGCAGCACCTCGCGCAGCCGGAAGCTCATCCACTTGCCGAGCATGCGCAGCGCGTGGCGCGTCTCGGGCGTCGACTCGAACTCGCCGGGGAACGTGAGCTTGACCCGCGCCTTGGGCTCCAGGCCCTGCTCGATCGTCTCGCTCGCGGGCTCCGTCGCGCGTCGCTTGCCGACGTCCGCGAAGGCCTCGGGCGTGCCCGCCGGCAGCGTCGCCAGGTACTGCGCGACCAGCGGCTCGAGCGTGGCCGGGTCGACGTTGCCGACGATCCCGAAGACCGCCCCGCCCCAGTTGCCCGCGCGTTCCGCGTGGAACGCCCGCGACTTCTCCAGGTCCATCTCTTCGTACAGCTCGAGGGTCCAGGGGCGGGTCCGCAGGTGGTCGTTCCAGAGCAACCGCGACGCGGCGTCGCTGAAGGCCGTGTTCGGGTCGGCCATGCGGTTCGCCGTCCACTCCTTGCCGTTGCTCTTCGCCAACGTGAAGCCGTCCTCGTCGAGTCGGGGGGCGGTGACGTGGGCGTAGAGCAGCTGGAAGGCGGCCTCCAGGTCGTCCGGGGTGGTCGTGGCGCGGGCGGTCTGGCGCAGCTCGCCGACGTGCAGGCTGACCGTCGCGTTGCGCCCCGCCAGCCACTTGCCGAGCTGCGCGGCCGTGAACGGACCCACGCCCGAGGAGCGGCGGATCGAGGTCGAGCTGGCGGCGGGGATCCAGTCCTCGTCCGACGCCAGCGACGTACCCCCGTAGGCGTACCCCTCGATCTTGATCTCGCCCGCCTTGAAGTCCGTGGGCTTCACGAGGACGGTGACCCCGTTGGACAGCGTCCACACGTCCACGTCGTTGGCCTCGTCGCGCGCCTTCGACACGACCGACCCCGGCGCGGGGAGCTCGGCGATCAGGTCCCCCAGGGCCTCCTCGGCCGCCGGCGCCTCGATGTCCATCGCCGCCACCGCCTCCACGACGGCCTTCAGACCGTCCTCGGTGGGCGCCGGGACGCCCTCCTTCTCCGGCACCGTGGCGAGCACGACGTACCCCGAGCCGGTGAGCATCGAGGCCGCCGCGGCGTTCACCTCGGCCACCGTGATGCCGGGGAAGTACTTCTTGATCGCCTCGAACTCCCACTCGATGCCGGTGACCATCTCGCCGTTGGTGAAGTTCCGCAGCAGCTCCTGCAGCGCGCTGCGCGAGTTCTCCTTCGCCCGCTCGTTGTAGGACTTCTCCATGCCCTTGAGGATGTTCGCCTTGGCGCGGTCGAGCTCGGCCTCCGTCACCCCGTGGCGCTTGAGCCGCTCCACCTCGACGAGGCCCGCCCTCAGCGAGTCCTCGACGCGCCCGTCCTTGGCGACGGCGAAGAAGGCGTCCTGCTCGGCCACCGGCGTCATGCGGCCCCGGGACAGACCGGCCTGGAGGAACGGCGCGTCCGGCTGCTTGCCCAGGTCGCCGAGCCGCTCGCCGAGCACGCGGTTCGCCAGCCGACTCAGGTAGGCGTCGCGGTAGTCGCGGACCGTCGTGCCCTCGACGGACTTCCGCTTCGTGAGGACCTGGAGCAACGAGTAGGGCTGCTCGGGGTCCGCGTGCACGCCGTAAAGCGCCTGCTCGTGCTCGGGGATCTCGTACTGAACGCGCTCCCGCGGCTCCGCGGGGTTCTCGAAGTCGCCGAAGGTGGACGCGATCTTCGCCTCCATCGCCGCGGGATCGATGTCGCCCACCACGAAGACGGCCATGAGGTCCGGCCGATACCAGTCCCGGTAGAAGCGGCGCGCGGCGTCCAGCTCGAAGTTCTGGAGGATCTCCTCCTTGCCGATGGGCAGCCGCTCGGCGTGCCGGGCCCCGTGGAACCACAGCGGCACCATCACGTCGCGCGCCCGCCCGCTCGCGCCGCGGCCTCGTCGCCACTCCTCGAGCACGACGCCGCGCTCCTTGTTCATCTCGTCGTCCGTCATCGCGAGGCGCCCGGCCCAGTCGCGCAAGACCAGGAAGCCCTTGTCGAGGATCTCGGCGTCGTCGGTCGGTACCTGGAGCTTGTAGACGGTCTCTTCGAACGACGTGTGCGCGTTGAGGTGCGCGCCGAACTTCGTGCCGATGCTCTCCAGGTACTTGATGAGGTCGTTCTTCGGGAAGTGCTCGGTGCCGTTGAAGGCCATGTGCTCGACGTAGTGGGCGAGGCCCTGCTGGTCGTCGTCCTCCTGCACGGCGCCGACGCGCACCGCGATCCAGAGCTGCACGCGCTCCTGCGGCTCGGACCTCTGCTCGACGTACCAGGTCATCCCGTTGTCGAGCGTCCCCTTGCGGACCTCGGGATCGAAGGGGAAGGCGTCGTCGAGCTCCGGGTACTTCTCGATGAGCGGGTCCGTCGCGGCCGTGGAGCCGGACGTGGACGTGGGCGTCTTGCAGGCCACGAGGGCGAGGAGCAGGACGGGGACGAGCAGGCGCAAACGAATCATGAGAACTCCCGAAGCCCGCGAACTCTGCCACGATCCGCGGTCCATGCCTCTTGTCCGGGACACGGTGAAGCAGCTCGGCGACCTCCTCCGGGGACCGTCGCGACATCGCAACGATCGCAGCACGCAGGCGGATCTCGACTGGGTCCGGCAGGGCGAGACGCTCCCTGCCGGCCTGGAGCTGCAGTGGCTGGGGACGGCCGGATTCCGCCTGCGGTGCGAGGGCTTCGACCTCCTCCTGGACCCCTACATCACGCGGCCGTCGCTGCGGACCGTCGCCGAGCAGACGTTCCTGCAATGGTCCGCCGAGGCCGTGGGGCGGCACATCTCGGGGGCGGACGCGGTGCTGGTCGGGCACACGCACTTCGACCACGCGCTCGACGTGCCCCCCATCGCCCGTCGGTTCGGGTGTCCGGTGTACGGCTCGCCGTCGATGCGGAACCTGATGGGCCTCCACGGGCTCGCGGACCAGTCCGTCGTGGTCGAGGCGCACCGCGTGTACGAGGTGGGGCCGTTTCGGGTGACGTTCGTGCCCAGCGTGCACAGCAAGCTGCTCCTGGGGCTGCGGATCCCGTCCGAGGGGGAGCTGACGTGCGACTCGTTCGACGACCTGAACGCCGGCGCCTACCGCTGCGGGCAGGTCTGGGGCGTCCACATCGCGGTGGCCGGGATCACGCTTTATCACCAAGGGAGCGCGGACCTGTTGGACGGCGAGATGAAGCACCGCGACGTCGACGTCTTCCTGTGCGGGATCGCGGGCCGCGGCTACACCGACCGGTACCTGCCCCGCATCCTCGCCGCGCTGTCGCCCGAGATCGTGCTCGCCCAGCATCACGACAACTTCTTCGACCCGCTCGACGATCCGATGGCGTTCTCGCTCAACGTGAACCTGGGAGGGTTCGCGGAGGAGGTGACGGCCGTGTCGACGGACTTCCGCGTGCGGACGGTGCAGCGGATGGCGGTGATCGGGGGCTCCTGAGAGGATCCCGCGGACACCACTCCCCCGGAACGGGCCGTTCACCCCCCGCCGTGACCGTCTGGCGGACACCACTCTGCCCGAACGAGCCTTTCACCCCCCGCCGTGACCGTTTGGCGGACACAACCCCACCGGAACGGCCCGTTCACCCCCCGCCGTGACCGTCTGGCGGACACAACCCCACCAGAACGACCCGTTCACCCCCCGCCGTGACCGTCTGGCGGACACCACTGGGCCGGAACGGCCCGTTCACCCCCCGCGGTGACCGCCGGGCGACCGCCGGGCGACCGCCTCCCTGGGGGCGACGGCCTCCCTGGGGTAGCTTCGCGACGTGCGCACACCGCTCCTCGCCTTCGTCGTCGCCGCCTGCGCGACGCCTCCCGGCTCGACCGCTTCGTCCCCCGCGCCGCGTCGGAACGACCCATCGGGGTAATCCGACTCACTCCCCGCCGAGACTCACTCTCCGCGGGCTGTCTTCCAGCGGACGACGGTCACCGGGACGTCGGCGTGGCGGACGACACGCATGGCGGTGTTGCCCAGCAGGAGCCCGGCGAGGCCGTGTCTCGTCCGGGCGCCGACGACGATCATGTCGACGCCGTCGTCCCGGGCGGTGGCGAGGAGCTCCTCCGCGGCGTCGCCGTCCGTGAGGCCGCCGCTCAGGCCCTCGTAGTCGAGCACCTCCTCGAGGTGGACGAGCCAGTCGCGCGCATCCTGCGCGGCCCGGTGGGCCAGGTCGCCGGGGTCGAGGTTCTCCGTGATCTCCACGAGCATCGGCGGAGGCGCCGGGACGACGTGCAGGAGCTCGATGTCCGCGGCCAGGCGACGGGCGAGGGCCGTCCCCCAGCTGGCGGGGAAGCGGGCGGTCTTGGCCGCGCCCACCCCGCAGAGGATGCGCCGAGGAGGCATGACGAGGTCGTCGGGAGCCTTGCGACGGTCGGGCACCACGGTGACCGGAACGGGAGCGACCCGGACCACCCGCTCGGCGGTCGAGCCGAGGAGGAAGCGGTCCACGAACCCCCGCCCGCGTGCACCGACGACGATCATGTCGGCCTCGACCTCCGCGGCGGTCTCGAGGATCGAGCTCACCAGCGGGCCCACGACCACCCGGCGCTGGTCCTCGGACGCGCCGAGGGGCTCGCCCATGGTCTTGAGGCGTTCCTTCGCCGCCCCGGACCAGACGGCCGCGAGGGTGCGGGGCGAGCCGAGCGCGTGGCCCGTCGACGCCGCGACCGACTGAGCGAGTGCGTCCGAGTAGTCCACCACCGAGTGCACCACGTGGACGAGGACGAGCTTCGCGTCGAGGCAGCGGCACAACGCGTAGGCGTAGGCCGCTGCCCGGTCGGACGCAGGGGAGAAGTCGACTGCGCACAGCACGGTTCGGGGAGGGGCATGACGAGTGGCCATGGTTCGTTTCCTCTCGGCCCCGCGGGGCCTGGACTCTCTTCGGGCGGACGGGGATGCTCCACCACCTCACCCGTCCCGAGAACCAAGCACGCGACGTGCCGGCTTCGACTCCACGACCGGGGTAGCGTCCGCGCGTGCGTGCCGCCCTCGCCTTCGCCGTCGTCGCCGCCTGCGTGACGCCCCCCGGCTCGACCGACCCGTCCCCCGGGCCTCGCGTCGAGTTCACGCCCGCCCCCACCGTCGAGGACGGGCGCGCCTTCTATCGCTCCCAGCCGTACTACCTGTCCCCGATCGTCCTCGGCACCGACGTCCCCGCGGGCCTCCCGGACGTCCGGGCGTCGACGTGCGGGGCCTGCCACCGCGCGATGTACGACGAGTGGAAGATCTCCACCCACGCCCGCGCCTGGATGGACGACGCCCAATTCCAGGCCGAGCTCCACAAGCCGCGGCCCGACGGCGGCGACGTGGCCTGGATGTGCGTGAACTGCCACACGCCCATGGAAGCCCAGCTCGAGCGGCTCGTGGTGGGCCTGGAGGACGGCCGCCTCGACCGGCCCTTCACCATCCCCAACCCGTCGTACGACGCCGGTCTCCAGCTAGAGGCCATCACCTGCGCCACGTGCCACGTCCGCGACGGCTTCGTCCTCGGGCCCTACGGAGACACCGCCGCCCCGCACGCGACCAGGAAGTCGGACCACCTCCTGACCCACGACGTCTGTACGCGGTGCCACCAGGCCGAAGCCGAGTTCCCGGAGCTCGTCCTCTCCTGCGCGTTCAGCACGGGCCGCGAGTTCGAGAGTCGACCCGAAGGCTCCGAGGGGGACGCCTGCCAGCACTGCCACATGCCCGCCGTCGCCCGCCCGGCCGCCGTGGGGGGCCCCGAGCGACCCACCCGCCGCCACTGGTTCGGGGGCTCGCTCATCCCCAAGCGCCCCGAGGACGAAGCCGACGTCGCTCCCCTGCGCGACGTGTACCCCGACGGCCTGACCGCCCGCTTCACGACCCTCCCGGCCGCGGTGGCCCCGGGCGCGACCTTCGAGGTCGTCGTCGAGTACCGCAACCAGCACGCCGGACACCGCCTGCCCACCGGGGACCCCGAGCGGTTCCTGCGGATCGAGCTGGCGGCGATGGCCGGGGACGTCGACCTCGCCGTCGCGTCCGCCCGCGTGGGGACGAAGTACCAGTGGCACCCGACGGTGGAGAAGCTCGAGGACAATCGCCTGCTGCCGGGCGAGGCGCGATCGCTGCGCATCGAGGCCGTCGCGCCCGCCGAAGGGGCCGTCGAGCTGCTCTTGCGGGCCGCCAAGTTCCGCATCGCCGACGAGGCCCTCGACCACCACGAGCTGCGCGGTCGCTACCCCGCCGGTCGGACGTTCATCACCGAGCGTCGGACGATCCCCGTCGTCGCTCCCTGAACCCCCGCCGCGCAGGCGATCCCCGCCACGAACCCCACGATGTGCGCCCCGGCCAGCGGGACCCACCCCTCGTTGGTCACCAGGAGGCAGCTCCCGGTCGTGTGCTCGTAGCCCAGCTTCGCGGCGAGCAGCGCCACCTGAACCGCGAGGATCGCGAGACCCCGGCGGTCGTTCCGCTCCCGGAGCTCGCGGTACAGCAGCACCGCGAGGGCCCCGAACAGGGCCGTGTCGATGCCCGAGAGGCCGCGGAAGGTCGTGATGTCCGGGCTGAGGAGCAGCACGCCCAGGGGGATGACGAACGCGCCCACCGCGAGCGTGACGACGAACACCCGTCGGTCTCGAAGCTCGAGCAGCGGCGCCAGCAGCGCGAACATGCCGACGTCCCAGATCACGTGGTCGCCCGGGTAGTGCACGAGCTGGGCGGTGATCACGCGCCAGGGCTGGGTCGTCAGCAGGTCCCGCTGAAACTCGAACCGTTCGGGCGCCCCGGGGAGCAGGTGCAGCACGACGGCCGCCCCCACCAGGAGGATGGAGGCGACCGCGACGGGTTTGCTTCCGTCAGTCTTCACGTCGACGCCGGCTCGCGATGGCCAGGAAGGCCATGGACCCACCGATCGTCAGGCTGATGGGGTCGATGGCGCCGCCGCCGCCGCCGCTGCGGGGACGGACGCGCGAGGCCTCCTTGCCCTGGAACATCGGCTTCTTCGCGTCGACGCGTGTGGGCGCGGGCGGGAGCGCGGCCCGGGCCTGCTGGGCGGCGCGCTCGACGTTCACGCGATCGCGGTTGCGCCGGTCGATCCCGTGGCGCTTGAACCCGTCGTCGTCGAGCACGAGCATGGACGTCTGGTCCGTCACCAGCTGGTACGCGATGCCCAGGTCGGCGACCGCGTCGTCGCTCTCCACAGGGTCCGCGAGGCCGTGGTGCGCGGCGCCTTCGATGTCCTCGATGCGCGCCAGGGCGAAGAGCCGCTCGACCTCCGGCGAGTCCGTCGCGATGTCCGGGAAGTCGAACTCGGTGACGTACGTCTTGTCCGCGCCCGAGATCTTCGCCGCCAGCTTCACCTTCGCCGGGCCGCCCTCGGCGTACTTGCCGAACACCACCAGCTGCCGGCCCTTGTAGATCTTCCCGATGTGCTCGTCGCCGGCGTCCATGACCTTCACGCCGCGCACGGTGAGCTCGGCGTCGTGGATCGCCTCGTGGGTGATCTTCTCGCGGGCCAACATCAGCTGACCCATGATGTCGTCCGCGTTGGACACGCCCTGGCTGAAGCCGCCGGACGTCTCGGCGATGGTGCGCATGAGCGGCCAGTTGCCGCTGTTGCCCAGCAGGAAGCCGAACACGCGCACGTCGACCTCACCGAGCAGCGTCGCGAACTCCTTCGGATCCACGAGCCCCTGGTTGGCCACCGCGTCCGTCACGAGCAGCACGGAGGTGACGCGGTCGTCGTCGAGACCGCCGAGGCCCAGATCGAGCCCCTCGTAGAGGTTCGTCCCACCCTCGGTCTGCAGCGCAGACACCTGGTTCGACATCGTCGCGACGCGCTCGGGGGTCGCGTTCCAGAAGTCGCGGTTGAGCTCCCGCGCCCGGTCGCTGAAGACGACGACCTTGAAGCGATCCTCGGGCGTCAGCCCCTGGAGGCTGCGCACGACCGCGTCCTGGAGCGTCGCGAGCTTGCCCTGCATGGAGCCGCTGATGTCGAGCACGAACACGTAGTCGGAGCCGTGCTCGATGGGCTTCAGGTCCACGCCGGGCGTCACGACCATCATGAAGTGGCCGGGCTTGTCCTCGTCGGGCCGGTGGGCCACGAGGTCGATGCGACCCGGCAGGTCGTCGGCGAGCCGGTAGTAGAGGAGGAAGTCGCGGTCCAGCGCCTCACCGGTCGCCTCCGCGTGGATGCGTCGCCGGCCGTCCCCCAGCTCCTCGATCTTCGCCAGGGAGTCCCAGCCGGGCATGCGCAGATCGACGACGGGCGCCGCGCTCTTGAGCTCGACGTCCACCGAGAACGTGCCCTCCACGGCCTCGGTCCGCGTCCAGAACGACTTCGCCGCCTCGTCGGTCCCGCCGTCCTCCAGCGGGTAGAGGTAGCGCGCGATGCCGGACTCGACCTCCATGGCCTGGTACCAGACCGCGCGCACGCGGATGGTCTCCCCGGGCGCGATGTTGGCGACCTGGAAGCGATGGTCCT
This sequence comes from uncultured Rickettsiales bacterium, assembly GCA_964620495.1. Taxonomy (GTDB): domain Bacteria; phylum Myxococcota_A; class UBA796; order UBA9615; family UBA9615; genus CAZEKB01. The sequence continues at coordinate 38,547 of CAZUHI010000032.1, read as the reverse complement.
GGAAGCCGTTCTTCTCGGTCAGGCCCGCGGAGTTGCCCTGGGCCTTCTCGTCTTCGTAGATGGTCCGCGCCCGCTGCTTGCGCACGACCTCGCCCTGCAGCGTGCGCTCGCCGACCACGATCTCGACCTCCGAGAGCGCCGCCGACTTCGGCACGGGCGTCGAATACACGCCCTCGATCGTCGTGGTGTTGTCGTTGCGGAAGGTCTGGGTGACCTGCGTGCGCGCCCAGCCGTTGTTCACCACCACGTCCAGGTGGTGGTCGACGATGACCATGGGCGCGTCGGGCGAGCCCGCGGGGCTGAGGGTGCCCGCCGCCTGCGCGCTGTTGCACAGGGGGAGCCCGCACGCGGTCATCAAGACGAACGCCGCGATCAGGTGTTGGGTCTGCATGAGTGCCTCCAAGCCGCGTCAGGCGGCGACGGGGACACCTTCGGGGCGCGATGTGCACGCGCCGGCGCATCCATGTGAACCGTGTGTGAACCGTGATAGACCGGCGCCCGATGGACGTCCGTCGACTCGCCTTGGCCGGAGCCCTCGTGACCGCGGCGGTGTACGCCCCCTCGCTCGCCGGCGACTGGGTGTGGGACGACTGGTATCAGATCGCGGACCCCACCCCGTTTCGGGACCCGTGGCGCCTCGTCACGATGGACGTCTGGGGCGCCCTGAACGACACCCCGAGCGACCTCTACCGCCCCCTCCCGCTGCTCTCGCACGTGCCCGGCCAGGTGCTGTCCCCGGGGCCGTTCGTGGAGCGGCTCCTCAGCCTCCTCTTGCACCTCGGGAACGCCGCCCTCGTCGCCTTCATCGCGCGCCGGGTCGGGGCCTCGGCCCTCGCCGCCTGGGCCGCGTCCCTGCTGTTCGCGCTGCACCCCATCGCCTCCGAGACCGTCGCGTGGGCGTCCGCGCGGCACGATCTGCTCGCCACGACGTGCCTGCTGGGGGGCTGGGCCCTCGTGCTCGATCGGCGCGACCTCGCGGCGGGCGTCGTCCTCGGCCTCGCGCCCTTCTGCAAGGAGTCGTTCCTCCTCACGCCGCTCGCCACGGGCGTCTTCCTGCTCGGGGTCGGCAGGCCCGCGCGCAAGGCCCTGACGGGCTCGGTCGTGGGGGTGGCGGCCTACCTGGGGATCCGCGCCGCGCTCGATCTCCCCCTCTCGGCGGGCCGAACGGACGACCTCCTCGGGGCGTTCGGCGCCGTCGGCCTGCGCTTCGCGGAGCTGCTCGCGGTCCCCACGTCGCCGGACGCGTTCGCGGCCTTCACCTCCCGTCCCGCCCTGGGCGTGGCGTTCGCGCTCGGGGGGCTCGTCCTCGTGGTGCTTGCCCGGGGCCGGGCCGCCGTCGCCGTCGTCGCCGCCCCCGCCCTGCTGGTCGCGGCGTCGGCCTCGGCCGCCGCCTTCAACGGGTTCCTCGCCGACCGCTACTACTACGTCCTGTGGGCCGGCACCGCGGTCGCCGTAGGCGTGCTGGCGACGGCGACGGACCCCGATCGCGAGAAGCGCGCGGTCGTCGCCGTGGCCCTGGTGGCCGCCCTGCTCGCGCCCTTCACCGCCCTGCGCGCCATGGACTGGACGTCCAACGCGGCCCTGTACTCCTCGTCTTTGGAGCGCGACCCGTCGAACCCTCACGCGGCGTGGCGCGCGGCCCGGGATCTCCACACCCGGGCGGACGACTGCGCGGCCGCGATCCCCCTCTACCGGGTCGGCATCGATGCGGACCCGAGGGCGGGGAACAACCTCCAGGCCTGCCTCATGAACCAGGCCGACTGGGAGGGAGCCGCGGCCATGGGCCCGGACCTCATGGCGCGGGATCCCGCCAACCCCACCCCCGCGTTCAACACGGCCTGGTCGTACGCGGCGCTCGGTCGGTTCGAGGAGGCGAAGGCCGTCGCCCAGGAGTGTCTCCGACGCGCGCCGGACCACGCCAAGGCGCGGGACCTCGTCGGTCGGTTGGACCGGAAGCTGTCAGAGCAGGGCGGCGAAGTCGCGCCGTAGGGCCTCGCGCTCCTCCTGCAGGAACGCGAACTGCGCCTGGTACCGCATCAGCATCCGCGCCGTGTGCAGGCCGCGCCGCACCATCGCCTGGCGCTCGAGCACCCGCACCAGCGCCCACCCCGACGCCATCAGCCACGCCAGCGCCCAAGCCGCCCAGGCGAGGTTCACGGGGAACGGCGTCCCCCACAGGATCGTGCCGACGGCCACCGAGTAGGTGAGCACCACGAGCAGCGTCGTCACGAGCATCTTGGTGGTGGCCACGACGTCCGGGCGCGGCGACATCGTGCGTCCGGCGAACAGCCCCGCGGCCACGGGCGGGACGTGGACCAGCCACCCCGGCCAGGCCAGCGGCAGCAGGACGATGAGCAGGAAGACGTGCCGCGCGAGGGCGAACATCGCGCGTCGTCGGGAGAGGTCCCCGCGCAGGAGGTCGTCCCCGATCTCGAAGGCGTCGAGGCAGAACTGGTAGTGGCGCACGCGCTCGAGCAGGTCGGCCATCGCGGGGTCGTCGCGGCGCTCCTTCCACAGCTCGCCGATGCGCCCCGACAGCTCCGCGTCGGCCCCCGGGCCCTGGTCCTCGGTGGCGACGAGCGAGCGCAGGGTCCCGAGCGCGGAGGCGGTCTCGAAGTCGGGCGCGTTGACGGTCACGTCGCGCATGGCGGCCTCGACGCGATCGGTGAGGGCCCTCGCGGCGCCTCGCGGATCGGTCCGATGCAGGGCGATCAGGTCGTCCGACACCGGGAGCGGAGCGCCGTACCGGATGGCGACGCGGGAGCGCATCCGGTCCCGGTCGAAGTAGGTCAGGCCGACGGGGACCATGGAGACCGTCGCGCCCGCCGCGGCGGCGCTCAGGGCGATGCGGGCGGCCCCGGTCTTCAGGGGCGCGAGCTCCGGTCCCCGATGGCTGATCCCCTCCGGGAAGATCGCCACCGTCCCGCCGTCGGCGAGCACCGAGTGGAACGCGGCGAAGGCGTCGTCGTTGTCCACCGCCCCCCCGCCGTGGTCCTGGCGACGACGGATGGGGACGCCGCCCCCGGCCTTGATGATCGGGCCCAGCAGGGGCTTGCGGAAGAGCACGTCCTTGGCCGCGAACGACAGGCGTCGTCCGCACGTGGTGACGATCAGGACGGGGTCGACGAGCGAGTTGGGGTGGTTGCCGACGAGCACCGTGCCGTGGCGAGGGAGGCGGTGCAGACCCACCACGTCCACCCGGCGGAAGAAGACCCGCCGGACGATCGTGAAGAACGCGACGAGCGCGCGTCGGACCCAGTCACCCATGGGCGCGAGTTTGACGAAGTCGGCGCCATCCCGCCGATTCCTCCGATCGCTCAGGCCCGCGCCCGCCGCCACACGGAGGGCGCCATGCCCACGTGGCGCTTGAAGGCCCGGCTGAACGCCGCCTCCGAGCTGTACCCGACCTGCTCGGCGATCTCGGCCATGCCGAGGTCGGCCGTCAGGGCTCCCCGGGCGACGTGCATGCGCCAGCGCAGCAGGTACCCCGCGGGCGACTCGCCCACGGCCCGCTGAAACCGCTCGAAGAAGACGGTGCGGGACATCCCCGCCGTCGACGCGAGGGTCGACGCCGTCCACGGGTGCGACGGCGACCGATGCAGCGCCCCCAGCGCCCTCGCCAGACCGGGGTCCTGCAGCGCGCCCAGCCACCCCGCCGCCCCGCCCGCGCCCTGCTCGATCCACCGTCGCAGGATCTGGACGAACAGGACGTCTGCGAGGCGCGCGACCATCAACTCGACGCCCGGACGGGCCCCCGCGACCTCGTCCGCGATGAGGCGGAGGGTCGCGTCCAACCAGGCTGCGGTGCGGCCCTCGCCGGGGCTCGCGGACAGGTGGAGGAGCGGAGGGAGGTGAGGCAGCAGGGACTCGCGGCCTCGGGCGTCGAGCTGGAACATCCCGCACAGGATCGACGTGCGGGGGCCGCCTCCCGAGACGGTCACGCACGGCAGACCGTCGTCGCCGGTGTGGGTGGGCAGATCCATGATCCAGGTCCCGGGGGTGGCGGGCAGGTCGCTGAGGACGTGCTTGCTCCCGTGGGGCATGACGAGCAGGTCGCCGGCCCGAAAGGCGATGGGGGGCGCGTCGTCCACGGAGATCCAACCCGCCCCCGAGAGCACGACGTGGAAGATCGCGTCCTCGGCGCCCCGCGTGAGCACCCCCCACGGGGCCGACATCTCGGCTCGGCTGAAGATGCTGCCTTCCACCCGGATCGAGGCGAGGAAGTCACTGAGCGCGTCCATGGGGGAGAACCTACACCGAACGTACGGGACGCTGGGAGCTATCCGGATGTTTAGTCAAATCCTGCGGACGATATGGCATTCCTGCGTCCGGGGAGATCCGCAACACTGGTGTCACTGGACGTCGAGACGAACTCGGCGCGGAGACACAGACCATGAAGACCTGGATCGCGACCCTCCTCAACTGGTTCCTCCCCGGCGCCGGCTACCTCGTCCTCGGCATCCGCAAGCTGGTGTCCGTCTTCTTCATCCTCGGCCTCGTGGGCCTCACGTACGTCGAGTTCGGCATCAAGGCGCCCGAGCCGGAGCTCTACACGCTCATGTTCGCCAGCGTGCTCGTCCTGAACACCGGCTTCGCGATCGACGCGTTCAAGGAGGGCAGGAAGCTCGAGGTCGCCTGAGGTGGCGCCGTCCCCTCTGGGCAGTCTCGACGGTCACGGCGGGGGGTGAACGGCCCGTTCCGGCCGGGTAGTGTCCGCCCACCACATTAGTAACTCTAATCAGAGTTACTAATGTACTGTCGCGCTCCTCGTGCGACCATCGCCCCCGATGATGCCCCTCCTCCGACGCGCCCTGCTCACGCTGGCGCTCGTCCTCCTCCCGGCCCCCGCCGCCGCGGAGGATGCCGAGGTGGTCAGGCTCTGGCACGCGTACCGGGGCCAAGAGCAGGCAGCCCTCGAGGCCAACATCTTGTGGCTTCAGGAGCGGGACCCGAACATCAAGGTCGACATCCTCGCCGTGCCCAGCGAGGCCTTCCGCACCAAGCTGACGAACGCCGTCCCCCACGACAACGGGCCGGACCTCTTCATCGCCCCCCACGAGGCCGCGGCCCAGTGGTCCGCGAACAACATCATCCAGCCCGCCGTGTTCCCGGCGGCGCTCCCCCCGTCGTCCTTCTCGGACCCCGCCATCGAGGCCGTCACCTACGACGACCGGGTCTGGGCCGTCCCCCTCGCCTTCAAGTCGCTGGCGCTCTTCTACAACCGCGATCTCGTGGACCGGGTGCCTGCGGACCTGGAGTCCATGGCCCTCCTGGGCGCCGAGGTCGCAGACGTCCCCTTCGCCTACGAGGTCGGCAACTTCTATCACCACGCCGCCTTCTTCCACGCCTACGGCGGGCGCGTGTTCGCCGACGCCGAGTCGCCCGTCGACCTCGACACCGAGGCCATGCGGCAGGCGCTCAGGTACGTGAAGGACCTCGTCGACTCCGAGACCGTGCCGCCCGAGACGGACGGCGCGCTCGTCGCCAACCTCTTCAACACCGGCAAGACCGCCTTCGTCTTCAACGGCCCATGGTTCCTCGGGGAGATCGGGCCCACGATCAACTTCGGCGTCGCTCCCCTCCCGGACATCCCCGGCACCGGCCCCCTGCGTCCCTTCCTCACCGTCGAGTCGCTCTACCGGGCCGCGCGCTCCAAGGCGTCCGACAGGGCGGTCGCGAAGGTCATCGCCGCCGTCGCGGGCCTCGAGGGCAGCGTGGTGCGGGCGACGGTGGGGCGCCAGGTCGTGGCCCTCGAACCCGCCCACGACGACCCCCGCGTCGCCCGGGACACCACCCTGGGGGCCTTCGTCGCCCAGGCCCGCGCGGCCGTCCCCATGCCCAACCGGCCCGAGATGGGCGCCGTCTGGGAGCCCGCCAACCGTGCCCTGCGCGCCGTGGTCCGAGGCTCGAGCGTCCCCACCGTCGCGTCCGCGCGCGCCCAGCAGGAGGTGGGCTTCTACCTCCGGCCGCCGCCGCCGCCGTCGTCCCCCGGCCCCTACCTGGTCCTGCTCGCGCTGCTCCTTCTCGGCGGCGCCATGGGCACGCTCCACCTCGCGCGGCGCTCGAACCTGGTGGCGCGGGTCCGCGCCTCGAAGCACGCGTACATGTACCTCCTACCCGCGTCGCTCGGGATGATCGCCGTCGTCTTCGTGCCGTTCCTGGTGGGCTCCGCCGTGAGCCTGTTCGCCCACAAGGGCGGCGAGTTCACCTTCGTGGGGCTCAAGAACTTCGCCCGCATCCTCCAGTCGTCGGACTACCCCGTGACGGACCCGATGTCCTTCTGGTTCACGCTGGTGGTCACCGTCGCGTGGACGCTCGGCAACGTCGCCCTGCACACCGGCATCGGACTCGGCCTCGCGCTGCTGCTGCGGGACCCGTGGATGAAGCTGAAGGGCATCTACCGCGTCCTGCTGATCGTCCCCTGGGCCGTCCCCAACTACATCACCGCGCTCATCTGGAAGGGCATGTTCAACCGGCAGTTCGGGGCCGTGAACGGCGTGCTCGACGTGTTCGGCATCGAGCCCGTGTCCTGGTTCAGCAACTTCTTCACGGCGTTCGCCGCCAACCTGACCACCAACACGTGGCTCGGCTTCCCGTTCATGATGGTCGTGACCCTCGGCGCCCTGCAGGCCATCCCCCGGGACCTCACCGAGGCCGCCGAGGTCGACGGCGCGTCCGCTTGGGAGCGCTTCCGACACATCACGCTGCCGCTGCTGCGACCGGCCCTGCTCCCGGCCGTCATCCTCGGGTCCGTCTGGACCTTCAACATGTTCAACATCATCTACCTCGTCAGCGCGGGCGAGCCCGGCGGCTCCACGGAGATCCTCATCTCCGAGGCCTACAAGTGGGCGTTCACGCGCCAAGCCCAGTACGGGTACGCGTCGGCCTACTCGCTGCTGATCTTCGGGATCCTGATCGTCTACACGCTGCTCACGAAGAAGGTCACCGAGGCGGGGGCCCCCGCATGACCGAGCCCGTGAAGCACGTCGACCGTCGCACCACGTGGAAGGGTCAGTGGTGGCGTCACGCCATCCTGCTGCCCCTCACGATCGCGACGCTGTACCCCGTCCTGTGGGTCGTGAAGATGGCGCTCACGCCCCAGGGCACGCCGGACCTGTCGGCCAACCCGTTCCCGTCCGAGATCACCTTCGAGAACTTCGAGGCCCTCATCGGCACCACCGACATCCACGGCACGTGGCTGTTCGGGCACTGGCTGTTCAACTCCCTCGTCATCGCGGGCGCCACGACGGTCGTCGGCATCGCCCTCAGCTGCACCGCCGCCTACGCGTTCTCCCGGTTCGACTTCCCCGGGCGCGAGCTGGGCATGAACGCGTTCCTGGTGACGCAGATGTTCCCCGGCGTGGTGATGGCGATCCCGCTCTACATCCTCATGGACGCCACGGGCCTGCTGAACTCGATCACCGGCCTCGTCCTCTGCTACTCGACCACGGCCATCCCCTTCTGCGTGTGGATGCTCAAGGGGTACTTCGACACCATCCCGCGCGACCTGGAAGAGGCGGCCACCATCGACGGCGCCTCCCAGTGGACGATCTTCCTCGTGATCGTGCTGCCGCTCAGTCGCCCCGCCATCGCCGTCACGGCGCTCTTCTCGTTCATGACGGCCTGGAACGAGTTCATCTTGGCGGCGACCTTCATGGGGGACGAGACGGCCTTCACCCTGCCCGTCGCCCTGCAGCGCTTCGTGGGCGACTACAGCACCGACTGGGGCGCGTTCGCCGCGGGCGCCATCGTCGTGTCGATCCCCGTCATGGCGCTCTTCTTCGCCCTTCAGAAGAACCTCGTCGAGGGCCTCACCGCCGGATCCGTGAAGGGTTGAGGCCGGGTTGGTCTACCCTGGGGCATGAGCGACACACGGGGGATTCGACTCGACCTTCAGCGCCACGCGTTCCACGACGCGCCGCTCGAACCGATCACGACGCTGCGCGAGCACTTGCGGGAGCAGCTCGAGGCGCGCCACGTCTTCCAGGGCCGCAGCGCAGGAGCGGCCCGTTTCTTCGGGGACGGCTACGTGGAGGTGCTGCCGCTGGCGGGCGTCGTCGATGTGGGCGAAGAGTCCATGCTCGCGCGCATCGTCGTGGAGCTCGGGGGCCGCGAAGGGATCCTGCGGACATTCCGCGACGGGGAGGCGCTGGTGCGCGCACCGGACGGCGGCCTTCGTCGCGCGCTGGGCCTGCTCGAGCTGACGCGAACCGACGACGGGGAGCGCTGGTGGCTCGCGTGGCGGACGGTGGGGACCGGGCCGGAGGGCGCCGGGCAGTGGCACGGCGAGTGGAACTACGCCGAGGGGGGGACGGACGATCAGGAGGGGCTCCCGGAGGGGTTCGACGAGTGGGTCGACACGGGGACCTCCGAAGTAAAGAGCATGGAGATGAGCAAGGTCGAGCCGAAGGCGACGTCCATGACCGGCGGACTGACGTCGTACTCGGGGTCCGCGCCCACCGACCTCGTCGACGCCGCGCGCATCCTCGCCCCCCAGGCGCTCCCCGAGGTCGTGCGCGGAGGGGTCGAGGGACTGCACGTGTTCGTCCTCTCCGAAGCGACTCTCGAGACCTACTGCTTGCTGACCCCACCCCCGGTCTCGCGACCCGACCTCGTGCGCGCGCTCGTGGCGCGGGCGGCCGGTCACGTCCTCGCGGTCGCCGTCGCGCAGCCCACCGCGCTGGACACACCCGAGGGACAGAAGCGCGGCATCGGCCTGCTGGTCGAGCACGAGCGGAGCCGCGGACTGCTCTTCACCGAGGTGCGCTCGGGACCCGACGGGGGCGTGCAGATCGCCCAGTCGGGCAAGTTCATCCCCCAGGGCGAGATCGACGACGAGGCAGCCTGGATCGGGGTCGCCCCCGAGCAGACGATCGACCTCGGGGTCGAGTGGACGCACTTCCCGGGGGGCGTTTCCGTGGAGCCCGGCGAGGCTTGATCGGGCCTTGCAGGCCGTGGTGTCTGGACATCTCTTGACATGTCATGACGGCGATCAAGATCAGCTCCAAGGTCGACGAGGAGGTCTGGAGGGAGCTCCAGGCGGTCGCGGCCGAATCGCACTCGAGCATCAGCGGCCTGCTCACCGAAGCGATCCGCGACTACCTGGCCCGACGGCGGGTGCGACCGGACGTGCTGAGGCACCTCGACGACTCCATGAGGGAGAGTATCGACCTCGAACGGGCTACCACGCACTCCTGATCGGCCTGCTCGAGCGCGACGAGTGCGACTACGAGCGTCTGCTCCCCTGGATCCGCGGGGCGATGACGCGCCTCTGAGCGAGGCGAGGAGGACGAGCAGGGTCAACCCACTCCCGCTCCCCGCGCCCAGCGACGACTCGCAGCCGCAGTCGGAACCACCCCCCGACCCCGTCTCCGTAGGCGGGTCCGGGCACCGCGTCGCAGTCCGCGCAGTCGGTGCCGCAGAGGCAGTCCCCCTCGCCGCCCGCGGGTCGACTCCAGCTGGTCCCCGGAGACCAGGTCCATGAGCACGATCGGGGGGATGAAGCAGTCGTCCACCTCCAGGACGGTGGGGGCCATGGACGGGAACAGGGCCCGGCCGTCCCACGCAGGATCGTCGTACGTCAGCACCTTGGGGCCGTACAGCGCGCCGTCCGACAGGCGCATGCCTCCGACGTACAGCTGCGGAGCGAGGTTGGCGGACTCGGCGAACCCGACCTGCTCCCACAGGCTCGTGGCCCAGGCGTAGAAGATGTGCTCACCGTCCTCGCTGCGCGCGATCTGGGGACGGTTGTCCATGGCGAGCAGCGCTCCGCTGCCGGGCTCCGGCACGCCGAACTCGCCCCGGAGGGTCGGGTTGAAGGGCGCGTGGAGAGAGACGGTCTCCCAGGACGCGCCCGCGTCCGTGGACGTCGTATCCAGCATGAGCGTCGAGAGGGTCGACCTCGACCGGCTCTCCCCAAGTCTCCCCGCCGTCGCTCGACTTCACGAAGATCGGGCTGAAGATCCCCGGCGTGCCCCCTTCGATGGCGCCCAGCCAGGCGATCCAACCGACGGTCCCGTCCGGCGAGAAGGAGATCGTCGGCGACGAGCCGAACTGGTTGGCAGCAGAGACCGCGTGCTCGTGGTTCGGCGTGATCGTCGCGGTGCGCTGCCAGGCGATGGCAACGTCGGCCTCCGTCACCACCCCCTGGTAGACGAAGATCTCGCCCCAGCCGGTGACCGACTCGGCGCCCAGCGCGGCGACGCCGGTCGCGACGCCGTCCCACAGATCGTTCACCGTGGTCGGAGCGGTCCACACCAGCCGCAGGTTCGAGCGCCCGTCTCCCAGCCGGTGGAACGTGGCGCTGGGGTAGCGGGTCCCGCGCTCCTGAATGGGGTTGAGCGGTCCGAGATCTCCTCGGAGCGAGAAGGTACCTCAAGTCGCGGAGTCGCCGTCCGATGGTGGGGCCACTCAGGAGGTCGCCCCATGTCCGAGGCCGCAGCGCAGACGAACCCGACGGTCACGCCCGTCACCACGATCGAGACGCGCGTTCGCTCGTTGCCCTTCCCCGACAGCAAGTCCCGGCGCCTGGGCCGCATGCTCATGGACAAGGGCGTCATCACCGACGAGCAGCTCGAGGAGGCGCTCGCCGTTCAGAAGGACGAGCCGGGCTACCTGGGCCACATCCTGGTGGAGCTCGAGCACATCGACCAGGTGCTCCTGTACTCCGTCCTCGCGGAGCAGTCGGGGCTGCCGTTCGTGCAGCTCGAGCCCGCGTACCAGGACCCGGCCGTCGCGGGCGTGCTGCCCTTCCGCATGATCAAGCGGCTGCGCTGCATCCCCCTGTTCCAGGTGGAGAAGATGCTCACGGTCGCCATGGACGACCCCACGGACCTCGACAAGGTCCAGGAGATCGCCTTCGCCACCGGCTGCAGCGTGCACGCCGTCTACACGACCGCCACGACCATCGACCAGGCCGTCGACGCGCGGACCGGCAACCTCGTGGAGCTCGCGGGCATCCGCCGTCAGCAGGACCTTCAGGACGCCGAGCTGTCGGACGAGGAGTCCTACGGCTGGTCCGAGGGCGAGAAGATCGACCCCGCCGAGCTGGGGCGCAGCAAGATCGTCATCGACCTGATCGACAACCTGGTCGTCGAGGCGCTGACCTGCCGGGCCTCGGACATCCACCTCGAGCCGAAGGCCCGCCACCTGCGCGTGCGCTTCCGCATCGACGGCATCCTCACCGACCGACCGTCGATCCCCAACGGGTACAAGGCGGCCGTCCTGTCGCGCACCAAGATCATGGCGCACATGGACATCGCCGAGCGGCGCGTCCCCCAGGACGGCGCCTTCTCCATGCGCTTCAAGGGCCGCCGGGTCGACTTCCGGGTGAGCTCGTTCCCGACCCGCTACGGCGAGGTGGTGGTCATCCGGATCCTGGACCGGTCGGGGCTCAAGATGGACCTGGGCTCGCTGGGGTTCCCGGACGACCTCGCCACGGCGATGCGCACGACGGTCCACCGGCCGAACGGGATCCTGCTCGTCACCGGCCCGACCGGCTCGGGCAAGACGTCGACGCTCTACGCGCTCCTCGCCGAGATGGACGCGACGCGCAAGAAGATCATCACCCTCGAGGACCCCATCGAGTACGACCTGGACGACATCTGCCAGGGCCAGACCCATCAGAAGGCGGGGTTCACGTTCGCCACCGGGCTGCGCTCGATCCTGCGTCAGGACCCCGACGTGATCATGGTCGGCGAGGTCCGCGACGTGGAGACGGCCAACATCGCCATCCAGGCGTCGCTGACCGGACACCTCGTGATGTCCACCCTGCACACGAACTCCGCGGCCTCGGCGGTCGCCCGGCTGCTCGACATGGGGCTGGAGCCGTTCCTGCTCTCCACGTCCGTCTCCGGGATCCTCGCCCAGCGCCTGGTCCGTCGCCTGTGCGCCAACTGCAAGGTGCCGTACCGCCTCTCGACGGAGGAGCTCACGGCCCTGGGGATCCGCTTCCCGGGCGACGACCCCAACCCGGTCATCTTCCGCGCCGGGGGGTGCATGTACTGCAACAACCTCGGCTACCGGGGCCGCATGGGGATCTTCGAGCACATCGAGGTCGACCAGCCGGTCCAGTCGATGATCATCCGACGCGTCTCGGGCAAGGACCTGGAGCGGGAGCTGCGCGAGCTGCGCGGGCACCAGACGCTGCGCATGGACGGCCTGGCCAAGGTGGCCGCCGGCGAGACCACCCTCGAAGAGGTACTCCGCGTCTCGGCGGGGTGAGGAGCGACGCATGGACATCACCGAAGAAAAAGTGAAGGCCGGCACGGTCCTCAAGGTCACGCGGTCCCTCGACCGCACCAACTGCCCCGAGCTCGACTTCTCCCTGGACAAGCTGTTCGGGCGGCGGCGGGAGTCGGTCTGGGTGGACGTCGCGGGCCTCACGCAGATCGACTCCGCGGGGCTGACCCTGCTGCTCAAGTGGCACCGCAAGGCCCTGGCCGAGGGGCGCCGCTTCGCGATCGTCGGCACGTCGGACTACCACCGCAAGCTCCTCGAGATCACTCGGTTGGACCAAGAGTTGGTCGTCTTCGACCAAGCCGACGGGGAGCGGATCCGCCCACGCCCGACGCGGGGCCTCGCCTGGCGCACGAAGTCCCGCGACGAGGGCGCAATCGAGCGGTTCTAGTCCCCTCGCCCCCACCCGAACCGCGACCACCGGAACGGCGTATCCAAGGGAGTGCGAATCGTGCTTTAGTTGGAAGGCGCTGGCCCGGTCGAGGAAACGGGCTTGGTGGTTCGATCCCTCAGGGGCGTTGCCCCCCGGACCAGCGCACATAAGACTCTCCGGCAGCCGTACGAGAGAGTCAATCGCACGTTCAAGCGAACACTCTTCCGTCCGATGAGAGAGTCGGTGGTTCGAAGTCCCCCTGCCGGGGAGAGTAAAGAGGAAACGGGAGACGTCCGGAGCGCAGTGGGCGCGACGGATACCTGAACCCGGGCGCGCCCTCCGCGGGCCCGTGCGAGGAGTTCCCGTGTCCCGATCCAGCCGCTCTTCCATCCGTTCTGCGGCCTACGGCCGCGGCGTCGTCGACCTCGACCCCGAACTCGACGAGCCCGACGCCCTGCCCGCGGCGCTGGTGGCGGAGGTCTCGGATCTCCTCCACGAGGAGCTGGTGGGCTCCGAGTTTCACCAGCCCCTTTTGCCGGCCAGCGCCGTGCACGCCCTGGCCGCGGCCAACTCCCCGGACGGCAGCCTCCGGCAGATCGCGTGGATCCTCAAGGGCGACCCGGGCCTCGCCGCCGAGGTCCTGCGCGCCGCGAACGCCACGCACTACGCCCGGGCGCGCCCCGCCCAGACCGTCCAGGAGGCCCTGGCCCGCGTGGGCCTGACCCGGCTGCGAGACGTGCTGCTGGTCGCGTCGGCCGGGCGGGTGCTCCGCGTGCCGGGCGATCGCGCGTTCGGCGAGCGACTGCGGCTGCGCTCATCGGCGGTGGCGCACACGGCCCGCGCGGTCGCCAAGGCGGCCGGGACGGACCCCGATCACGCCTTCACCGCGGGGCTCCTCCACGACGTGGGGCTCGCCGCCTTCCACGCCCTGTATCCCCGCGTGCGGCTCACGTCGGCCACGTCGGAGCTGGGCTCGAGGGAGGTGCGGGCGCGACTCGCCGCGGCGCTTCACGAGGAGGTCGGCGGGGCGCTCGCGCTCAACTGGAAGCTGCCCGCCCCGGTCGCCGGCGCCATGGCCTATCACCATCGCCCTCACCTGGCGATCTTCGGCCTCCGGATGGCCTCGACGGTGGCGGCGGCGTGCGAGCTCGTGGCCGTCGAGCTCGGGCTCCCCGACGAAGTGGGCACCGACGTCGCGAGCGAAGCGCTCGACCGGCTCCAGGTACCCGTCGAGGCCCAGGGCCGCCTGCGCGCGGACCTCGCGCGGAAGCGGAGCGCCCGATGAGCACCCTCCATGGCGCGAAGGCCCTCGCGGAGTGGCTCCGCGGCCGAGCCGAGGTGGCCCCCGACGAGCGGCGGAAGACCCCCCGCGGCCCCCTCGACACGGAGGCGCTGGTGATCCCCCTGGACGCGAAAGGCCACCCGATGCCCGCGCGGCGGCGGGCGGCCATCGTCGTCGACATCTCCCAGGGGGGTTCCCGCCTCGTCAGCAACGCGCGCATCCCCGTGGGGCGGGCCCTCGTGCGCGTGGGGCCGTACGGGAAGGGGATCGAGGTCCCCTGCCGCGTCCTCGCCTGCGAACCCCGTCGCGGCGACCTCTTCGTCGTGCGCATCGCCTTCGCCAAGAAGGCGGCCTGACCGGCACGCGCGGGGCGGTCGGGGCCTGCGCGACGGTGGTCTAAGCTCCCGGGCGGAGGCCGCGTGAGCGACAGAGTGGACGAGTTCGGGGCCGTCACCTCCGGCCTCCAGGACGCCGCGGCGCTGATGGCCGCCCACGACCTGGGCGTGTTCGGGGCGCTGCTCGGTGGTCCGCTGGACGCCCCGGCCGACGTCCTGGGTGACGACCGACCTCTCCAGGTCGCGGGCTCGGGCGGAGAGGTGTCCGCCCAGGAGCGTCGCCGCTTCCTGCGGTACATCCACACCGTGAGCGTCGACGTCGCCGATGAGGTGGCGGACCTGCTCGCGCCCGCCCACCGCGTCCTCGACCTCGGCTCGGGGCTGGGCACGTACGCGCTCGCCCTCGTCCGTCGCGGGGCCACGACGGCGACGCTCGTCGATCGCCCCAACGCCGAGGGCCCGATCCGGGAGCTCTGGGACGAGGAGGGGCTCTCCGACCGGATGACCTTCCTCGGCGGCGACCTGATGGAGCTGTTCGCTCGCATCCGAGAGGGGCTCGCCCCCGAGGGCCGGGTCGCCGTGAAGGACATCGCCATCGCCGAGGACGGCCTGTCGCCCGACGACGCCTCCCGGTTCGCCGTGAGCATGGCGATGTTCACCGAATCGGGGGGCGTGTACCCGGCGTCGGTCGTCGCGGGTTGGCTGGTGGAGGCCGGGTTCCGGGTGACGGACACGGTCGACCTGCGCCGAGCCGAAGGCAGCCGGCTGATCGTCGCGGTGGGCGCGTGACCGACCGCCAGGCCTCCCTGTTCGGACCGCCGGTCGCCCCGACGCCGCCGCCCCGACCCGCCGGGCCGTGGGACGACCTGCCCGAGGCGCTGCGCTTCGGGACCAGCTCCTGGACGTACCCGGGGTGGAGGGGCTCCATCTACCGTCGCCCGTACGCGTCCGAGAAGGCGTTCCGAGAGGCCTCCCTCGAGGAGTACGCGCGCCATCCCTGGTTCGGGTGCGTGGGGATCGACAGCTCGTTCTACGGGCCGCCGTCGGTCAAGACCGTCGACCGGTACGCCGCGCAGACCCCCGGGGCCTTTCGTTGGCTGCCCAAGGTGTGGGAACAGATCACCATCGAGAGGTTCGGGCGCGACCGGGTCCCGAGAGGCTTCCGCTCGACGGACGCGAACCCTGCGCACCTCGATCCCGAGGTCTTCATCCGGGAGGTGCTGCCGGTCTGGGACCGCGACGGGATCCGCGAGCGCACGGGGCCCCTCATCTTCCAGTTCGCGGCGCTCCAGTCGCCGTCCACGGCCGCCCTCGACCGGTTCGCCGAGCGCTTCGACCGCTTCCTGTCCGAGATCCCTCGGGCGATGAAGTACGCCGTGGAGATCCGCACGCCTGCGCTGCTCCAGCCCTGGTGGTTCGACCTCCTGCACACCCACGGCGCGGCTCACGTGTTCAACCACTGGGACGGCATGCCGCCCCTCCACGCCCAGCGCGACGTCGCCTCGCGGTGCACCGTCGCGCCCCCGAGCCACCACGTGATGCGCCTGCTCACTCCGCTGGGCACGAACTACTCGGCGTCGGTCGAGCAGTTCATGCCCTACGACCGCCTTCGGGCCGTCCAGGGGACGTGCCGCGAGGACACCACCGAGCTGATCCTCGACGCCCTCCATCAGCGCATGGAGACCTACGTGATCGCCAACAACCGCCTCGAAGGCCACTCGCCCGCCACGATCGAGGCGATCGCGACCATGGTCCTGAACCGCCTGTGATCGACGCCCACGCCCACCTGAAGTCGGTGCCCGCCGACGGCGACGGATGGATCGTCCCCGGGGTCGACGCCGCGTCGGAGGCCCTGGCGGCGACCCTGGTGGCCGACCCGCGGGTCTCGGCCGCCGTCGGGCTCCACCCCTGGCACCTCCCGGCGGATGCCCAATCGCTGGACGTCGCCCTCGCCGAGGTGGTGGCGACCTGCGATCGACGGGCCGTGATCGCGATCGGCGAGACCGGCCTCGACCGAGGGCGCCGGGGCGGCCCCATGGAGCTCCAGCGGCGGGCGTTTCGCCGACAACTCGCCCTCGCCGCGGCTCGCGACCTGCCCGTGATCCTGCACGTCGTACGCACCCACGGGGCGTGCATGGAGGCCGCGAAGCAGGCGGGCGTGCGGGGCATGGTCCACGACTTCGGGGGCCCCGTGGAGGTCGTGCGCGGGTGGGTCGACGCCGGGTTCTTCCTGTCGGTGTCTCCCCGAGGGCTGAACCGCCCCGCCGCGATCCGCGCGATCCCCGGCGAGCGGCTGCTGATCGAGACCGACGACGAGGGCCCCGAGCGGCTGAGAGAGGTCTGCGTCGAGGCGGCTCGGATCCGAGGCGTGGATCCCGCGGACATCGCCGCGATCACGGCCGCGAACGCCCGCCGGCTGTTCGGTCTCTGAGCGTCAGATTCCGTCGCAGTCGGTGTCGAACCCGCTGATGCCGAGCGGGGGCGCCCCGGGGTAGGTGCCGGCCGACAAGTCGTTGCAGTCCAGCCCCGCGGGCAGGTGCACCGCCGGGTCGTACGGGCCGGGCTGCCACCACGCGAAGAAGCCGTCACCGTCCACGTCCCACAGGTCCGCGTCGGGGCCGCCGTAGGCCCCGATGTCCGCGGGTCCGCCGTCCGGGTCGACGGTGCCCGGCGGCCCTGCGTCGACGCACGCCGACGTCGCGGTCAGGTGGTAGCGATTCGGGTGCACCGGCGAGCCGGGCATCAGGCCGAGCGCGTCGTTGGCCGTGAACGAGCCGTCCACGACGGTCACGCCGTCGCCGAAGATCCCTCCGCCCGCCTCGGCCTGGTTGGCGCCGAAGGTGCAGTCGGTGAAGGTCGCGTCGCCCACGCGAGCGCCCACGCCGTGGAGGCCGGCGACGTTGCCTCCGAAGTGGGTGTCGTCGACGGTCGTGTCGTAGGACCCCTGCGCCGCCCAGAGCCCGCCCCCGTGGGCGCCCGCGAGTCGACGACGTCCCCGGCGCTCCCCGTCCCCGTGACCGCCACGCCGCCGCCCGCGCCGCCGGTGTTGTCGGTGACCGTGCAGTCCAGGACGTCGAGGGCGGCCGCGCCGCGCAGGTCCAGGCCCCGGGGGGAGGCCGCCCCCGTCCCACGCCGAGTTTCCGTCCAGCACGACGCCCGAGAGGTCGAGCCCGCCGGGGACCGGCCCCACGATGCCGAGGCCGCCCGCCGCGATCGCCCCGGGGTTGTCGACGATGAGGACGTCCTCGGCGAAGAACTCCGTGACCTCCTCGAGGTCTGCGCCCCCCACGTGGCCCCGGATCACGACGTCGGCCGCGTCGTCGATCGCGAGCTGGATGGTCTCGTACTCCTGGGGAAACTCCCGCTCGTCGTCGGGGCCGTCCCCGAACCCGTCGTCGGCCGCGTCGACGAAACACGCCGCGGCGTCCACGCCGTCGCAGGCCTGATCGATGCCGTCGCCGGGCACCTCATCGGCGCCGGCGAACACGACCACCGCATGCATCCGGTCTAGCACGCGCAACGGGGTGGACTGAGAGTCTCGTTTTCGCCCGACACTCGTCGAGTACACCGCGAAACCGAGACTTTTCGTCTCGGGCCCCCGCTAGAGTCCCCCGCCATGACCGGACGGCAGACCAAGGGACGGGCGCGCGCGGAGCAGCCGCTGCCCGCCGACATCGACCCCGACGAGACGCTCGCCCGCGCCCAGCGGCGCTTCGACCGGTCCGCCCGGCTCCTGGGCGACGGGGGCATCACCAGGCTCATGGCCGCCCACGTGACCGTCTTCGGCGTGGGCGGGGTGGGCAGCTTCGCGGTGGAGGCGCTCGTCCGCACCGGGGTCGGGCGCCTCACCCTCGTCGACTTCGACGACATCTGCGTCACCAACACCAACCGGCAGCTCCACACGGTGCGCGGCGCGGTCGGCAAGGCCAAGGTCGAGGTGATGGCCGAGCGCTGCCGGGCCATCAACCCCCGCATCGAGGTCGAGGCGGTGGAGGCCTTCTTCTCGGCCGAGACCGAGGCCGCGCTGCTGCCCGACGGCGCCGCGCCCGACTTCGTGGTGGACGCCATCGACAACATCACCGCGAAGTGCCGACTGCTGGACACGTGCCGACGTCGGGGCATCCCGGTCGTGAGCTCCCTCGGCGCGGCCGCGAAGACGGACCCGACGCTCATCCGCGTCGCCGACCTGCGCGACACCTACAACGACCCCTTCGCCCGGGACATCCGCCGGATCCTCCGACGCAAGTACGGCTGGAGCATGGACGAGCCGACGGGCGTGCCCGCGGTCTTCTCCATCGAGCGTCCCGTGGCGCCCACCGCGCTGTACTACGACCAGGCGACGGGAGGGTTCCAGTGCGTGTGCCCGCCGAAGGAGGACCGCGGCCACACCTGCGAGGACCGCGTGCAGGTCGAGGGCAGCCTCGGCTTCGTCACCGGCGCGTTCGGCCTGGCCTGCAGCTCCGTGGTGGTGAACCGCCTCGTCGGCCGCGACGTGAAGATGGTGGGGCGCGCGTGATTCGACTCCCCGGCAGCGACACCCCTGCGCCTCGGGTCTACGACCTCTACATCGCGGGCCGCGCGAGCGCGCTCCTCGCGGTGGGCGTGCGACTCGGCGTGTTCCGGCACCTGGGCGCCACCCCCAACACCCCCGACGAGCTGGCCGCGGCCCTCGATCTCGCGCCCCGAGGCGCCGCCGCGCTGCTCCGCTCGCTCGAGACCCTGGGGCTCACCGAGCGGCGGGACGGTCGCCACCACCTCACGGACGCCGCGCGTGCCGACCTCCTGCCGGACGCGCACGGCTCCCTCGCGGGCCTCATCGACCTCGACTTCGACCACCCGATGACGCCCGGGTCCCTGCTGGACGCGATCCGCAGCGGCAGCCAGTCGGTCTACGGCGGCGGCGACGTGTGGGAGGAGCACGCCGAAGACACCGACGCGGCGCGCAGGTTCACCCAGGCGATGCACTCCATCAGCGAGCGCCCCGCCCAAGCCCTCGCCGACGCCTGGCGCTGGGGTGAAGACGTCCGCCTGCTCGACGTGGGCGGCGGCTCCGGGGCCTACCCCTTGGCGCTGCTGAAGCGGTTCCCGAGGCTGACGGCGGAGTTGCTGGACCTCGCCCCGGTGTGCGCCGAGGCCCGGCGACGCTTCCGGGACGCCGGACTCCAGGACCGCGCGATGGCGACGCCCGGAGACCTCTTCGAGGGGGCTCCGTACCCCGCCGCGGACGTCGTCCTCTTCTCCCAGATCGTGCACGACTGGGCCCCGCCGGACTGCGCCCTCCTGTTCGCTCGGGCCGCGGCCGCGCTGCAGCCCGGAGGGAGGGTGCTGGTACACGAGAAGCTCGTGACGGTGGAGCCCCGACCCGGGCCCGTCGCCACCGTGCTCGTGGACCTCGACATGCTCTTCTGGACGGAGGGCAAGCAGTACACCTTCGCCGAGGTCGCCGCGATGCTCGAGGCCGCGGGCTTCGAAGACGTCGCCGTCGTGCCCACCACCGGCTACTGGTCGGTGGTGTCCGCCCGCAGGAAGTGACGGGGGCGGTCCCAGGCTTCTTGCGCGCCCGTGCGCGAGGGCGGTAGAAGCCCCATCCACCCCGACCCTTCGGTCGCGGACAGGAGCGCCCATGAGCGATCGCGACGTCGATGTCCTCGTCATCGGAGCCGGCCCCGGCGGATACCCGGCGGCCATCCGCAGCGCGCAGCTGGGGCTGAACACGCTGATCGTGGAGAAGTCCATGTGGGGCGGCACCTGCCTGAACATCGGGTGCGTGCCCAGCAAGGCGCTCATCACCGCCGGGAAGATGGTCGAGAAGACGTCGAAGATCGCCACCATGGGCATCACCGTGGGCGACGTCGCCGTGGACATGAAGACGATGCAGGCCTGGAAGGGGAGCATCGTCGGGAAGATGACGGGCGGCGTACAGAAGCTCTGCAAGGGCAACGGCGCGGCGCTTCTCAACGGGACCGCGCGGTTCACGTCGGCCACCACCGCGGCCGTCGCCACCGACGACGGCGAGGTCTCCGTCACCTTCAAGACCGCGATCATCGCCACGGGCTCGGTGCCCATCGAGATCCCCACCTTCCGCTTCGACGAAGAGACGATCCTCAGCTCCACGGGCGCGCTGGACCTGGACGCCGTGCCGGAGCACGTCGTGGTGATCGGCGGCGGCTACATCGGCCTTGAGATGGGGCAGATGCTCCAGAAGCTCGGCTCGAAGATCACCGTCGTGGAGATGGCCGACCAGGTGCTCCCCGGCTTCGACCCCGAGGTCGTGCGCGTGGTCGCCCGCAAGATGAAGAAGTCGAAGATCGTCACCCACCTGTCGGCGCGCGCCGAGGGCTGGGAGAGGCACGGCGATCGCGTGGCCGTCAAGGTCACCAAGAAGGACGGCAGCGCCGAGCGCATCGTGTGCGACAAGGTGCTGGTGACCGTGGGACGCAAGCCGTTCTCGGACGGGCTCGGCCTCGACGCCGCGGGCGTCGCGCAGGACGACCGGGGCTTCATCCCCGTGGACGAGCAGCTGCGCACGAACGTCCCCAGCATCCTCGCCGTGGGCGACGTGACCGGGGACCCGATGCTGGCCCACCGCGCCACGAAGCAGGGCGAGATCGCCGCCGAGGTCGCCGCGGGCAAGGCCGTGGCGGCGGACTACAAGACGGTCCCGGCGGTCGTGTTCACGGACCCGGAGATCGCGTCGGCGGGCATGGACGAGGCCGAAGCGAAGGCCAAGGGCTTCGACGTGAAGGTCGGCAAGTTCCCGTGGGGCGCCAACGCCCGCGCGCTCACCCAGCTGTCCGCCGAGGGGTTCGTGAAGATCGTCGCCGACGCGGCCGACAACCAGGTACTGGGAATCCTCATCGTGGGACCCAACGCGAGTGATCTAATCTCCGAAGCCGCGCTCGCGATCGAAATGGACGCGTTCGTGGAGGACATCGGCCTTACGATCCACCCGCACCCCACCTTGGGGGAGGCGGTCATGGAGGCCGCCAACAAGGTGCTGGGCCACCCCATCCACATCATGTAGAGACGAGCTGATGACGTACCGACTCTTCCTGCTGCTTCTCCTTGTCCTCGCCGCCGGCTGCAACGCCGGCGCGATCATCACGGACGACGACGACACCCCCGCGCCGACCCCCGAGCCGCACCCCGATCCGGTGTTCGACGGCATCGAGGGCACGCTGACGTACGACATCACCTACACCGAGGGCGCCGCGGCCGAAGAGGTCGGCGAGTGCACCGAGGTCTACTCCATGAGCGGTGTGGACGCCTCGGAGAACGCGCCCGGCGAGCTGGCCGAGCTGCAGGAGGACTGCCCGAACTGCAGCGAGCTGCTGAGCGTCTTCTTCACCACGGTCGAGGACGAGTGCCCCGGCGGCGCGGGCATGCCGAACGACAACCGCATGGCGTTCGACCGGGTCACGCAGGAGGGCTCCGCGATCCTGTGGTGGAAGGCCGGCGACGAGTGGTTCGAGCTCTCCGCGGGCGACCTCGAGTACGACGAGACGACGATCGTCTACGACAACCCCGACTCGGGCGGGTGGGGCCCCTGGGGCGGCAACGTGACCACCGACGAGCCCTGCCGGTTCATCGCGCCCTGCCGCTGGGACGGCGTGTACACGGTCGAAGCCGACCTCGGCTCCAACGACCCGCCGCCGGCCGACGAGTAGGCCCCGGCCCGGCGGCGACCGACTCGCCCCCATGACCACGCAGACACACGACGTCGTCGTGATCGGCGGAGGGATCCACGGGTGCTCCGTGGCCCGCGAGCTCGCCCTGCGCGGCCGCGAGGTGCTCGTCCTGGAGCGCTCGGTCCCGGGCGCCGAGGCCTCGTCCGTGGCGGGCGGCATCCTCGGCCCCCACCTAGAAGCCGACGGCGGGCCCCTGCTCGAGCTCGGAGCGTACAGCCTGGACCTCTACCCGGCCTGGGTCGACGCCCTGGAGTCCGAGAGCGGCGTCCCCGTGGGGTTCGAGCGCTGCGGCGGCGCCCTGGTGGGCTTCGACGCCGCCGAGGACGCTCGCCTGCGCACCCGATCGAGCGGGCGCAGCGTGGACGATCTCGGTCGCTGGGAGCCCGCCCTGTCGCCGTCCGCGACGTCCGCGCTCCTCTTCGAAGGCCAGGCCCAGGTGGACCCGCCGTCCGTCATGGCCGCGCTCCCCGAGGCGGCGCGCGCGGCGGGCGTGAGGTTCGCCCGGGACACAGTGCTCGGCATCGACTCGGGACCCACGGAGGTCGTGGGCGAGCAGGGGCGGTACCGCGCCCGGGACGTCGTCGTCGCGGCCGGGGCCTGGTCGACGACCCTCCCCGGCGTGCCCTTGGCGGAGACCGCTGTGCGACCGGCGCGGGGACAGATCCTCGAGCTGCGCACGTCCGAGCGGCTCTTCACGTCGATCCTCTTCTCCGAGCGCGGGTACGTGCTGTCGCGGCCGGACGGGCGCGTGCTCGCGGGCTCGACGCTCGAGTTCGTCGGCTTCCGGAGAGGCGTCACCGTCGCGGGCATGCGGGCGATCCTGGACATCGCCACCGAGCTGATCCCCGCCCTCGCCGACGCGGAGGTCGTGGCCACGCGCAGCGGCTTCCGGCCGTTCACCGAGGACCACTTGCCCCTCATCGGCCCCACGTCGGTCGACGGGCTGTGGATGCTGACCGGCCACTACCGCAACGGCATCCTCCTCGCCCCCGCCAGCGCCGTGCTGCTCGCCGATCTGATGGACGGGGCCACGCCCGCGGTGGACGTCGGGGCGCTGCGGCCCGATCGCTACTCCAGCGACTCGTAGAAGTCGAAGAACCCCTGGTCGCCGTCGCTGTCCTCGGCGGTGAACAGGTACGCGTACGGCTCCGGCGCGTTGCAGTCCAAGGCGGTGACGCCGTTCTCGAGCGTGCCCGACCACTCGCCCTCGGCCTGGTACTCCAGGTCGGCGACGTACACCGAATCGAGGCGGCCCTCGCCCAGCTCCAGCGCGGCCTCCATGACCACCCAGGCGACGGCGCGGGGACCGTCGTCGTGGTCCACCTTCGCCCAGAACGTCCAGACCTCGCCCGCGTCGTCGCACCAGGCGTCGGCGTCCACGAACGAGGGGGCCGTGGTGGGCTCGGCGACGCAACCGAAGGCGGTCGCGAGGAGCAGGCCGAGGGCGAGAGAGGTGCGCGCGGACATGGGGGCAGCATGGGACGCGCACACGGGGCCTGCAAGGGCCGTCAGCGAGGCGACCGAGCGACTATCTGATCAGTGCTCTAGGATGCGGCCCGAACCGCAGGAGATTCGATGTCCGACTTCAAGTGCCACAAGTGCGGCCTCGCCCCCGGGGAGCCCACGGGCGCCGCAGGGCTCCCCCTCGAGCCGATGACCCAGCAGGACATTCCGGTGTTCAACGACTACTGGACCAAGGTCATGAACGTGACCTGCCGCTCGTGCTGGGGCGAGTGGAAGGACATGGAAGTGAAGATCATCAACGAATACCGGCTGAACATGCTGG
This sequence comes from uncultured Rickettsiales bacterium, assembly GCA_964620495.1. Lineage (GTDB taxonomy): Bacteria > Myxococcota_A > UBA796 > UBA9615 > UBA9615 > CAZEKB01. The sequence goes on along the minus strand of CAZUHI010000032.1, from coordinate 14,846 downwards.
AGCGCGAGCACCGCAAGATGCTGCGCAAGTTCATGAACGACTTCCTGAACGTGGACGGCACGTCCGCGACCACCGGCATGATGCCCACCGAGGTCGCGACCAACCTGACGTGAGCCCGGGACCGTCCGGGGGAGGGCCGGGCCGGTGATCCGCCACGAAGCCGAAACCACGCTGACCGTCTCGCGGCGATACGCGTGGGAGATCGCGACCAACACGGACGCGCTCGACGCCGCGGCCGGGCTCCCCGCCATCGAATACACCGACGAACCGCAAGAGAACGGGCTGTCCCGTCGCGTGTTCGAGTACCGCCTCAAGGGCCTCCGCGTGGAGGGGGTGGAGGACCCGTTCACCTGGGACTTCCCTCGGGGGTTCCGCGTGGAACGGATCTACACGCGCGGACCGTTCACCCGCACGGTGCACACCTGCGAGCTCACCTCCGTCGACGAGCTCGACCCGACGCAGGGGACGGTCGTCCGCAACGTCTTCGAGTTCGAGCCCGCCGGGCTGCTCGGCCGCATCTTCGCCCACGGCTTCTCCAAGGAGGTCATGCCGAAGATGGACGCGTGGATGCGCGACCGCGACGCCGAGCTGAAGGCCGCCCTGCGCGCGGACGTCGACCCGTCGGCGACGGCCCTCGACATCGTGCCCCTGCTCTGTCGCCCCGGAGACGACTTCGGGAAGCCGGCCACGTCGCGTGAGAGCGAGACGATCGACCGCCTCATCGCGGCCGCGCGCAGGATCGCGGACCTGCCGGAGCTCGACGACCTGCGCGATCTGCTCCTGACCGGCACCGAGTACGACGTCGCCCGCCTGCGCCCCTACGCGCTCGCCAAGGCCTGGGGCACCGAGACGCGGCCCACGCTGCGGGCGTGCCTCGCCGCCACGAAGGCGGGCCTCCTGCGCCTGCGCTGGGACGTCATCTGCCCCCACTGCCGGGGCGACAAGGACCACCTGGCGCGGCTCGCGGACGTCCGCTCCGAGGCCTACTGCTCCAGCTGCAACGTCGACTTCGACGTCGACCTCGACCGCAGCCTCGAGGCCGTGTTCGTGCCCCACGAGCAGGCCCGCGTCGCCCCGGGGCCGAAGTACTGCCTCGGGGGGCCCGGCGCCACCCGGCACATCTTCCACCAGCGTCTCCTCGCCCCGGGCGAGGTGCTCACGCCCAGCCTGGAGCTGCCCGAGGGCACCTACCGCATCCGCGCGAGCGGGGTGAGCGCGTTCCGCTGGCTGCACGTGCGCGAGGACACGGACGAGATGGCCACCACCAGCGGCAGCTTCTCGCAGCTGGGCTCCCAGCGGATGATGTCGGTGAACGACCACATCGACATCGTGGACGACGACATGGAGGGCGTGGATCCCGTCGTCGCCCCCTTCGACGGCCGGGCCATCGCCATCCGCAACCGGAGCTCGGAGCCGCGCCTGGTGTGCGTGGAGAGCATCGCCTGGGCCGAAGACTCCCTCGCGGCCGGCGAGCTCGTCGCCGACCAGCAGTTCCGCGACCTGTTCAGCACGGAGATGCTCACCGGCGGCGTGAGCTTGTCCATCGAGAGCGTGACGATCCTGTTCACGGACCTGGTGGGCAGCACGGCCATGTACGGCGCCCTGGGGGACGCGAAGGCCTTCAACCTGGTGTGGATCCACTTCGACCTGCTCGTCGACATCGTGCGCGCTCGGGGCGGGGCCATCGTCAAGACGATCGGCGACGCGATCATGGCCACCTTCGTGCGGCCCGCCGACGCCGTCCTCGCGGCCGCCGACCTGCACGATCGGATCGCCGACCACGTCCGCGACGCCGGCCACGACTACCCCGTGGCCCTCAAGATCGGCATCCACTCGGGGCCGTCGATCGTGGTCACGCTCAACGACCGGCTGGACTACTTCGGCACCACCGTGAACCTGGCCGCCCGTACCGAGGCGCAGAGCCGCGGCGCCGACATCGTGCTGACGAAGACGACGCTCGAGAACGCCGAGGGCGCCGAGGCGGTGTTGGAGGCGAAGGGCTACCGGGCGGAGGAGTTCGAGGGCGACGCGAAGGGGTTCGACGCCCCCATCCCCATGGTGCGCTGGGTCAGGTAGCGAAGTCGTCGATGTGGATCAGGGCGGGCGACGGAGCGGGCGCGCTGGGGCCGTGGCCCGTGTCGACCAGGAACGAAGCCGCGTCCGGGAACGACTCCGCGAGCAGGTTCGCGTGGCCGGGCTCGTTCTCGAAGCTCGCGATCACGGGGCCCCGCATGCTGCGGATGTCGGCGACGGCGGCGTCCTTGAACTCGGCGTCTCCCACGTCGAACGACGGCTTCAGGTGCAGCACGACGCGGCCGCGGTACATGGGGAACCCGAGGGCCGTCAGCGAGGCCGCCGTGCCCTGCTCCATGCCGCCGACGTGGCGGCCCGTCAGGTAGTAGACGACGGCGCCGCGCTCCCAACACGCCCCCGCGAAGGCCACGGCCCCCGCCGTGGCGCGATCCGAGAGCACGTACCCGTCCGTGAAGAAGCGCTCCCACCAGAAGGAGAAGAAGGCTTCGAGTCCGTCCGCGTCGTCCCAGCCGCGGGCGCGCAGGAGGTCCCGCACGTCGTACCGGAAGTCGTCCGCGCTCAAGCCCTCGACGACCGACGACAAGGCCCCGTCGCCGTACTCGGCCGCGAACTCACGGAGGATCCGGATCGTGCGCGGGCGGTTGTCGAGCAGCGTGCCGTCGAGGTCGAAGATCACGAGCGGGACTCCGCCCGCGGCGACGACGGCGTCGATCCTGGTCAGGACCTCTTCAAGCTTCTCCGCCGACATCGCCGGAACCTACCTGAAGGCCCGGTGGCGAGGGCTCAATGGCCCCCGGACGAGCTCGACTTCGGCTTTGCGTTCCACACCCGCGTGGCGAGGAGGAAGCCGATGAGCGCGACCGGGATCATCCAGATCGGCCACTCGATCCAGTTCTCGACGATCTTCGCCTCGTCGCCCTTGGGCAGCCGCCAGCCGTACCAGAAGGACATGACGGCGGTGCCGAGGTAGACGAACCCGTCGATGATGCCGACCGCGATGCCCGCGTTCTTGGCCCCGCCGAAGTCCATCGACGCGGTGCCCGAGAGCATGCCGTGCACGCCGATGACGGCGAGGCTCATGAAGATGAGCAGCCACATCACCAAGGCGCTGTCGAGCACGAAGTACATCAGCACCGCGCCCAGGAGCATGCCGCCGTAGAGGACGGCGGCGACCGGACCGCGACGGGAGTCGAAGACGCGGTCGGAGATCACGCCCGCGAACATGCCACCCATGATCCCGGCGCAGCAAAGGAGCATTCCCCAGTTCTCGGCGACGAAGTGGTCCGCGAGGCCCACCTGCTTCGAGAAGATCTTCCCCCACTGCATGATCGCCTGCCGCAGGAAGCCGGAGCAGAACTCGATCGACGCGATGATCAGGATGATCGGGTTGGTGAGCATCTTCTTGAAGACCTGGAGCGGCGGGTCGGACGGCCCCGTCTCCCCGGACGTCGCGTCGCCGGTGGCGAAGTCGTCGAAGCCGGCCTCGCCGGGGAAGTCCCGCACGACGAAGAAGACGATCACGCCGAAGATCGCCAGCAGCGCCGCGGGCACCAGGAAGACGAGGTGCGCGCGACCGGGGAAGAAGTCGAGGATCAGGCCGTTCCAGTCGTACGCGAAGTACACGCCGAGCGAGATGAGGATCCCGAAGATGGCCCCGAAGACGCCGCGCTCGCGGACGTGGAACCAGGGCGCGTTGACCTTGACGATCGCGACCGCGCCGAAGCTCTGGAAGTACATGTTTCCGGCGTAGAGCAGGGACAGCGCGGGCAGCAGGACGCTGTCCTCGACGTTGCCGGACTCGATGCCGAAGAGGCCGCGGAACCAGGTGAGCACGGCGAAGAACGGCGCGGCGATCGCGCTCACGCCCTTCGCGAGCGGGCCCATCTCGCCGCCCGAGTTGACGACCTCGAGGCTGACGAGGCCCATGAGCAGGTTCATGACCATCGCGCCCGCGGCGCCGATGAGGATGGCGCGCCGGCCGCCCCAGCGGTCCGTGATCGGCCCGTTGATCAGGAACGCGCAGCCGTACATCAGCGTGCCGATCCCGAAGATCGTCCCGAAGTCGGCGTTGTTCATGAGGCCGAGCTCGCTGAACTCGTTCTTGCTGACCGTCAGGTTGTAGCGGCCCATGTAGAGGAACGCGTACGTGAGCCCGAGGGGCAGCCAGTTCAGCACCCGTCGCTTGCGGTAGGCGTCGGTGTGTCCGAGCCCTTCGACCTTCGGCAGGCGCCCGAGGGCGATGACGATGACGATCAGGAGGATCAGGATCGGCGCGAACTTCTCCGCCGACTTGGCGAGGGGAGACTGCTCGGCGGCCTCCGCGGCGTCCGCCGCGAACGCCAACGCCGGCGCGAGAGAGACGAGGATGGCGGTCAGGGCCGCCGAGAGGGCTCGCATCAAAGGCCCTTGAGCTCCCAGACCGCGGCCTGGGCGAAGTCGATCCACTGACGGGGATCCGGGCTCGTCGTGCGGTTGCAGAAGCCCGCGTCGAACATGGCGGCGACGAGCTCGCCTACCTCTTCGGGCTTCTTGGAGTCCTGCAGCGCGGCCTCGATGTCCTTCGCCGCCTGCACGGTGTAGTTGATGTAGTCGCCCGAGTTGTGGACCTCGGGGTCGAGAAACCCGTTCTCGAGCATCGCCTGAACGATGACGCGGCTGCGCATGATCACTCCTCCATTACTCGGCGCGACGTCGTCGCAGCGCGAGGGACCACATGGCTAGCAGAATCCATGCGAGTCCGGCTACCTCCCGTGGCCGGGAGATGGTCGCACACGCGCACCCGCCCACCCATCCGCTGACGCCGTCGCAGTCGGTATCCGCGAGGCCCGGGCCCTCGCCCGCGTCGGGGTGCACGGCGGGATCGGTGTCGTCGCAGTCCGCCGCCCCGAGCTCGTCGAGGGCCTCGCAGGGCTCGCCGGCCGCCGGGTATCCGTCGCCGTCCGCGTCCCAGAGCTCGTCGGCGCGGTTGTCGCAGTCGTCGTCGACGCCGTTGCAGAGCTCCTCGGCGCCGGGGAACGTGGTGCCCACCGCGTCGTCGCAGTCGCCGTCGCAGATCGAGATCCCGTCGGCGTCCTGGTCGGTCTCGGTGTCGACCCCCGGCATGCCCACGTCCGGCACGCCGTTGCAGTCGTTGTCTTCGCCGTCGCACAGCTCCTCGGCGCCCGGGAAGACCGCCGCGTCGCCGTCGTCGCAGTCCTCGTAGGGAGCGGCGCCGTCGCCGTCTGCGTCCACGAAGGTCGAAGACTCGATCAGGAAGATCGCGCCCTCCGGGGACGTCGCCTGCTCGGGGTCGAGCTTCCACCCGGTGGCCGCCACCACGACGTCGGGGAGCTCGTCGTTGTCGACGTCCTCCCAGAGCGCAAGCTCCGTACCGAGCGCCAGGTCCACCCCGCGCCCCTCGAGCACGAACGCGGCGAGGTCCTCCAGGCGCGGGTGGTCGGACGGCAGCGTGCCCGGCGGATCCTTCACCACCGGCTCGCCGGGGGGGCCGAAGAGGGCCTCCGCGGGGATGAAGAGCACGCGCCCGGTGGGCTCGAAGTCGAGCGCCTCCGCGACAGCCGTGGGGGCGGTGACCAGCAGGTCGGGCTTGGCCGGGGTGCCCGCCTCGGTGACCCACTGCACGGTCTGTATGTCGTACCCGGCGAGCGCCCCGGGGAGCGCGCCCCGACGCCGGATCCACGCCACCTCTTCGAGCTCCTTGACGGCCTCGGTGGGCCCCCACTCGGCGGTGCTGCGACCGTGCACGAGCATCACCTCGCCGCGGGAGTCGAGCGAGGCGGGGAGGCCGACCAGGACGTCCGCGCACCCGTCGCCGGTGAGGTCGTCGACCTGCACGGGGCGCACCACGGTGGTGGCGAGGTCGCCCGCGATCTCGACCCAGAAGTGGGCCTCGGAGCGCACCGCGCGCGTCGTGGGCCAGCCCGGATCGGTGTCCACGTCGCCCTCGGGGTTGAGGAGCAGGAACAGCCGGCCCGAGTGGCCGCCCAGGAGCAGATCCGGACGCCCATCGCAGTTCCAATCGGCGTCGGCGGAGACCACGGAGCCGGTGATGCCGCTGTCCTCGGCGAGGATGACGGGGCCCCAGGGGGGGAGGTCGCCGCCGACCTCGGGCCCGATCTCGGTGCTCCCGTGGAACAGCAGGACGCGGCTCTCCTCGCTCCAAGCCCCCGGGAACGCGCGCGGGTCGCCCACCACGAGGTCGTCGATCCCGTCGTCGTTCAGGTCGGCGACGGACAGGGCCGCGCCCATCTGGCCGCCGACGCTGTCGCTCTGGGAGGCGACGAGCTGCACGACGCCGGTGGTCGCCGTCACGCCCCAGCGGATGAAGACCGTGCCGTGGTCGATGTTGAGGACGCCGCGACGGTCGTTGGCGCCGTACACGATGTCGGTGAAGCCGTTGGCGTCGAAGTCCCCGGTGGCGAGGGCGCGACCCATGCGGCGCACGGCGACGTCCCCGCCCTCGAAGAACGTGCCCAGGAGCACCGCCGGGTCCGCTGCGCCGGGCTCGTCGAAGGCGTACACCGCGCCCGCCTGCGCGGCCTCCCCGACCTGGTCGTAGGGGGCCGCGGTCAACAGCCGACCGGGGCTGCCGGGTTCCGCGTGGAACACGTCGACGGCGGCCCCGTACGCCGTCCCCGGGTTGCCGTACAGCAGGTGCCGGGCGTGATCCTCGAGCGCCCCGAACGTCTGCGCGGACGCGGGCGACGCGACGAGGACCGAGAGCAGGGCGAGGGCGGCTCGCATCAGAATCGGATCTCCGCGGCCACGCGCAGCTTCAGGTAGCCCCCCAGGAGAACCGCGTTGCCGGCCATGACCCCCACATTGACCCCGATCCGCTTCTCCACGCCCGGGACGAAGAGGACCCCCCCGCCGCCTTCGACCGCCCACACGACGTCCTGCGCGTCGCCGGTGGGCCACACGACGCCCATGGCGACCTCGCCGTAGGGGCGCACGATCCCCTTCGGGTACTCCACGCGGAAGCGGGCGTCGACCGAGGGCAGGGCGCAGCACGCGCTCTTTCCCGGCGGCGCCGGGCGGTTGGTCCCCACGACCGTGAGCCCCGCGCCGACGCGGAAGGCGGGGGCGAGGGAGCCCCACACCGTGAGGCTGCCTCCGGCGTAGTTGACGGCGTCGTCCTCGTCGCCGCGCCCCTGGCTGCGGGTCTCGAACGCGAAGGCGATCCGCAGCCGTCGAGAGAATCGATCGCCGGTGGCGCGGGCTCCCGAGAACTCGGCGACGGAGCGGCCCATGGGGTCGACGCGGAGCACGCGCACGATGTCCTTGGCCGTCGGGTCGCGGGTGACCACGAGGAGGGCCCAGTCGGCGTCCCTCGCCACCGCCTCGGCGAGCAGGACGCCCGTGGCGACCGCCGCCACGTCGTCGTCTTCGCCGTCCTCCAAGGCCTCGAGCGCCCTCTCCAGCGACGGCCCGTCGACGAGCGATAGCGCCGGGACCTCGGGGCGCAGGGTCATCCCCTCCATCTCGAGGAGCACCGTCCGTTCCTCGGTGGGCGTCTTGACCTGGACGAGGTGCACGCCCTCGGTCAGCTGGAGCTCGACGCGGCCCTTGTCCGCCGCCAGGACGGCGCCGTTCAGCCGCACGACGGCGTCGGAGTGCATGACCACCAGGGGCGCGCTCGACCGCTGCAGCAGCTCGGTCTTCGCCTCGGCGAGGAGCTCGTGCAGCGCGGGGGGCCAGCTCTCGTCGAACGGGAAGTCGCCGGGCACGAGGGCGGCCCGGGCCAGGTATCGACGCGCGGCGCCCGTGGCGCCCTGCTGGTACGCGACGGCCCCGCGGAGGAACCACAGCTTGTAGATCTGCTCGGCGGTGGGCTCGCCGGTGGCGCAACCGAGCCGCTGGATCAGCTGGTCGAGGACGCGCCCGGCGCGGTCGAACTTGCCGAACTGGGCGTCCGTCTCGGCCCCGTCCAGCGTCTTGGCGAGACCCTCCTCATCGAAGATCGGCGCCCCCGACCGGCAGCCCGTGGCGGGCACGGTCGTGGTCCAACGGTCCCCCGCGGCAGCCCAGGCGGACAGATACTCGTAGGACTCGGGCTCGGCGTCGGCGCCCTGGAGGAGCAGCTGGGCGGTAGCCGCGCGCATCTGCTTCGGCTCGGGATCGTCGGAGTCGCCGTGTACGAGCACGAACCCCTCGCCCGCGAGCGCCGGGGTCGCGAAGGCGAGGGCCGCGGCGGAGGCCGCGAGGAGGACTACTCCACGTCGCAGGGCGCGCCGTCGGGATCGGGGACGCGGGTCAGCGTCGCGCCGGAGCGCTTCCAAAGACATCTCGCATCCTCTCCGGCGCCGACGGCCAGCGCGTAGTCTGCCAGCAGCCCGTCGTGCTGGTCCAACAACCGCAGGACGTGGCGGCCTGCGGGGACCCGGAAGGTGCCGGGGGTCTCCTTGCGGCCGTGCCCCGCGATCTCGGCCTGGCCGCCGCCGCCGCCCACGATGTTCACGTACACGCTCGCCTTCGCCGTCGGCGCGGAGAGGCTCGCCACGGGGGCGGGGGTGAGCTCGGCGACGGGCGTCGGCGCGGGCTCGGGGCTCGGCTCCGGGGCGGGCGGGGCCGGGGTGGTCGCGCGGGGGGGCGCCTCGGAGGTCGCAGGCGCCCCGGGATCCGTCACCTCGGCGATCAGGTCGACGGGCTCCGAGGGCTCCGGGGTGGGGTCCGGCGCCGCCGCGATCTCGGGCGTCGGATCGGGCGACGTCGAGGGGGTCAGGAAGAACGCGGCGAGGCCCACGACCGCGAGGAGCAGCCCGCCGGCGGCCAAGTACGTCGCGACGCTCCGGGGCCGCTCCCCCGGCCCCACCGTGCGGGTGGGTCCCGGGTCCGCCCCGCCCTTCCGATCGACCAGCCGCGTGTCGGTGACCCCGGGCTCGGCCTCCTTGCGCACCCACCGGGGCTGCACGCCCGCGGCCTGCTTCTCGGGGGCCGTCGCCGCGACGCTGGCCTGGCGGGTGGGCAGGCTGCGACCGCTCGTGGACGCCACGGGATCCGTGATCTCGCCGATCCACTCGCGCAGCGGGGTGCGGGGGTGCGCCGACGTGAGGGGGCGCAGCGCGTCGGCCATCGCGTCCGCGCTCTGCCAGCGACGTGCGGGGTCCTGGTGCAGCGCCTCGAGCACGACCTCGGCCACGGGCCCGTCGACGGCGTTGATCCGCTCGACGTCGTCGGCGTCGATCCCCATCTGGCGGCGATGGACCAGCTGGATGAGGGAGCCCGCCTGGAAGAGGCGATGACCCGTCGCCATCTCGTACAGCACGGTCGCGAGGCTGAAGAGGTCCGACGACGGCCCCACCGGCGCCCCCGTCAGCTGCTCGGGGGACATGTAGGCGGGCGTCCCCTTGCCCACGCCGGTCTCGGTGCGGCGCTCGAGGGTGGCGGCCCGAGCGATGCCGAAGTCGACCACCGTGACCAGGCCGCGGTCGCTGACCATGAGGTTCGAGGGCTTGATGTCGCGGTGCACCAGTTGGAGGGGCGTGCCGGTGTCGTCGTTCGCCGAGTGGGCGTAGGCGAGGGCGTCGAGGACCTGCAGACCCACGTCCAGGACCGCGTCCAGGGGGACGACCTGCTCGCGCATGAGGGAGCCGCGCAGGAGCTGATCCAGGGGCCGCCCCTCGAGGTACTCCATGACCAGGTAGAAGCCTTCGCCGCGGCGCTCCAGCTCGTGGACCTGCACGATGTTGGGGTGTCGCAGGAGCCCCGCGACGCGCGCCTCGTCCACCAGCGAGAGCAGGTGGCCGTCGTCCGTGGTGTCCGGGTGCACGACCTTGATCGCGACCTTCCGCGCGAACCCCTCGGGGCCTTCGAGCTGGGCGAGGAAGACCTCGGCCATGCCGCCCGCCCCGATGCGCTCGAGGAGCCGGTATCTGCCCAGCAGCTCCCCGACCTGAAGGGGCTTCGTCATCGCAGCCCGAGGTCCCGCAGCAGCCTGGAGAAGTTGCCCGGGTCCAGCTCGAGGAGCTCCGCGGCCTGCTTCTGGACGCCGCCGGCCTGGGCCAGCGCCTCCTGGGCCTGGAGACGGGCGAAGCGATTGCGAGCGTCCTTCATGGGCATCACCCGGCCGTCGGCGAGCAGGAGCGCGCCGCCTCGGGAGACGGGCGCGGCGCCTTCGTGAGCGCCCGTCGCCTCGAGCAGCTCGTCCCCCGGCGGGGCCACGTCGCGGGCCGTGATCGTGGTGCCCCCGGCGAGGATCGCGGCGCGCTGGATGCGGTTCTCGAGCTCCCGGATGTTGCCCGGCCACTCCTCCGTCTCGAGGCGCCGCATGGCCCCGGAGTCGATCGTCATCGCGCCCCGGCCGAACCGCTCGCCGTACGCCGACGCGAAGTGATTCGCCAGGGCGGGGATGTCCGACGCGCGGTCCCGCAGGGGCGGGAGCGCCACGGGGAACACGTTCAGCCGGTAGAGCAGGTCCTCGCGGAACCGACCGGCGCGGGCCTCATCGGCGAGGGTGCGGTGGGTGGCGGCGACGATGCGGACGTCGACCTTCGTGGTCTTGCGGGCGCCCACCCGATGGACCTCACCCTCCTGGAGGACCCGGAGCAGCTTCGCCTGCAGATCGAGGGGCATCTCCCCGATCTCGTCGAGGAACAGGGTGCCCCCGTCGGCCTCCTCGAACAGCCCCGGCGTGGCCCGATCGGCGCCCGTGAACGCGCCCTTCTCGTAGCCGAAGAGCTGGGACTCCAGCAGCTCGCGCGGGATCGCGGCGACGTTCACCGCCACGAACGAGGACTCGCCGCGATCGCTGAGCTGGTGCACGGCCCGCGCGGTGCCCTCCTTGCCCGTCCCGGTCTCGCCCACGATGAGGACCGCCGTGGGGAACTTCGCCACCCGCTCGACGCGCGCGATCGCCTCGAGGAACGCCGGGTGGGCGCCGATCATCCCGCCCAGCCGGTCGCGGGTGCCCGCCGCCGCCAGCCTTCGGTTCTCGGCCTCGAGGCGACGCAGCTCCGCCGCCTTCTCCTCGCGGTCGCGGGCGGCGCCGATCACCCGACCGGCGTGGTGGGCGAAGGTCGCGACCAGCTCCAGGTCGTCGAGCGAGATCGAGCCCAGGGGGCCGAGCGCGTCGGGGTGGACCGCCTTGACCGGGTTGGTGCCGGAGCGGGCCATGTCCCCCGATCGCGAGTCGGCCACGAGCACCCCCGCGTCCTCGCCGCCCGGCCCCTCGAGCGGCACGCAGAACCCGCTGACCACCTGCAGGGCGAGGGCGCTCCCAGCGTCCGCCCCGAGTTCTTCGCCGGCGTCCCGGAACAACACCGGCTCCCCCTCGGAGCGCACCCGCTGGAGCAGACCGCGGGGGAACCGGAACGCCGCCTCGGGCTCGCAGCCGTCGCGGTGCACGACCTGGTCGGCGTCTTCGTGCCGCGGGGCGAACAGAGCGACGTGGTTCACGGACTCGAAGGTCTCGAGGACCATGTCCGCGAGGACCTTCTGCACGCGGTCGAGATCGAGGTCGTCGAGCAGGCGGCCGAGGAAGCGCTGGAAGGAGGCCCCGATCGTCGCGTCGCGCAGGATGCGGTCCGGGGCCGTCCCGCGGCGGTCGCCGAGGCGGGTCATGACGGTGCCCGACGCCGCGCCCACGTCCCCGCTCAGCTCGATGGAGATGCGCACGGGATCGGCCGGATCGCCGAGGTGAAGCTCGTCTCCGTGGCCGAGGTCCTCGACGGTGCGCACGTCGCCCCGCAGGTCCACGAAGCCGCCGTCGTCCGCCCGCTTGAGGGCGGACCCGTTGGTGGAGCCCAGGTCGCTGTAGTCCCACCGGTCCTTCACGCGCACGACCTCGCCGTGGCGCCCCGAGACGTGGTCCGAGTCGGGGAAGGACGCGTCGTTCATCCACCCCCGACCGAAGACCACGCGCTCCCCGCGCACCTCGATGCGGCGGCCTGCCTGCGGCCCGTTCAGGACGGTGAGGACGAGCATGGGCCCCTCAGGACGACCGCAAGCGCCCCAAGCGCGCGCAGCGGAGCAAAGCGAAGCGGAGTCTGGAGGAGGTGGAGCGGGGCCCCCGGCGAGAAATCGACGACCGAAGGGAGGCGGTTTGTCGAGAGGGGTGCATCAGTCGAAGATGAAGCGGAGGTCGAAGCGGGAGAAGAGGAGCGGGCCCGGCTCACCGAGGAAGTTGCCGCCGATGATGGCGTCGAACCCGAACCGCTTCACCTCGATCCCGATGCCCGTCGCCGCCGTGACCGAACCCGTCGGCTCGAGCGGCTCCGTGAACAGGCCGGACTCCAGGCCGTAGTACTCCGAGGGGTCGACGTCCTCGCTCCCCACGCGCTGGTCCACGTTCGTGGCGCTGCGGCCGAGGCCGAAGATGGAAGACAGGGACCCGCGCACGGTCAGCCACGGCAGCACCCGGTACTCGGCGCCGAGCGCCACCTGGGGCACGCCGACGTCCCACTGCGACGTGGTCTGCGAGAGCACCTGGGCGTCCGGCTCGGGGGTGAAGTCGGTGCGCGTGGTGTTGCGGGCGAACAGGGACGCGCTGCCCTGGACGAGCAGGTCGTCCCGCCGGAAGGCCGCGCCGATGCCCGCCTTGAGGTCGTGGGAGTGGGCCTGACGGAGGGACTTCTCGGCGTCGCTGTCGGGGTTCACGCGGTTGTCGTCGAACCGATACGCGCCGAAGGCGGCGTCGTAGGTGAGGCCGGGGGTGACCACGAGGCCCGCGAGGCCGTCGCCCAGGTGCACGCGGAAGCCGCCGCCGACGCGCAGGTCGCGGTCCATGGAGACGATGCGATCGGTGATCGGCTCGTACGTCGCGGCCGACGTCTGACGCTGGGTCACCTCGTCGTACCAGGCCGCCATGTTGCCCACGCGGAGCCAGACCTCGCCCCGCGCCCGCTGGGCGGGGTTGCCGATGGAGGCGCCGAGGGTCGCGTTGACGAGGTGGGTCTGGCGGTTGATCTCGGACGTGGTCTCGAGGCCGTCCTGGTCCGCGTCGTCCAGCACGTGTTCGTTGGCCGTTCCGCCCGCGTAGTAGATGTTGAAGCCGAACCGGAATGGGCCGTAGGGGTCGCCCACGGCCACGAAGACGTCCACCGGGAACCGCAGCGGGGCGGTCGTCTGGACGGGGCCCGCCGGACCCGAGATGACGCCCCCGGGCCCCTGGGGCAGGTAGGCCCGCATCGTCGGGTACAGGGCGCTTCCGAAGCCGTAGAGCTCGGGGCTGCGGTTGAGGACGGCGCCCAGGGTCACCACGTCGCGAACGCGGACGGCGGCGCCCCCGTGGGGGTCCAGGCGCACGCCGGTCTCGGTGGTCGCGTCGGGCACGAGGCCGAGCGAGAACCACGCGCGGTTCGCGTAGAAGGACAGCAGCGCCGGGTTGGTGAAGACGTTCGAGTCGTCCTCGAGGTAGAGCCCCTGGTCGCCCAGGCCGGCGAGGCGCGCCGAGCCCGCCGAAGCGGTGGCCGGGAGGAGGAGCAGCGCAGCGACGAGCAGGACCTTCTTCAAGGGGCGGTCTCCAACGTCGGGGATGCTAGCAGCGGGCCGGTACGATGCGACCGTGCGCCACCGGATCGTGCCCACCACCGTCGCGCCGCCGCCCTGGGGGGACCGCCCCCGGGACTGGCGTGTGGTGCTCGAAGGGGTGGCCGAGCGCACGCGCAGGGCCGTCGAGGGCGTGGACGGGACCGGGCTCCTGCTGCTGCCGGACAACCTGCTGGTGAGCCCGGAGTTCGTGGAGTCGTTCGTCGCGATCGCGGGGACGCGCTCCGGGGAGCGGGCGCTCGTGGCGGCGATGGGCCCCGGGGTGACGGCCACTCGGTACGCGGGGCGCTCGGTGATGGCTCCGGGGCCCGACGGTTCGCTGCCGGTGCCGCTGTTGCTCGTCCCGGAGGGGCTGGATGTGGGGTCGGTGGGGACGGAGGCGGAGCTCTTGGCGTTGGCCGCGGACGCGGAGCCGGTGGTCGTCGATGCCGAGGAGATGACGAAGGAGATCCCGGTCAACCGCGCGTACGCGGACCCCGGCAAGGGGACGCTGACCATCGGGGGGACGCGGCGGCTCGCGGTGCACCTCACGCACCGGTCCCACCTCATCAACGCCAACCACGACACGCTCGCGGCGGAGTTCATCGCCGCGGCCGGGGGCAGCAAGCTCGTGTTGGCGATCCGGTACCTGGTCGCGGTGTGGCTGAGCTGGCTGCCGTGGCGCGGGCGCGTGGTGCTGTCGCAGGTGGGGAAAGGCTGCAAGATCCATCCGACCGCGATCGTGGAGGCCTGTCGGCTGGGCGACGGCGTGGAGATCGGGGCCTACTCGGTGGTGCGGGCGTGCGTGCTCGGGGACGGCGCCGTGGTGGAGGACCACAGCAGCGTCACGCTCTGCATCGCGGAGGAGGGGGTCCGCATCGGCACCTTCTGCAAGCAGTTCGCGAGCGTGATGATGGCGCGGTCGCACTCCACCCAGGAGCTGATGCAGGGCTGCGTGCTGGGGCGGGACGCGGTCACGACGGCCATCTCGTGGCACACGGACGTAAGCTTCGGGAGGAACGTCCGGGTGGAGGCCCCCGCCGAGAGCGAGTCGAAGTTGCTGGACGCGGGCTCGCGGTTCCTCGGCTGCGACGTGGGGCACGACACGATCGTCGGCTTCTGGGTCGCGACCGCCCCGGGGAGGTTTCTCCCGTCGCACTGCACCGTCGTCGCGGACACACCCAGCGTGATGAAGAGGATCGACCCGAGCATCGATCCCCTGGACGCCGGCGGGGCGACGTTGACCGTCCGTGACGGGGTGCTGGTCCGGCGGGAGGGGTAGGGCCGGGAGAAGCAACCCACAACCCGGGGGGAACGAGCCGTTCACCCCGACTTTCGGGGCGGCCACA
>CAZUHI010000031.1:0-93599 GCA_964620495.1 uncultured Rickettsiales bacterium | reverse complement strand
CGACGACGACGACTCCGCGGCCGACGACGACGACTCCGCGGCCGACGACGACGACTCCGCGGCCGACGACGACGACGTCGCGGGCGGCCCCTGAGCATGCGCCGGATCCTGATCGTCGAGGACGACAAGCTCCTCGCCTCGCAGATCCGCGAGATCCTGGAGTTCCAGGGGTTCGAGGCCGAGGTCGCGTTCACCGGCCCGGACGGGATCACGGCGTTCGCGAACGAGCCCGCCGACCTCCTGATCGTCGCCGTGATGCTCCCGGGCGTGCACGGGATCCGCGTCCTCGAGCGCATCCGCGAGCTCCCGGGAGGGGCCCACGTCCCGGCCTTCCTGATGTGCGCCGTCTATCGCACCGCGAAGATGTTCGCCGCGGACATGGAGCGCCTCGGGGTCGTCGCCTTCCTCGCCAAGCCCTTCTCGCTCAACGAGCTCGCGGGCCGGATCGAGAAGCTGCTGCTGGGCATCGACAGCGGCTACTTCCAGGCGGTGTCGGACCCCGACCTCGACCCCCTCCCCGCGGCGCCGCCGACCCCCTCCCCGGATCTGCTGACGCCGCCGGGCGGCTCCGACGCCGTGAGCGATCCCTGGGCCTCGGGGCCCGACTCCTGGCCCGACGCGCCCGAGGACAGCTTCCTGCCTGTCGATACGGGGCGGCACCTGCCGTCGGGGGGCGAGCTCACGGCGGAGCGTTGGGTCCAGGCCGTCACCACGCTCTTCCACTCCCACAGCAGCGGACGCCTGCGCCTCGAGACCGAGGCCGGGCCCCGCATCCTGTACTTCCTCAACGGGTATCCCGTGTGGGTGCAGGTCGACGGCGACGGCCCCGGTCTCGCGCACTGGCTGGTGGATGAACAGATCCTCGTCGACTCGGACCTCGACCGGATCGCCGATGCGGTGAAGGCCGACGGCTGGTCCACCCGCAAGGCGCTGCTGGAGCTGGGGCTCGTCGCCGCGTCGGACCTGCCCCCGCTGATAGAGGGCTGGGTCGCGTCGGAGGTGCAGAGGGGGCTGAGCCCGTCCGGGCGCTTCGTATTCGAGCCCTCCGACGACTTCGCCGCCCGCATCCCGGTGTACGAGGTCAACCCGATCCGGGTGCTCTGGGACGGCCTCGGACGCACCCTGTCCAAGGAGGACGCCGAGCGCGAGGTCGAGTCCTGGGCGGGCACCTGGGTGGGCAAGACATCCACGTTCGCCCGGCTCTTCGGGTACCTGTCGGGGTCCGGCATGGCGGACCTGTCCGTGTTCCTCGAGACGAAGCGGTCCCTGCGCGAGGTGCGCACGCGCTACGACGACTCTCGCGGCAACGTGAGCCGCTGCATCTGGATGATGCGGCACGCCGGCCTGATCGGGTTCACCGCCGCGCCCCCGACGGCCCCGTCCCGTCCCCGCAACCTCGCCCCGAAGCCCGCCGCGAAGCGGGCGCCCGAGACCCCCGAGCCCCCGTCGGTGCAGACGCATCGGTACACGGCCGCGGACGTCGAGCGGCTGCGCAAGGCCGGGGGCGCGGCCCGAGCGGCGGCGGGCTCCAAGCAGCTCGAAGAGGACATCATCAAGGACTACTTGACGAAGATCGACGAGGACCACTACACGTTCCTCGGGGTCACGAGGCTCGCCACGCCCTCGGAGATCGCGAATGCGTACGACGCGCTGGCGGCCCGCTACCGCACCGCCGGCACGAGCATCCAGGGCGACGCCCGTCGCAAGGCGAAGGAGCTGCTGGCGCACCTCGTGGGGGCCTTCGAGGAGCTCCGGGACGCCGACCGGCGCGCGCTCTACGACCAGGCCCTCCGGCGCAGGATGCTGGGCATCGAGACGCCGGTCGATCCGTTCCTCGACGAGGAGATCTCGGGGTTCGAGATCCCGTCGGTGAGCGAGATCTGGGAAGGCGACGTGGACCAGACCGACACCGTCAGCGGCGCCCAGTACTTCGACGACACGACCGGCTACCCGCCGATCATGTCCGAGGGCCGCCTCGACCAGGTAGCGGCGCGCCTCGGCCCGAAGCACGGTCCCCTGTGGAGCCAGGCCCGTCGCCAGATGCTCGCGGGCGAGTGGCGGCGCGCCTACCTCGCGCTGGACGCCATCCGCGAGGATCTGCCGGACGATCCGACGGTCCTCTCCGACCTCGGCTGGTGCCGGTTCGTGCTCGCGGACGGCGACTACGACGCGATCGCCGCCGGGCTCGAGTGGACGGAGCTGGCCCTGACGTTCAGCCCCCGCCACCTGGGGGCCGCCGAGGTGAAGGCCCGCATCCTGTGTCGGTCCCGGTCGGACGCGAGCAACGAGGACCAGGTCCGCGCCCTCGAGCGCCTGCTGCGCCTCAACCCGGGGCTCCCGTGGGCGGAGGTCCAGCTCTCCCGTCGGCGGCGCCCGGACTCGACATTGGACGACAAGGACCGCAGCAGCGGCCTGCGCGGCCTGTTCCGACGGAAGAAGTGATGCGCACGATCCTCCTCGCCCTCGCCCTGCTCGTCCCGTCCGCGGCGGTCGCTTCGCCGGACGCCCCCAGCGTCCACGAGCAGCTCCTCCACGCCCACCGGGACGACCCGGTGATGGCTCCCTACTCCTGGAACCGGCCCACCGAGCAGGAGATCGCCGCGGCCTGGACCCGCGACGAGGGCGACCCGGTGGTGATGGGGTACCTGCCCTTCTGGGTGAACGCGACCATCCCGTGGGACTACGTCAACGTCCTGGCCTGGTTCTCCGCCGAGGTGGCCGCGGACGGCAGCATCAGCACGGATCACGGCTGGTCGGGCGCGACCGCAGCCGCGATCATCGCCGACGCTCACTCCGTGGGCGCGAAGGTCGTGCTCAGCGCCACCCGCTTCGGGGGCTCGAACCTCGCTCCTTTCCTCAGCAACCCCTCGAGGCGCGCGACGTGCATCTCCGGCCTGGTCTCGCGGATGACGAGCGTGGGCGCGGACGGCATCGACATCGACTTCGAGGGCTTGGACGTCGCGAACCGAGACGACCTCACCGCGTTCATGCAGGAGCTTCGCGCGGCCATGGACGACGCCCAGCCGGGGTCGTTCCTGTCCATGGCCACCCCCGTGGTCGACTGGTCCGACGCCTACGACTACGCCGCCCTCGCCGCGGTGTCGGACGTCCTCTTCATCATGGGGTACGCCTACTCGGGCTCCTGGAGCGACCCGGGCCCGAACGCGCCGCTGAACTCCAGCCCCTGGGCCTACCGACCGCTCAGCTGGTCCGTGGACGACTACCTGACGACGGGCGGCTCGCAGTACGCCGACCGCTACGTGCTCGGGCTGCCCCTGTACGGCGGCGAGTGGACGGCCTCGTCCGGATCTTCGGGCGCCGAGGGCGACCACGTGGGGTCCGTCGTCTGGACGGAGTGCCAGTCGCTGTTCTCGACGCACGGCAAGAACTGGGACAGCGACTCCACCACGCCCTGGACCGCCTGGAACAGCGGCGGATGGCGCCAGGTCTGGTGCGAGGACGGGCAGTCGCTCGAGCTGAAGATGGCCATGGCGCTCCAGAAGGGCATCGGCGGCGTCGGGTTCTGGGCGCTCGGCTACGACGGGGGCGACCCGGTGGTCTGGGACGCGGTCGACGACCTGATGGAGGCCTGGAACCCGGACGCCGGCGACGACGACGACGCCGGCGACGACGACGACGCGGTCGACGACGACGACGCCACGGACGACGACGACGCGGTGGACGACGACGACGCAGCCCCCCAGAGCGGCGACGGGCCGGTGTTCCCGGTCGAGCGGCGGACGTTCGTGGGGGAAGGCGTCGCCTGCAGCGACTGCGGCGCGTCGATGGCCGCGGGGGACGCGCGCGGACTGCTGCTGGGGCTGCTGCTGCTCGGCGCCCGGCGCCGCCGTTGAGCCGACCCGGCGTCAAGCCTCCCCTCGACCGTTATTACGCCGCCTTCGACGCGGCCGCCCACGTCCCCCGGGACCCCCTCCAGTTCCCCCACCGCTACCCGCATCCGCCCGACGCGGAGGTCGCGGCGTTCGTGGCGGCCACGCTCGCGTTCGGCCGGGTCACGGCGTTCGCGGCGGTCCTCGACGCCCTCCTCGGCGAGCTCGGGCCCAGCCCGTCGGTGACGCTGCGTTCGTTGTACGCGGGGACGGTGGAGAGCCGCGAGGCGGCGGACGACGCGGTCCGCCAGGCCGCGTCCCGGCGGTACCGATGGATCGGACCGGACGACCTGCAAGCCCTCCTCCGCGCCGTGGGGGCGGTGTCGGCCGAGCACGGCAGCCTGGAGGAGGCGTTCGCGGCGGGCGATCCCGGCGGCCCCGACACCTGGGACGGCCTGGGCGCGTTCCTCGCCGACCTGAAGGCGCGCGCGGCCTCGATGCACCCCGATCCCGAGGGGCGCTCCCGGGCGCTCGCGTTCCTGTTCCCGTCGACCCGCGGCGGCGCCGCCTGCAAGCGGCAGCACCTCTTCCTGCGGTGGATGGTGCGGGATGAGGCGCCCGATCTGGGTCTGTGGTCGACCGTCGACCCGGCCCGCCTCGTGATGCCCTGCGACACCCACACGGCCCGGATCGGCCACGCCCTGGGGCTGTGTGGGCGGCCCGAGCCCGGCCGTCGGACCGCCGACCAGCTCACGGCCTCCATGCGGGCGATGCACCCCGCGGACCCCGTGCGCTACGACTTCTCCCTGTGCCACCTGGGCATCTCGGGTGGCTGCCGGGCCCGTCGCGTCCCCGAGGTCTGCGACCCCTGCGAGCTGCGACGCGCGTGCAGGTGGGGGTAGAGTCCCGGGAGGGGGACGCGGATGGGACGCCTACGCTGGAGATATCGGGCCCTCGGGGCGACCGATCAGGTCGATGTCGCGCGTATCCCCATCCTCGCCGACGGTTATCGCCTTCTGCCCGTCGAGGAGATGGCCATCGGTGGAGACGCCCCGAAGGACTTCCTGGTCTTCGGACGCCCTGAGGAGCCGAGCTCCGCATTCATCGCCAAGGCTCCTCGCAAGTGCGGGCCCCGCGAGTGCATGACGGAAGAGATCATCTCGACGATCGGCCGTGCTCTTCCGCTCAAGGTGGCCGGGTCCAAGCTCGTGAGACTTCGCGCCGGGCCGGGAGCCGACTTGGAGGTCCGCTTCCTCTCCCGCTACTTCCTTCGTCCGGGCGAGCAGTTGGTTCACGGAGCCGAACTCCTGGCGATGTGGCTCGGCGCAAGCCAGGCGGAGGTCACCGACACCTTCCTCACCGGCAAGGGCCGGCGGGCCGCGCGCGAAGAGCGAATGCTCTACTCGGTCGATCTGATCCACGACGTCCTGATGGAGACGTGCGGGGCTCGCGGCGCCCACGTCGCGCAGAGCTTCGCGCGCATGATGGCGTATGACGCTCTGGTGGGTGCCATGGACCGGCACGCGATGAACTGGGGCGTCGTACGAAGTCTCGTGGGCGACCGGCCGATGACATTCGCGCCCATCTTCGACACCGCCCGAGGGCTGTTCTGGCACCACTTGGACCACGACCTGGCGCGTGGCCTCGCCGACGCCCCCGAGACCTACATCCGCCGCTACGCCGACAAGTGCACCCCGCTCTTCGGAGCGCAGCACGACCCGCGGGGAGCGCAACTCAATCACTTCGAGATGATCCGCTACGCACTGACGAAGATCGGCGAGCCGTTCTCCGGCCCCATCCACAGTCTGGTCAGGGCATTCCGGCCCGACGACATCGAGCATCTGCTGCGGGCGAAATTCGGCCGGATGTGCTCGGGGATTCGACTCGACGCGATCTGCCTACTCTTGCGCCATCGACATCAGCGACTCAAGGTAATCTGCGAAGAGTCGAAGAAGAGGTAACCGATGACGAAGCCCGCACGCCGGATGAAGGAGTCGATCCGAGACGCACTCGCGTCTTGGGGTCTGGACCTCTTCACCGCGTCGGATCCCCCGCGTGGCCGAGACCTTCTGAAGCTGAAGCTGGCGCTTCCTGATCGGGGAGAGGTGAGGGTCGGAGTCCTCACCCAGGAAGGCCGTGAGTTCGTGTTTCGGTACGACTCGGGATTCGGCGACACTCCCGAGGCGCACGCACTACCCGGGTTCCCTGCATTCGACGAGGAGTACCGGTCGAGCCACCTCTGGCCGTTCTTCCAGGCCCGACTCCCTCCGATCGACCGGGCGGATGTGAGGGACGTTCTGGCCAGACACGACGTGGATCGCGGGGACACGCTGCGCGTCCTCGGGACCGTGTCCAGGGAGGCTGTCGCCAGTCCCTACATCTTCGAGTTCGAGGCTGGCCGACGGAAGAGACATGCTTCCGGCCTTTAGGCGCTAGTCGACTCCCGGAGCGGTCCACCCGTCGCCGTCGACGTCGAGCAGGAACGCGTTGGGGGCGGCGTAGGCGAAGGCGTTGCCGAAGTACCCGCCGAAGGGCGTGGCCCCCTGGATCTCGAGGACGAACCAGCTGTCGTCCTCGGCCTCCACGGGGATGACGTCGTCGAACCACACGCCGTCGACCGCGGGGCCGTCGATGGGCAGCTGCTCGATCAGCTCCCCGTTGCGATAGACCCGCACGACGTCGGGCACGATCCAGTCGGGGGACCGCACCTCCAACGCGAGCTCCGCCGACCCGCCGGTGCCGGTCCCGCCCGGGCCCACCGACTCGCCGCCCGCCTCGAGCGTGGCGGTCACCGTGAGGCCGATGGCCACGATGGTGTTCCCCTCGCGCATCGCCGTCCGCACGACGTCCAGGTCCACTCCCGAGGGACCGGCGGCGCCCACCAGCAGGTCCGTGCGCCCGTAACCGCACGGAGAGCCGTGCCCGTGGCTGTCGGACACCCCCGTGGGCGTGCGCATCTCCCCGATGTTGAGGAACGAGAACCAGTCGGCGCGCACGGCGTCGACCTCTCCGGCGCGCTTCCCGTTGACGAGCTCGAACGCGTCGAACCCCCAGCTCCAGAAGTCGGGGCGCTGGGCGATCCCGCTCTCGGGGAGCCACCCGCCGAACTCGAACATCCCGGGGGCGCGGGGGTGGTTCACCTGGAGGACCGCGCCTTCGCCCGCCCCCGTCTGCATGCGCTCGTACAGCTCCTCCGTGGACTCCGGGAAGATCCACCACGGCTCGGCGCCGGCGTTGGGGGCGTCGTCCAGGAAGTTCGTCGGGAACACGTTGGCGTGGCCGCGGAGCACCGGCGAGACCTCGACGCCCGGCACGACGGTCATGCGCGGGTCGAGGCCGAGCGCGGTGGCGAGCGGGCGGTAGTCGGCCACCCGGTCGTGGTCCGTGTGCACCGGCAGATCGACGCCGAGGGCGGCGCACTGGAGCAGTCGGTCCTCCATGGAGATCGACGCGTCGTTGGAGGGCGCGGCGTGGAGGTGGCTGTCCATCCCGAGGCGGCCGTCGCGGGGCACGACCTCCTCGAGCTCGATCGCGACATCCGCGGTCTCGCCCTCGACGACCTCGAACGTCGTCGCGAGCACGCGCGAGTGGCGCCAAGAGTGGTGGGCGTCGACCTCGTACCGACCCGGGGGGAGGGGCACCTCGATGTCTCCGTCGGACCACACCCGGGCGCCGCCTCGCGCGCTCGTGTTCAGCCCCAGGCGATCGGCCACCGCCAGCACGTCGGCGGCCACGGGGTGCGGCTCGCCCTCCGCGCGCCGAATCTCCAGCACCGCGGGCAGCAAGCCGCCGCCGGTCTCCGTCACCTGCACGCGGACGGCGCCGGAGCGGGGCAGGGTCAGGTCCACCGTCGCGCCCGCCGCGGTCACGGTGAACTCGGTGGCGGGGGGCACGGCGCGACCCCGCGCGATGGGCTGCGCCGACGCGGTGACGGAGCCGTCGAGCACGCCCAGGACCAAGGCGGCCGGACCCGGAGCGACGTACGGCGCCATGCGCCCCGCGGCCTCGGGCAGGTCCGTGACCTCGCGCGGACCCTGGCCCTCCACCACCGCGCGGTGCTCACCCAGGGGCAGGTCCGTGGACCACGCCCCCGCCGCGTCCGTGAAGGCGAACCCCAGCACCCGGTCGTCGGGGGTCACCACATGCACGCGCGCGCCGGCGACGGGCCCCTCCGTGTCGGTGACCGTCCCCCCGACGGGACCCAGCTCCACGCCCTGCGTGCGCCAGCGCTCGCCCTCGGCGGTGAGGGGATCCGGCGCGATCGTCCAGAACCGCTCGACCACCCGGCTCGCGCCGATGGCGAGCGTCTCCCAGCCGTGGCTGACGATGTTGAGGCCCGCGGAGGAGGCCAGCTGCTCGATGCCCAGGGAGCGCAGGGTCCCGTCGATCTTCCACAGCGACAAGGCCGCCTCGCTGTGCTTCCCGGCGGCGCCCACGGCGTGGAACTCGTCGGCCCCCTGGCCCAGCCCCTCGTCCGCCGCCCAGGCGTGCAGGTCCTCGTCCGACGCCATGAACCCGTCGGTCACGTTGAACCGCGACTCGGTGAGGCCGACGTTCGTGAACGTGGTCGTCACCTTCACGGACCAGGAGTCAGGGGCGAGCTCGTAGTCGGTCACGACCTCGAGCCCCTGGTCCTCGAGGATGGCCTCGTCCGCCTCCACCGCCCCCTCGATGAACTTCCAGGGCACGTCGCCCCCCACCGCCCTCACGACCGCGGGGCCGCCGTCGGTGCCGTCGCGCAGCACCACCACCGAGTCGGCGTCCACGAGGCGGCCCGCGCCCAGGGACACGAAGATGTCGTCGACCGTGTCCCGGCCCAGCTCGCCCGAGGGACGCACGATGTCGGCGTCGATGATCCCGCCCGCCGCGTCCACGTAGCCGTGACCGACCCGGGGGGCCTGGATGACCACCCGGATCCGCGCGTTGTGCAGCATGAAGTCGCCGGGCCGACCCTCCGCCGCGATCCCCCCGAAGAGGCCTCCGCCGTCCTCGCGCACCGCCCCCGCGCGCGCCTCCCCGATCCCCGCCGGGACGCCCGGATCCACGCCGAGACTCGGGTCCGGCGTGGGCTCCCCCCCTTCGTTGGAGGGGCAGCCGGTCCCGAGGAGCAGGAGAACCGAGAAGATCAAGGGCCTATGGGGGTACGTCATGGCGACGCATCCTGCTCTACACTTCCTCCCGAATCCAGGATGGAGTTCATGATGATCCGCCCCCTCCCCGTCTCGCTCGCGCTGCTGCTGCTCTCCAGCCCCGCCTTCGCCGCCGAGACCGAGATCGACGTCGACGCCATCGGGCCCCGCTGGCTCGGCGTCAACTTCCAGGACAACCTGGGCTGGAACATCCAGTCGATCGGCGACATGAACGGCGACGGCGACGCGGACTTCGCGGTCAGCGCGCCCCAGGACGGCGGCCCGAAGAGCTTCCCGTCCACCCTGCGCCTCTACCACGGCGGCGACGCCTTCCCCGCCGAGGGGTTCGCGGACTGGGGCTCGGCCGAGATCACCGACGGCAAGGTCGGCGGCGACGCGATCTACAACTACCGCCTCATCCCGGACGCGACCGGCAACGGCACGCCCGACATCCTGGTCGCGGAGCCGCGGGCCATCGGGGAGCTCGGCAAGGTCCTCCTGTTCGAGGGCGGGCCGGACCTCACCGGCATGGTCGGCGCCCAGCAGGCGAGCCATCGCTGGATCGGCTACGAGCAGGACGAGTTCGTCCCCACCCTCGCCGTGAAGACGGCCCCCAGCGACGTCGCCGGCGGCGACCTGGACGGCGACGGGCTCTCCGACGTGGTCATCGTCTCCGCCCTCTTCCAGAGGGTGTGGGTCGACTACTCGTCGGACGGCTTCGAGGATTCCACGACCCTCGATCTGGTCCCCTGGTACTTCACCTCCTGCACGGACGAGTTCCCCGGCGCGAGCGTGGGCGCCGGGCTGGCGGTGGGCGACCTCACCGGAGACGGCCGCGCCGAGCTGGTCATCAGCGCCCCCGGCTGCAACGAGAGGGCCGGACGCGTGTGGCTCTGGTACGGCGGAAACGGACCGCTGTCCGCCGATCCCGACCTCGTGATCGAGGGCGGCGACCGCCTCGGGGGCGGGCTCAACATCGCGGACCTCAACGGCGACGACATCGGCGACCTCTTCATCCAGGAGCAGCAGGGCGGCGACAACCTCAACAAGGGCAACCTGTACGTCCACTTCGGCGCGGCCGGCGGCATCGACCCGACGCCCACGTTCAGCATCCGCGGCGGCTTCTCGGACCTGAGGTTCGGCGAGACGGTCGCGGTCCTGCCGGACGTCTCCAACCCCGCGGACGGGTTCGCCGAGCTGGTCGTCGGGTCCTCCGAGGCCGCCTACGAGGGGCGCGGCTACGGCGCCGTGTACGTCTTCGAGGGGCGCGAGGAGTGGACCGGCGAGATCCAGGTCAACGAGGCGAAGTACCTCATCACGGGCTCACACCTCGACTCGCACTTCGGCTCGTCCCTGGCCGTCGTGGACGACTTCGACGGCGACGGCCACGCGGAGGTCGTGGTCGGCGAGCCCGACTACACCGACGGCGACGGCGAGGACGACTACCAGCGCGGGCGCTTCTACGTGCTCAACGCCCTGCCCGACCGCGACGAGGACGGCGACGGCACGTCCACCCTGAACGGCGACTGCGACGACGACGACCCGAACATCCGCCCGGGGCTGCTCGAGGAGTGCGACGGCGTGGACAACGACTGCGACCACGTCATCGACGAAGGCTGCGGAGACGACGACGACGCGGCCGACGACGACGACGCCACCGACGACGACGACGCCACCGACGACGACGACGACGACGACGACTGCAACTGCAGCTCCTCGCTGGTCGAGCCCGAGGACGGCTCCGCGCCCCTCGCGCTCCTGCTCCCGCTCCTCGCCGCCGGAGCCGCCGCCCTGCGTCGCCGCCGCGCCTAGACCGACGATGGAGCCCACCGAGTCGGGGACCGTCCGCGTCTACGACGTCGAGCGCTATCTCGAGGGCGTGCGGCGCTTCATGGAGGAGGGCATCCCCTTCAACAAGCTGCTCGGCATGCGCGCCGGGCGCGTGGAGCGGAACTACGTGGAGCTGATCCTGCCGTTCAAGCGGGAGCTGCTCGGCAACGCCGTGAAGGGAGCGCTGCACGGCGGGGCCCTGTCCACCTTGGCGGACGCGGCGGGGGGCGCGGCGGTCTTCGCGTCGGCCGACTTCGGGGACCTGATCTCCACGATCGACCTGCGGATCGACTACCTGCGGCCGGGCAAGCCCCTGGACGTCCTCGCCGAGGCGCGGGTGGTGCGCATGGGCGGCCGCGTCGGCGTCGCCCGGATCCGGATGTTCCAGCCGTCCGAGGGCGGCGCCGACGACCCCTGGGCCGACCGCGTGCTCGTGGCCGAGGCCACCGGCGTCTACAACGTTCGCCGGCAGGTCTACTGAGGGGATAGCCTGACGTGATGCGCCTCGCCCTCCTCGCCCTGACCCTCGTCCTGCTCGGCTGCCCGCCGGTGCGCGACGACGCCACGGGCGAGGGCGCCGCCGCGTCCTACCTGCAGTCGGCCGTCTGGTTCGCGTGGGGCGATCCCACCCGCGACTACGAGCTGGGCGCTCTGCACATGCTCGACGGCGACTACGGCTGCGAGGACGTGGAGTCCTTCGATCTGCAGTGGTGGAACATGGAGCCGGGCGTCGAGTGGATCGGCATCGGGCTCCTCCGCGGCCTGGGGCTGGACGGGTGGGCGCGGGAGTTCCCGTCCTACTACGAGTGGTCCGTGGAGAACGGGAACGACTACTACGACTCGGCGTACTTCTACGGCAGCTGGGGCGACACCGGACAGGAGTGGGGCGACGACGACGTGCCCATCGGCCGCGACGTGTCCGGGTACCTGGGCCAGGAGGTCACCCAGCGCGACGACGTGCTCACGGTGACGTCCCACAACGAGGCGCGCGTGGTGGGCGTGGTGCGCGGGACGCGGACCGTGGACGGGGTCCCCGAGGAGTACCGCTTCGACTTCAACGCGCTCAACTGCGGCACCATCGGCGGGAGCGAGATCCCTCCCGGCGAGGACGACCCGCCCGAAGAAGAGCCCCCTCAGGACGGCGGAGGCGACGATCTCGGTCGGTAGGACCCTCGCGGCCCTCGCGCTGCTCGGGGCCGTGGGCTGCAACGACCCCGCGCTCGAGGACCCCACGCCCGCGCCGCTCGATCCCGTGGACCGCACCGCGACGCTGGTGTGGGTCGTGGACGAAGCGGACCCCGACGCGCTGACCGACGCCCTGGCCACCCTGGACTTCTCCACCCCCACGACCGTCCTCCTGGGCGGCGAGCTCGCTCCTGACTTCGACGACCCCGCCCCCACCGACGCCGCCCTCGAGCTCGTCGCCGCCGCCACCGACGGCCTCGACCGGCGGGTCGACCTCGCCGTCGCGCTGCCCGCCCTGCCCCCGGACGCGAGCTCGGTCTGCCTCGACCGTCGCGACCCCGCCGGGGACCCCTCGATCGCCGACCGCGCCCAGGCCCTGCAGGGGTGGCTGCGCGCCCGGCCGGACGTCACCACCGTCGTCGTCGCCTTCGACACCGACCCGAAGCCCTGGGAGATCGAGTGCGCGTGCGCCGCGTGCGCGAGCGAGCTGCCCGGCGACCAGGCCGTCCGGCTCACGACCCTGTTCGCGGCCTACCAGGAGATCGCGGACCTCGAGTCGCGCAGCCTGTGGTGGTGGGATCGGGGTACGTCGGTCGATCCGCTGGTCGATCCGGGGCGGTTCATGGACATCGCGCTGCTCCAGGTGAACACGGACCGACACCTCCCGTTGCGCCTAGACGGATCCCGCGGCGCCCTGCACCCGTGGGGCCGCGACAACCCCCTCATCGACGGGCGCACGCGCAAGGTGGCCGTGGACCTGGACCCTGCGGGGGTTCGGTTCGGCGCCGCCGACGTGCCCCTGTTCCTGCTCGACGACCTCGACGACCGGATGCGGCGCCACCGCTCGGCGCAGGCCGTGGGCTGGTTCGTGGACCTGGGCGGCCCCGAGCGACGCGCCTCCGCAGACCTCGCGAGCTCCGCGGGCGTCCGCTTCATCGACGCGCTGTACCACGATCAGGGCGCGGATCCGGGGGCGGTGCTGGCCGCTCATCTCGAGGCCTCCGTGGGGGTCGGAGAGCCGCTGACCGACCTCGCCGAGAAGCTCCGCTGGACGGGCCGGGCCCTGGACCTGGTCGCGCACCCCCTGGGCATCGCCACCGCGGGGTTCGCCGCGGGCATCCCCACGACGCTCCCCCTGGAGCATGTACCCCCGGCGGACCCGTCCTGGAGCGCCCGACGGGAGGCCCGGGCCGTGCCCGATCGCGCGTCCGCCGCGGCCGTCCACCAGTGGGGCGCGGAGGCCGAGTCCATCCTCCTGGACGCCACCAACGCGCTGGTGACCGCCCGCGACGCGCTGCAGGAGGCGGACTTCCTGGCCCTGCAGCGAGGCCTCGCGACCCTGCAGATCTGGGTCGCGGCCTGGGCGCGGACCGTGGACGCCGACGCGGCCTGGCGACGGGCCGAGAACAGCGAGGGCGACGCGCGGGACGAGGCCACGGCCTGGCTCCGGGACGACGCGGCGGCGCTCCGACTCCTCGCCGACGAGGTGGGCGCGGGGCTCGCCGCCGACCGCTACACCGCCCCCCTGCCCGTCGATCCGGACGCGCTGCGGGCCCTGGCGGACTTCATCGACGGCGACATCGGGCCGGGCGACGCGGCCCCGCGGCCGTTCCCCGAGCTGCGGCGCGTGACCGACGGCCAAGAGGGTGACCGGTACACGATCTTCTGGGAGGTCGAGCCCCCCTCGGGCGGGTCCGTCGAGTGGGGCACGTCCTGGCCGGTCTACGACGACGGCGGCAGCGGCGATCCCGACCCCGCGGCCCGCTGGTCGGCCTGGCGGGAGCAGTCGCTGCCCGCCGATACGCGCGTCACCTACCGGGCGTGCGCCCCCTACGCGGACGAGCTCGGCGAGGTGACGGTCTGCACGTCGGACCACGCGCTCTGGACGGCGCGCTGATCCACATCGGATCGCCGTGCGTCTCACCGACTGGTCCAAAACGGAACGCCCGACGTCCAGAAAAGATCAAGAACCCGTCAAGTTCTTGTTCCCTCGGCGCGGCCGATCGATCTAGATTGCTACTGAACCGGATCCTCCTCTCAACGCCCGAGGAGCTTCATCCGGGGAATTTTTCTTCGCGGCCCCCAATGGAAGAAGGGCCCAGAACTGAACTTTGGAGCCTTTTTCATGACTTCCGTTCGAGTTCTCCTCACGTGCGCGTGTCTCGCGCTGCTCTCCCTGCCCTCCGCCGCGTTCGCCCAGACCTGCCCCATGGTCCTGGACTTCGACACTGACGGCGACGGCAACCCCATCCTCGCAGGCCAGGATCTCGCCAACGCGTACGCGTCCTGGGGGATCACGTCCGTGACGTGGAACTCGATGGCGATGATCACGCCCGGGATGGGCATCGCGTTCGACTCGGCGAACCCCACCGGGGGCGACTTCGACCTCCAGACGCCGGGCTACGGCTACGCGAACACCAACGCGCTCGGCAACCTCAAGATCTCGGCGGAGAACTTCGTCGACGCGAACAACGACGGCCTCATCGACGATCCCGACGACGACGCCTCGGGCGCGTGGTTCGAGTTCTTCTTCAACGCCCCCACCTGCATCTACTCCGTGGACCTCATCGACATCGAGGCCAACGAGCAGTCCCCCGACATCCTCGCCTACGACGCCAACGGCGCGATCATCCAGTGGGTCACGGCCCAGTCCATCGGCGACAACAGCGTCCAGACCGTGGACCTGAACGGCATCTGCGGCGTCGACCACATCATGATCGACGTGTACGGCTCGGGCGCGATCGACAACCTCGAGGTCTGCGTCGGCGGCACCGACGAGGTCTGCGACGGCATCGACAACGACGGCGACGGCAGCATCGACGAGGGCGTCCTCGCGGTGGAAGAGGCCGTGGTGGACCCGGCGGTCTACGGCGGCGGCGGCGGCCACGCCATCACCCTGTTCGGCTTCGGCGCCTACATGTTCGACACGCCCGGCGAGTGGGAGGTCGACGCCTCCACCGGCACCGCCACCATCACGGGCACGGCGCACCGCATCGGCGACCCCGCCGACACCTTCAGCATCAGCACGACCCTCGCCGGCTACACGACCGTCGCCGGGTCCGGCAGCCCCAAGAAGGAGCTCTACGCGTCCGCGTACACGACCGGCGGCGGCACCGTCGACACGAGCACCTGGCACTACTACTCGATCACCACCGGCACCCTCACGGGCACGGGCACGAACACAGGGAACAACTTCTCGTTCAGCCGCATGGGGCCGGCCTTCCAGGTGGGCTACGGCGCCAACGGAAAGAACACGAACTACGGCGCCTCGGGCTGGCTGAACTGGACCCGCACGGCGGGCTCCGGCAGCGGCAGCGGCACGGGCGACTGGAACATCGACCTGAACGCGTGCGTCGAGGTCTGCGACGGCATCGACAACGACCAGGACGGCACCATCGACGAGGGCTTCGACGACGACAACGACGGGTGGACATCCTGCGGCGGCGACTGCGACGACACCGACGCGGCCATCAACCCCGGCGCCACCGACATCTGCAACGGCATCGACGACGACTGCGACGGCAGCATCGACGAGGACTTCGACCTCGACGGCGACGGGTACACCACCTGCAACGGCGACTGCGACGACACCGACGCGGCCATCAACCCCGGCGCGACCGAGATCTGCGACGGCGTCGACAACGACTGCGACGGCAGCGTGGACGAGGGCTTCGACCAGGACAACGACGGCTGGACCACGTGCGCGGGCGACTGCGACGACAACAACCCCAACGCCAACCCCGCCTGCCCGGACATCTGCAACGGCATCGACGACGACTGCGACGGCAGCATCGACGAGGACTTCGACCTCGACGGCGACGGGTACACCACCTGCAACGGCGACTGCGACGACACCGACGCGGCCATCAACCCCGGCGCGGCCGAGGTGTGCAACGGCGTGGACGACGACTGCGACGGCGTGATCCCGATCGACGAGATCGACGTGGACGGCGACGGCGTGGCGGCGTGCGACGGCGACTGCGCGCCCGGCGACGGGTCCGTCGGCCCCAACGAGCCCGAGACCTGCAACGGCGTGGACGACGACTGCGACGGCGCCGTGGACGAGGGCTTCGACGCGGACAACGACGGCGTGGTCGATTGCGTCGACTCCTGCCCGATGATCGTCGACTTCGACACCGACCCCTACGGCAACCCGATCGCCGCGGGCACGGACCTCTCCGAGACCTACGCGGCCTGGGGCATCCACAGCATCACGTGGACCGTGCAGAACATGAGCGTGGTCGGCATGGGCATCGCCTTCGACTCGGCCAACCCCACCGGCGGCGACACGGACCTCGCCACGCCCGGCAGCGGCGTCGGCAACACGACGGCGCTCGGCAACCTGATGATCGGCGCCGAGAACACGGTGGACGCGAACAACGACGGCCTCGTCGACGACCCGGACGACAACGCCTCGGGCGCGTGGATCGAGTTCGACTTCGACGACGCGAGCTGCGTCACCAGCCTCGACTTCATCGACATCGAGGTCTCCGAGGGTCCCGCCGACGTCTTCCTGTACGACGCCAACGGCGCCCAGGTGGCCCACTACCAGGTCCCCGGCCTGGGCGACAACAGCGTCCAGACCCTGACCATGGGCGACTGCGGCGTCCACTCGATGCTCATCGACATCTACGGCTCGGGCGCCATCGACAACCTCGATGTGTGCGTGGGCGGCGGCGTCGAGGTGTGCGACGGCATCGACAACGACGGCGACGGCGCCATCGACGAGGACTTCGACAACGACAACGACGGCTGGACGACGTGCGCGGGCGACTGCGACGACAACAACCCCAACGCCAACCCCGCGTGCCCGGACGTCTGCAACGGCATCGACGACGACTGCGACGGCAGCATCGACGAGGACTGGGACCAGGACGGCGACGGGTACACCACGTGCGCGGGCGACTGCGACGACACCGACGCGAGCGTCAATCCGGGCGCGACCGAGGTGTGCAACGGCGTGGACGACGACTGCGACGGAACGGTCGACGAGGGCTTCGACGGCGACGGCGACGGGTTCACGTCCTGCGACGGGGACTGCGACGACGACGACGCCGCCATCCACCCGGACGCAGCCGAGGTGTGCGACGGCGTCGACAACAACTGCGACGGCAACGTCGACGAAGGGTTCGATCAGGACAACGACGGCTGGACCACGTGCGCGGGCGACTGCGACGACAACAACCCGAACGCCAACCCGGCGTGTCCCGACATCTGCAACGGCATCGACGACGACTGCGACGGCAGCATCGACGAGGACTTCGACCAGGACAACGACGGCTACACGTCGTGCAACGGCGACTGCGACGACACGAACCCGAACGTGAACCCGTCCTGCCCCGAGGCCTGCAACGGCATCGACGACGACTGCGACGGCGCCATCGACGAGGGCTTCCCGGACGGCGACGGCGACGGCGTGACGGTGTGCGCGGGCGACTGCGACGACAACGACGACGACGTGTACCCGGGCGCTCCCGAGATCTGCAACGGGACCGACGACGACTGCAACGGCGTCATCGACGACGGCTTCGACGCCGACGGCGACGGCATCTCCGACTGCATCGACACGTGCCCGATGGTGCTCGACTTCGACAACGACCCGTTCGGCAGCGCCATCGACCCGGGCGACAGCGTCTTCTCCGAGTACTGGGCGTGGGGCGTCTTCTCCATCGAGGAGTTCCACGACAGCGCGATGCAGGTCTCGCTCGAGCCCATCGCCTGGGACTCCGAGAACCCGCCGGACGCCCTGGCGGAGCTCGGCACCCCGAACAGCGACTTCGGCGGCCCCGGCGTGGGCTCCGGCGGAGGCGCGGGCGCGGCCGGTGAGAACGACACGGGCCTCGGCAACGTGGTGAAGACGACCGCCGGGAACACCTGGTACATCGTCAACTTCAACAGCGCGACGTGCGTGCACTCCATCGACCTGCTGGACGTGGACGGCGGCGAGCTGGCGGCGCAGGTCATCCTGTTCGACGTCAACGTCAACACCATCGCCACCTACACCTCGGCGGCCCTCGGCGACAACAGCGTCGAGACCCTCGAGCTGGGTGACACGTGCGGCGTGTACGTGATGATGATCGACTTCTACGCCCAGGGCGCGTGGGACAACCTCGACATCTGCGTGGACCCGTCCGGCGGCCCCGAGGTGTGCGACGACGGCATCGACAACGACGGCGACGGCGACGTGGACGAAGGCTGCGGCGGCTCCGGCGACGACGACGACGACGACGATGACGAAGAGGGCTACGACGCCGACTGCTCGACGGTCGGGTCGCGGGTGAGCCCGTCGTGGGCGCTCCTCGGCTTCTTCGGCGTGGGCGTGTTCATGCGTCGCCGCCGGTAGGGAGCAGACCGGAGGGCAGCGATCCTGAGGGGCGATGCTCCCGCGAACTCTGCTGCTCGGTCCCCTCCTCCTGACCGCCCGCCATGCGCGGCGGCGGCGGGAGCGCCCCGGCGGGCAACGACCAGCAGTGGTCGATCATGCGGTCGCGGTACGAGCCCGAGGAGGGCTGATACGTGGTCCCGCGGGCGACCTGGATGTTCCCGGCGGAGTTCGTCGTCGAGTAGGCCACGGCGCCGGGCCTGACAGGGCCTTGGCGATCGATTGACAGGTATCCACGGGTGCCGATGGTACGGTCCGTGGCATGAGCGACGGGTCCCTCCAGAGCGTCCTGCGCGCCGCCGATCGGGCTCGGTCGGCGTGGCGCCGTGCGCGGGCCGTGGACGCCGCCGCCGTCGCCGCCGTCGCGGGCCTCGTCGCCGCGTCGGTGCACGCCGGGATCCTGGAGTTCACCGCCCCCGGCGGCCTCGCCGTCGCGCACCTGCCTCCCCTCGCCCTCTGGCTGCTCCCCGCCCTGGTCGCGGGCCTCGTCCGATGGGGGTTCGCCCCCGACGCCGCCGCCTCCGCCGCCGAGCTGGACGCGCGCCTGGGCCTCGACGACCGCCTCGGCACGGCCCTGGAGTTCGCCGGAGCCGACGCGCCCCTCGTCGCCGATCAGCGCGCCGACGCCGCCGCCCACGCCGCGTCGGTCGATCCCGCGGGCGCCTTCTCCCCGGCCTGGCGACGCCTCGGTCCGGCCCTGCTGTCGGCGGTCCTGCTCCTGATGTTGGTCACCGGCGCGGGCCTCACCTGGCAGTGGACGGCGCCCCCCGAGCCCACGGCCGTGGAGCAGTCGGCCGACGACCTCCTCGCCGCGATCGACCGGGAGCGAGCCCAGCGCATCGACGTCGGCGACCGAGAGGCCGTCCGCCTGCTGAACGACCTCCAGCGCCGCATCGAGCGGATCACCGCGCGGGAGGCCGTCCTGCGCAAGGAGCTGGCGAAGCGCGAGCCGCCGCCGCCCGCCGCCGCGACGGAGGAGGAGCCCGAGCTCGAGCCGCCCCCCGTCCCCGAGCAGGTCGACCGGGGCATCACCGTGGAGGACCTCGACGCCCTCGAGGCCGCGACGCTCGAGGAGCTCGCCCTCACGGACGCCATGGAGGCCGAGATCGTGTCCGAGCTCTTCAACGAGACGGACGTCGCCCGGCGGCTGATGGAGGAGTTCAGCGAGCTCGACCACGCGGAGATGGAGGCGACCCACAACTCGGTCGACGCCTCCACGTACGGCGATCGCACCGCCGCCGACGAGGCCGTCCAGCGCGCCATGAACGAGGGCATGACCGGCAACGATCAGCTCGACGCCAACCAGAACCTCACCGAGTCCGAGGACACGATCCAGAACAACATGAGCATGATCCGGCGCGACCTCAGCGCCGAGTCCATGGGCGCCCACGACAAGGGCCACGACACCCAGGAGTCGTTCAATCAGTTCCTCAAGGACTTCGTGAAGGAGCTCCAGGCGACCGTCGCCGAGAAGGCCGTGGGCAAGAAGCGCAAGGACGACTCGCGCGCCGTCAAGACGACCGCGGGCGACGCCGTCGCCGACAAGCGCGACGCCATGGCGGACAGCGGCTTCGAGGAGCTCGACGGCCCCAAGCGCCAGGACGCCGAGGGCGGTCCGGCGGAGCCCATGGCCGGGAAGGGCAAGCCCCCGAAGGACATGAAGCTGCAGCCCGGTGAGGGCAACGGCGAGAACGCCATGGCCATGAAGGGCAAGGGGAACGGCACCACGTCCGCGGGCGCCACCGGGGCGGGCACGGGGACCCAGTCCGGCGACGGGCTCCGGGCCCTCATCCCCCCCGCGGGCACCGGCAAGGGCCCCCTCGAGGAGGTCCTCGGCACGCTCGCCCAGGGCCGCATGCCCGCCGAGCAGCGCGACCGCATGTTCCAGCGGATGGCGCGCCACAAGGTCGAGGCCGGGCTCACGTCCGAGGCCGACGACCTCATGTTCGACTACTTCGCGGAGGCGGAGGCCCTCATCGTCGATCACGGCGAGTACCTCCCGCCGCTCTTCCGCGACTACGCCCACAGCTACTTCGAGGCGATCCGCCCCGGGACCGGCCGAGGCGACTGAACCCCCACCCAGGGCACACATGACCCCCGAACAGTTCCGGGCCGTCTTCGGGCGGCTGGAGACCGAGATCCATCAGGTGATCGTCGGCATGCAGGGGGTCGTGCGCGGCTCGCTGATCGCCGCCGTCGCGGGCGGCAACGTCCTCCTCGAGGGCGTCCCCGGCCTCGGCAAGACCCGCCTCGTGCGCGCCATGGGCGACGCCCTGGACCTGAGCTTCGCGCGCATCCAGTTCACGCCGGACCTCATGCCCGCGGACATCACCGGCACGAAGATCATCTCCGAGGACGCCACCGGGCACCGCTCCTTCCAGCTGCACAAGGGGCCGGTGTTCAACCACGTGGTCCTCGCGGACGAGGTGAACCGCGCCACGCCGAAGACGCAGTCCGCGATGCTCGAGGCGATGCAGGAGCGCCAGGTCACCATCCTCGGCGAGACCCTCGCGCTGCCCGCCCCCTTCTTCGTGGTCGCCACGCAGAACCCCCTGGAGATGGACGGCACCTACCCCCTGCCCGAGGCCCAGCTCGACCGCTTCCTGTTCAAGCTGACGGTCGACTTCCCGTCGCTCGACGAGCTCCGGACGATCCTCGAGCGGACGACCACGTCGGCCGATCCCACGGTGCAGGCGGCGTGCGACGGCGACACGCTGCTCGCCATGGGGGCCCTGGCCCGCGACGTGCTCGTGAAGCGGGACGTCACCGACTACGCCATCCGCCTCGTCCTGGCGACGCACCCCGACGGCGAGGGCGCGCCCGACGCCACGAAGCGGTGGGTCCGCTACGGCAGCTCCCCCCGCGGCGCCCAGTCGCTCCTGCTGGCGGCGAAGATCCGCGCCCTGCTCGAGCGCCGTGAGAACGCCTCGGTCGAGGACCTGCGCGCCGTGGCCCGGCCCGCCCTGCGCCACCGCATCATCCTCAACTTCGAGGGCGAGGCCGAGGGCGTCGCGCCCGACCGCATCGTGGACGCCGTCCTGGAGGCGCTGCCCCGGTGACCGAGGGCGCCCCCCGCGCCGCGGAGACCCCCCTCCCCGCGGAGCTGCTGCGCAAGCTGGAGTACCTGCGGGTGGTCTCCCGAAGGCTGCACGCGGGTCGGTTCTCCGCCCTCAACCGGAGCGCGAAGCTCGGACGCGGCATCGACTTCGCGGACCACCGCCCCTACGCGCCCGGGGACGACTTCAAGGACATCGACTGGAACCTGTACGGTCGCCTCGACCGGTTCATGGTGCGGTTGGCCGAAGAGGAGACCGAGCTCAACCTGCACCTGCTCGTGGACTGCAGCCGGAGCATGGGCCCGGAGAAGGCCGAGTACGCACGGCTCGTCGCCGCGGCCCTGTCCTACATCGCCCTCGCGCACCTCGACCGGGTGCACGTGTGGCCCTTCGGCGAGAAGCTGCTCAAGCCCCTCAAGCCGCCGCGCAACAAGGCCCAGGCCGTGCAGGTGTATCGCTACCTCGCGGGCGTGGACGGAGGCGCCGCGACGGACATGGAGGGCGCCATGCGAGCCTTCGCCGGCATCTCGCGGGCCCGGGGCGTCGCGCTCGTCCTCTCCGACTTCCTGGCCCCGGACGGCTGGCAGGGCGCCATGGACGTCCTCCGATCCGCGCGCTTCGAGCCCGCGATGCTCCAGGTCTCCAGCCCCGCCGAGGCGGACGTGCCCGCGCGCGGCGAGGTGCTGCTCGAGGACCGGGAGACCGGCCGGACCCTGCGAGTGCGGGTCACGGAGAAGGTGGCGGCGGCCTACCGCGCCGCGTTCCTCGCCCACGGCCGCGGGCTCCGCGAGTACGCCCGGGCGAACAACCTCTTCTGCGCGCACGGCCGCTCGGACCAGCCGTTCGAAGAGATGGTCCTGCGCACGATGCGGGCCGAGCGCCTGCTGGCCTGATCGATGGACTGGGCGTTCGAGCGACTGACGTCGGGGGACGTCGCCACGATCGCCGGGGTCGCGGCCGCCATCGCCATCGGCCTCTTCCTGCTGCGTCCCCGCCCGCCGCGGATCGAGGTGAGCAGCCACGTGCTGTGGGACCAGGTGCTGCCCAAGCGCCACAACCCGCTCTACAAGGAGCTGCTGATGCTCCTGCTGCAGCTGCTCGCGCTGGGGACCCTGGCCGCCGCGCTCGGCGATCCGCGGGAGACCCCTGACGAGGCGCCGGCCGAGGACGAGCAGCTCGCGACGACCGAGCGGCTGTGGGTCGTGGACCGATCGCTGTCCATGGAGGCCCTGGAGGCCGACGGGCGGAGCCGCCTCGACACCGTGCGGGAGGGTCTGCTCGAGGAGCTGGACGGCCTGCCGCCCCAGGTGGCCGTCGCCATCGTGGGGGCGGGCCGAACCCCCGCCCTGCTGTCCCCGTTCGGGACGGACCGCAGCCGCGCCCGCCTCGCCCTGCGGATGCTGGACGTGGGGGGCGTGACCGGGGACCTGGAGGCCGCCCTCGGCCTGATCACGAGCGCCCCCGGGCCGTCCATGGGGGCCGTGGTGGAGGTGTTCACCGACGACCCGGACGCCGCCGCCGTCGCCGCCGCGTTCCAGGAGGCCGACGGGCGCCGCGTGGTCGTGCGCTCGCCCTTCGCCCCCGGCCCGAACCTGGCGATCACCGCCTTCGACCTGCGCGGCTCCCAGGGGCTGCCCGCGGAGGAGGAGGCGCTCGTGCGGGTGAGGAACGCCTCGCCCTGGCCCGCGGTCGTCACGCTCGCGCTCGAGACCCCCCTCGCGATCCTCGGCGAGGCGGAGGTGGCCGTCCCCGCGGGCGAGGAGGTGGTGCGGCGATACCGGTTCCTCCCGCTGCCGGGCGGGGGGATCGAGGCCGTCCTGCGCGACGCCCGCTTCGAGGGGGTGCCCGACGGCGTCGCGGACACCGACGTGCTCCCCGTGGACGACCGCGCGTTCGGCTGGATCGAGCCGGTGCGCGAGGCCCGGGTGCTCCTGGTGTCCGACGGAAACCGCTTCCTCGAGCGCGTGCTGGCCCTCCTGCCGGGCGTGCGCCTCGATCGGGTGGCGCCGGCGGACTACCCGAGCCGCGGCCGGGCGATCGCCGCGGACGTCGACCTCGTCTTCTTCGACGGGTGGGGCCCCGGCCGCGGGAAAGCCCCGCCGCGCGCCTTCTTCATCAACCCCCGGCCCGGGGAGACGCCGTTCCGGCTGAGCGCCCGGCACGAGAGCCCGGCCGTCACCGACTTCAACTACGAGCACCCCCTCTTCTCGGGCGTCCTGCTCCGCGATCTGCAGGTGCAGGTCGGCTCGGTCCTGGAGGTCCAGGACGAGGACGTGCGGCTCCTCGGGTCCCCGTCGGGGGCCCTCGCGCTGGTCCGTCGGGGCCCGGCCGGCGAGCGCTGGGTGGGCTGGGGCTTCGACTTCGCGGACAGCGATCTGCCCCTCCGCCTCGCCTTCCCCCAGACCATCGTGAACGCGCTGCTGTGGGCCCGGGAAGGCCGCTCCGTCGGCGCGCCCGAGGGAGGCCGCGCCCGGCTGAGCGAGCCCGTGTGGATCGGCGCCGCGGACGACGACGCGGGCACGGGGGAGTCCGAGGTCGTCATCACCGATCTGCTGCGCGCCATCCAGGCCGACGCCCGGGGGGACGGCCGCGCGGTCGCCCGCGCGTCGATCACGTCCGCGTCCGGCGACGGCCCCCACCCCCACCGCTTCGCTCGCCCCGGCCTCTATCGGGTCGACGGCGAGTCCGGCAGCCGCAGCCTCGCCGTGAACGTCTTCGACCCCGTCGAGGCGGACACGACGGCCCTGCCCGAACACGAACCCCAGGCCGTCTCCGTCCCCGAATCGCTGGACGCAGAGGTCGACGCGACCCCCTGGTGGGTGTGGCTCGTGGTCTTCGCGGGGGCGCTGGCCGCCGTCGAGTTCGGGCTCTACACCCGATGATCTTCGACCTCTCCCGGTGGTCGCTCGAGGCGCCCGTGTTCCTCTGGGGGCTCGCGCTCATCCCCCTCCTGCTGCTCGCCCGCGAGCGCTCGGTGGCGGGACACACCCCCGCGCGCTCGTTCGGCGCCCTCGTCGGGCGCTGCCTCGCCATCGCGCTGCTGTGCGTCGCCGCGGCCCGCCCCCTCGAAGACGTCGAGCGCCCCGATCGCAGCCTCGTCCTCGCCGTCGACGCCTCGACGTCGGTCGGACCGGAGCGTCGGGCCGCCCTGGGACCTTGGCTGGACGCCCTGGCGGGCGAGGAGGTCCCCGTGCGCGTCGTCCTGGGCACGGCCCCGCCGCGGGTGGTGGGGGTGGCCGAGGCCGCCGACGCCTTGGAGGCCGGGTCCGCGCCCGTCGGCACCGACCTGCGCAACCTGCTGGAGCTGGGCCTCGCTTCGCTCCCCCCCGCGCGCCACCGGGAGCTGGTGCTGCTGTCCGACGGCGTCGCCACCCGCGGCCGGGTGGACGAAGCGGTGCACGTCGCCTCCGCCCGAGACCTGCCGGTGCACACCGTGGGGCTCGGGCCGTCGCAGCTGCAGGCCCGCGTGGTGGACGTGCAGCCCGAGCAGGATCGGCTCCTGGGCCAGGAGGTGGGGATCGCCGTGGACGTGGCGGTCAACGCGCCGCTCGAGGCCGTCGTGGTGCTGCGCGCGGGCGAGACCGAGCTCGCCCGGGAGGCCGTCACCCTGGAGCCGGGCACCACCACCGTGCTCCTCCCCTGGACCCCGCCCTCCCCGGGCCTGCACCGCGTGACGGCCTCGATCGAGGGCAACGACGGGGACGCGCGCCCCGAGGACGACACGCTCGACGGGCTCCTGCGGGTGCAGCCGCGGCCCGCCGCCCTGGTGGTGGGCGCGGCGGGCGAGGCGAAGGCCCTGCGCGCCGCCGTCGCGGGCTTCCGACCCGCCCTGCGCATCGACGAGAGCCGGGATCTGCCCGCCCCCCCGTACGACGAGCATCGCCTCATCGTCCTGCTCGACCCGCCTCTGCCCGGCCTCGGGGCCGAGCGCGCCGAGGGCCTCCGGGCGTGGACGCGGGACGGCGGGCGCCTGCTGGTCACCGGCGGCGAGGGAGGTCTGATCACGGATCCCCCCGAGATCGAGCCCCTGACGTCGATCCTGCCGGTGCGGTTCCCGAAGACGAAGAAGAAGGAGCAGGCCCCGCTCGCCGTCGTCTACTGCCTCGACTCGAGCGACTCGATGGCGGGCGGCGCCAAGTTCGAGCTGGCCGCGGCGGCCCTCACCAACAGCCTTCAGCTGCTGCCCGACCAGGCGGAGGTGGGCGTGGTGAACTTCGCCGACTTCCCCACCTGGGCGTACCCGCTCGCCGAGTTCCAGGGCGCGAACCCCGTCATCGACGCCATGACGGCGGTGAAGGTGCGCGGCGGCACGAGCATCTACCACGCGCTGCAGGCGGCCTACACCGACCTCAAGGGGAGCGACGCGCTCGTGAAGCACGTGGTGCTGCTGTCCGACGGGCAGTCCACCACCACCTTCACCCGCTCGGGCGACATCGTCACGGCCATGGCCCGGAACAAGATCACGGTCACGACCATCGCGGTGTCCGACGACAGCGACCGCGCGGAGATGGAGCGCATCGCCGAGGCGGGCATGGGCCGCGCCCACTACACCGAGAGCTTCCGGGACCTGCCGCAGCTGTTCCTGGACGAGATGATGCTGGTGACCCGCACCAACAAGGTGAACCGCGACTTCGTGGTGCATCCGGTCGTCGGATCGAGGCTGCTGTCGCGCATCCCCGAGGGCGCGACCTACCCCTCCCTGGGCGGCTACGTGCGCGGCGAGCAGCGGGCGGGCACCGAGCTGGCGCTGGCCACGGCCGACGGGCACCCGGTGCTGGTCTCCGGTCGCAACGGCCGCGGGGTGATCACCATGTTCACGTCGGACGTCGGCGGCGCGTGGAGCGCGGCGTGGCCGGAGTGGGAGCACCACGGCGCCCTGTGGGAGGGGGTCCTGGAGTCGATGCTGCGCCCCGAGCCGCCCGAGCGCAGCCGCCTCGAGGCCGTGCGCCTCTCCGACCGGGTCCGCCTGCGCTTCGACGCCGTGGACGCCATGCGCAACCCCCGCGGCGACCTGATCGTCGAGGCCGTCATGCACACCGCGGACGGGACCCGCTCGAGCGTCGAGCTGCCCGCCGTGGGCCCGGGTCGCTACGGCGGCACGATGCCCCTGCCG
The DNA here is from genome assembly GCA_964620495.1 of uncultured Rickettsiales bacterium. GTDB lineage: Bacteria > Myxococcota_A > UBA796 > UBA9615 > UBA9615 > CAZEKB01. The sequence goes on along the minus strand of CAZUHI010000031.1, from coordinate 67,074 downwards.
GAGTCCGGCGCCGCGCTGGTGGGCGTCGCGGCCGTGGGCACGACGGGCGCGGAGGGCGTCGGACTGCCGCCGGGCGGGGAGCTGTCGAGGTCCGTGACCCGGCCGCCGTCGGAGGAGGTGCGGGCGGCGACGTACAACCCCCGCCTCCTGCGCAACATCGCCGAGCAGACGGGCGGCACCTGGAACCCCACGCCGCGCGAGATCCTCGACGCGACCGTGCCGATGCGCATCGATCGGGTGCCCCGCTGGCCGCCCCCGCTGTGGGCCGGCCTGGTGCTCCTGGTGCTCGATCTGATGTGGCGGCGGCTGCGGATCCCCGGCCGCCGCTGAGACGGGGCGCCCGGCCCGCTACTCGGACTCGGCCAGGACCGCCTTCAACAGCGCCGATGTGCGTCGAATGACCGGGTCCACGAAGGGGACGGTCTCGGCCTTCTGATCCACGCCCCGCTTCGCCGCGACGACGTTCTCGAGCGAGGCCATGGAGCGGATGTCCGAGCCGTCGAGGTCGTCGAGCGTGCCGAGATCCAGGTCCACCCGACCGCTGTCGTGCAGCGTGGGGGTGCGCAGGGGGCGATCCTCCACCGGCTCCGTGGACGACGACGTGGTGAGCGCCTTGAGCACCTCGCGCATGGACGACTCCGGGCCCCCCTCATCGGCGTCCGCCGCGAGGTTGGTGGCGAGCTCGGCGAGGGCGTACTCGATGTCCTCGGCGTCGTCGAACCGGGCCTTCGGGTGCAGCTGCAGGAGGCGACGCAGCAGCCGCCCGACCCCGGGGACGACGGCGTCCACCTCTTCGGGCGCGCTGCCGATCTCGGCGCGGGCGATGTTCTCCATCGTGGAGACGATGTCCTTCATCTCGAACAGGCGCTTGCCCGTCAGGAGCTCGTAGAGGATGAGGCCCACGCTGAAGAGGTCCGACCGGAAGTCGAGCTTGCGGCCCGTGGCCTGCTCGGGGCTCATGTACAGCGGGGTGCCGCGCACGACGTTGGTGGCGGTGACCACCCCCGTCTCCACCGACGCCTTGGCGATGCCGAAGTCGGTGATCTTCGCGACGCCGTGTTTGCTGACCATGATGTTCCCGGGCTTGATGTCCCGGTGGATGATGTTCAGGTCTCGGCCCTGCCGGTCCTTGAGGCCGTGGGCGTACGAGAGGCCGCGGCAGATCTGCTGCACGATGTCGAGGGCGAGGACCGGCGGGAAGGCGCCGCGCTCGCGCTTGGCGATCTTCATCAGGTCTTCGAGGGTGTGGCCCTCCACGTACTCCATGCCGATGAAGTAGTGCCCTTCGACCTGATCGAAGTCGACGGTGGCGACGATGTTCGGGTGCCGCAGGAACCCGCCGATGACGGCCTCGCGCGTGAGCAGGGACACGAACTCGGAGCGCTTCCCGGCCTTCCGCTTGACGATCTTCAGGGCCATGTCGGTCTGGAACCCCATCGGCCCCGACCGTTGCGCCAGGTACACCCGCGCCATGCCGCCCTCGCCGAGCACGCTCACGAGTTCGTAGCGACCGAACTCGGTCGGGAGGTCTGCGCGATTGGGGAGAACCAAGGGTGTTCCTGCTGCTTGCTGCGATCCGGGCGTGAATCGTACCAGCGGGCGAAGAAAGGCGGCCCATGGGCCCCGAACTCTCCGTCAAGAGATCAGGGGCGGTCCGCCCGACGGCCCCACGGAGGACGAGACATGACCGAATGCATCCCCACCGACCTCGTGGCCCGCTCGCCGCTGATGGATCGCATCCGCGCCGACGTCCGTCGCCTGGGCCGGCACGGCATCCCGGTCCTCATCCTCGGCGAGACGGGCAGCGGCAAGGAACGGGTCGCGCGCACCATGCACGCCGCGGGCCCCCGTCGCTCCCGCCGGTTCGTCGCGGTGAACTGCGGGGCCATCGACCCGGGGACGGCGATGTCGACCCTCTTCGGGCACGAGCGCGGGGCCTTCACCGGGGCGTCGGTCAAGCGACGCGGGGCGTTCCGGGAGGCCCACCGGGGGACGCTCTTCCTCGACGAGATCGGGGAGCTGACCCTCGATCTTCAGGCGGCCCTGCTGCGCGCCCTGGAGACCCGAGAGGTCGTGCCCATCGGCGGCGACCAGCCCGAGCCGGTGGACTTCCGGCTCCTCGCCGCGACCCACCGCGACCTCGCCCTGGAGGTGGCGGACGGCCGCTTTCGCGAGGACCTGTTCTACCGGGTCGCGGTCTCGATCGTGAGGGTCCCGCCGCTCCGCTCCCGCCGCGACGACATCCTCCCCCTCACGCAGGAGTTCCTCCGCGAGGCGGCCCCCGACCGCGACCTGCGGATCAGCCCGTCGGCCCTGCGCGCCCTCGAGGCGCACCGGTGGCCGGGCAACGTGCGGGAGCTGCGGAACGCCCTGCTGCGGGCGATCGTGCACACCGACGGCGACCTCATCCGGAGGGAGTCGCTCGCCCTCGGCGGGCTGCTGGGAGAGGCCGACGACGACGAGGACGCCCTGCCCGTCGTGCCGCCCGCCCGGCCTCCGGTGGAGCGTCAGATCGGGGAGCTGATCGAGGCCCTGGAGCGGGCCAGGGGCAACCGCACCCTCGCCGCCATGGACCTCGGCATCGCGCGCTCGACCCTGTACGCCCGCCTCAAGCGGCTGGGGCTCGTGTGACCGGGGGGGTCAGCCCCGCCCGTGGGGGGCGTCGTGGTCGAGGTCGGGCCCGACGGGGACGATCCGGGTCGGGTTGATCGTCTCGTGGGACCGGTAGTAGTGCTCGGTGATGTGGTCGAGGCGGCAGGTCTCGGCCACGCCGGGGGTCTGGTAGACGTCGCGCACGAAGCCCCAGAGGTTCGGGTAGTCCACGATCCGCCGCCGGTTGCACTTGAAGTGCCCGTGATACACGGGGTCGAACCGGAACAGGGTCGTGAACGCGCAGACGTCCGCCTCCGTCATGCGATCGCCGCACAGGAACCGGGTGCGGCCCAGGATCTCCTCGAGCTCGTCCAGGATCCCGAAGACGTCGCCCACGGCCGCGTCGTACGCCTCCTGGCTGCGGGCGAACCCGGCGCGATAGACCCCGTTGTTCAGCGGCTCGTAGATGCGGTCGCGCATGGCGTCCGAGGCGTCCCGCAGGTCGTCGGGGATCAGGGTCACCCCGTTGCCCAGACCGGCGAACGCCGTGCCGAGCATGCGGAGGACCTCCTTGCTCTCGTTGTTGACGATCGTGCCCGCCGCCTTGTCCCACAGCACCGGCACGGTCACGCGACCGGTGTACTTCGAGTCCGCCCGCACGTAGATGTCGCGCAGGTGGGAGGCCCCGAAGAGGGGGTCCGGGCAGCAGCCGTCGGCGTCGCTGAAGTGCCACCCCTGGTCCGTCATGAAGGCGTCGACGGAGTTGAAGCTCACGACGTCCTGGAGCCCGTACAGCGCCCGCGCGACCAGGGTGCGGTGCGCCCAGGGGCACGCCCACGCCACGTAGAGGTGGTACCGCCCGGCCTCGGCGGGGTGCGCCTCGCTCCCGACGGTGCCCCGAAACACCGTGTCCGGGCGCACGAAGCGCCCCTTCGTGTCCGGCTTGTACCAGGTGGTGTGCCACACACCGTCGACCAGGAGACCCATGCGAAGTCCTTTCGTGAGGCCCTTACGTATCATCGATCGCGACAGGTCACACTCCGCTTCGCCCTTCTTGCGAAAAAGAGTTCCCCAGGCCGCGACTCGACGGTTTCTGCGCTCGATGTCTCGGCTTCACCTCGTATCGCACCCGCGGAGGCTCTCAGGCGACATGGCAGGCGACTCCCGCCCCCGCCGTCACCTCCGGGTGGTCGAAGACCTCAGCTCGCTCGAAGACGAGGAGCTGATGTGCCTGCATCGAGACGGCGACGCGTCCGCCTTCGACCTGCTCGTGCACCGCCACCGCGGCGGGCTCCATCGCTACCTGCTGCGCCTGGTGCGAGACACCCAGCGCGCCGAAGAGCTGGTCGCCGACACCTTCCTCAAGATCCACCGGGCCGCTCCGCGCTACCAGCCCACGGCGAAGTTCTCGACCTACGCCTACACCGTCGCCTACCGCGCCGCGCTGAACCACAACGCCCGCATGCGGCACCGCCGCGACTTCGGGGCGGGCGGCTCCGCGGAGCTCGAGCAGCAGCAGCGCGCCGAGCCCCCCGCCGCGGGCCCCGCCGGTCCCGAGCGCGCCGTCCGGCTCAAGCGCGACTTCGCGCGCCTCGAGGCCGAGCTGGACCAACTCCCTGAAGCGCACCGCGCCGCCTTCCTCCTCTACTACGTGCAGGACATGTCCTGCGCCGAGATCGCCGAAACGCTCGACATCTCGCCCGAAGAGGCCAAGGGCCGGCTCGCCTACGCACGAAAGCTCCTCCGCAGCCGCATGACCGCGGACCGCCGGGAGCGCACCTGATGACCGATCGCGACGACCGCGAAGAGGATGGGACGATGCAGGACGCACGCACCGCCGAAGCCGCCATGGACCGCCTGCTGGCGCTCCGAGACGAAGACCTGGACGGCTGGGAAGCCGAGCTCGCCGACGGGCTGGACCCCGAGCTGCGCGCGGCGGCCGAGGCCGTGGACGCCGAGTTCGACGCGCTGCTGTCCGCCTGGGTGGACGCCGAGCGCGACGCCCCCGCCCCCGAGCTGACCGCCCGCGACATCCTCGACCTCGACCGGCGCATCCCCCTGCCCACGGACGCGGCCCCCGCAGACTCCGACGTGATCCCGGTCCGCCGCCGCACCCACGCGGACCCGAACGGCCTGCGTCGCCTCACGGCGGCCCTGGTGGCGGCGCTCATGCTCGTCGCCGTCGGCAGTTGGATCGTCGCGCTGCAGACGCCCGGGACGATCGACCCCGGCACCCGCGCGAAGGACCTCGTGACCTCCGAGTCCGCCACGCGACTCGATCTGCAGTTCTCCATCGAGCGCGGCGACACCGTCACCCCCGGCGTCGTCGGCCAGACCCTCGGCCCCGACGAGTCCCTCGCCATGCGCCTCGACGTGCGGGGCGACGGCGGCTGGCTCTCGCTCTTCGAGGTGGACGCCTCGGGCGAACCTCGCATGCTCTACCCCACGAGCGGCGACGCTCTGCGACTGGATGTCGGGAGCCACCCGCTCGTGGGGTCGGGCGGTGAGCCCGTCGTCTACCGCCCGGACGACGGCGTGACGGGCACGCTCCGGTACGTCGCCCTGCTGACGCGGGAGCCGATCGATCCGATGCGCGTGGCCCCCGGGGTCCTCAGCGCCGGCACCGACCGCGCCGACCTCTGGCCGCGACCGGTCCTCGCCGCCTCGGAGTTCACCGTAGACTGGCAATGAGCCCCGGAGCCCCCATCCGCCACCTCGTCCCCCTCGTCGCCGCCGCTCTGCTCCTCGTGGGCTGCGCGGGCGTGCGCGCGGCGGGTCCCACGGCGGAGGCGTCCACGCAGCGCGACAAGGGGTTCGCGGAGTCGAAGTCCACCCGCGAGGCCCTCGAGTCCGCCTTCGACGCCCGCCGCATCGCCCTCGTGATCGGGGTCAACGACTACTCCGACGACGCCTTCCCCTCCCTGAAGTGGGCCGAGAACGACGCCGCCGAGGTGGAGCGCATCCTCGAGGACCCCCAGTACGGCGGGTTCGACCGCGTGATCTCCCTCACCGGTCCGAAGCAGGCCCGTCGGGACCGCGTCCTCAGCGAGATGATCTCGCTCAAGAACGACCTGCGTCGCCAGGACACGTTGGTCGTGTTCGTATCCAGCCACGGCACGATGACGATCGACGGCCAGGGCGAGCCGAAGCTCTACCTCGTCACGGCCGACACGCGCCCCGGCGACCTGCGCGGCACGGCGATCGAGCTCGGGGAGCTGCAGCGCTACTTCTCGGACATCCGCGCCGAGCGCAAGGCCCTGATCCTGGACGCCTGTTACAACGGCCGCGCGAAGTCGACGCTCCAGCCCACCGTGCGCCAGCGCGTGGAGAAGATGGACTCGGCCCCGGTGCTGTCGCGCAAGGTGCGGCTCGGCGAGTCCGAGGCCCACCTGTTCGCCTCCACGTTCGGCCGCCCGGCCCGCGAGGACGACGAGCTCAAGCACGGCGTCTACACCTACCACCTGCTCGAGGGCCTCACCTGGAACCTCGCGGACGCGGACGCCAACGACGACGGCGTGGTCACCGTCTACGAGGCCCACGACTACGCGCGGTCCCGGACCATCGCCTACACCACCGGCGACCAGGTCCCCGAGGCCTACTTCCGGGTGGTCGGGCACAACGACGTCGTGCTCGCGGGCACCCCCAAGGGGCGGGAGCGCGCGGACCTCGGCTCGCTCTTCCACTACGGCCCCGAGGGCGACGACTACGACGGCGCGGTCCTCCTGGTCGACGGGCGCGAGAAGGGCACGTTCCCGGGCACCTACCCGATCCCCGCGGGCCGCCACCGCATCCGCATCGTCGGCGCCGACGGGGCCGTCCTCCAGGACCGCACGATCGCCGTCAGCGGCTACGACGTGATCGAGGCCGAGTCCCTCGTCATCCGGCCCGCCCGGTACAACGGCTTCCTGTCGATGGGGCCCCGGGTCCGGTTCTCGCTCACGGACCAGGTCTCGCTGCTGTCGGGCCCGGTGCACGTCGGCCTCGACCTGTCCGGCGGCTACCGATTCCTCGGCCCCGCGGACGGCCTCACGGTCACGGCGGGCGTCGGGTGGGCTCCCCACCGCGTCCGCTTCGAAGAGGGCCTGGTGGAGACGTACGAGGACCGCCACGTCTTCTCGGTCAGCGCCGGCGTCGGCTACCGGCTGCTGCTGAACCGCGGGATGCTCGGCATGGGCTACCGCCTGCGCGCCCAGGGCGTCACCGCGCTCCAGGACCGCGACTGCAACGGGCACCCGGCCTGCGACGGCTGGTTCTACGGCGTGCACGGCCTCGCCCTCGAGCAGTCGCTCGTGCTCGGCCGACGCTGGTCGCTGCACATCGAGGAGGAGGTCGGGATCACGGGTCTCGACCCCGGCACGGGCGAGATCGAGCCCACGGTCGACGCCTCGATCCGTGTCTCGATCGAGGTTGGACTCTAAGCTCCAAGGAGTGAGACCCCTCCTCGCCCTCCTCGCCCTGCTCTGCGCGACCCCCGCGCTCGCCGACGACGACGAAGCCCTCGACCTCGACCTCGACCAGGACTCGTTCTCCCTCGCGGACGGCGACTGCGACGACACGCGGGCGTGGGTCCACCCCGGCGCCCCCGAGGTGTGCGACGGGCGCGACAGCGACTGCGACGGGGAGATCTCCACCAGCCTGGACACGGGGGAGCAGGACGCCGACGGCGACGGGTGGCGGGTGTGCGCGGGCGACTGCAACGACGACCGCGGCGACGTCCACCCTCACGCCCCCGAGCTCTGCGACGACTTCGACAACGACTGCGACGACGACCGACCGCTGTCCGAGCAGGACCTGGACGCCGACGGGCTCGCGCCGTGCGAGGGCGACTGCAACGACCTGGAGGCGCGCGTGCGCCCGGGGCTGAGCGACGCGCCGGGGACCGAGGGCGTGGACGACGACTGCGACGGGGTGATCGACGAGGGGCTGCTCCCGTCGGGCGACGACGACGACACCACCGACCTCCCCGCCGGGTGCACCGAGCGAGGCTGCGGGTGGTCGTTCCGCGCCGCCGCCCCCGGCGACCGCGGATCCCCTCTGGTAGCCTTCGCCGCGCTCGGCCTGCTGATCGGCCGACGCGACCGGCGTCGTCTGTGCGAAATCGATTCCTCCTCGGGCTCGGGTTCTCCGCCCTCCTGCTCGGCCTCCTCGTCCTCAAAGTCGACCTGTCCGCCGTCGGCCGGGCGTTCCTCGACGCGGACCCCGGGCTCCTCGCCGCCGTAGCCCTCCTGCACGTCCTCGTGCTCTCGCTCAAGGCGGTGCGCTGGCACGTCGTCCTGGGCTCCCTGCCCGAGGCCGAGGCGCCGCCGAAGAACCCGCAGACGTCGGCCGATCGCTGGCTGGTCTACGACGCCCTGTTCCTCGGCTACTTCGGCAACTACGCCCTGCCCGCGAAGCTCGGCGAGCTGGCCCGGTCGGCCCTCTACGCGAAGCGGCGGGACGCCCCCCTGTCGTCGGTCCTCGCGACGATCGTCTTCGAGCGGTTCCTGGACGCGCTCACGCTGGTGGCCTTCTTCTGGGCCGTCGCCGCGCTGGCGCCGCTGCCGTCCACGCTGCCCGACTGGGTGGAGCTGTCGGCCAACCTCGCCGGCGCCGTGGGGGCGGTGGGGCTGCTCACGCTGTTCCTGGTGTGGCGGGCGCTGCCGGAGGACGCCATCGGACGCATCGCGGCGCGCCCCGACAGGCTGGGGCGCCTGGTGGGCAAGGTCCTGGCCGTGGTGCAGGGGTTCCGGGGCGGCCTCGCCATCCTCCAGCAGCGCACGCGGGCGCTCCGGGCGACGGGCTGGACGGTCGCGATCTGGGCGATCGAGTGCTTCGCCGTCGCGCTGTGCTTCCAGGCCTTCGGGCACGACCTGCACTGGACCGGCGCCGTGGTCCAGGTGGTGATCTCGTCCTTCGCGATCGCCGCGCCGTCCGCGCCCGGCGGGCTCGGCATCCACCAGTGGGTGACGCTCCTCGTGATGATGCCGTACGGCGCCACCGAGGAGCAGGCGGTGTCCGCGAGCCTCGTCCTGACCTTCGTGGTCATCCTCTGGGTGGTCCCCATCGGGCTCCACGGGCTCTGGCGACAGGGCTCCTCCACCGCCTCGCTACGCGCCGACGTCGAGGCCCTGCAGTCGCCCGCCACGTGACGCCCGGCTTCCTCCCCCGCCGCTTCCGAGGGGCTCACGCCCAGACGATCCTCGGGACGATGCTCAAGCCCAAGACGGGCGTGCGGTTCCGGCGGGAGACGCTCGATCTGCCGGACGGCGACTTCGTCGACCTGGACTACGCGGACGTGCCCGGCCGCACCTGGGCGGACTTGGAGGCCGCGCCGATCGTGCTCCTGGTCCACGGCCTCGGAGGCGACGCCCGGGGCGGGTACTCGATCGCGACCTACAAGGCGCTCGCGACGCTCGGCGTGCGGGCCGTGGGCATGAACCATCGGGGGTGCAGCGGGCGCCCGAACCGGGTGGCGCGGGTCTCGCACGCGGGCACGACCGAAGACCCCCGCTTCGCCCTGGAGACCCTCGCGGAGCGGCACCCGGGCGTGCCTCTGGCGGCCGTGGGGTTCTCGCTCGGCGGCCACATGCTGGTGCGGATGGCGACCGAGCCGACGCCCCTGCCGGACGCGGTGCGCGGGGTCGTCGCGGTGTCGACGCCCCTCGATCTGGCGAGCTGCGCGACGCGCCTCGAGCAGGGGATGGGGCGCATCTACGCGCGCTGGATCCTGGCCCACCTGCGGGTGATGGTGCGCGCCAAGATGGACGAGGGCTGGGCGCTCACGGACGAGGACCGCGCGCTCGGTCGGCGGACACCGGACTTCGCCGCCACCCTCGCGGCCACCTCGATCCGGGCCTTCGACGAGGCGCTGATCGCCCCCCTGCACGGCTTCGCCGACGCCGCGGACTACTACGCCCAGGTGAGCGCCGGCCCCCGACTGGACGCGATCACCGTCCCCACGACGCTGGTGCGGGCGGACGACGACCCGTTCCTGCACCCCTCGGAGCTGGACCTGCCGGGGCTCGCCAACCCGGCCGTCGACCTCGTGCGCACGCCCCACGGCGGACACGTCGGCTTCGTGGAGTTCGACCGACGGGGCCCACGTTTCTGGGCCGAGGCGGCCGTCGCCCGGCGTCTGTCGGACATACTTCGCGCATGAGGATCAACGTCTCCGACGAGCTGCCCCTCCCCGCCGAGGACGTGTTCCTGCTGATCCGCGACCGCATGCCGGAGCTGGTGCCCTTCCTGCACGACATCGAGGGGATCACGGTGACCGAGCGGGTCGAGGACGGGGACTCCGTCCGCATCGTCAACCTGTGGCAGGGCTCCATGGACAAGGTCCCGAAGCCGGTCATGAAGTTCGCCAAGCCGGAGCTGGCGAGCTGGAACGACCACGCCGTGTGGACGACGTCCGACCGCACGGCGCGGTGGCGCCTCGAGCCTCGGGTGGGCGCGCGGGTGTTCGAGTGCCACGGCACCACGAAGATCGTGGAGATCGACGCGCACCGGAGCCGCCTCGTGCTCGACATCGACCTCACGATCCACCCGGACCGCGTCCCCGGGGTGCCCAAGCTCCTCGCCCGTCGCTTCGGCGGCCGCGTCGAGTCCTTCATCGCCGGGCTGCTGACCCCGAACATGAAGAACCTCGCGGGCAGCATCCGCGCCTGGGCGAAGGCCCTGGATTAGTCAGGGCGCGTCGACGGGGATCCCGGCGAAGGTGAGCAGCCCGGTGCCGCGGCTGTTGAGGACCCAGTCGCCCCCGCGGGTGTGCCCGGTGTAGGCGACCTCGCGGACCCCGGCGCCGTCGCCCGACAGGGTCAACGTCACCGTGTTTCCCTCCGCGGACACGGCCGTCACGGACACGTCCCCGCCCACGAGCAGGAAGTGGGCCGAGGGGTCGCCGACGACCTGCAGCGAGTCCGTGACGTCCCGGGTCTCCACGACGATCCGCGTCCCGTCCTCGGACCGCGTCGCGCCCGCCACGTTGGGCGCGGCCACGTCCGCTCCGTCGTCGACGTCGTAGAGGTCCCGCGCGAGGAGACGGTGGTAGCGCTCGCCCAGCCGCTCGTACCCGTTCGCGTAGGAGTAGTGGCACCCGTCGTGCCCGTCGAGGCCGGTGGTCGACATGACGGACAGGATCTCGAGGTCGTCGGCGAGGCGCCGCTGGCCGTCGCGCAGCGCGAGGCTCGGGTTGCCGCAGCCGGTCCGGACCTGCGTCGTGTAGACGTGCTCCAGCCCCGCGAAGTCCTCCTGCCAGTCCTGCACGAGCGCCGTGAACCCGGCCACGTGCCCCGCCGCGTCCTCTCCGTCGGACTCGCCCTGATAGAAGAGGACCGCCCGCGCCGCCACGTCGACGCCCGCCCAGCGCGCCCGCGAAAGCAGCCGGCCGTAGTTGGTGGAGAGGTCCTCGGGGTCGGCGTCGTTCCGCTGGAAGTAGCCGATCGGGCGGCCGCCGCGCGCCCCGTTCAGGATGCCCACGGGCACGCCCGTCTGCTCGGCCAGCAGGCGGCCCATGCGCAGCCCCCACTGGCCCACAGCCCCGGGCCCCTCGGCGTAGTTCCCCTCCGCCGTGTACCAGTGCCGCACCGCCGACGTCGCCGCGCCGTCCTCCACCCGGCTGCCGTAGGACCGGACCCAGTCGCTCTGGTTCACGTTGGCGTCGCCGTCGTACTGCCGGGCCACCGTGTTGGACTGGCCCTGCATGAGCAGGATGTCCCCGGCCACCACGTCCTCGGCCCGGGCGACGGAGGAGGCCTCCTCCCCGGACATCGCGAAGATCTCGAAGTCGTAGACGGCGAGCTCGGCCTCGATCGCCACGGAGAACGCGAAGGGCACCCCGCCTTCGCCGGGGCACGCGGGCGCCGACAGCGTCTCGTGGACGGCCCCGTCCCGGGACACCTCGAGGACGACCGCCTCGTATCCCGGCGAGTCCAACGTCCCCTCGAAGATCGCGGTGGCCGTGTTCGTCTCGAGATCGCGGGGGAGCACCGCGTGGTCGAGGGGCGCCGTCGTCAGCGTCGCCACCGGAGGCTCGTCGTCGGGCGCCGCCGCGGTGACCACCAGCGTCTCGGCCGCCGACGCCGTGCCGCCGCGCCGGTTCGTCACCGTGAGCGCGATCGTGGGGCAGCCCGGGTCGCCGAACGCGTGCTCGACCGTCGCCCCGGTCGCCGCGGCGCCGTCGCCGAGGTCCCAGGCGAACTCGAGGCCGCCGTCGTCCCCGGACGTGCTCGCCGACGCGTCGAGGGTCACCGTGAGGGGCGCCGGGCCGCCCGCGGGGCTCGCGGTGAAGGCGGCCGTGGGATCGCCGAACGTGCGGTCCGGCACGTCGCCCACGAGGGCGGTGGAGTCGCACGCGACGAGCGCGACCCCCAGGAGAAGCGCGGGCGCGAACGGTGGACGTCGGGGCATGTCGTCATCCTACGCGCCCGCCCCCGCGCCGCCTCGTTTCCCCTTCCGCGGACCGGCCGGTTCCTACAGACGCGAGTGGCCAAGGACGGCCCTCGCTCCCATGAAGGAGCCTCGCCCCGTGACTCATCTCACCCGCTACACGTGCGCCTTGTGCGCGACATTCTTCTTCGCCGGCTGCATCAGCGACGGCGGCATCGTCTCCCTCGACGACGTCGAACCCGCGCCCCGCGTGGACGCCCGCATCGAGGTCCGCTCGGCCGACCCCGACGCCCCGCACACCGTGGACTTCGGCCAGGTGCCCGCCGGGAGCACCGCCCAGGCGCCCGTGACGGTCACCAACGTCGGCACCGACACCCTGCAGATCCAGGACCTCCGCGTCACCCACCCGGCCTTCGCCCTGGTGGAGCCCCCCGAGGGCCTGACGCTGCTCGCCCCCGAGGGGTCCGTCGAGCTGACCGTGACCTACTCGCCGGGCGGCGACGAGAGCCTCGTGTCCCAGCTCATCGTGGCGTCGAACGATCGCGTGGACGGCGAGGTCGAGGTGACCCTGCGCGCCGAGGGGCTCGCCCCCGCCATCTCCATCACCCCCGAGTCCTTCGACTTCGGCAACCCGGTCATCGGCTGCAACTCGTCGGTCGACATCGAGATCGCGAACGTCGGCCGGGCGCCGCTGGTGCTGGGGACGATCGACTTCGAGGACCTCGCGGGGACCGAGGAGCTGACCGCCGAGATGCCCGCGATGGGCACAGGCGTCCTCGCCCCGGGCGCCCCCCCGGTGATCGTCCGCGTGCACTACACGCCGTCCGACGCGCAGCCCGACAACGGGGTGCTGAGCGTGACGTCCAACGATCCGTCCCGCGAGGTCGCGCGGTCCGAGCAGTTCGGCATCGCCCACTCGGGCGACTCGTTCACCGACCGCTTCGCCCAGGACGGCAGCAACGAGACGGACATCCTGTTCGTCGTGGACAACAGCGGCTCCATGGGCCAGGAGCAGACCAGCCTGGCCGTGAACTTCTCCTCGTTCGTGCAGATCGTCGAGGCCCTGGACGTCGACTACCGGCTCGGGGTCACCAGCACGGATCCCGCCACCTGCGCCGCCCTCTCGGGCTCGACCCCGATCGTCACGCCCACGACCCCCGACCCCACCAGCACCTTCGCCTCGAACGTCGACCTCGGGACGAGCGGCGCGGGCATCGAGGAGGGGCTGATCTGCGGCCAGATGGCGCTGGACAACCCCGCCAACGATCAGTTCCTGCGGGACATCGCGGGCCTGCGCGTGATGTTCGTGTCCGACGAGAACGACTTCAGCCCCGGCGACGTGGCGACCTACGTCCAGTACTACCAGTCGCTCAAGGACCGGCCCGAGGACGCCATCCTGTCCGACATCTCCGGCGGCATCGGCGGCTGCAGCGGCCCCGGCGGCCTGGCCTACACGGGCGCGCGATACGTGGCCGCGAGCGTCGCCACGGGCGGCATCTCGGCGTCCATCTGCGACGCGAACTGGGTCGCGACGCTGTCGTCCCTGGCTTGGCTGTCGGCGTCCGTCGCGGACACCTTCGAGCTCTCCGAGCCCCCGGTGGTGGACTCGATCGAGGTGCGCATCAACGGCGCGAACATCTACGTGGGCTGGACCTACGACACGGCCCTGCAGGCCATCCGGTTCGACGCGAGCCACGTGCCGGAGAACGGCGACGAGATCGAGGTGGAGTACGCAGTTCGAGGGGAATGCGGAGACTGACTGCGTAGGACGGAGCACGGGGCCTGCTACCTTTTCAGGACCCGTGCTCTGTCCCCTCGTCGCCTCGATGATCCTCACCGCGACGTCGGTCGTCGCGACGGCACCGCCCGCGGAGGCGGCCCCCTCCTGGCGCGCCCAGGCCGACCCGGTGCGTCGGGGCCCGCTCCCCGCCCGCGTCCGCAACCCGCTGTACCTGACGCACCTGCAGCCCGCCTTCGACCGCGCGCTCGTCCTCGCACCGGGCACGCTCCACATGAGCTTCGAGGTCGACTGGGCGAACATCTACGACAAGTGGGCCCGCCATCACGCGGGCGGCGGCATCCGACGAGGCCGCATCGACATGGAGATCGTGCGGCCGTCGGCGCGCGTCCGGGTCGGCCTCCCTGCGGGCATCGAGATCGGCCTCGAGATCCCGCTGATCGCGCTGCAGGGCGGCATCGCGGACGGACTCATCCAGTCCTGGCATCACCTGCTGAAGGCGGACAACGGGGGGCGCAACACGGTCCAGGACGGGGGCTTCCAGTACGACGTCGGCATCCCGCGCGTCGCCGAGATCGTGCTCGATCGCCCGACCGAGATGCGGCTGGGGGACGTCACCGCCGAGCTGAGGGTCCAGCTCGTGAGGCCGTCGCGCGCGCTCCCCGGGATCGTGCTCGGCGGGGCGCTCAAGGTGCCCACGGGCTCGTCGGCCCACGGCGCGGGGAGCGGGTCGCCGGACGGGCTCTTCCTCATGAGCCTCGAGCACGGCGTGGGCCCGTTCGCCTTCTACGGCCAGGTGGGCGTGACCCTCTTGGGGCGCACCGGCCCCCTCGGGGAGCTGCTCGCCCCGGCGGCCGTCACCGGCGGGTTCGCGGTCGAGCTGATCCTCACCAGGCACTGGTCCTTCGTGGTGCAGCTGCGCGGGAGCTCGCCCTTCCACCTCGGCTTCATGCACCCCTGGCTCTCCCGAGGGCCCCTCGGCATCACGTTCGGGAGTCGGATCCGCGTCGAGGGACTCGACCTCGCGTTGGGCATGGAGCAGGACGTCACCGGCGCCGACGCATCGAGCGACGTCGCCGTGTTCTTCCGGGCCGGGGTCACCGCCCCGTAGGGTTCCCGGGCCCGCGCGCCCGCGGACCGTCACCGCTCGACGAGGACCTCGCCCAGGGCCTTGCGATCGATGTCGGGCACTTCGCACCCCTCGGCGGGGTAGCCGACGGGGATGAGCAGCCAGGCGCGCTCGTGCTTCGGGCGGTCGAGGATCTCCCCGAGGAAGCGCATGGGGGACGGGGTGTGCGTGAGCGTCGCGAAGCCCGCGTGGTGGAGGGCGGCGAGGAGGAACCCCGTGGCGATGCCGACCGACTCCTGCACGTAGTAGTGCCGCGCGGTCTTCGTGCCCCCGTGCTGCTGCGCGAACACGACGATCAGGGCCGGAGCGACCTCGAGGAAGGGCTTGTGCTCGTCCGTCCCGAGGGGAGCGAGGTCGTCGAGCCAGCGATCGCCCGCCCGACCCGAGTAGAAGGCGCGCTCCTCCTCTTCGGCGGCGGCGCGGATGCGGGACTTCACGGTCGGATCCGTCACGAGGACGAAGGTCCACGGCTGCTTGTTCGCGCCCGAGGGCGCCTGCGCGGCCGTCTCGATGCAGCGACGCACGGCGTCCAGGGGGATGGGGTCGGACGAGAACTCGCGCACCGAGCGGCGTCGTCGCAGTTCTTCGAAGAAGGAGTCCGCCCGCGCGACGCTCTCGGCGGGGTCGAGCCGACGGAAGTCCAGCGGACGCGTGGGGGCGTCTTCGCTGCTCATGGGCTCAGCCCTCGGCGGCGGCCTGCGTGATGTGCTTGCCCTGGACCAGGAACGGGCCCAGCACCAGGTAGTCGAGCTCCGAGCGCTCGAAGGCCCGGATGGCGTCGCGCGGCGACCGCACGATCGGCTCCTCGTGCATGTTGAACGACGTGTTGATCACGCTCGGCGTCCCCGTCTTGTCGTGGAACGCCTTCACGATGTCGTAGTAGTCCTCGTTGTCTTCGCGCCGAATGAGCTGCGGACGGGCGGTGCCGTCGCAGTGCACGACGCCGGGGCTCGTCTCCTTCATGAAGTCGGTGCAGTCGAAGCAGACCGTCATGAACCGCGCCGCGTGCTCGGCCCCCTCGAGGCCGATGTAGCACTTCTCGCGCTCCTCCCAGAGCGTCACCGGCGCGAACGGCATGAACTCCGTGCGCTTCAGCTTCACGTTCAGCCAGTCGTTCACGGCCGGGTCGTCCGGCTTGAACATGACGGTGCGGTTGCCGAGGGCGCGCGGGCCCCACTCCATGCGGCCGGCGCAGCGGGCGACGACCTTGCCCTCGACCAGGGCGTCGGCCACCTGGTGCGCCAGATCCTGGGGTCGGGTCCAGGCGAAGCTCGACTTCTCGAGCGCCCGCTCCATCTCCTCGACGCCGAAGTCCCGGCCGAGGTAGGCGTCCTTGAGGATGTGCGGCGAGACCGCGGACATGGCCAGGGCCGCCCCCGCCGCGAGCCCGCCGTCGCCCATGTTCGGGTAGACGAACATGTTCTCGACGCACTCCAGCTCGTGGATCCGCTGGTTGAGCTTCACGTTCGCGAAGATGCCGCCCGCGAGCCCGACGTTTCGGCGCCCTGTCTTCTCGCACCAGTGCTTGATGAAGGCGCACGCCTGGATCTCGAGGTTGCGCTGCAAGGCCGCAGCGACCTCTTCGCGGCTGAACTTCTCCAAGTAGCTGTGGAAGGCGTCCTTCTTGTGCTGACGGCGCAGGTAATTGACGCGCGAGAAGCCGCCCGTGCGGGGCGTGAAGTGCATCTGCTTGCCGAAGTGCTCCAGCAGCTCCGGGGGCGGCTCGGCGTACGCGGCGAGGCCGGTCAGCTTCCCCTCGTGGCGGTTGGGCGTGAACCCCATCCACTCGGTGATGCGCGAGTAGTAGGTGTTCACGGCCGCGAAGCCGTTCTGGCGGAAGATCTGCTTCACGTCGCCCGCCGCGCCGACCGACACGGTGAGGGACGTGCCGTCGCCCATGGCGTCGAGCGTGAAGACGATCGCGTCCAAGTGCGGCTGGCTGCGATAGACCGAGTACGCGTGCGCCGCGTGGTGCTCGAGCGTGGTCACGGGCGCCTGGAAGCCGCGCCGAGACATGCGCCGGCCGAGCACCTTGCGGGACAGGTCCGCCTCCAGCGGCCACAGACCGCCGTCGCGCACGGCCACCTGGTAGGCGATGTACGCGTTGAGGAGCGGCGAGAACTGGCTCGCCGTCGCCTTCGTCCCCTGATGCAGCTGGGGCAGGCGCCGCAGCCCCGTCGCGGGCGTGAAGTGGCTGCCGAACACGACGCGGTCGACCTCTTCGGGCCGGACCCGCGCGTGGTACAGCACGTCCGCGATGGCGTCCCAGGGGAAGGCGCCGGAGTTCTTGTGGCGATCGACGCGCTCCTGCCCGGTGGCGGCGACGAGCTCGCCGTCCACGCAGAGGGCCGCGCCCGAGTCGTGGTTGTCGTTGATGCCGAGGATGATCATCCGGCGCGAATGATAGCCAAGGACGGCGGCGCCCGCGTCTCCCGGGCCCCCGACGGGGGCTCGGTGCTACTCTCGGGCCGAGTGGAACCGCCCTCCGATCCGGCGCCTCGGGACCCTGAGCCCGCGCAGGACGCCGATCCGCAGGTCCCCATCGAGCCCCCCCGGCCTCGCGACGCCGTGGCCCGCGCTCATCGCGTCCCCCGCACCCACCCCGACCGCTCCAGCTACCTGCGCCTCGATCTCGGCGAGTGCCGCGCGCCCGTCTCCCCGGCGGTGGGGCGGGCCCTCGCCGACCTCACCGACGACGACCTGTCGACCTACCCCGATCCCGAGCCCCTGGCGGACCAGCTCGCCGCCTTCCACGGCGTCGACCGCGCCCGAATCACCGTGACGGCCGGGTCCGACGAGGCGATCCGCTGGGCCTTCAACGCCTTCGTGGAGGAGGGCGCGCGCGTCGTCCTCCCGCGCCCGACCTTCGGGGCGTTCCTCGCGGCGGCGGAGGCGGGCGGCGCCTTCGTCTCGCGCGTCGACTACGGGGACGACCTGCGCTTCCCCGAGGAGGGCGTGCGCGCGCTGCTCTCGCCCCGCGTCCCCCGCATGGTGGTCCTCGCCAACCCCAACGGCCCCACCGGGTCGACGGCGGACGTGGAGATCATCCACGCGCTCGCGGCCGAGTCGCCCACGTCGCTCTTCCTCGTGAACGAGTCCTACGTCTCCTTCCACGGGGAGTCCCTGGTGGAGGAGGGCCGGGCGGAGACCCTGCCCGCGAACGTCCTCGTCATCCGCTCCTTCAGCAAGGACTTCGGGCTGGCCGGGCTGCGCGTGGGCTGGATGGTCGGGCACCCGGACGTGATCGGCGCGATCGACCACGTGCGGCCCAACTTCACGGTGTCGATCGGGGCGCTGCGGGCGGCCTCGGCGGCGCTGCGCGACATCGCCGGGATGCGGGAGCGGGTGACGCGGATCCGGGGCGTCATGGCCCGCCTCGTCGGCCGCCTCGAGGAGCGCCGCATCGCCGCTCGAAGCACCCGCGCGAACTTCGTGCTCATCAAGCTCACCGCCCCGATCCAGCCCTGGGCGGCGGCCCTCGCGGCGCGGGGCATCCTGGTGGGGACCCAGGGCCACGTGGGACCCCTGGCGGACACCATCCGCGTATCGCCCACCACCGACGAGGAGGTCGACCAGTTCGTGGAGGCCCTCGACCTGCTGGTGGCCCAGGGGATCACGGGCGCGCGCGAGGTCCGAGGCGTCCGCGGCCGCTGGGACGACCTCGGCGACGAAGGAATGGCCTGATGCACCCCTCTCGAGAAATCAGAGATTTCTCGCCGGGGGCCCCGCTCTGCCGGCCTGAACTCCGGTCGGCCTCGTTCCGAGCGCCTCCCTGCGCGCGCTGGGGGCGCTTGCCTCGTTGAGCCGCCGTCGCGCCTACTCGCTCATGTACCTGTGGGCGGGGCTGGTGAGCACGTCGTTCCCGGTGGGCAAGGCCATCACCGACGCGCTGGACCCGCTCGTCCTGACCTTCGTGCGCTTCGTCCTCGCGGCGGTCCTGTTCGGGATCCTCGTCGTCGCCACCGGGGGCGCCCCTCGACCGCGCCTGCGCGACGCCCTCCGCTACGCCGCCGTGGCCGCCTCGATGGTCTTCTACTTCGTCCTCATGTTCGAGGGCCTCCGCTGGACCGACCCGGTGAGCACCGGGGCGCTGTTCACGCTGGTCCCGCTCCTGAGCGGCGGCGTCGGGATCGTGCTGCTGGGGACCCCCATGGGGCGGCGACGCGTCGCGATCCTCGGGCTCGGGGCGGCGGGCGCGGCGTGGATCGTCTTCGACGGCTCCCTGGACGCGCTGCTCGCCCTGCGCCTCGACCGCGGCGAGCGGACCTTCCTGCTCGGGACCCTCTCCTTCGCCTTCTACGCCCCCCTGATCCAGAAGCTGCACCGGGGCGAGCGCGCCCTCGTGATGGCGTTCTGGACGCTGGTGGCGGGCGCCGCGCTCCTGGGGTGCGTCGGGGCGCCGCGGATCGTCGCGACGGACTGGGCGAGCGTCCGCCCGTCGGCCTTCGCGGGGATCGCCTACCTCGCGGCGTTCCCGACCGCGATCACGTTCGGCATCGCCCAGTACTCCGGGGTGCGGCTGCCGCCGTCGTCGATGATGGCCTACACGTACCTCGTCCCCGCGTTCGTCGTGGTGCTGCACGGGGTCACGCGCGGGGTGTGGCCCACGGGCTCGGTGTGGGTCGGCGTGGTCGCCGTGTCGATGGTGACCCCGCTGCTCCGTCGCTCGCCGTCGTAGTCTCCTGCCCATGCGACGCCTCCTCCTCCTCGCCGCCGCCCTCCTCGTGGGCTGCCCCTCGGACACCCCCGACGACGACGACGCCTCCGGGTCGGACCTCCCCCCGATCGTGGAGAGCGTGACGCTCGATCCCGCGGTGCTGCACACCGAGGACGTCGTGAGCGCCGTCGTCTCCGCCTCGGATCCCGACCTCGACCCGATCACCGTCACGTACACGTGGCTGGTCGACGGCGAGGTCGTCGCGGGCGAGACCGCCGCGTCGCTGGACGGCGAGCTGCACTTCGACAAGGGGCAGCGCGTCTCCGTGGAGGTCGTCGCCACCGCCGCGGGCGTGAGCAGCGATCCCCGCGCGAGCGCCGAGGCCGAGGTGCTGAACTCCGCCCCCGGCGCGCCCACCGTGGCCGTCAGCCCCAACGCCCCCGCCGACGTCCACGACCTCGAGTGCGGGATCGCCGTGGAGTCCGTCGACGACGACGGGGACGCGGTGACCTACACGATGTCCTGGTCCGACGGCACCGGCGCCGACCGCAGCGGCGACGCCACCACCGGCACCCTCCCGGGGGACACGATCCCGGCCGCCGTCACCCAACCCGGGGAGACCTGGACGTGCGCCGTGGAGGCGACGGACGGGACCGACGAGGCGCCCGTCGTGTCCTCGACCGTCACCATCGCCGCCGAGGACAAGGACGGCGACGGGTCCCCCGCGGGCGTCGACTGCGACGACCTGAACGCCGTCGTCTACCCGGGCGCGCCGGACGCGTGCGACGGCTGGGACAACGACTGCGACGGCCGCGTCGAGGAGTTCGTGGCGTGGTGGCCCCTGGAAGGCGACGGCGACGACGTCACCGGGGCCGGCAGCAACCTGACCGTCGCGGGCACGACCACCTGGATCGCGGGCGTGTGCGGCCAGGCGCTGTCCCTCGACCAGGCGCAGGCGTCGGTGAACGACCCGGGCTCGCTGTCGAACTTCTACGGGACCCGGGGGCTGACCGTCGGCCTGTGGGGCCGCCCCGTGGACTGCACGGTGGGGGGAGGCGACGCCTTCTGCCCGTACGTGAGCAAGGGCGACGCGGGCGCAGGCGCGGGCGAGGAGTACACGCTCGGCACCGACGCGGCGCGGGACTCGACCTTCTTCGACTTCCAGACGGGCGCGGGCGCGGCGGGCGCCGGGGTGGGCGCGGACCACGGGGCGACGTCGGACTGGCACGCGCTCGTGGCCACCTTCGACCCGGCGGGCGACCTCGTCCTCTATCGGGACGGCGTCCAGGTCGACTCGACCGCCGGCCCTGCCTCACCCCACGCGGGCGGGGACGTGACCTTCGGGACCCACCCCGCCGGCGACCTCGAGCGAGGGCGCCTGGACGTGGACGAGGCGTTCATCGCCAACTGCCCGATGCCGGCGGCGAACGTGCAGGCGCACTTCGACTGCGGGGGCTGCGGCTGCCGCGGGGGCGCGACGCCGTGCGATCCGGGCGAGTACTGGGAGGGCTTCCTGTGCGCCCCGGTGCAGTGACCGCGTGACTCAGTAGGGGAGCTGCACGGTCCAGTGGACCTCGCGCTTCTCCACCTCGCGCTCGCCTTGGATGTTGCTGCCGTCGGCGTTCCAGTGGGCGAGGACGCGGGTCCCGTCGTGGGACAGGATCTCCTGGTAGCGACGCCCGTCCGGCAGCTCGGAGTTCGCGGCGAGGACGGCGCTCATGCACTGCACGTTGCCGTTGGCGTCGAGGCCGACGAAGGCGCAGGTCACCGAGATCGTGCGTCCGATGCCTTCGGCGGGCCGGTGGGTGACCGAGACCCGTGCGCCCGCCGTCACCGCGTCGCGCAGCGCCTTCAGCTGGGCGGGGTTCGGCGCCTTCTCCTTGTCCGGGTTGTACCGATAGATGGTGGTCGGGGCGTGGGCCCGCAGGTCCGCCACCGCGCGCTGGATCTCGGAGGTGGTGCCGCTGATGCGCTGCTGCGCCGCCGCGAGGCCGTCCGCCTGGGCGGACACGGCCGCGACGTCGCCCTTGAGCGTGCCCACCGCCGGGTCCTCGATGACGCGCTCGGCGATGGTCCGGTAGTCGCAGGCGTTGAGGCGGGTGGCGAACCCCACCAGGACGATGACCGCGAGCATCACGCCGAAGCGGATGTTCGTCGGGTGCATCAGCGGTCGCTTCGTCGGGGTCCCCTCGTCCATGACGCCTCCAGGACCGGAGTCTAAATCAACCGCAAGCGCCCCAAGCGCGCGCAGCGGAACGAAGTGAAGCGGAGTCCTCGGGAGGTACTGCGGGGCCCCTCTCGACAAATCTCTGATTTGTCGAGAGGGGTGCTAGGTCAGGACCTCTTCGGCCTGCGCGGTGCCGCCGTCGATCGTGAGGAGGACGTGGTGCCGCATCTTCCGGGACCGTCGCGTCCCGCCGATCGAGAAGTGGCGGGGGACGCGGGCCGCGTTGAGATGGAGGATGCCGTCGCGCTCCACCTGCCACGCGCGCTTGCCGCCGCCGCGGAGGGCGTGGTGCATGTGCCCGGCGACGACGGCGACGACGGTCCGCCCCGTCGCCACGGCGTGGTCGATCGCGGCGCGCAGATCCGAGTCCCCCCAGTCCCCCTCCTCGCCCCCGAAGTCGCGCCCGAAGATGTCCGCGCGGGACGCCCCCAGCCCGGTGGGTCCGTTGTGACCGAGGAACACCACGCGGTCGCCGGCCTCGTCGACCAGCGCGCGGAGGCGGGCGGCCGAGGCGTCGAGATCGGTGACGCCGTAGTGCGCCTCCAGGTGCCGCGGGAACGAGAACGCGGAGCCGCCCATGGGGTGCGGCCGGGCGACGATCAGGTCGACGCCGCCCAGATCGTGGCGGGCGTACCCCGCGCCGGAGACGGGCCCGAGCGCCTCCCGGAGCTCGTCGTGCCGACGGCCCTGGCGCGTGGACAGCCGCCGCAGCAGCGGGTTGCCCGACAGCTCGGCGAGGAACGGCACCAGCGGCACCGTGTCGTGGTTGCCGGGCACGAGGAAGGCGGGCTTCTCGAGCCTCGCGATGCTGCGGGCGATCCGCAGGGTGTCGGCGTGGCGGAACCCGGCGAGGTCTCCGGTGAACAGCACGACGTCGCGATCGGACTCGTTGAACCAGCGGACGTCGTCGTCGTCCCAGTGGCCGTGGATGTCTCCGACGACGGCGATCTTCATCCTGCGAATCCTCGCACCGCGCGGGCCACGAGGGACACCGCGATCACGATCAGGAGCACGTCGACGGCGACGCGGAAGCGGCTGGGGTCGAGGCGACGCAGCAGCGCCCTGCCCGCGAACACGGCTGCCGTTCCGGAGACCGCGAGGAGCGCCGCGAGGGGCAGCAGCTCGGTGGTCAGGACCCCCGTGGCGAGGTAGGCGGGGAGGCGGACGACGTTGATCAGCGTGCCCACGGCCGTGATCGACCCCACGAACGCCGCCCCGGTGAGGCCGCGCGCCAGGAACGAGATGGCGAGGGGCGGCCCGAACGTGCCCGCGATGCCCCCGGCGCCGCCCGCCACGGCCCCCCACCCGACGGCCCCGACGCGCCCCCCGCCCAGCGTCTTGCCGAGGCCGCGCTCCATGCCGAGGGCGAGGGCGATGGTGGCCGCGATCACGATCTGGATCACCGCCGGGGGCACGGAGCCCGCCACGGCCGCCGCGAGCAGGCCCGCCGGGATCGCGGCCGCCGCGGTGATCCCCACCATCCCCGCGGGGATCTCCCGACGATGCACCCAGGCGGTGAGCGCCGAGTTGATGAGCATGGCCGGGGCGATCACCCCGACCGCCTCGACCGCCGACATCGAGACCATGAGCGCGGGCGTGAGGATCAGGGCGCTGCCGATGCCGAGCGTCGACGTGGACAGGAACGCCAGAAAGGCGGCGGCGGCGGCGTACGCGAGGAACGCCGCGTCGAGGGTCGAGGGATCCAACTCAGGGAGCCCGGAGCGCGGCGCCGAGGCGGGCGAAGCTGGGCTGCAGCGCGCCCCGGAGGAGCTCGTCCAGGTGCCAGATGTAGGCGTCGCGCTCCTGCTCGTAGAACCAGGCCAGGACCACCACGAGGAGGTCGAGGCACGCCTCGGGGCACCGCCAGCGAGGGAGGTCCGGCCGCGTGCTGCGTTCGCGGGCCAGCACCGCCTCCCCCGCGTCGAGGAAGCGCTCCAGCTCGGCGTCCATTGCGAGGGCCGACAGGGCGAGGCGCTGCACGACCCCGGCGTGGGCCGTCTCGGCGCCCGGAGCCCCCAGCCCGTGCCCGTAGTCGGCGTTGAGCGCGGTGGCGAAGCGCTCGGACAGGACGCTCGCGGCGCGGTCGACGGCCCGCCGGAGCCCCTCACTCGGTCGGCCTCGCTCACCGAGCGCCGCCACCAGCTTCGCGCGCACCGCCTTCCGCCCGATGAGCCGACGGTAGGGGGCGCTCCACGCGCGGCCGTACGAGCGGGAGTCCTTGAGGCTCAGGTCCACCTTGAGGCAGGCGCGCGGGAGCAGCGAAGACGTGGGGAACTCGTCGTCCGACGGGTTCACCTGCCGCACGTACTTGTGCTCCACGAGGTCGGCGAGCACCTCCGACAGGAACGTGTTGCCCGCGGCGCGGATGCGGAAGCGCAGGTCGGCCTCGACGACGGCGATGAGCGCGTCCTCGTCCAACGTCGTGCGCTCGCCGTCCACCACGAAGGCGTCCACCAGGCTCGTGGGGTGCCCGGCCCGGCGGCCGGTGTCGGGGCCGAGCGGCTCGCGCAGGTGCACGACGTCGCCGTAGAGCCACTCGAACTCGCAGAGCGCCTCCTGCCAACCGTGACCCCACGCGTCGTGCACCAGGTACTGGTCCGCGAGCTCGGTGGGCAGGATCGACGTCATCGTGGCGAAGGTCTCGACCACGACCTCGCGGGGGACGTCGTGGCCCAGCCGCGCCTCGACGCCCGCGTGCAGGGTGTCCAGGAGCATGGAGGAGACGGCCTCTGGGTCGAAGAGCCCGAACGCCGGGAAGCGGGCGGTGCGGAAGGTGTTCGCGTCGTGCAGTCGGGCGAGGAACCCGCGCAGGGCGGCCCGGTCCGGCGCGGGGCGGTCGTCGAAGCCGGGCCCCCGCCAGCGATCCCCGCGGTACGCGAGGCAGAAGTAGACGGCCGACGCGGTGACCACCAGGTCCACGTCTTCGGGGAGCACGGGGAGGGGGCCGTAGACCGCGCGGAACAGCTCCGCGGCCCGCTCGTTCGCGCCGTCGGGGCCCTGCGCGAGCACCAGCTCGACGAACGTCGCCGAGAGGGCGTGCTTCACCTCCAGGTTGGAGATGAGGCGATCGATGTCGGCCTCCATCTCGTCCAGCTCGGCCTCGCTCCACCCGAAGGCGGTCCTCAGGGCCGCACGAATGACCGGGCGCTGGGCCTCTCCGGCCTCGAGGTCCACGGGATAACTCCGCAGGGTCTTCGTGCGCAGCGTCTCCAGCCGCGGCGTGCCCGCCACGCGCTCGAAGTGGATCCACGTCAACACCGCCTCGGTGAACCAGCGCTGGTGCTGCGGAGCCGACGCCTGCAGCTCCGGCGGCAGGGCCTCCGCGAGCAGGTGGGCCTCGGCCAACCAGTCACGCCTCAGGTCGGCGGCCTCGGCCCGGCGCTCGGCCACGGGTTCGTCGGACTCCACGAGATCCCACAGGGACGCGACCAGGTCGAGCAGCCCCTGCCAGGCGCGGGGGACCTCGGGCTCGAAGAGCCGGGAATCCGAGAGGTGAGCGGACACCGGGGCCGGGACTCAGCCCGGCTCGGCGCGAGCCATCAACCCGGCGGCGTCCATCTTCTTGCCCAGCTCGGCGTGCCCGATCTTCACGGACAAGCCCGCCTCGGGGCCGTCGGGGCGCGCGGGATCGGCGGGGACGGTGGCCACGGCGGCCTCGATGCGCTTGATGATGCCGCGCACCGTACGCCGAGGGGTGTGGGGCAGGAGGACGGCGAACCGGGACCGACGGATGCGGGCCGTGAGGTCGCCCGCCCGGGTGTTCGTGGCCATCGCCTCGCCCGCCGCCGTCACCAGGCGATCCGCCGGACCGGCGAAGGTGCGGTCGAACTCGGTGGGCTCGTCGAAGTCGTCCCCGGCCTCGGCGTCCGGCTCGGGGAGGCCCAGGAGGTCCACGACGAGCACGGCCAGCTTCAGCTTGTAGCGGTCGGCGCGCAGGATCTCCTCGGCCAGTCGACGGAGGAAGTACCCGCCGCGCAGGAGCCCGGTCAGGCCGTCGGTGAGGGCGGCTTCCAAGGCCTGGGTGCGGCGCTCGGCGAGGACCGAGTAGCGGTCGCGCACTCGGAGCAGGGCGTCGACGCGCGCGGCGAACTCGCGCAGGTCGATCGGCTTGCTCATGTAGTCGTCGGCGCCGCCGTAGAGGCCCGCGACACGAGACCGGGTGTCCGACCGCGCGGAGACGAGCAGCACCGGGGTCAGGATCCCCTGGGGCGAGGCCTTGAGCCGTCGGCAGACCTCCAGCCCGTCGATCCCGGGCATCATCACGTCCAGGACGATGATGTCGAAGGGCCCGTCGTCGTGGAACCGCGCCAGCGCCTCGTGCCCGTCCATGGCGGTGACGGTCGCGTAGTCGCGGGAGTGCAGCAGGTCACCCAGGATCTGAAGCGCGTCCTTGTCGTCGTCGACGAGCAGGATGCGGCGGTTCGTGGGCTGAGAATCGGTCAACGTCGGGCTCTCCGGGGGCGCCGATCGTACCAGGGAGAGGCATGGGGATCGACGACGCCGCGCGCCTCCTGGACCGATACCGGGCCCTGCTCGTGAAGGTGGACGAGCACGCCTCGCGGATCGGCGCGACGTACCCCGATCACGTCGCCTGCCGGCCGGGCTGCGCGGGGTGCTGCCGCGGGGGCCTCACGGTCTCTCCCATCGAAGCCGCCGCGATCGCCGCCGGACCCGAGCCCTCCGGGCCGTCGAAGGGAGCGCGCATCCTCACCGTGCTCGACGAGGGCCGCGACGACTGCGCGCACCTCGACGGGGCGGGCCGATGCCGCATCTACGGCGTCCGGCCCCTGGTGTGCCGGACCCACGGGCTGCCCCTGGTCTTCGCTCAGGGCTCGGACATGGTGGCCGACGTCTGTCCCCTCAACTTCGAGGACGGCCTGAACGACCTGCCTGCCGCCGACTTCCTGAACCAGGACACGGTGCACACCGTGCTCGCCGCGCTCAACCAGGCGTGGTGCGCCGCGATGGGGGCGGATCCCCGGGATCGTGTGCTTCTCGAGCCGACACGCTGACCGCCTCGGAGACGGCCGCGGGTCAGTCCAACAGGTCCACGTCGACCGGCCCCGCGTGCCCGCGCGAGGCCCGCGCGAACCGCCGATCGAAGGTCAGGAGCCGAGAGGCGGGCTCCGAGGACTCCCGATGCAGCGCGTCCGCGAGGTCGAGTCCGTGGTCGCGGACCGCCGTCAGGGCTCGGCGCACCCCGCCGGGATCCTCGGCGACGACGCGGTCGGCCGACACCACGCGCAACAGCTGCGCCGCGACCTCCGCCTCGTCCTGCCCGTAGGCGCTGCGAAGCACCCAAGCCACTTCGAGCAGGGTGGTCTTCGCGATCCAGACGTCCCGCCCGCGTACTGCTTCGGCGGCGAGGTCGGCCTGTCGCGGATCGTCGCGGGTGAGCAGGCGAACGAGGACGTTCGAGTCCAGCGCGATCACCGCCCATCGCCCTTGAATGCGCGACGGACGGCGTCGTCCATGGCCTCGACGCTCACGGCCGGGCCTTCGTAGGCGACCGCGCCCAACAGATCCTCGAGGCCGTACCCGGCGCGGGGAGTTCGGTGAGGGCGGAGCACCAGGGTGTCCCCGCGGTCCTCGAGGTCGAAACGCGCGCCGGGCTCCCACCCGTGCCGGTTCCGCACCTCCACGGGGATCACCAGCTGCCCCTTGGTGGAGAGCTTCACTTCGAACATGACCTCACGGTAAGACGTAGGTAAGACAGTGGCAAGAACGGAGTCTACGGTGCGGGCTGGATCCGATTCGCCCGCGTTGCCCCTACGACGTGGACATCACCCCGATCGTCGACTTCCGCCTCTGGTTCTGACGCGCGGCGTTCGACGGCTCAGTTCGCCAGCCGGATCCGGGGAGAGATTTCCAGAAGCGCCGGTGCACCTGTGTGTATCGTGTTGCTCGGGGGTCGATCAGCCCCTCATGGGGGTCCTGATGAGCACGCAAGAGCGGTCCTTTCTCTTCGCCGGCCTGCTGGTAGTGATGTCCACGCTTGTGATCTCCACCGCGGGCGCCAACTCGGGTGCCAACACGTTCAGCGTGCCCCTCTCCGTCGCCCCCGGGGTCGCCGGGGTGGAGCCCACGCTTGCGCTTGAGTACGACTCGCGCGCGGGGCTCGGGCCCCTCGGGTTCGGCTGGAGCCTCCCCGACTCCACCGTCGAGGTCGATGTTCGGCTCGACCCGGACGTATACGCCCGGGGTTGGAGCGACTCGTACCTCGTGGACGGGGTGCGCTTCTTCGTCCACTCGGGCCAGTGGGTCCCGGAGGTCGAAGACCAGACGCGCATGGAGCGCGTACAGAACGCCACCGGCGACTCCTTCACGATCTTCGACCCGGACGGGTCGATGCGCGAGTACGGGACGACCGCCGAGAGTCGACTGATGACCCGGGTCCCTGCCGCCGGCGGGGGTTGGACGGACGTCACCATGCGGGCGCACCTGACTCGCATGGTCGACCCGAGCGGGCTCGCGATTGTCTACGAGTACGACTACCTCGACGGCGACGTGCCGCACTTGGTTTCGATCGGGTACACCCTCGACCACACCGAAGGCACGAGCGTAGGTCCGCTCCACCGCGTCGACCTCGAGTGGACGCCTCTGCCCCTCGGACGGTCCGGCTGGACTCCCTCGGTCCTCGGAGCTCGCAGAGCGATCACCCATCGCGTGACCGCGATCCACGAGACCGTCGAGCAAGGCGGCTCTCCCGACGTCGTGCGCTCCTACCTCCTCGCCTACGACGACACTCCGACCAACGGAGGCTGGCTCTTGGCGAACGTGATGGAGCAGGGCGCTCCTGCGAGTTCAGGGACGCGACCGGTCCGCGAGGTGATCGGTGGATTGGCCTACTCGCCCGATGGAGCGACATGGGACGGGTGGACGGCGGAGCCGATGGTAGGCGCGCCATGCGGCGCCTGGGAAGGTACACTGCTGCACGGAACGATCGGCAACAGCGTTTCACTCCAGGGGGTGACGAAAGACTGGTTCGACCTCAGCGGCGATGGTCTCCCCGACTGCGTAGTGGCATACGGCGGACACGCTGGGTCGGGCCCTGCAGATCTCGACGTCGCGTTCAGCACGGACGCCCCGGGTGAAGTGGGTCCGGTGCTCCAGTTGTCCGGCTCGTTCGTGGGTCTTCCCACGCTCGTCGACCTGCGAGAAATCGATGACGGTGAGGTCACAGCGACGTTCCTCGACTTCAACGGCGACGGGTACCAAGACCGCGTCGAGAATCTGGGTGGGGACCTAGTCTGGAGCCCCGCGGCGGACAACATCCAGTTCGACGTACCGCGGAGCGTCTGGAGCGCCGGCCCGCAGGACCGACTGCCTGCGGAGGAGGTTGCGATCAGCGGTGTGCAGAGCCGCCTCGTGGACCTCACGGGCGACGGGAAGCCCGAGTACATTCAATGGAACGCAAACACGGCCGCCGCTACTTGGACGGTGTGGCGGAACGTAGATGACGAGTTGAAGGCCCCGGAGCAGTGGGTACCGGTGGCCATCCCCTCGCTGCATGGGTGGCCCGAGATCTCGCGCACCACCGACTACGAAGACCTGGCTTCGGGCTGGAACGTCCTGGAGGCGTGGACGGGCCTCCTCGACATGAATGGGGACGGGCTCCTGGACTTCGTGATCGCCGATGCGGGGGCGCCGTGTTCGGATGTCGACCCCGCCACCTGCACCTGGATCGTCTACTTCGGGACGGGCCGAGGGTTCGACCCCGTGCCGCTCGAGCTCGACACGGGGATGCACGGCGGTGACCCGGGCCGTGGCGATCACCTCCCGATCAGCCGCACGCTGACGCCGGAGTGCCAGTTCTCCATCTATCCGCAGGGCTGCGCTGGAAGCGCCTCGACTACCTTTCCCCCATCCGGCATTCCCGCGACCTTCGTCGCCGACCTCGACGGAGACGGTCTCCTCGACTTGTCCGTGGCGAGCTCGCCGAGTTCGCTGACTGTGTTCAACCAAGCCGGCAGCGAGTTCGGGCCGCCCACGCCGACCGCCCTCCCGTTTTCCTGGAACTCCCCCGGGGCCGGCGCGCACCATCTGGCCGCCTTGGGCCTCTCCGGCGAACTGCGCGACTTCGACGCGGACGGGGCACTGGAGTGGGTCTCCGCGGACGGGACGTACTCCAACCCGACGAACGGCGGCGCACCCATTTCACTGCCGCACCTCCTCGAGGAGCTGACTCTGCCGACCGGGGGCGTCGTCTCCTTCGAGTACGCCGCGGCGGCTGGTACGGCCACCGATCTCGGATGGGCGTTGCCGTCCCAGCGCGAAGGAGCGCGGCCGATCTGGAATCTGACCGGTGTGCAGTTCGACGACCCGACTGTGGGCGACGTGGAGTTTCACTACACCGGACCGACTTGGTGGGACGGTACCTTCCACGGGTACGGCGTCGTGGATGTCGTCCATCTGAACGGCCAGACCGGAGCCGCCGAGGAGTGGAGTCGAAGCGAGTACAGCGTGGGAGACGACGGCTCCGGTGCGGTCTGGCCGCTACAGGGGAGGCTTCTCGCCTCGTCGAGCTGGGCGGGTGACTATCACTGTGCGGCTGACCCCACTACCTGCTCCGACCAGCTTTCTGCTTCGAGTAGGGCTTGGGAGGCGATTCCGACCCCGGTTCAATCGGGGACTACGTGGTCGATCGGCCTGACGGGGCTCGACACGACAAGCACCGGCATCACGGGTCTTGCGCTGACGAGGACGTGGACCGTGACCCCCGACCACACGCTGGGCGGCCGGGCTCGCATCATCGATGACGAAGGGGGACCGGGCGCTCAGGACGACGCGCGGACAGAGTGGCTGTGGGCTGCTGCAGCCCATCCACACGGCCCGGGTGTGATGGTGCTGCTGGATGGACGGACCGTCTCCGACGGCGGCACGCCGATGCTCACGACCACGTGGGTCCACGACACCGCAGGGAATGTGACGGACACGATCCGACTCGGGGGTTGGAGCGGGCAGGGCCTCGGCACCATTCAGATGGAGAGAGAGGAGTTCGGGACGGGAATCGGTCTACCCGACCGCCGCTTCGATGCCTCGGGAACGTTGACATCGTTCGCCTGGGCACCCGACTACCTCAGCGTCACAGCGACCGTCGAGGTCACACCTCCGGCCCCGGGATCCTTCATCGCGCCCTCCGAGTGGCCGACCGTCTACTCCTCGGTGGATCATGTCTGGACGATGAACTCCGACCCGCGGTGGGGGCCCGCGGAGACAAGGTATGGAGACGGCGTCGGGGAGACTCGTCGGCGAACCATCGAACGCGACGAATTCGGCCGCACGAAGCAGATCGAGGAGACGATCCCCGGAGCCGGCTCGGCGCAGATGGTCGCTCCGACCACGACCATCGACCGGCACACAGCGCGATCGGGCTCATGGGTACGCACCACTACCCACAGCTACGACCCCCAAGGGGCCTCGATCGCCGCGGAGGAGTCCACCAGCTACCAAGATGGGTTCGGCCGCGCGGTCGAGGCCTGGGAGAAGGTGGGCGCGGCAGAGCACCTCGTCACGTTCCGCGAGTTCGACGGCCTCGGGCGGGTTTCGCGAGTCTCCGTGCCCATGACCACGGCGGCCCTCGCCTCGCTGGGTCTCTCCGGGCCCGCCCCGATGGGTCCGCCGCCGTGGTTCGCGATCCCCCACAGCGAGATCACCTACGGCTCCGACGGGCGCACCACGCAGTCGCTCCTCGTGAACGGGTCTCCCGAGGACCCGAGCGAGTCGATTGTGACGATGTGGAATGTCGTCGCTCACCCCGTGACCGGCGCGCCGAGCCTGCGTTGGATGACCCAGACCCCGCACGAGGCGACGTCGGCCACGAGCTACGAGTACCGAGACGCTCGGGGGCTGGCCACCTACATCGAAGACGCCGAGGGCAACGACACCCAGCTGGAGTACGACCCGCACGGACGCCTCATCCGAACGATCGACGCCCTCACGAACCAGGTCGAGATCGCTTGGGACGAGTTCGGTCGGCGCATCCGGCTCGAGGACCCCGACGTAAGCGCTTGCGTGGGCGGACCCGCGTCGTGCCCCGTCCTGTTCGACTACGACGCGTCCGACAACCTCATCGGCCGCACCGATGCCCTGGGACGTACGATCGAGTACGCCTACGACGAGCTCGGGCGGGAGCGCTGGCGCACCGGCGGCTGTGAGGCCACACCCGGCGACGTCTGCTCGAACCCCGAGGAAGGCACGGCTTTCTTCCTTCATGACGGGTTGGTGCCCGGCCCAGGAGCACTCGCGGGCGGTATCGAGGCGCTGGGCGCGACCACGGGGATGATCGACCCCTCGGGATGGACCGAGTACGGGGTGGATCGGAGCGGCGCGGTCGTCGACGAACACCGCAACATCGCCGGGGAGGAGTTCTGGACCTCGATCAAGCACGACACGGTGGGCCGGATCCTCGCAGTCGAGGTGGCCCACGGCGGAACGAGTTTCGATCCTCTGGATTACAGCTATGACGTAGTCGGGAACCTCACCGGAGTAATGGAACGCGGATCCGGGATGCCCTGGATCTCCCACCTGGAGAGGGACCAGCCCAGCGGCTTGCTGACTCGGCTCGAAGCGTTCGGGGGCGCCGTGGCCGCCGACTTCGACTACACAGATGCAGGTCGACTCTTGTCCTACTCGACGAGCGCGGACCTCTTCTCGGGCGGCGGCACGCCCGTCTCGCTCCCACTGCAGGACGTCCTGCTCTCCTACGACGACGCAGGTCGCAGCGGCTCCCGAACCGACTTCATCAACGGCTCGACGGACGACTACACCTACGACCTGCTCGGCCGGCTGACGAGTGTCGGGGGGCCCACGTCCTCGCACCAGCGAACCTACTCCTACGACGCGATCGGCAACTTCAGCAGCAACAGCCTGCAAGCAGACCGCTATGGAGACGGGACCTACCTGCCCGGGACCGCGGGCCCGCACGCGGTCGGCTCGATCGGCTCGCCCGCCGGCCCGCACTCCCTCTTCGACTACGACGACGATGGGAGTCTCCTCCATAGGTCTCGCATCGCAGGCCTCTCGGACGACTTCGACCGCTGGTACGACTACGGAGCCGATGGACGACTGCGCGAGGTGGAAAACGTGCCCCTCGGCGGCAGCGGCACCACCACGACGACCAGCCTCCTCGACCCGTTCGGCCGGGTTCGGAGGACCGTGACCGAGGGCGGCGTCAGCAAGGAGACCTACACCCCCAACTCGTTCATCGAGCTTCGGAACGGATTGCCCGTCAAGTTCGTGGTCGCGAACGGACAGCGCCTCGGGGAGACCTCCGCGACGAG
The DNA here is from genome assembly GCA_964620495.1 of uncultured Rickettsiales bacterium. Lineage (GTDB taxonomy): Bacteria > Myxococcota_A > UBA796 > UBA9615 > UBA9615 > CAZEKB01. The sequence continues at coordinate 34,083 of CAZUHI010000031.1, read as the reverse complement.
CTTCGCTTCGGGCACCGAGACGGCGACCTGGTTCGTCTACGACCATCAGGGCAAGCAGGAGGCCGCGGTCGCCGTCCGCGGCCCTGGGGTGATCGATGAATACATCGACCACACGCTCGTTCGACGCGACCCCTATGGCGCCGTGCTCGACGGAGACCCGCTCCTCCTTTCCCTCGGCCTCGCGAATGGGCAGGTGGATCCGGACGGGGAGACCCGGCTGGGGGCGCGAACGTACGATCCCGAGCTGGGCCGTTTCCTCCAGGCAGACAGCCTCGCAGGAATCGGACAGGCCGCGAATCGATACCGCTTCGCCTGGAACTCTCCGACCAACTACGTCGATCCGACGGGACTCTGGGAGGAACCGACGAGCCTCCCGCGCATCGGAAACGGATTGTGGTCGGGCCCAGACGGGGAGTGCCAGCAATCGACGGGGTGGGTCCGCATCCTGTATGCGAGTGTCGACCTCGGGGGAGGCGGCGAGTTCGGCAAGAACCCCAAGCAGGAGAAGATCCGCATCGTCTCATGCGCTGACTTCGGCAATTGCCCCGAAAACGAGACGATAGTAACCGCGTCCAAGAGGTCCATCCCCACAAACGGGGGCAACGTCGGCTCCGAACTTGAGGACGACCCGCTTGGTTGGCGCGTCGATCTGGACGTAGTCCGTTCTTGGACGTCCAACATTGCCGGCGGAATCCCCCTTCTGGGCGACGGGGTGAACTTGGTCGGGGCGATCGCCGGCAAGGACTTGATCACCGGCAAGGCCCTGAGCACCAGCGAACGAATCTCGCGTGCGGGCTGGGGCGTCCTCGGGATCGCGACGGGGGGAGTCGGGAGCAAGCTCAAGTACGCGGGGAAGGGTCTCGCAGTCGCAGCTGTCGGGGTCAAAGCCCTCGGGAAGGCAGCCCGAGCCGGTGCAGACGACGCCGCCCGAGGAGCAGCCCAGCTGGGACGGCGCATCCGCGCTTGGCGCCAAGCAGCGTCCAAGGGGGGGCAGAAGGCACTGCCAGCTCCGCGGAAGCGAGGGAACCCGAACGCTGCCCCAGAGCACGGTACTTTCCACGTGGATCCCAGAGGCAACTCGATTCCGACGCCAAAGGGGGGGCATCTCGACGGCTCGCCCGACGGTCGGTACCTCCAAGCCAAGGATGCCACTGGGAAGTCGACTGGCGTTCGCATCGACGGCGGCCATAGGCCGGCTGGCCACTCCGACCCGAGAGCCCGCTCTCCTCACGCCCATGTCCCAGGAGTTACGAACCCCGACGGGACGGAGTGGTTGCCGATCCAGTAGCCACGACGATGGAGGTGTAGCTGATGTCGAAAGGAGACACCGAAGTGTGCCCAGAGGACGCCTTGAGGCGAGCGATCACGGATGGTCTGATGGCGTACTGCCGGTTCCGCTCAGGTGGGCTTCCATTTAGTGAGTACGTCGGACGGTATGGTTCGTTCTTCTACGAATGGGACCTAGGCGGAGAGGAGGGCGGTGAGCGTTGGAAGGCGACCCTCTCTTCCTACGTGGAAGCTATCGAGTTTCTCGAACAAGTTCAGAGACTGTTCAACCTTCTCTACATGAGCGATGTCCCAGTGCCTGCTTATGAGGAGGCCGGGCGGCTCAACACGGGACGAGCAAGCAAGGCCTTGATGCAACTGGGTGTTGAGACGGACGTTGACGGGCTCCTACTACGACTCAGCCACGCAAGCGGGGACGACGGCTGATGGTGAGGCCCGACCCGCCAGCCATAGCGCCCCCTTCAATGGTCGGTGGCACCCGCAAGAATGGACTGGACCGCACGATGGATGCTGGATCTCTTGCCCCCAAGGCCACCAGTGCTCGCTGTAGTCAGATGGAGCAGCTGACGGAAGCGTACTTGGGGGCTCCTGGACACCGATGGAAGACTGGGGCCCCCCTGGCTCTCCTTCTCTGCGCATCCCTCGTAGCCTTCGGCTGCGAGGGCAGCGGCTCCCTCGGGCCCGGGTCCGACGACGACGACTCCGCAGATACACCGGGAGAGGAGGAGGAGGAGGAACTCGACTTCGACGACTGCTTCGTTACGGGGGGCGAGATCGATGCGGGGATTCCGGTGCCCTACGACCCCGAGAACACCACGGTTGGAACCCTGCTGGTGCTGGGGCCGAACGCGGAGATACCCGAGAGTGGACTCCCGATCGGAGAGACCCTGGCCGAGGGGCAGTTCGTCGTCGGCTCCGACTTCCCGGTCAGCTACGTGATCTGCCTCCCCGAGGCCGACTTCCTCTTCGTCGCCATCACCGACACCGACGACGACGGGGAGGTCTGCTCCGCGGGGGACTTCTTCGGATGGCGACAGATGGAGCTGATCGAGGCCGAGCCCTACCTGCCCCCGCTCTTCTTGACGGACTCTTGCGAGTAGACGCCATTCCCGGCCGTCCCCCGCTCAGTTCGCCAGCCGGATCCCCTGAATGCGCTTGATGTGGAACTGCATGTCCGCGTCCAGCCGGTGGTGGCGGCCGGTGAAGTAGGACCCGCCGCCGGCCTCCTTGACCTCCGCCGGCGTGACGCGGCCGAGGCCGCCCTTGTCGTGGGGGCCCGTGGACGGATAGAGGACCTCGAGGTCGAGCCCCAGCCGGATCGCCGCCTTCACGACGGACATGGTCTTCGACGGCGACAGCTTCAGCAGGTCGCCCGCCCCCGCCGCGGCGGGCTTGAGGCTCAGGTCGGCGCCGACGGCGTTCGCGCCCGTCCGCCCGGTGCGTGATCCACGGGCCGCCATCGCCTCGCGGCCGCCCTCCGCCGTGGGGGCGCCGAGCATGACCAGGGACTTCACCGGGAACAGGGCCTGCTCCTCCTCCTCGTCGTCGTCGTCCTCGTCGATGTACGCGCGCAGGTCGCCCGCGCCGCCGGCGGGCTCGTCCGCCAGGTCGTAGCGTCGGACCGTGGGGGCGGCCTCCACCTTGGCGGCGCCGAGCGCCTCGAGGATCGCGTCGGACTCCTCCCGCGGGATGGCGAAGACCGTGTCCGCGAGCGCCGTGTAGGCCACCTCGAGCTTGTCGAGCACCTTGCGCAGCTTCTTCACGCGGTCGGCGTCGCAGGTCAGGACCAGCGCGTCGTGCAGCTGCACCTCGCCGTGGCGACCGCACCAGTCCTTGAGCGTCGAGCGCACGTTCTGGGGCACGCCCACCTGGGAGCCGTCCTTGAGGGTCGCGAGCACGTCGTCCCGACGCCACCCTTCGTCGAGCGCGCCGCGGACCGAGTCGCGGTTCAGCGAATAGGTGTTCGCCCGGTCCACGCGCTGGAGGGTCGCGATCCGGCCGAGCTTCCAGAGCCGCGCCATCGGCAGGCCCACCGGCGCCAGGATCTCGAACGTGGGCTGCAGCAGGTACTTCATCGACTCGGCGTGCTCGAGCCCCTCGAACCCGTCCTCGTGGACGAACAGTCGCCCGGCCTCGCTCAGCCGGACGTAGCTGCCCTTGGCCCCGAGCCCGCTCTCCACGAGCCCCGGCACCTGCAGCACCTTGAGGGGCGGGTTGGGGTCGTAGAAGCCGGACGGGGGCAGGTAGTAGGACTTCCGCACGTAGCGACGGTGGAAGACGGTGCCCATGTATCGACGTCGGTAGAGCGTGCGCAGCTTGGTGAGGGGCACCCAGGTGCCGGGCTCGAGGTCCGCGAGCAGCTCCAGCAGCCACACCAGCAGGGGCTCCGCGCGACCGAAGTAGGAGCGGTACAGATCGCGACGCTCGGCGGGCTCCATGGACAGGAACTCGTCCACCGAGCGGTCGTCCACCTCCAGCTGGCCGGACCGACGTCGGAGCAGGCCCACCTCCTGGGCGAAGTCGAGGTTCCAGGCGAGCACGTCCGTCGGCTCGCCGTCGCCCCACAGGTCCGCGAAGAAGGCCGCCATCTCCTCGGACTGCTTCTTGAAGATCTCGCCCTGCCGCGTGACCTTGACCGGGTTCTGCCGCAGGTAGGTGAGGAACGAGATCAGCGAGAAGCCCACCGGGTGGCGGTAGTTGGTGACCGTCGACGGCCGGATGCCCTCCTGCTCCTCGTCGTCCGCCACCGGCAGCCCGAGCCGCTTGCGGAACTGCCGAGACAGCTCGCCCGCGATGGGCTCCGGCACGGTGTAGAAGAGGGGCGGGCTCTGGTGCGAGTTGCCGAAGACCAGCAGCTCCCCGCCGAGGTCGTGCATGACCTCCGCCCACACGTCCTCCGACATGCCGTGCGTCTGGGTCAGCTCCTGGAGGAGCCACGTCCCGCCCCCCACGCCCCGGCACTGCAGCAGCGCCACCAGCGCGACGTGGTGCGACCGGTTCATCCCCTTGAGGCGCGCGCGCAGCCACTTCTTGTCCCCGAAGTTCTCGACCAGCGTGTCGATCACGGGCGCGTCGTCGTCGTCGACGTACTTGCGGCGGTAGTGGTCGAGCACGCCCGGGCTCAGCGACTTGAAGAAGCTGGACAGGTCCATGTCAGACCGCCGCCCCGAGCCGCGCCTCGTTCCACTCCTCGATGCGGTACGAGTAGCCCTGCTCGGTGAGGAACAGCTGGCGGTTGTGCGCGAACTCCTGCTCGCGGCTGTTGCGGGTCACCACCGAATAGAAGAACGAGTCGCCCCCGGACGGGCGGAGGATTCGACCGAGCCGCTGGGCCTCCTCCTGGCGCGACCCGAACGTCCCCGAGAGCTGCACCGCCACGTTCGCGTCGGGCAGGTTGATGCTGAAGTTGGCGACCTTGCTCACCGTGAGGACGCGGATGTCGCCGTTGCGGAACTGCTCGTAGAGGACGTCGCGCTCGGCGTTGGGCGTCTTCCCCGTGATCAGCGGCGCCCGGAAGATCTCGGCGACCTTCTGCAGCTGGTCGAGGTACATCCCGATCACGAGGACCTTGTCCTCCTTGTGCCGCTCGAGCAGGTGCTCCAGCACGGCCAGCTTCAGCGGGTTCTCGGCGGCGATGCGGATCTTCCGACGTTGGTCCTTCTGCGCGTACTCGAGGGCCAGCCGCGGGGGGAGGTCGACGCGCACCTCGAAGCAGTGCGCCTCGGCCACGAACCCGCTCCGCTCGAGCACCCGCCAGGGCACGTCGAAGCGCTTGGGCCCGATGAGGCTGAAGACGTCGGCTTCCCGACCGTCCTCGCGCACGAGCGTGGCGGTGAGGCCCATGCGACGGCGGGCCTGGATGTCCGCCGTGATGCGGAACACGGGCGCGGGCAGCAGGTGCACCTCGTCGTAGATGATCAGCCCCCAGTCCGAGGCGCTGAAGAGACCGAGGTGCGTGAACTCCGCGTCCTGCGATTTGCGGTGCGTGAGGATCTGGTACGTGGTGACCGTGACCGGGCGAATCTGCTTCGTCTCGCCGCTGTACTCGCCCACCTGCTCCTCCGTCAGGTGCGTCTTGTCGAGGATCTCCTCCTTCCACTGGCGCACGGAGCTCACGCCGGTCGCGAGGATCAGCGTGTGGCACTTCGTCTGCACCATCGTGGCGATGCCCACGATCGTCTTGCCCGCGCCGCACGGGAGGACCACCACGCCGTGCCCGCCCCCTTGGCTGCCGTCCTTGTGCCACGCCTGGACGGCCTGCCGCTGGTACTTGCGCAGCCCGAACCCGGGTCCCGTGACGGACTTGCGCCGCATGCGGATGTTCAGCCCCGAGCCCTCGACGAAGCCCGCGATGTCGTCCACGGGGTAGCCGAGCCGCAGGAGGGCGCGCTTGATCGTCCCGCGGTTGCCGAGCGGCACCTTGTAGAGCCCCTCGCGGACGGCGCCGGCGGTGAGGTCCATGACCTTTCGGTTGGACACGACCTTTCGCGCCACGGAGCTGTCCTTGACCTCGAGCAGCAGCTCCGGGCCGATCTCGAGATCGGCGGGCAGCAGGGCGATCTTGTCGCTGCGGGCGATCTTCTCGGCGACGTCCTGCACGACCTTGGGGGGCACGTCGTACTTCGAGAGGTCCGTGATGCCCTCGATGATCTCGTCGGCCGTGAGCCCCGCAGAGGCGGCGTTCCACAGCGTGAGGGACGTCATCCGGTAGGTGTGGATGTGCTCCGGCGACTTCTCCAGGTCCGCGAACCGGGCGATGAAGTCGCGCGCCTCGGCGTACCGCTCGCTGTCGACCTCGACCAGCAGCGAGCCGTCGCCCTGCACGATCACGGGGTTTTCCGGTCTGAAGAACATCGCGATGCGGCCCGATCTCGGACCTGTGCCTCCCTCCCGGGACTCCGCGCCCTCTCGCGGAACCCCTGGATCGATGAGCGTACCTCAGTCCCGCGCGGGGTTCTTGCTTTCTCGCAGACCGCGGAGACGTGCACGGAATCGAGTCTCCAGGACCGCCGCGGACAGGGGCGGGAGCACCTCGATGCGGGCTCCCCGGCCGGTGGCCAACAGTTCGGCGGCGACGGCCCGGCGACCGGCGCGAACATCCGGGAGGATCCGGGCGACGGCCCAGGCGTAGGCGAGCAGCTGAGGCGCGTACTCGGCCACGAGCTCGGCGTCGCCGGCCGCGTCGGACTTGTAGTCCAGCACCACCCAGCAGTCCCGCTCGGGATCGAGGTACAGGACGTCGATGATCCCGTGCAGCTCGGCCTCGTCTGCGTCCCCCGGGACCACCGGCAGCGGGAGCCGGAACGCCTGCTCGTGGAAGACCGTCCCGCCGCCTCTGAGCGGCGCGGGCGCGGCCCGACGGAAGCCCGCGAGGTGGGTCTCGAGCGCGGCCTCCAGGCGCTTCACGTGTCCGTCTTCGAGCAGGCCCTCCGCGGCGAGCGCGCGCCGGACGCGGGCGGACGTGATCGCCGACGGCTCCGTGATCCCGTCCTCCAGGCACGCGTGCACGAGCAGCCCACGGACCCGGGCCAGCTCGCGGGCGATCGCCCTGCCCTCGTCCGGCTCGGCCGCAGCCTCGGGATCGGCGTCCGGTTCGACGTACTCGGCGACCGCGTCCCGGGCCTGCTCGGCGAGCCCGTGGGGGCTGAAGCGCGCGACGACCGGGGCGGACACCGGCCCGAGCCGGCGCTTGATCCCGGCCAGCTCGACCAGGTCCGCGGGGCGGGGTCGCGGCGACCGGGGGGCGTCCTCGGGCGGGGTCGGGCGGACGTCCTCCCACACCACCGGCACCTCCCGCTCGGCGGTCGGGTCCTCCCGGCGCCAGCGGCGCAGCCACTCCTCCCACGCGGGCGCGTCCTCCAGGGGTCGCGGCTCCTCGGCGGCGGCGGGCGGGGGCCGCGCCACGCAGATCAGGCGGTCCCGGGCGCGGGTCATGGCGACGTAGAGCAGGCGCTTGGCCTCGGCGATCCCCTCGGCGCGCTCCCGATCGTCGATGCGCCGCGCGGTCAACGACTTCCGGCGACGGCGCGTCCGCTGCTCGACGACGTGCAGCGCCGCCCCCAGCTCGCGCCGATCCACGCCGCCGGTGTCTCGGATGCGGCCCGCGTAGACGTCGTCGGCGAACCCTCCGGGGCGGACCCGGGCGTTGAGGTCCGGCAGGACGACGACCGGGAACTCGAGCCCCTTGCTCTGGTGGATGGTCATGAGGACCACCGGCGCGGACACGTCCACCACGGCCTCGCCCTCGGTCGTATCGGCCTCCTCCTGGCGCCGCAGGTACCGCGCGAACTCGGCCGCCCCCTCGGCCCCCTGGGCGTCGAAGCGGACGGCGAGCCGGAGCAGCTTCTCCACGTTGGCGCGCGTCTGACCCGTGGGATCGCCGAGCGCGAAGAGGTGGACTGCCGCCGCGTCCTCGAGCATCCGTCGCAGGAAACCGGACAGCGACAGGGCGCGCACGAGACGGCTCCAGCGGTTCCAGCGGGTGGCCGCGCGCGCGATCTCGCGACGGCCCTCCGGCGGCAGATCGACGGGCCACGCGTCGGCCAGGTGGGCCACGTCCACGGCCCCCACCGCGGCGCGCCAGCCTTCGGCCAAGGCCCCCCCCCCGCGCTCCCGGCCCCACAGCGCCAGGCGGGTGAGCCAGGCGTCCTCCAGCCCGAAGAACGGGCCCCGCAGGGCGCCTACGAGGGCCACGACGTCCCCCGAATGGAGCAGCGCCGAGAGCACGTCGGCGACGTCCAGCACCTCCTGGCGACCGAAGAACCCGCGCCCCCCCGCGACCACGTGGGGGACGCCCGCGCGACGGAGGGCGCGCGCGTAGAGCCCCATGTTCCGCCGCCGCCGCAGGAGGACGGCGACCGCGTTGCCCTCGTGCCGGGGGGCGTCGCCCAGCAGCCCCCGGATCCGCTCGGCCACCACCGTCGCCTCGCGCTCGGGGCCCACCACCTCGGCCACGCCCTCCGCCTCGGCGTCCGCCTCGCGCTCGTCGACGGCCGCGGCCGCGGTGAGCATCTCGATCCGTCCGGGGTCGTCCGCCCACGCCTCCGTCGGCGCGACCTCCCGGGCCGCCCGCAGCGCCGCGAACGGGGCCTCCCAAGCCTCCCGGACGGGGCCCGCCGGGGTCATCAGCCAGGCGTGCAGCCGGTTGAACCCGGCGATGAGGCCCGGGCGGCTGCGGAAGTTGCGGCGGAACGACACGAGCGCGGCGCTCGCCCCGAGCGTGTCCACGACCCGGTCGAACAGGGTGACGTCGCCGCCCCGGAAGCGGTAGACGGCCTGCTTCCGGTCGCCCACGAGGAAGAGGGTGGCGGGGTCGTCCGTGTCGAGGCGCGCCAGGGCCCGGAGCAGCCGCCACTGGACCTCGTTGGTGTCTTGGAGCTCGTCCACCAGGACGTGCCGGAACCGCCCCGACAGCCGCCGTCGGGCGACGGGATCGGCCTCGAGCACCTCCAGCAGGCGCAGCTGCAGGTCGTCGAAGTCGAGGGCGTGCAGCGAGGCCTTCCGCTCGCGGTGCAGGGCGGCGGCGCGCTCTCCGAGCTCGGTGAGGTCGCGCAGGACCTCGACGGCCGTGGCGTCGACCCGGCCCGGCAGGTCCTCCAGCACCTCGGCGTGCTCCCCCAGGCGCTCGATGAGGGCCTCGCGCGCCGACACCCACGCCGCCCGGACGCCCTTGCGGTGCAGCTTGCGCCAGGTCGCGAGCGGCCCCAGCCAGGTGTGGTGCGCCTTGCGCCAGGTCCGCTTGCGGCCGGCGCCCACGAGCAGGGGCTCCAGGAAGGCCCGCACGCGGTCGGCGCGACTCCCGAGATCGAGGGGCGTGTCCGGATCCGCGCCCGCGGCGTCGAAGGCCTCGATCGCGGCGTCGATCTCCACGAGGACGGGGGGCGGCGCCGAGCCGTGCTGCACTCCGCTCCGGTAGCCCAAGACCGTCTCCAGGATCGACCGCAGGGCGCCCCCGGGGGCGACGTCGTTCTCGAGGGCGTCGAGGTCCGCCCCGCCGTAGCGTGCCGCCCACCTCGCGACGACCTCCTCCACCTCGCCGTCGAGCGCGGACGCGGCCTCCGCCCACTCCGTCGGTCGGCTCAGCCGGAGCTCCAGCGCGCGCAGGATCCCCCGCCGACGGAGGAGCCGAAACGCCGGGCGTGACCCCGCTCCGCTCGCCGTCTCGGCGACCCGCACCGCCTCCTCCGCCGTGCGACGTCGCAGCGCGGCGCCCTCCGCTCCCTCGAGGATGCGGAACCCCGGATCGAGGCCCGCGGACGCCGCGAGCTCCCGCAGGGCCCCCGCGCAGAAGCCGTGGAAGGTCCCGATGCGGGCCCGGTCGAGCCTGCGTCGGGAGCGGGCCAGGTGCTCGACGAGGGATGCGTACCGCGCCCCGACCTCCGGAAGGGCCGTCAGCTCCTCCTCGCGGTCCCGCAGCTCGCGGAGCGCGTCGCCCAGCTCCCGCCGGATCCGCTCGCGCATCTCGCCCGCCGCCCGGTCGGTGAACGTGGCGACGAGCATGGCCTCGGGTCCGGAGGTGCCGCCCGCCGTCGCGGCCTCCCACGCGAACGAGCCCAGGATCCGCAGGACCCGACGCGTGAGGGTCCGGGTCTTGCCCGAGCCCGCGCCCGCCGAGACGATCACGTGCCGGTCCAGGTCCAGGGCCGCGACCTGCTCGTCGCTGAGCCCCGCCCCGCCCGGGAGGAGCCGACCGCCGTCGAGCTCGAGGACGTTCACGGCCCCTCCTCGAGGTGCTCGGACGCAGCCACGGGCGCAGGCAGCAGCGCGCCCCCGACGGCCGCCGCGCGGGCGAGGTCGGCGTTGCGCAGGTGGTCCACGCGGCAGGCGCGCCGGTGGGGACAGCGGTCGCAGCGCGCGTGCACCGGCCCGGCGAGGGTGGGCGGGAAGACCCCGTCCGCGACCCACCGGCCGTACAGGTCCGCGCGCCGCAGCCAGGCCGCCCAGAGCTGCGGAGTCACCGTGCGCGACGTGGTGCCCAGGGCCCTGCCGCCCCGTCCCCCGGCCTGCATCGCGCCCAAGACGGACCCGTCGCCGAGGAAGAAGCGCCGCCCCGAGTCGACGCCCTCGCGCACCTCCAGGTAGCCGGTGATGAGGCCCGCGGGGGGCGCTTCGGGCCCGAAGTTCCGGGCCGCCGCCGCCGCGTAGACCACGGGCTGAAGCAGGAGGCCCCGGTCCACCCGCCCCCCCGGCGCGGAGAGGCGCCCCGACTTGTAGTCGAAGACCCCCAGACGGGCCCCGCCGAGGCCGTCCGCCCCCGCGTCGACCCGATCCACGCTGCCTCGCAGGGCGACCTTCACCTCGCCGGTGGGCTCGGCGTCGTCGATCCGCCGCGCCGCCTCGGCCGGGTCCAGGCCCGAGAAGCGCCACTCGACCCCCACCGGCTCCAGGTCCACGAACGGGCTCGCCGCTTCGTCCAGGAACCCCGCCAGGGGTCCGTCCCAGCCGGGCGCGTCCGGGGCGTCGGGCTCCAGCCCGGCCTTCAGCTCCCGCACCGCCCGGTCCACCCACGGTCCGGGCCGCGCGGGGACCACGGACGGCGCGAGGGTGCTCACGAGCTGGGCAGCGCGCGTCTTGACGGCGGCGAGCTCCTCCTCGTCCAGCCCCGCCAGCGACGCCGGGCCCCGCCCCCGAGCCGCGCCCTCGATGCGCTCGGCGAGCAGCGCCTCGAGCACCGCGTGCAGCAGCGAGCCCTGCTCCGCGGCGGAGGGCTCGACCTCCTGGGGATCCGGCTCGTCCGCGATGAGGACCTGCTCGAAGAACCAGCGGATGCCGCACGACGCCCACCGCTCCAGCCCGCTCGCCGACGCCGTGAAGCGGGTCCGTCCGCCGGTGTCGGGCCCGATGTCGAGCATCCGCCGCACCCAGCCCACGGCCCGCGGGCGGTGAGAGGCGCCGAGCCCCACGACCCCGTCGAAGCGCCCGAAGCCCCCCGGATCGCCGCGCTCGCGGGCGAGGACCCGCTGGCGCGCCGTCTCCCGCGCGACGTCCGGATGAAGCGCCGACGGCATGCGCTCGGCTTCGCTCGGGGCCGACAGCAGCTCCCTCATCCCCAGGAGCGGAGGCAGGGCGGCTTCCTCGTCCGCCTGCGTCGCGGCGAACCAATCGCCGAGCGGGCCGTCCGGGGTGCGCAGGGCGATCAGGTCCTGAAGGACGGGGGACGGAGACGCGTCGCCCCCCTCGGTCGTGCGGGGGTGGGAGAGGATCAGCACCGCCTCGTCGCGGCGGGCGCCGTGGCCCGCGTTGCGGAGGAGCGAGGCGAAGACGGCGCGGTCCTCGTCGGCGCGATCCGCCTCGGGCAGGAGGCGACGGGCGGCGGCGGGCAGCAGGAACGACGGCCGGGGCGCCCGCGGGAACTCGCCCTCGCCGAGCCCGCCCACCCACAACCAGGGGACGTCGACGCCGTGGAGGTCGCGCAGGCCGACCACCTGCACGCCCCGCTCCCGGGCCGAGGGCCGCACGAAGGCGTCGTCCAAGGCCTGCTCGAAGGCGGCGCGGAAGAGGTCGGGGACGTCCGAGACCTGCACGTCGGGCACGGCGGACTTCACCGTCCCGAGCTGGGCATGCAGCGTGGTCAGCAGGGCGTGGAGCGCGACCCGGGCGTGCGCCGCGTCGATCTCGGCGACGGCGAGGGGCCCCGCGTCCGGCGACGGGGCCTCGGGGACGGTGTCCGGCGGCCCCAGCCCGAACACGTCGAGCAGCTCGATGAAGCGCCGCGCCGCGTCCGGCAGGTCGGCGGCCCCCCGCATCCCGCCGAGCCGACGGACCCGGCCGTCCAGCCGGAGCGCGCACTCGACCAGGCCGACGACGCGGTCCCAGCCCGCAGGATCCCGAGGGGGGCGCGCGAACACGCGGGTCAGCAGGGCGGGGACCCAGGCCCCCGGGCGCGGTCCGTCCGCCCCCGCCTCCACCGCGGCGCGACGGAGCAGCTCGACGTCGCCCGGCGGCACCTCCCCCGCGTCGTGTCGCCCCAGCGCGGCCTCGAGCGGACCGGAGACTCGGGCCCCCGGGGAGAGCAGCCCCAGGGCCCGCGCGAAGGCGGCGCGGACCCGCCCCGGCGGCAGCGCGTCGACGGCCTCGGACGCGGGCAGGGATCGCAGCGACTCCCGATCCGTCCCGTCGATCGCGGCCGCCAGCAGGGCCCGCGCGGCCGCCACCGGCGGGGACGAGCGGAGGGGGTCCCCGCGCTCCACGCGCACCGGGATGCCGTACGCCGGGAGCACGTCGCGCACGAGGGGCGCGTAGCGATCGAGGTTCGGGAACGCGACGAAGTGATCGTCGAGGCGGGCGCCCGCGAGGAGACGCGCCTTGAGGGCGCGAGCCACCGCCCGGACCTCGGCGAGCTCGTCGTTGTAGGTGCGGACGCGCACGCCCCCCACGACCGAGGCGACGTCGACGCGGAGGTCCCGGGCGGCCGCGTCGGCGAGGTCCGGGCGCGCGGGCTCGGCGTCCGCCACGACCACCTCCGCGGCGTCGTCCCGCGGCGCCCCCGCCTCCGCCAGTCGACTCGCCCAGGACGCGCGCAGAGGGAGCGTGGCTCGCAGCCCGGGATCGGCCTCGTCGGTGCTCAGGAAGAACCCGGGCCCGCGCGCCGGACCCTCGAGGCAGAGGTGCACGGGGGCCTCGGGGGCCGCCCGTCGGAACGCGTCCACGAACGCCGACAGCAGGGTCCGCTCGAGGGGGGGCAGATCGATCAGGTCGTCGACGATGAGGGAGCCGAAGCGCAGGGAGCTCAGCAGCGAAGGGGGGGGATCGCGCAGGGCGCGCAGCAAGGCGCGCTGGGCCGTCGGTCGGTCGGTCCAGCCGGGGCTGCGGTCGAGCGCGCTTCGCCAGCCCTCCACGAGGAGCGCGAGGTCGTGCCGCAGCGCCGCGGGGGCTCCGGGATCGAGGCCCGTCGGCGGATCCCCGGGCAGGCGCAGGGCGGCCGGATCCGACGGCAGAGGGGCCCGCTCGTCGCCCGCGTGGTGTCCCTCCCACGCCTCCACCAGGTCGGCCAGGGCGCGGCGGACGGCGGGACGGTCCGGGAGCCGACCCCAGCACCGGGCCCGGGGGCGGACGGCGCGCCAGACCCGCCCCATCAGCAGCTCGCGGGCCACCGGCGGCAGGGGCACGCGGCCGTCCCCGAAGCGCTCGGAGAGGCGGTCGCGCCAGTCGCCCCAGGTGTGGACCTCGGGCAGGAACGCGGGGGGCTTGTCCGGCCGGTCGGTGAAGGCCCTCCGCAGGACGTCGACCTTGCGGCGGCGGGCCGTCAGGTAGAGGAAGACGGGCCGCTGGTGTGCGTCGAGGTACTGGAACCGCCCGAGCACCCCCCGGCGGTCTTCGCGGGTGCGTCCGACGAGGAGAACCACCGGGGTCCGAGGCGGGGGATCGGGGGACGTCACGGGCGCGGCGAGCGTACCCCGCCCCCGGACGAAATTCCGTCCCGCCCTGCCGCGTATGGTCGGGACATGACCGTCGCAGCGCTGATCCATGTCCTCGCGAGCGCCCCGCTGTTCGCGTCCCGGGCGTTCCTCACGGCCTTCATCAGCGCGGTCGTCTTCCGCTTCGGACCCCTCGTCCCGTGGCTCCAGGACACCGAGCTCATCGCCACCCTCGCGTCCGCCCCGCCCTGGTTCACCCACGACATCACGCTCGCCTCGCTCGGGGTCCTCGCCATCCTCGAGGCCGCCTCCGAGCGGAGCCCCGACCTCCGCGCCCTGATCGGCGAGTTCGAGGCCCCGCTCAAGGGGCTGGTCGCCCTCGCGATCACCTTCGGGCTGCTCGACGCCCAGTCGGCCGCCATCGCCGCCCCCGTCCTCGGCGTCACCGCGACGTCCACCACCGCCGCCGCGGGCGCCGCCTTCGCGGGCGTCGCCTCCTGGGGCCTCGCGAGCGTCCGCCGCGGTCTCCTCCGTCCCCTGGACGACATGGACTACGACGACTCGCTCGGGATCCGGTCCATCGTCACCCTCGTGGAAGAAGGGAGCGTCATGGGCGGACTCGCCCTGCTCATCGTGGCGCCCGTCGCCGCCGCCGTCGCCATCACCGTCACCGCCATGGCCGTCTCGGGGATCCGGGCGTACATCGCGGCGAAGGAAGACGCGGCCAAGGTCGTCTGCACCTCCTGCGACGTGCGTCACCACGCCTCCGCCGTCGTGTGCCCCGGCTGCGCGACGCCCACCCCGTCGCCCCGCCGCGTGGGCGCGTTCGGCCAGGCCAAGGTGGAGCCCGCGCCCGGCCCCGAGCAGCACGCCCACGCGCTCCTCATGCGGCGGCGCTGCCCCCGGTGCGCGTCCCGGCTGGTGGGACGAGCCATGGACGCCCGGTGCCCCGAGTGCGCCACCTCCGCCTTCGCCGACGAGCACGCCCTCAGCGTCTACGTCGAGGGCCTGCGCACGCGCCTCGGGGTGACCCTCGCCGCCCTCGCGGGCATGTCGCTCATCCCCGTGGTGGGCATGATCCCGGGCCTGATCGTCATCCGCCTGACCGTCATCTCGCCCCTGCGCGCCTACACCCCCGTGCTCGCCGGCGCCGCCGCCCGGTGGGGCGACCGCATCAGCACGATCGTCCTGCTGCTGCTCCAGCCGATCCCGATCCTCGGGGCCGCGATGATGCCCCTCATCGGCTACAAGAGCTGGGCCTTCCACCGCGCCGCGCTGGAGCGGTCCACGACGTAGCCGGGCCCGCTCATGACGGAGCCCGGGCGACCGTGGTCGCCGGATCCGACAAAACGTCTCGGATTCCGGGCCACGGAAGCCCCCTGCCCACCGATCCGAGACGTTTTGTCGGGTGGGCGGCTGAGGGGATGCGACCCGGTCCTATACACTCACGCGCGTCTGCGGACGAAGGCTCGGGAGGAGCGACGATGGGCGTGTGGCGAAAGATCGGGGGGGTGTTCCTCGAGTTCGACGACGAAGCGGCGACGACGCCGAAGAAGGGGGGCGCCGCCCGCGCGAAGGCCCCCACGCCGTCGGAGCTCCAAGGAGAGGCCGACGAGCTCCTCGCCGCCTTGGAGGGCACGCCCCGTCCGCGTCGCGCGCGCGCCGCCAAGAAGGCACCCCGCGCCCGGAAGGTCGACCTGCTCACGATGGACGCCTCGGCGGTCTACGCGGCGGCGGCCATCCGGGAGACGGCCAACTCGGCGGACAAGATCCTCAAGATGATCGCGGGCCTCGCGGCGTTCCCCCCGGAGCAGCAGCGGGCGATGGTGCAGGCCCTCGACGCCTCGGACCCGTCGTGGTCGGAGACGGAGGTGCTCGAAGACGCGCGAGCACGACAAGCGGCCCTGCGCGGTCACCTGCGGGCGATCGAGCAGGAGAAGTCGGCCCGCGGGGCCACGCTCGCGGCGCGCATGAAGGAGGTCGAAGAGACCGGCCTCCGCAACCTGAACGAGATCGACAAGCAGATCGCCGAGCTCTCGACCCTGCGCGAGCAGCAGGTCGCGTCCACGGCGGCCCAGGTGCAGAAGTTCGAAGCGGAGGGCGCCGCGCTGGCGTCGTCCGGCGAGGGCGCGCGCCGCAGCATCACCGACGAGATCAACCGCTTGTCGGGACTCATGACTTTCTTCACCGGCAGCGGCCCCACGGCCTGACCCGAGAGACGGAGACAACATGGCCAAGGTCAAGCTCAAGCCCGGAACCAAGATCGGCTGCACCCTCCTGCTGGCGGCGGTCGTCTTCGGGCTCGCGTACCAGTTCTACATCAAGCCCAACTACCTCGACCCTGTGGTCAAGGGCCCCACGAACGTCACGGATCCGGGCGGCGAGACCGCGGAGAAGCGCACCTACAAGGTGGCGCTGTCCGAGTGGCCGGGCCACATGGCCATGGTCGTGGGCAACGGCGGCCTGAAGACCGCGCCGGACTCACCCGCGGCGGCGGCGGGCATCGATCTCGAGATCGTCTTCATCGAGGACCCGATCAAGAAGAACGCTGCGCTGCAGGCCGGCGAGGTCGACTTCGTGTGGCAGGTCGTGGACGAGATGCCCATCAACATGGGCGGCTACAAGAAGGCCGGAGTCGACGCGCGGGCCTTCCTCCAGATCGACTGGTCCCGCGGCGGCGACGCCTGCGTGGCGAGCAAGGAGGTCCAGAAGGTCGAGGACATCCTCGGCAAGAAGAGCGCGATGATGATGTTCTCGCCGGACCACACGGTCTTCGAGTTCATGATCAACAACTCGCGGCTCACGAAGGACCAGATCGCGCAGGTCCGCAAGGACACGTCCTTCTCCATGGACGACTTCACCTACGGGCGCGTGCTCTTCACCCAGAACAAGGTCGACGTCGCCTGCCTGTGGGAGCCGGACGTGACGCTCGCCCTCAAGAACCGCCCCGGCGCGCACCGGCTCTTCAGCACCGCCGACGCCACGGAGCTGGTCGCCGACGTGCTGCTCGCCCGCCAGGAGTTCCTGACGGAGGAGCCCGAGATCGCGGCGAAGCTGGCCAAGACCTGGTTCGACGGCGTGCAGAAGGCGATGGCGGACAAGCCGGGCGCCGCGAAGCTCATCTCCACCGCCGTGCCGCGGTTCCGCGACGAGCTCGGCTACGAGGGCACCCTCGCCGCCTTCAACTGGGTCAAGTGGACGGGCATCGCCGACAACGCCTACTTCTTCGGGCTGGACGGCAGCGACGTGGCCTTCGACCGCGTCTACAACCAGGCCGACAGCATCTGGACGAAGTACCCCGAGGCCGAGATCACCGACCGGTTCGCGCCGGGCGCGCTCCGCAACACGTCCGTGGTCAAGCGCGCGTGGGAGGAGGCCGGGCGGATCACGGCCAAGACGTCGGACCAGAAGTACGAGCCGGAGGTCGCCGAGACGGGCGACGCGGTCTTCACGAAGCCGATCACGATCAACTTCGACAGCGGCAAGTCGGACCTGGACGCCGAGTCGATGCACATCCTGAACAACCAGGTGCTCCCGCAGCTCCAGATGGCGGGCGGCATGTACGTCCGCATCGAGGGCAACACGGACGACGTGGGCGCCTCGGCCTGGAACATGGGCCTGTCCAAGAAGCGGGCGCAGTCGGTGGTGGACTTCCTCATCGGCAAGGGCCTCAACGCCGACCGCGTGACCGCCAAGGGCAACGGCGAGGACAACCCCGTCGCGTCCAACAAGACCGAGGACGGCAAGGCCCAGAACCGCCGCACGGACATCCTGTTCATCTCCGGCGCCAAGTGAGCCCCGCGGAGGCGGAGACCGCACCTTGATCGGCCGCGCGCGTTACATCTGCACCCCGGTGACGGGCGTGCGGGCGAAGGTCCTGCCCGTGATCGGCATGGCCGTGCTGCTGGTGATCTGGACGGCCATCGTCATGGCGGAGGTGGTCAACCCGGCCTTCCTCCCCACGCCCGCGGCCACGCTCGAGGCCCTGGTGAAGCTGTTCACCGACGGGACCGGGCTCACCGACGCCTACCACTCGGTCCGGCGCGTGGCCCTCGCGATCACGCTCTCCACGTGCATCGGCATCCCCATCGGCATCGCGATGGGGGCGTTCGGCACGGTCGAGGCGCTCCTCAAGTGGATCGTCTTCCCGTTCCGCACGGCGCCGATCACGGCCTTCATCCCCCTGTTCTTCATGTTCTTCGGCGTGGACGAGGGCATGAAGGTCTGGTTCCTCTTCTTCGGGACCGTCGTCTACATCATCCCGATGACGTTCGACGCGATCCGGGCGGTGCCGGAGGAGTACATCGACTCGGCGGTGGACTACGGGTTCTCGCCCCTGGGCACGCTGACGCACTACGTCGTGCCCGCCGCCTGGCCGCGCATGTTCGACGCGATCAAGGTGTGCACCGGCATCGCGTGGACGTACCTGGTGGCGGCCGAGATCGTGAACGTGACGACGGGCCTCGGCCGCGTGGTGCAGCAGGCGCAGCGGTTCCAGGACACCCCGAAGGTCTACGCGGGCATCCTGCTGATCCTCATCATCGGCAACACCACGGACTGGATCCTCGGACGGATCAAGGACCGCTGGTTCAACTGGGAGGCGTGATGCACCCCTCACGACAAACCGCACTCGCTTCGCTCGACGGTTTCTCGGCGGGGGCCCCGCTCTCCCGCCCGAGAACTCCGCTTCGCTGCGCTCCGCTGCGCGTGGCTGAGGCCGCTTGCGGTTCGATCGAGGCGCTCCGATGACGACCCCCGACTCGCCCCCCGAGGACCCCGCCGCCGAGCCCGCCGCCGAGCCCGCCGCGCCGACGAAGCACGTGCCGCTCCTCGAGCTGCGCGGCGTGTCCCAGTCGTTCCCTGCCGAAGACGGCGGCACCACCGAGGTGCTGCGCGACATCTCGTTCTCCGCCGAGGCGCGGGAGACGGTGGCGATCCTCGGCCCGTCGGGCTGCGGCAAGTCGACGATCCTGCGCATGGTCTCGGGGATGCACGACCGCGTGGTGGAGATGCCCACGAGCGGTGAGACGCTCATCGAGGGGGCGGTGGTCGACGCGCCGCATGACGACGTGCTCACCGTGTTCCAGCGGCCCACCCTCAACGCCTGGCAGAACGTCCTCAACAACGTGCTGCTCCCCTTCCGGGCGGGCCTCTGGGCGGGCGACGGGACGGACGAGGAGCAGACGCAGCGCGCCCTCGAGATCATCGAGGCGGTGGGGCTCACGCACGCGATGAGCCTGCTGCCCCGGCAGCTGTCCGGGGGCATGCAGCAGCGGGTCTCGCTGGCGGCCCGGCTGGTGGTCCGACCGAAGATCCTGTGCCTCGACGAGCCCTTCTCGGCGCTCGATCCCACGACGCGACGGGAGATGCAGGACCTGGTCGTCGAGCTCTGGGACAAGTACCCCTGCCTCGCCTTGTTCGTGACGCACGACGTCTCCGAGGCGCTGCTGCTGGCGGACCGGATCATCGTGCTGTCCACGGCCCCGGCAACGATCGTCGCGGACCTCGTCATCAGCGAGCCCAAGCCGCGGCCGGGGCACTGGCTGGCGTCTCCCACGGCCTCCGCGATGGAGCGGGAGATCATCCAGCACATCCGCGAGGCCGCGGGCAGCGGCCGAAGCCACGGCAGCCTCACGGTCGACGTCTAGATGCCCACGGCGGAGATTCTGCACCGGTTCGACTTGTCCCGAACCACTTCCACCGCGGACATCTAGACTCCCGGCGATGGCGAAGAAGAAGGGCCCGTCGTATCGGAAGGCAGCGTTCACCCACTGGTTGAACCTGGCGTTCCTGCTCGGCGGCGGGGTCGCGGGCGCGATGGTGGACCCGATCATCTGGGTGCTCATGGCCCCGGTGGAGATGGGGATCCTCTGGACCATCCCCGACATGAGGCTCTTCCAGCACTACGCCGACAAGGAGTGGACCGAGGGCGCCGCGGAGCGTGAGCGCGAGTACTACCTGGACCAGCTGTGGGGGCTCGAGGAGGTGGAGACCGTCGGCTTCGGCGAGTGGGTGAAGAACCTCCTCTTCGAGACGGAGGAGAACCTCGACGAGCGGGTCGTGCGGCGCCACAGCCCCGAGTTCAAGCACTACCTGGAGATGCGCGAGATCGTCGCCAAGCTGGGCGAGATGGTGCACGTCTCCGGGGTCGCGGTCACGGAGGCGGAGGTCGCGCGGTTCGAGACGGTCATCAACGGCTACCTGCGGCTGCTCATCGCGTGCCGCCCCCTGGCGCAGGCCCTCGAGAAGACCGACGAGCGGGCCCTGCGCCACGAGCTCGAGCAGCTCGCGGGCAAGGTCAAGAAGGCCGAGCCGCGGGTCGCCGCCGTGTTCCGGGAGCGGCAGAAGCTGCTGCAGGACCAGCTCACCCGGGTCCCCAAGCTCAAGGCGACGCTCGAGCTCATGCGCACCCGCGCCGAGGCGGTCGTGTACCAGCTGCGGAACATCCACAGCAACGTCCTGGCCGACCCCGCCGCCGACGTGAACGAGGTGCTGGACGACATGCTCCAGCGGCAGGAGATGATGATCGACCCGCTGGGCGAGCTGCAGGCCGATCAGATGGTCGAGGAGTTCCTCAGCCGACCGTCCACGAAGGAGTTCCTCGACCGCGCCGAAGACGAGCTCGAGCGGGAGACACACCGCGAGATCGACCCGGTGCAGGCCGGTCGGGCGGCGCGGCGCAGGCAGAAGCAGTAGGGGTAGGGATTCCCCGTACGCTCCGTATTCCGGACGGAATCCGGAATGTGGGGACTCGGCAGGGGTCGACGCGACGTATTCCGGACTCCGTCCGGATGGACCGCGCGACCGCGGCCGTCACTCGGGCACGAACTTCGGGTTCTTCTCGATGAACCGCGACCAGGGCTTCGTGAGCCCGAGGGCGACGGGCAGGATCAGGAGGTCGCCGAGCAGGGCGGCGAACAGCGTGACGGCCCCGAGGACCCCCATCTGGAAGATGCCGACGAACCGGGTCGTCATCATCGTCGCGAAGCCGAACACCAGCAGGATCGACGTGAAGATGATGGCGCGGCCGGTGGACATCATCGTGTCGCGGATCGCCTGCTCGCGGTCGCCGGTGCGGAAGACCTCCGCTCGGTAGCGCACGAGGAAGTGGATGGTGTCGTTGGCCGCGACGCCGAGGCTGACGGAGAAGATCAGGACCGTCGACGTGCGCAGGGGGATGCCGACCCAGCCCATGAACCCGAGCGTGATCAGCAGCGGCAGCACGTTCGGGATCATCGAGAGCAGCCCGATCCGGAACGACCGCAGCAGCACCATCATCAGCAGCGTGATGACCAGGAAGGCCGTGCCCAGCGACCACATCATGTCCGCGACGAGGCGGCTCAGGGCCCTCGCGGCGACGAGGTTGCCGCCCGTGACCTTGGCCGTCGCGGGCACCCCGGCGGCCTCTCCGAAGGTGGCGTCGATGAGCTCCTGGATCGGCGTCCCGCACGCCGCTCGGGGGTCGCACACGCCGGTGCCCGTGTACCAGCTGAAGAACTGGTCGGTGCCCCAGTCCTTCTGCGATCCGGAGATGCGCGCACGACGACGCGGCCCGTCGACCACCATCTCCAGGAACGAGGTGTCCTCGCTCATCTCGAAGAAGGTGATGTATTGCGCGACCTTGCGGCGGGTCTCGGGGATCCTGCGCTCCCCCTCCATCACGAACGCCAGCTCCTTGACCAGGTCGACGATCGAGATGGTGTGACCGATGTACGGGTCGGCCTCCATGTGCTTCTGGAGGCCCTCGATGGCGCGCAGGACCGACGGCTCGAAGACGTCCCCGTCCTCCTTCGCTTCGACCGCGATCTCCACCGGGATGACGCCCGTGAGCACCTCCTCGGTGTGGTGCAGCGCCTGACTGACCGGGTTGATCTTGAACAGCTCCTCGAGGAGGAAGTTGTCCGTCTGCACCCGGAACGAGCCGGCCGCGAACGCCACCACGATGAGGACCGAGACGATCAGCACCTGCTTGCGCTTCGCGATGGTGACCTCCGCCGTCCAGCGGAGGAGCGCGCCGATGGGGCCGCGGTGGGGGTCGTTCTCCCGGCCCGCCTGCGGCACCTTCACCAGCGACAGGACCGCCGGGATCAGGAGAAGGATCACGAGGTAGGTGATCATCAGGCCCGCGGCCGCGACCACCCCCATGCCCTTGATGATGTCGATCCGCGCCACGATCAGCGACGCGAAGCCGATGGCTGCGGTCAGGGACGTGAGCAGGCAGGCGGCCCCGACCTTGCGGACGATGCCTTCGACCGCCTCCATCTTGGTCCGGCCTTCGCCCAGCTCCTCGTAGTACGTCGTGAGGAAGTGCACGGCGTCGCCCACCCCGATCACCAGCAGGAGCGTGGGGATGATGGCGTTGATGATGTTGAAGCCTTCGCCCATCGCGACCATGAACGCGATGGTGAGGACCTGGGCCATGCCGACGGCCGCCATCGGCAGCGTGAGCCCGTAGAAGCTGCGGAACAGGAAGAAGAGGACGAGGCAGATGATCAGCGAGACGACCGCGATGGTGCGGACCATGTCGCCCTGCAGGAGCACCGTGTACTCGCGGTGCACGACGGGCATGCCGGACAGCGACAGCGTCACGGCGTCGTGGTCGAGCTCGGCCATGATCGCTTCGACGGCCGCGAGGAGGGGCCTGCGCTCGATCTCCTCCACGAAGCCGTCTTCGATCTTCACGATGACCGCAGCCGCGGTCCCGCTCTCGTTGACGAATCGATTGACGTAGAGCCGGTTCCCGACGGCCTTGGCCTTCACCTCGGCGGCGTCCTCGGCCGTCTCGGGGATGTCCTCGATGAGCGGACTCACCGTGATCATCCCCGGCATGCCGCCGATCTCGACCATGTTGCTCAGGCTCAGGGCCTGCTCCACGTGGTCGACGTCCTCGACGCGCTCGGTCAGGTCGCGGATGGTCTCGAGGACGTCGCGCGCGAACACGTCGGGCGCCTCGACGAGGACCATGAGGATGGCGTCCTCGTCGCCGAAGATGTCCCGGTGCTCGGCCAGGAACGAAACCTCTTCGTCCGCGGTCAAGAAGATGGAGCGCGGCGAGAAGTCGAACTTGACGTCCTTCGCCGTGAAGGCGAGGGCGGCCGTGACGACGAGGAGCGCCATCAGCAGCGGGATCCGCAGGCGTACGATCGCCTTGCCGAGGCCGATGAACATGGCGCGCGGTTTATCACATCGGCTTGACACACCCCTGTCGGGCCGGGCTTCTTCTTTGTGCTAAGAACCGCTCCTCTCACCCTCGGTGCAGCGCGAGGGGAGGAGCTCAGCAGCGAGAGCGCCCGGAAGCAGACCGCCTTGTTCGACGCCACCACCGGAGCCGCCCAGAAGGGCCGCAAGAAGGACCCCGTCTCGGCAGCACTGTCGCTGTTCCTGCACTTGGCGATCGGCTTGGGGATCCTGTGGCTCGGCGCGCAGGAGGTCATCGAGAAGCCCAAGGAGGCCACCGAGGTCACCTTCTTCTCGGCCCCGCCGCCGCCTCCGCCGCCTCCCAAGGCGAAGAAGAAGAAGAAGAAGAAGAAGAAGAAGGTCGAGAAGAAGCCCGAGATCAAGCCCGAGGAGCTGGTCCAGCCGGATGAGATTCCGGAAGAGACCCCCGAAGAGGTCGAAGAAGAGGTCGAGGAAGACGAAGAGGAAGAAGAGGACGGCGCCGTGGAGGACGGCGAAGAGGGCGGCATCGAAGGGGGCGAGGTCGGCGGCAAGAAGGACGGCGAGCTGGGCGGCAAGGTCGGCAGCGTGGGCAAGGACGGGCTCTGCCGCCCGCCGAGCTGGATTCCCAAATACCCCGAGCACATCGACCCTTCCGAGGGCCTCTACGGAGAATTCATGGTGCGCGGGCTCGCGGGCCGCGACGGCAAGTGGGTCAAGCGCAAGGACCCGATGTGCGAAGACTCCGTGGGCGTCGACAAGAAGACGCTGCGGCAATACTGGCACCCGAACAAGTGCATCTACGCCGAGCCGGGCATCGACCCGAAGCTCCAGCCGCTCGTCTATGACAGCGTCATGCACTTCGCAGCGATCAAGTGCAAGCCCCACATCAACAGCCAAGGCCAGGCTTGGGCCCAGTGGTGGCGCAGCCCCTACGACTTCAAGCCGAACTAGCCCGAAGGACACACCGTGGACTTTTCAATCACCGGCATTCTCGCCCACTTCACCCCCGTCACCTGGCTCATCTTCTGGGTGCTCGCGATCATGTCCGTGCTCTCCCTGAGCGTGGCGATCAACCGCGCGATCATCTTCTGGCGGGCGAAGCAGCAGTCGAAGCTGTTCGCCGAGGACGTCGCCGCCGCGCTCGCGAAGGCGGACGTGGACAAGGTGCTCTCGCGGGCGGCCGGTGAGGAGTACGCGTCGTCGTACCTCGCCCGCATCGTGCGCGACGGACTCGAGGACGCGCGGGACGTGAAGTCCAAGGGCATGGAGGACCTGGAGACGGTGGACGCCGCCATGCTCCGGGCCGTGAGCCAGGAGGGCAAGGGCCACGGCAAGTGGCTGGCCATCCTCGCCACCGTCGCCTCCACGGCGCCGTTCGTGGGGCTGCTCGGCACCGTGTTCGGGATCATCAACTCGTTCGTGGGCATGGCCTCGTCCGGCTCGGGCGGCCTCGGGGCGGTCGCAGGCGGCATCGCCGAGGCGCTCGTGATGACGGGCCTCGGCCTCTTCGTCGCCATCCCCGCGGTCTGGCTCTACAACTGGGCCAACGCCGGGGTCGAGGGCCTCGCCCACGAGATGGCGAACTCGCACAGCGAGATGCTCGACTGGATCCGCAAGAACTGGGCGACGGTGTAGGCCGGGAGTCGGGAGAAGGACCGTGGGAGCCAAGGTAGGCGGGAGCAAGGGACCGCAGGCGGAGATCAACGTCACGCCGCTCGTCGACATCGTTCTCGTGCTGCTGATCATCTTCATGGTCATCACTCCCATGCTCGAGAAGGGCGCGGACGTGAAGCTGCCGAAGGTCAAGAACGCGACCAGCAAGAAGGACAGCGACGACGACCTCATCCTCTCCGTGGACAAGGAGGGGCAGATCTACATGGGTGAGACCCGGATCGAGGCCGTCGCCCTGGAGACCGAGCTCGAGGGCATCCTGCTCGCCGAGCCGTTCAAGCCCATCCTCATCAAGGGCGACGTGGAGTCCCGCTACATCCACGTGCGCAAGGTGATGGAGATCTGCGAGCGCACCGGGGCCAAGTCGGTGGGGCTCATGTCCGACAAGAACACCGAGGCCGACGAAGACGGCGCCGCCCAGGGGAGCCCCTGATGGGCGCGAACCTCAAGCAGGAGAAGGGCCGGCCGCAGAGCGAGATCAACATCACGCCGCTGGTCGACATCGTGCTCGTGCTGCTGATCATCTTCATGGTGATCACGCCGCTGCTCACGAAGTCGCTGCCCATCGAGGTCCCGCAGAAGGCGGAGATGGAGCTGCTCGAGCAGCTGCCCAAGAACCAGACGGTGCTCAAGCTGTTCGCGGACGGGCACATCGAGATCAACACCAAGCCGGTGAGCCTCGAAGAGGTCGGCCCCGCCCTCAAGGCGAAGTACAAGAACCGCAAGAAGGCCGACCGCATCATGTTCTTCGAGGGCGAGGACGACGCGGTCTACGGCCTCGCGGTCCACCTGATGGACACCGCGAAGGGCGCGGGCGTCGAGACGATCGGCATGATGACGAAGAGCGACGAGACCGCGCCGGATGCCGACGGAGGCGCGCCGGCAGAGGGCGCCGGGGGCGCCGAGGAGGAGACGGAGTGAACG
This sequence comes from uncultured Rickettsiales bacterium, assembly GCA_964620495.1. Lineage (GTDB taxonomy): Bacteria > Myxococcota_A > UBA796 > UBA9615 > UBA9615 > CAZEKB01. The sequence continues at coordinate 8,686 of CAZUHI010000031.1, read as the reverse complement.
ACCGACGCACCGGCCACCGCACGGACGCAGACCGACGCGAGTCGGCCCGCATTCGCGAAGAGTTCCCCATCCGCACCACCACCGAGCAGGGCGAAGTGGCGATCACCTCGGCCGGTGAGCTGTCCGAGAACGGCCTCTTCGTCGAGTACATCCTCCCCTACGACCGCGGCACCTCGGTCCACCTCGAGTTCGACCTGCCGGGCGGCGGCAAGGTCCAGGCCGAAGCGGAGGTCGCCTCCGTGGAGACCTTCCTCCCGCTCGACGCCAGTCGGAAGACCGGCAACGGCCTGCGCTTCACCGACATCACCGACGGCCACAAGGCCGCCATCCGGATCTTCATCGACCGATCTCTCGGCGGCCCCTGACGCGCCTCGCTTCCTCGGACGACTCGCCCCGACTTCGGCGTATTTCAATACGCCTTCACCCGGGGACTCGTCCCCGTCGTCGCGATCCACGCCAGGTGCTCACCGAGAGATGGGTGTTCTGCCTGATCCCCCTGCTCCTGGGCGCGGGCGGTGACTTCCTCGGGGGCGGCGTCCCCGCGTGGGAGGCGACCGGGACCGCCGCCGGGGACTCCTTCGGCTGGGCCCTGGCGGGCGTCGGCGACGTGAACGGCGACGGGTTCGACGACGTGGTCGTGGGCGCCCCGAACGCCACCTGGCAAGGCGGACCGAACGACAGCGGCGCGGTGTACCTGTACCTCGGATCCGCGGCGGGGCTCGGGACCACGCCGGCCTGGTCCTCGGGGATCGCGGAGAGCAACGCGTCCTACGGCGGCGCCGTCGCGGGCGTGGACGCCGACGGCGACGGGTACGCCGACGTGGTCGTGGGGGCCTGGCGCCACGACGCGGGGACCGTCGTGGACGCGGGCCTCGTCGAGTACTTCCCGGGCTCGGCGACGGGCCTGTCCCTCACCCCCACGTGGACCTCCGAGGGCAGCTCGCAGCTTGCGGGTCGCGGCACCTCCCTCTCGGATGTCGGCGACCTCGACGGGGACGGCTGGGACGACTTCGTGGTCGGCGAGCCGTTCCTGTGGTGTCCCGACGGACCGGAGTGCGGCCGGGTCCTGCTCGCCCGGGGCTCCGAGTCGGGACCCCTCCCCGGGTTCGCCTGGGCGTGGGTGGGCAGCCGGGCGTACGCGGGCCTGGGCCTCGGCCTCGACGGGCAGGGCGGCGCGTTCGTGGCGGGCGAGCCGGGCTGGATCAACGGGGGGCGAGCCCACTACATCGACGCGTTGGCCCCGGCGAGCTGGTGGCCCCCCGGCATCACCGCCGCCCTCGTGGATGGGGTGGTGCTCACCGGCGGCGCGGGCACGCTGTGGAGCGACCCCTTCCTCTGGGTCAACACGGACGCGCGGGTGGGCTCGGTCGTGGCCGGGGTCGGCGACCTCAACGGCGACGGCCTCGAAGACCTGGCCCTGGCGTCGACATTCAACAGTCGGGTGCACCTGCACGCGGTCGGTCCCGAGGGCCCCATGGACTTCCCGTCGTGGATCGGCCTGGGCACCGGGAGCGACGACTACGGCCAGGTGGTGGCGGGGGCCGGGGACGTGAACGGCGACGGCTTCGACGACCTGCTGGTGGGCGCGCCGTCCGACGACCTCGCGGCCAACGACGCCGGGCGCGTCTTCCTCTACCTGGGCGACGACCCGGACACCGACGGCGACGGCGTCGTGGACGTGTTCGACTGCGCCCCCGAGGACCCGCTGGTGGTGGACTGCCCCGAAGGCGACGACGACGACTCCGGGGGGGACGACGACGACGCAGCCGACGACGACGACGCGACGGACGACGACGACGCGGCGAACGACGACGACGCGGCGAACGACGACGACGCGGCCGACGACGACGACGACTCGGGGAGCGAAGAGGTGGAGGGGTGCGGGTGCTCGCAGGCGTCGGCGGCAGGGGCCGGTTGGGCGTGGACCGTCCTGGCGGTCGCGGCGGCGAAACGACGACGACGGGCAGGATGAGGGCTGTTCGGATACGCCGAAGTCAGGGGGAGCGATTCACGTCGAAGTCCAGCGGTAACTGCGGCTCGGTTGGACCCAACGCGCTGCGGAGGTCGACGAGATCGCGGCAGACGTATCCGTCGCCACCGAGTCGGGAACGCAGGTCTGGATCGAACGATGGGGCGTAGAGGGCTCGCTCGACGCTCCAGCCGTTCAGTCGCTGCCCGGTCCTGGTCGCGAGGAATCGTGCGATGTGCTGGTTGAACCTCGCGAGTGAGCCGGGGTGAGCGCCGCTGCTTCTCTTGCACGAGCCGATCCGAACGACGCGGTCGTCCTCGTTCAGGGCGATCAGATCCAACTCGATGTCGGAACCGTCGGCCTTGTTCCAGTATCCGCGAACGATGTCGGTCAGCTGGAAGTCACCGACACCCTTCCGGGAGCACTCCTCCATTCCCGAGCGGACGAGCCTCTCGAAGACGAGGCCTTCGTGTGTCAGGAGCCTCTCGGAGGCCTTGCGCAGCGGTTGCTCGACCGGCTGGACGCGCGCGGCGCTGACGCTCCGGCCGATCGCCTTCAACCACGCGGTCAAGAAGTTGTCTCGGAGTTGGTAGCGCGCCTTTCGTGAGCCGGTCGCGGCGAAGACCGGCTGCAGCTTCTCGATCATCTCGTAGCGGTCGATCAGGGTCGTCAGGTAGCTGCTCAGCTTCTTGTCGTCCCCCGAGCCCGCGCGCCCGTACTCCGCCCGGAGCCGGCCGAGAGCGCAGGGCCCATGCTTCGCGACGAGACGAAGGATGCTCTCGTAGCCCCCCCCGATCTCCTTGAGGAACCAACTCGCGGCCTCGTCGCGCAGGGGGCTCGGCCCCTCGAAGAACAGGACACGGAGGATGTCCTCCCGGCCGACGTCGTCACTCAGGACGCCTTGCTCGAAGCAGTCCCGGTAGAACTTCGGCACTCCTTCGAAGAGGGTCCACAACAGGAGTTGCCGGTCGGGGGTGTGGACGCCATGCGCGTCGAACATCTCGAACAGCGTCTCGAGGTCGAGGTGGCCGACCCCGATCCTGTGGGTGATCCGGTTGAAGAGTGGCGACCTTCGGTCGTCGAGGATCGCCGTCATCTCCGTGTGGACCGACCCCAAGACGAACAGGCCGCCGACCGTCGTATCCCGCAGCCCGTCGACGCAGCGTTGCAGGTGACTGGCGAAGGCCTTCATGCGGTCGCGGTGGAAGTACTGGAACTCGTCGATGATGACGATCACGCCGGATCGGCAGAGCCGATCCACCGCTGTCGCCATGTCCAGGAATGTTCTGAACCGGCGCGCCGCGTCTGTCGGCAGCTCGTAGTCCTCCAGGGCCTCCTGAAAGGTCTCGACGACACCCCGCTCGTCGCTGTCCGGAACCTGGAAGTAGAAGTGGGGGACATCGAGTTGCCGCACGGCTCGCTGGATCAGCGTCGTCTTCCCGATGCGGCGCCTCCCGGAGATCGCGCAGAAGAACCACCGGCCCGTTCCCAGCACCCCCCGAACATCCTCCAGCTCCTTGCTTCGGCCGTAAAAACGCCAGTACTGTTCAGTGGTTGCGGCCATCCTTGCCACAGGATAACAAAACTTATCCTAAGGGCACTCGGCGTAGGTGCCGTAGTTGACCTGCACCGCCAGCAGGCCCGTCATGTCCGTCGAATAGGTCCCGTGCACCGTCGCGCCGCTCGGCTCGACGACGTTCTCCGTGGGCCGGTATCGGATGACGGTCACGTACTGCAGCCCCTCGGTCATGAGCAGCTGGTCGTTGAACGACACGAGGAAGGCCCCGTCGTCGGCCGCGTGGCAAATGAGGCCCGCGCCGGTGGTGGCCTCGGCGATCTGGATCAGCACGGCGTCGTTCGGGCCCACCGTCGCGGGCGCGCTCCACTGGACGACGCCGGGCAGCTCAGAGGCCATCGTCCAGCAGTCGACCGTGTCCGGCGGCGGGAAGGGGTTCGGCTGGATCAACGTCGGGTCGTCGGGGGCGGAGACGACCGTCGGCAGGTCCATCGTGCAGCCCAGCGGGTCCACGGCGCCCTGCACCGACCACGAGTTGTTGGGCGGGAAGAAGGAGCCGTCGAGGCCGGACGCGTCGTACCAGCCGGTCACGCCCTGGTAGGTCACGGGGACCTGGACCGCCCCGTTGTTGAAGTACACGCCCGCGCCCACGCTGAAGTAGTTGCGGGTGTCCGGGGGGATGGTCAGGGTCGACGTGCAGGACTCCAGCGGCGGGAGGCCCTGGCCCGGAGGGGCGACCGCCGGGTCGAAGAACTTGGCCGTCACGGAGACCGTCTCCACGGGGTTGGGGACGGTCACGTTGAGCGACTTCGACATGGTGAAGATGGCCGTGTCCAAGCCGTCGGCGAACGCCTCGTACTCGAACTCCTCGGAGTCCCCGCGGCCGTCGCCGAGCTCGATCGTGATGTCCACGTCGCCGGTGTTGCAGCCGGGGGGGGCCTCCACGAGCACGAAGTCGTCGGTGACGGCGAGCACCGTCGCGGGCGTGCTCCCGAAGGTGGCGGTGAGGTCGTCGTTGCCGAGGCCGCTCAGGTCGCCGTCGTACTGCACCTCCACGTTGAAGCCGCCCTCGGCGCTGCCGTGATCCGGGTCCAGGTCGAGGATGCGGAAGTCCAGCGTGGCGTCGTCGTCGTCGGCTGCGTCGTCGTCGTCGACCGCGTCGTCGTCGTCCGTGGCGTCGTCGTCGTCGGTCGCGTCGTCGTCGTCCCCGGCGTCGTCGTCGTCGCTGCTGCCGCCCCGGCCTCCGTTGTTGAACCCCGTGAAGCCGTAGCAGCCGACCAGGAGGACGGAGGCGAGCAGGAGCGGGACGATCGAGCACGGACGCATCCCCGGAAGATACCCGAGGTCGCCGCGTCCGCCCCAGGCACCATCGCGTAGGCTCTCCCCATGAATCGATTCGCGCTCCTGCTCTTCCCCGCCCTGCTCCTCCTCGCGGCCTGCCCGACGGTCAAGCTCGGCGCGGTTACGATCGCCGACGCCGCCCCGAAGGCAGGCACGTTCACGCTGGTCGTGGACGTCGTGGTGGAGGAGACCGAGGTGACCGACGGCGAGTCCGGGCAGCCGACGTCCGGGCGCGCGGTGGTGGGCATGCACCTGCCGCCCGCGTGGAAGGTCACGGCGTCGCGCATGAAGGCGCCCCAGGAGTCCGTCATGCGCCGCAACTACGCGTCGCCCCAGTCCGCGGGCATCTTCGCCGACACCTTCCCCACGGTCACCGACTCCTGGTGGGCGTTCTCGAGCGCCGAGCAGACGATCACTCAGGGCAAGCACGAGTACCGCGCCGAGTTCGACATCGACGCCGGCACGGACAAGGCCGGCGACGTCGGGATCCTGCTGTCGATCCTCCAGGAAGACATGAAGGACCTGCCCGCCCCCGTCGCCTACACGGTGTCCATCAAGGGCAAGAAGACGACGATCAAGGCCAAGGCCGGCGGCGCCGCCCCCGCGACCGGCGCGGGCAAGGACAAGAACAAGGTCCCGGCGGGTCCGTGAGGCAGGCGGTCCTCGTGCTCGCCGCCGGGGCGGCCTTGGTGGGCTGCGCGGCGCCGCTGGGTTCGACGACCGCGCCCATCTTCGGCGGCGCGGCCACGACCGACCACCCGGAGGTCGGCTGGGTGATCTTCGACGACTCCTTCGCCTGCTCCGCGGTGCTGGTGGGAGCCCGGCGCGCCCTGACCGCGGCGCACTGCGTTTACGCCTTCGAGAACGATCCCGGCGCCCTGGGCGTGGTGTTCGCGGCAGGCACGGAGCGGCCGGCGCCCGAGGCGGCCGTGGGGGTGACGGAGCTCTTCCTCGCCCCCGAGTACACGACGAACCCCGTCAACGATCTGGCGGTGCTCGAGCTCGCCGGCGACGCCCCCGTCGCGCCCGTCCCGTACCGCACGGCGGCCCTCTCGGACGACGATCTGGACACGCCGGTGCGCCTCGTCGGCTTCGGGATGCAGTCGGCGGACGACGAAGGCGCGGACCGCTCGCGGCGGGTCGGGGAGGTCACGCTGGGGGAGGTCGAACCCGTCGCCGTGCGCTGGTTCTCCGAGGACGCGGGGCTCTGCTACGGGGACTCGGGAGGGGCGGTCTACCTCGACGGTCCCGGGGGCTGGGAGCTGGCGGCCGTGGCCACCGAGGGCGACGCCCAGTGCGCGACCCGAGGCGCGGGGGTGCGCACGGACGCCTTCGCGGACTGGCTGGCGAACCCCGGCACGACGTCCGGCGACGACGACGACGTCGCGTGGCCCGACGACGACGACGACGACGCAGGGCCGCCCACCCAGGGTTGTCCCGCCCAGGCGGCGTGGCTGCCCCTCCTCCTGCCGGCCCTCGGGCTGCGGCGACGGAACCTCCAGGAGCCGTGAGGCGCGCGGTCCTGGCGCTCCTCCTGGCGGGCTGCACCCCCACGGTGCTCCCGGCGGACCCGCCTCCGCGGTACTGGACACCCCCGCCGTCGAGCGACGACGACGACGACGCGGGCGACGAGACCCACCCCGTCTACGACGCCTGGACGGTGCAGGAGATCGTCCTCACCACGACGCCCGAGGCCGTCGAGGCGTTGCGGGAGACGCCCCGGTCGTGGGTCGAGGCGGACCTGCACTTCAACGACGTGGTGGTGGCGCGGGTGGGGCTGCGGCTCAAGGGCAGCGCGTCGTTCCAGGACGTGGACCGCAAGCCGGCGATGAAGATCAAGATGGCCGAGTACGTGCCCGAGCAGCGGCTGCACGACCTGGAGCGGCTGACCCTAAACAACGAGGTGCACGACCCGTCGATGATGTCCGAGAACCTCGGCTTCCGAGCGTTCCGCGAGAACGGAGCCCCGGCCCCGCGGACGGGGTACGCGGCGGTCACGCTCAACGACCGCTACCTCGGGCTGTACGCGCTGATCGAGTCGATGGACGACGACTTCATGGAGGCGAACTGGCCCGACGCCGAGGGCGGCCTCTGGGAGATGACCCGCAACTGCGACTTCGACGGTGACTGCACCTGCTTCGAGCTGCAGGAGACGGGCGTTCAGTACGACCCCCAGGGCATCTTCACCGGCTGCGAGGCGGTGGCGCGCAGCGGCGTCGGAGCGCTGGACGAGGCGTTCGATCGGGACGCAGTCCTCGGGTTCCTGGCGGTGGAGCGGGCCCTCAACCACCCGGACAGCTACAGCTACAACCTGAACAACTTCTTCGTGCACCACGACCCGCTCGAACAGAAGCTCACGCTGACGCCGTGGGGGGCGGACTCGATGTTCACGTACTGGACCCCGGCGTCTCGATCGAACCCGAGCTGCGAGCCGCTCTACCGGGACGTCCTGGTCACGAACCCCCGAGGCCTGCTCGGCCGCCTCTGCTACGGCGACGTCGCCTGCAGCGACGAGCTCGCGGCGCGGGTGGTCGAGGTCGCGGACTGGATCGACGACGTCGACTTGATCGGGGCCATGGAAGCGACCCGCGACATGCTGGACCCGTACGTCCCGCTCGAGACGCACGTGAACTGGACGGCGGACGACCGCAGGCGTCGCATCGACTGCTTCGGGGAGTGGACGGCCGCCCGGCCGGACGAGCTGAGGAGTCGCTTCGGGCGCTGAGGCATGCCTACCAACAGTTGGACAGCTTGCAGCTCAGGGATGGCGTGCGCCCGCGAAGCAACTCGCGGGCCAAGCGAGCGCAAAGATCTTCGGACGACCAGTATGTTCCAGTCGGACGCGGGAGCGGGGAGCCGGGCGACCCGACCAGCGTCGCGTCTTCTGGTCAATCTGGTCACGGCCTCCTTCGGCCCGGGCAGTTTCGGGCCCGCACATGGGGGGGGCGTGTTCAAGTGCGGCTCAAGAAGGCTCGGGGTTCGGGACTTCGACGGACGAACAAGCAGCTTGGTTCGTGGCCAGGGGCGTACGTGCCGAGTCGCAAGCGGGGAGACGGACATGCAGGTCATCAAGCTTCTGGAACAGCACCAACTCCGGTCACTGGGGGACGGCTCGGGAGGCAAGTGGGTCAGTGGTCCGATCTCGGCCGCCTTGGCGGCCAAGACGATCGTTCTCTACGTGACGGTCGATGAGGTCGATACGAACGCAAAGATCACGTGCTACTGGGGCCACGGAGTGGACGGCGAGAACTGGAAGATGGAGGCAACCGCGATGATCGACTCGGGTGACGACGTCACCACGGGAGTCCTCACGGGAAACAACGGGTCGACCGTCTTCGGAAGCAAGGTGCGTTTCACCATCGAGCTCGAAGAAGACTCGACGGGCGGCGGCAACCAGAAGACCGCCACGGTGTCGGTGTATGCCGTCTTCAAGCCCTTCTAGTCAGCCATGAGGGACCCCCGCCGTCCGCGGGACGGAGGAGCCGGCTCGCGAAGGCGACTGCGACGCACGCCGGAACACGATTGGCTCCCCGTCGTACGCGCCTTCAGTCAAACGGCGCATTCCGGCTGCGGCGCCGATTGCAGCTGCGGGTGCGACGATCCGCTTCGGCATCGCGCCAAGATGGTCTCCATGCTCCCCTGGTTGCTCCCCGCCCTACTCCCTGGGATTCGGCTTCCCTGGTCGATGGATCCTGAGGTGCGAGAGGCCGTCGAACGGATCGAGGCCGTTCTCCAGTTCGGTCCCTACCTGGGGGCTGCGCCGTGGCTCTTGGCCACTGTGCAGGATGACTACGCGCTCCTCAAGGATGTCAAGCGCCACGAGCATGGGACCCCCCTCGCGCCACGAACTAGGGACCACC
>CAZUHI010000030.1:3274-95940 GCA_964620495.1 uncultured Rickettsiales bacterium | reverse complement strand
AGCGCAGCGAACGGAGCCGCTGCGGGGCGAGCCCTCCAGGTTCGAGAGGAGGCGTCCTTCAGCAGCCCCCTAGGGCAGGAGCGCGATCCGGTCCACCAGGACCTTGTCCGTCTTCTCGAACAGCGACTCGAGCCGCGCGGCCGCGGCGTCGCCGTCGTGGGCGGCGATGGCCTCCACCACGGCGGGCATGTCGGTCAGGTAGTCCGGATGCACGAACAGCAGCATGGGGATCCGCTGGATCAGCGTCTGGCTGAGGCGGCCCATGGCGTGGAACATCAGCTGGGCGCCCACGCTGCCCGAGCTCTCGACCATGGCCTCGAACAGCTCGAGGTCGGTCGTGAGCGTGCGCAGCAGGTCCCCGGCGGCGGCGCGCTGCCGTTCGATGAGGCTCCGTAGGCGCGCGATCGCGGCAGGGTCGGCCGAGGCGCCCGCCATGCGCGCGACCTCCACGGCCATCTTTCGTCGCATCAGGAGGACGTCGTGGAGGATCTCCCGGCGGTCCTCGGGGGACGAGACCTGGATCAGGTCCGGGAGGATCGACAGCTCGCCCGACCGACGGAAGTCGGCCACGCGCACGCCGTCGCCCTGCCGCACCGTCACCAGGCCCTGCGCCTCGAGCGAGCGGATCGCCTCTCGGAGCGTGTTGCGGTTGGTGCCGAAGCTGGGGGCGAGCTCGCGCTCGGGGGGGAGCCGGTCGCCGATCTCGACGTCGCCGCGGAGGATCAGAAGCCGCAGCTGTTCGGCCACGGCCTCGCTGATCGCCTTCTTGCTCACGGGGGACAATTCGAGCGGCACGACCAGATGTATACCCCGTATAGTCGCCGGCCCATGCGTTCCCTCCTCGCCGGCCTCGTCGCGGCCATCGTCGTCTTCGCCCTCATCGCCGTCAGTACGAAGGCGCTCTACGGGTTCCTCCCCGCCCTCGGTGTCCTCGTGGGCGTGTACTTCGTCCTCGCCCGCCGCTTCGGCAAGAAGGTCGAGGCGCTCATGGAGAAGGCCTCCACCGAGGTGCAGGCCCAGCGCCTCCCGAACGCGGTGGCCATCCTGAAGACGGGCTACCAGTACGCCCCCTGGGTCTTCCTCATGAGGGCGCAGCTCGACGGCCAGGTGGGCGCGTTCCTCTACCTCGAGAAGAAGTTCGACGACGCCGTGCCGCTGCTGGAGGGCGCCTGGAACCGCCACTGGGTGGCGAAGGGCATGCTCGCGTCGCACCACTTCCGTCGCCACAAGCCCGAGATCGCGTTCGAGGTGCTCGACAAGGCCCTCGCGGTCGCCAAGAAGGAGGCGATGCTCTACGGGCTCAAGGCCTTCATGCAGGTCAAGCTCAAGGACCGCGACGGCGCGCGGAAGACCCTGAACAAGGGCACCGAGGTGCTGACCTCCAACGCCGCGCTCAAGGAGAACCTCATCCGCCTCCAGAACGGCGAGGACCTGCGCATGTACCTCTTCGGCGAGGCGTGGTGGCAGTTCCACCTGGAGAAGCCGTCCCAGAAGGCGCTCATGAAGCTCGCGGGCGGCGGTCGCCAGGCCCTGGGCGCCAAGGGCGCGAAGAAGGCGATGTACCGCTAGCCCATGACCGCCGCCGAGCTCCCGGAGACCCCCCGCCGCGTCCGGTTGATCGTCGGCCTCCTGCTGCCGCTGATCGTGTTCGTGCTGCCCGCCAACCCGGCGGGCGGGCCGGGCGCGTGGACCCTCCTCCCGCCGCTGTTCGCCATCTCCCTGGCGTTCGCCACCAGCCGCGCGATCCTGCCCCTGGCGGGCGGCGTCTGGCTGGGCGCGACGATGCTCGCGTGGCGGGGCGGGGCCCGCGTCATGGCCCCGCTGCAGGGCGTCTGGAGCGGCTTCGACACCTTCATCGTGCGCACGTCGATCTACGACCCCGGGGGCTCCTGGGGCGGCGACGGCGAGGGCACCTGGATGTCCTTCAACCTCGCGGTCATCGGCTTCGTCTTCGCCCTCGTGGGCATGGTCGCGGTGGCGATTCGGGCCGGGGGCATGGCGGGCGTCGCGGAGCGCTTCAAGGTGCTCGCGCGCTCCCCCCGCTCGGTGCGGCTCAGCTCCTGGATGCTGGGGATCGCCATCTTCTTCGACGACTACGCGAACTCCCTCATCGTCGGCGGGACCATGCGGCCGCTGACGGATCGCATGCGGGTGTCCCGGGAGAAGCTGGCGTGGATCGTCGACTCCACCGCCGCGCCCATCGCGGGCCTGTCGATCCTGTCCACCTGGATCGCCTACGAGATCAGCCAGTTCGAGCCCCAGCTGCCCGACGCCGGGTTCGCCGCGGGCAGCGGCTTCGCCGTGTTCCTGCAGACGATCCCGTTCCGCTTCTACTGCATCCTCACGATCTGCTTCGTGGGGGCCATGTCCTACGCCGGACGCGACTTCGGGCCGATGCTCGAGGCCGAGCGGCGCGCCTGCGACACCGGCGCCGTGTTCCGGCCCGGGAGCAAGCCGATGTCCGCCGAGGGGGACGTGAGCGCCGAGCCCAAGCCGGGGATCGCCCACCGCGCGCACGTGGCGCTCCTGCCCGTGACCGTGACGCTCGGGACGATCGTGGGCCTCTTCGTCCAGCAGGGCGAGCTGGCCCACGCCGCCGCCGAGGGCGTCGCGGGGCACGTCGGCAGCGGCGCGTCGCTCCTGCACATGCGGGAGATCCTCGAGGGGGTCAGCGACAACACGCTCATGCTCTTCTACGGCGCCATGGTCGGGCTCGGGACGGCGCTGGCGCTGGCCCTCGGCGAGCGCTTGCTGAACCTCGCCGAGGCGGCCCACGCGGCCCTGTCGGGCACCAAGGCCATGACGGTCGCGGTCGCCGTCCTCATGCTCGCCTGGGCCATGGCGGCGGTCTGCGGCAAGGTCGACGACGGCGGCCTCGGCACCCGCCAGTACATGGCCTCCGTCGCCCCGATGATCCCCCCGCTGCTGCTGCCCGCGGGGTTGTTCCTGCTGTCCTGCGGCGTGGCGTTCGCGACGGGCTCGTCCTGGTCCACGATGGGGATCCTGCTGCCGATCGTGATCGGGCTCGCGTCGTCCGTGGGCGAGGCGTCGTCCATCGGCGGGCAGGCGATGGTCATCATCACGATCGGCGCCGTGCTCGACGGGTCGATCTTCGGCGACCACTGCTCGCCCATCTCGGACACGACGATCCTGTCGTCCACGGCCGCGGGCAGCGATCACATGGATCACGTGCGCACCCAGGCGCCGTACGCGATCACCGTCATGCTCATCGCGCTGCTCGCCGGCTACCTGCCCGCGGCGGCGGGGATGTCCCCGTGGGTCTCGCTCGTCGCGGGCCTCGCGGCGATCGCGGGGGTGGTGACCTTCGTGGCCCGCCCGGTGCGCCAACGCTCATGAGCCGCATCGCGCTCGCGCTCGTCCTGTTGGCGGGCTGCCCCGCGGAGCCCGATCCGGTGTCCCCGGGCCCCCAGGAGACGCTGGCGGCCGCCGAGGTGCTCGCGGACCAGGCCGCCGACCGCTGGCGGCCGAACGAGATCGGCTTCGACTGGGTCCAGACTGTGCTCGCCTTCGGCATGCATCGCCTGCACGCCGCGAGCGGCTCCCCCGCGCGTCAGGGCTACTACCGGATCTGGCAGACCACCGCCGCGGGCGACGTGCCGGACATGATCTCGTCGGACTCCATGTCCCCCGCCACGCTCGCCTCGGTGCTGATGGTGGAGGACCCGAACGTGGACCTGACCGCCATCACGGACGCTGCGCACGCGTACCTGGCGTCGGCGCCGCGCACGGCCGCGGGAGCGATCGTCCACTGGGGGCCCGCCCACGCGATCTTCGGGGACACGACCCAGGTGTGGATCGACTCGATGTTCATGTGGGGCGTCTTCCTGCTCTCGGAGTTCGAGCGCACCGGGGACCGCGCCCACCTGGACACGTTCGTGGAGCAGTACCGGCTGTTCTCCGAGCACTGCCGAGCGGCCGGGGACCTCTACCACCACGCCTGGGACGACGAGGCCGGGGTCAACATCCCGGCCGACGACGTCTTCTGGGCGCGCGGCAACTCGTGGGTCCTCATCGCCGCCGCGGAGCTGCTCGCCCGCGTGGCGGACGATCCCGCGGCCGACGCGGTCCGGCCCCTGTTCCTCGCGCACGTGGACGCGACCGTCGCCACCCAGCAGGGCTCGGGGCGCTGGCGCACGGTCATGAACGACCCGCAGGCCGATCCCGGCAACTACGAGGAGACCTCTGCCGGGGCCCTCATCGGCTACGCCCTGGCCCGCGCGTACAAGGCGGGCGCCCTGGGCGACGACATCCTCCCCGCCATCGACCTGGCGCTGCGCGGCCTCGAGGGGAGCATCGTCGAGGAGTCGGACGGGCACCTCACGCTGCAGGGCACGTCCTTCGGCACGAACCCCGGGGACTACGACTCCTACCTGGACGTCGCGCAGCTCGACGACCAGATCGTGGGGGTGGGCGCGGCGATCATGTTCCTCGCCGAGGCGGACGGCGTCCCCCGGCCACCGGTGGATCCGTGAGACGACTCGTCGCGCTCGCCGTCCTCCTCCTGGTCGGCTGCCCGACAGACGAGGCCGACCCCGACCCGTTCCCCACGATCCTGGTCCGCGCCGAGCACCGCGACGTGATCCTCGAGCGCCTGGACCGCGAGCCGTACGTCGCCATCCACGCCGAGATCGAGGAGCGCGCCGCCCGCGAGTACGACCCCGGGGACCCGGACGTCTGGGATCACCACGCTCACGGCCGCAACGCCGAGACCGCCCGCGACGCCGCCCTGCTCGCCTGGCTTCACGACGACGCGGCGATGGCCGCCAAGGCCCGCGACCTCCTCGCCCGCATCCCCACCGACTACGACTCCCACCGCACCTGGGACATCAACATCCGCATGCCGCACCCGCTCATGGGCTGGGTCGACGCCTACGATCTGCTGCGCGCGACGCCGGACTTCCCCGCGGAGGAGCAGGCCGCGGTGCGGGACGCCCTGACCCTCATCACCGGCGCCTTCTTCGACGAGTACCTGGGCCCGGGCGGCACCGGCGGTCTCGTGCTGCAGCCCGCCCAGAACAACCACCCCATCCGCACGGCGACGGCCATCGGGTACGTCGCCATGGCCTTCCCGGAGTACGGGCGGTCGGCCGAGTGGCTGAGCTGGGCGATGTCCGAGCTGGACTACCTCTGGGGCCCCGACGGCAAGTACGTCCAGGCCGACGGCGGGGTGTCCGAGGGGCCCTTCTACTTCGGGTTCGCGTGGGGCGTGTCCACGGCGATGTTCGTCGCCTGGGACAACCTGTTCGGGGACGGTCGTGGGATCGCCCCGGCGCTCGCGCGGGACTGCCGGAATCGCAACGATCTCGACCCCTGGACGGGGCACGGCTGCGTGGACGGCGAGGCGTTCACGTTCGCGAACCCGCTCCGCACCGCCGAGTACCGCGCGACGGTGGACTGGTCCATGTCGATCCGGCTGCCGTCGGGCCATCGGCCGCCGCTGGCCGACGCCTACTTCAACCCGTTCAACGGGGGCGCGCTGCTGTCGTCGTTCGGGGGCGGCGGCCACTATCGGTGGGACTGGGAGACCAACGTCGACCGGCCCTACGAGATGGGGCACGGGGCGGACCTTCGCGCGCACCACCTCGCCTACTTCGACGACGCCGTGGCCGCCGAGGAGCCGCCCTGGACGTCCCGGTTCCTGCCCGACGCGGGCAACGCGGTCTTCCGGTCGGACCACGGCCCCGACGCGATCTGGGGGCTCCTGGTGGGCGAGTCCGGGGCGGCCCGCAAGACGCTGCACGACCACGTGGACGGAACGTCGTTCACGGTGGCGGGGTACGGCGAATACCTCCTGATCGACCCCGGGTACTACAAGCCCTCCCAGCTCGACAACGCGGTCACCGCGCAGTCGCCGTCGCACAACCTGGTCCTCGTGGACGGTCGCGCGGCCCCGGACAAGGGGCTGCTGAACGACTTCGGCGACGCCGACGCGTTCCTGGACGGCTGGGAGGCCGGGGACCTCGCGCGGGTGGTGGCGCACCAGGACTACGGGGGCACGACCGTCGAGCGCACCGTGCTCTTCGTGCGGGATCGCTACTTCGTCGTCGCGGACCGGCTCGAGACGGCCGACGACGGCATCCACGACTACACCCAGCGGTGGCACGGCGGCTCGCGGATCATCGCGCTCGGGGAGGAGCAGGCCCGCTGGAGCGTGGGTGGGGCGTTCGTGGACGTGTTCGTGGGGGCGGACGTGCCGCTGGTCCTCGACGAGCCCGCGTACGTGGAGAATGAGGCTCCGCACGTCGATCAGTACCGGCTCGATCGGTCCGTCCAGCGCCACGCGGTCCTGGACGCGACGGCGGCGGGGCAGGGGACCGCGCCGTACTTCGTCACCGTGATCGTGCCGTCGGACGCGGGGGCCGACGGCGACGACGGGCCGCTCACCGTGACCCGGCTGGACGCGCCCGGAGGGCAGGTGGGCTGGACGGTCGCGGGCGACGGCTGGACCGACACGGTCACCGGGTCGCCCGACACCGGGATCGTCGTCGAGTAGAGTCCCCCCGATGCGCACCTTGGTCACCGGCGGCGCCGGCTTCATCGGCTCCCACCTCTGCGAGCGGCTCCTGGCGGACGGGCACGAGGTCCTCTGCCTCGACAACTTCTACACGGGGCGGCGGTCGAACATCCGGCACCTGCTGGACCACCGCGACTTCGAGCTGGTGCGGCACGACGTGACCCAGCCGATCCTCCTGGAGGCCGACCGCGTCTTCCACTTCGCGTGCCCCGCGTCCCCCGTCCACTACCAGTACAACCCGGTGAAGACGGTCAAGACGAACGTCATGGGCACCATCAACATGCTGGGCCTGAGCAAGCGCGTGAAGGCGCGGATCCTCCACGCGTCCACGTCCGAGGTGTACGGCGACCCCGAGGTGCATCCGCAGACCGAGTCCTACTGGGGCAACGTGAACCCCATCGGGATTCGGTCCTGCTACGACGAGGGCAAGCGCGTCGCGGAGACGCTCTGCTTCGACTACCACCGCCAGAACGGGGTCGAGATCCGGGTGATCCGCATCTTCAACACCTACGGCCCCCGCATGCTCGCGGACGACGGCCGGGTGGTCTCCAACTTCGTCGTGGCGGCGCTGCGAGGCGAGCCCATCACGCTCTACGGCGACGGGAGCCAGACGCGGTCCTTCTGCTACATCGACGACCTCGTGGAGGGGGTCGTGCGGATGATGGATCAGGAGGAGACGGTGGGCCCCGTGAACCTCGGCAACCCCGCCGAGTTCACCATCGCCCAGCTCGCCGCCCTCACCGTCGAGCTCACCGGCTCGAGCTCGACGATCGAGCACGGGCCGCTGCCCCAGGACGACCCGACCCGGCGCAAGCCCGACATCGCCCTGGCCCAGCGGGTCCTCGACGGGTGGACGCCCTCGATTCAGCTCCGCGAGGGCCTGACCCGGACGATCGCCTACTTCGAAGCCCAGCTCGCCGCGGGTTGAGGCCCCCGGCGATCGCCCCCCGGGTGGTCTACAGTCCCCGTCCCTACGTGGAGGAAACATGCGCCTGACCATGGTCGGCACCGGATACGTCGGTCTCGTCACGGGGACCTGCCTCGCGAACACCGGCAACGACGTCGTGTGCCTCGATCTCGACGCGGCGAAGATCGCCAAGCTGCGGGACGGAGTCTCCCCGATCTACGAGCCCGGGCTCGACGATCTGCTGAGCCGCAACATCGAGGCCGGGCGCCTGCACTTCACGACCGACCCCGCCGAGGCCTACGACCGCGCCGAGATCATCTTCATCTGCGTGGGCACCCCGTCGGACGACCGCGGCCGGGCGGACCTCAAGTACACGCTGGGCGCGGCGCGGGACATCGGCGACGCCCTCGAGAGCCGAGACGACCACGCGGGCGAGGCCCCGATCATCGTGGTGAAGTCGACGGTGCCCGTCGGGACCAACGAGAAGGTGCGGGCGGCCATCGCGGGGCGCACCAGCAAGCCCTTCCACATGGCCAGCAACCCCGAGTTCCTCAAGGAGGGCGCGGCCATCGGGGACTTCAACAAGCCCGACCGCATCGTGGTGGGCACCCACGACGAGCGCACCGCCGAGCGCATGCGCCACCTCTACGCGCCGTACGTGCGCCAGGGGAACCCGATCCTGTGCATGGATGTGCCGTCCGCCGAGATGGTGAAGTACGCGAGCAACGCCATGCTCGCGACGAAGATCTCGTTCATCAACGAGATCGCCAACCTCACCGAGGCCTACGGCGCCGAGATCGAGCAGGTCCGCAGGGGCATGTGCAGCGACTCCCGCATCGGCAACAAGTTCCTCTACCCGGGCCTCGGCTACGGCGGATCGTGCTTCCCGAAGGACGTGCTCGCCTGCATGTCCATGGGGGAGGACAGCGGCGTGCCCACCGAGCTGCTGGACGCCGTCCACAACGTCAACCAGCGGCAGCGGTCGGTGTTCCTGGACAAGATCCTGGGGCACTTCGACGGCGCCCCGTCCGGCCGCACCGTGGCCGTGTGGGGCATCGCGTTCAAGCCCGGCACGGACGACGTGCGCGAGGCCCCCTCCATCACGATCATGGAGGCGCTGCTGGAGGCCGGCGCGACGGTTCGGGCCTACGACCCAGTCGCCCACGAGACGGGGCACGAGGTGTTCGGCGAGCGCATCACCTATGCGGATTCGTCCTACGACGCCCTCGACGGGGCCGACGCCCTCGTGATCTGCACCGAGTGGTCCGAGTTCCGCACGCCCGACTTCGGCGAGATCAAGTCCCGGCTGCAGCTCCCGGTCGTGTTCGACGGGCGCAACATCTTCGAGCCCGACGAGATGCGTCGGCTCGGCTTCGTCTACTACAGCGTGGGGCGTCGCCCGGTCGGCTGACCCCTACTTGGAGGCGGCCGTCTTCATCTCGATGAGCGTGTCGAAGGTGCCGCCCTTCTGGAAGCTGTTCACGATCCACTTCGGGACCTTTCCGCCGGGATCGTAGAGCAGCCCGTACTCGACGGTGCTGCCGCTGCCGTTGGGGGTCACGTCCCAGTACCCGTCGTCGGTGATCGCGAGGATGCGGCCGTCGCCGAGGGCGTCCTGCGGATCCGAGCGCGTCCAGCTGGTGCGGAAGCCGCCGTCGGCGCGCTTCTCGTCGGTGAACTTGAGGGTGACCTGCCGGTCGGAGATGCCGCTGGCCTGGTGGACCTGCGTCCAGCGACCCTCGCCCTTGTCTTCGCACGACACGACCGCCGAGAGCCAGTCGTCGTGCATCGACACGTCGGCCACCGTGGCGATCATCTTCTCGGCGGGGATGTCCCACTCGCACCTGGCCACGACGTTGCTGATCCCGCCCGCCATCTTGTCGCCCTTGTAGACGACGCAGCCGTGCTTCTCGCCGAGCTTCTCGAGCTCTTCGGCGTGGGCGGGGGCGGCCGCGAGGCACAGGGCGAGGGCGGGGAGGGCGATGCGATTCAGGGACATGGGGTTCTCCTCGGAGCGGCAGTTATAGCAACCCCTCCGGGTAGGACCGGACACAGGCCGGTCACAGCGCGAAGAGGTCGATCACCAGTTCGTCGCGGCCGAGGTGCTCGGCCACGGCGTTCATCACCTCGCAGTCGTCGTCGAAGCCCTCTTCGGAGTCGAGGTCGTCGTCCCCGTCGCCCTCGAGGCAGAAGTAGCGGCAGGCGGCCTGGAGGACGCGGCGATCGAACTCGGGGGCGGTCTTGCCGACCTTCTTGAGCATGCTCACGAGGCGCTTGGCGATCCCCTCGGCCATCTCGTAGTTGATGACGCGGTTCACCTCGGCCATCGACTGCACCAGGCGCAGGTAACTGAGGACCTCGTCGCGCAGCGCCCCGCGGGGCACCAGCTCGTCCTCGTAGCGCTCCGCGAACTCCTCCCGGGCCTCGGGGGGCAGCTCCCGGAGGATGTCCTTGAGCGTCGTCATCCGGGCCCGACCTTACGGGACATCGAGGAACCACGCGTTCGTCAGGGCGAACGGCGTGGCGCCGCCCCAGGCGTGGCCCATGGCGGCGTCGCCGTCCACCTCGACCGCGAACCAGGCGTCTCCGTCGGCCGTCACCGAGATGGTGTCGTCGAACCACACGCCGTCGGTCTCGGAAGCGAGCTCGCGCTCCTCGAAGACCTCGCCGTCCTTCCAGATCCGAAGGACGTCGGGGCGGATCCACGACGGCGCGAGCACTTGGATGGCGAGGTCCGCGGACGCGCCGGCGACGGTCGAGCCGGGCGCCGATCCGTCGAGCGTCGCGCGCAGGGTCACGCCCGACGCCACCACCACCCCGCCCGCCAGGAGGGCGTCCCGCACCGACTCGATGGAGAGGTCCGCCACGGTCGCCGCGGCCACCTGCACGTCGGTGCGGCCGGCTCCGCACGCGTGGGTCCGGTCGTGGCTGTCCGAGGCCCCGGTGGGCACCTTCACCACCCCCTGGGAGAGGAGCGCGAACCAGTCGTTGCGGTTGCGCATCCAGTCGTCCTCGTCCTCGGTGCTGATGATCTCCATGAGGTCGAAGTCGAGGCTGAACTTGTCCGGCCGGGCGACGCGGTCGGGCGTCCAGCCTGCGAGATCGAACATGCCGAGCGCGTTGCGGCCGTGGTTGAGCTGAAGGATCGCGCCCTCGGGGGCGGTCGCGCGGCCCGCGGCGTGCAGCGTGTTCGTGTCCGGGTAGCGATCCCACCAGCGCAGGGCGCCGAGGTTGACGGCGGTCGGGTCGGGCTCCACGGGGAACAGGTTGAAGTGCCCGCGCACCACCGGCGTGACCTCCACGCCCGGCATCGCCAGGAGCAGCCGATCGAGGTTCATGGCGGCCGCCAGGGGGCGGTAGTCGACCATCCGGTCGTGGTCGGTGGTGACCGGCACGTCCAGGCCCGCGGCGGCGCAGACGATGAGGCGCTCCTCGAGGGCGAGCCCCCCGTCCATGCTCGGCGCGGCGTGCAGGTGCGGGTCCACGGAGTACCAGCCGTCGCGGGGGACGGTCTCGTCCAGCCGGAAGGCGATCGCCTCGCTCGCCCCGGCCTCCAGGACGACCGGCAGCGTCTGCCGCTCGTGCCGCGGCGAGTGGGCCGCCTCCACGTCGTAGGCCCCCGCGGGCAGCGGGAACGACCACCCGGGCCCGGTGACCCAGACCCAGGCCACGTGCGTGCTCGACGTGGGCAGGCCGAAGGGCTCGAGCAGCTCCTCGGGGACGCCCGCCGGTCGCGCGTCGCCGTCCGTGCGGGTGATCCGCAGGACGGCCGGGATGCCGGTGAAGGAGTCGTCGGTGATCCCCACCGTCAGCGTCCCGGGCGCCTCCAGCACGAGGTCCAGAGGCGGCGCGCCCTCGTCGACGGTGATCACGCCCGTCGCGGGTCCGTAGCCGGCCGCGAACGGCAGGGGTCGGGCCGCGCCCCCCAGGCGGTCTTCGTGCAGGGCTTGCTGGAGGCGTGTCCCCAGGTGCGGCCAGCGGCCCGCGTGGTGGGGCAGGACCCGCTCCCCCGGGTGCCGCCCGAGGGCCCAGGCGGTCCAGGTGCCCGGCGGGAGGCGGGCGGACCACGCGCCGTCGACGCCCGTGACCGCGTACCCGTCCACCGCGCCCTCCTCGCTCACGAAGTGCACTCGCGCCCCCGCGACCGGCGCCCCGGTCGAGTCGGTCACCGTGCCCGCCGCAGGCAGCTGTTCGAGGCGTTCTCGGGACCTGCGCTCGGCCGCGATCGTGGCCGTGTCGGGACCCATGGCGAACCAACGCACCTGGCGGAGCTCCTCGCCCGGGGCCAGCACCTGGCGGCTCACGTCGCCCGTCATGGAGACGGACGCGATGGTCAGGAGCTGCGCGACCGACGGCGATCGCGACGTCGCCCCCTCCTGCCACACGCCGAAGGCGCCCTCGTTGAGACGGCCGGTCCAGCCCGCCCACGGGTAGTCGCGGGGCGCGTCGTCCGTGAAGCCCGCGTCGCCGTAGACCAGCTCCGTGTCCTCGCCCGACACCATCCAGCCGTCGGCGACGTTGAAGGAGGCCTCGAAGTCGCCCGCCGTCAGGGTCGTCGTGACCCGCATCGACCACGAGTCCGGGGGCAGGAAGTACTCGGTCACGACCGTGAGGCCCAGGTCGGGGAGCAGCGGCTCCTCGAGCTCCAGGGCCCCGTCGAAGAAGTCCCAGAGCACGTCTCGGCCGGTCGCCCGCACGATGGCCGGGCCCCCGAACGTGCCGTCGGCGACGACCTCGACCGTGTCCGCCTCCACCAGCCGCGCGGCCCCGAAGGACATGAAGACGTCGTCGACCATGTCGTAGCCCGGCGCCCCCGGCTCGCGCACCAGGTCGGCGTCGATGATCGTGCCCCCGACGTCGATCCACCCGTGGCTGCGGTAGGCGCCCTGCACGACGAACTGGACGCGGTCGTTCCAGAGCTTGATGTCGCCGGGGCGGGCCTCGGCGCCGATGCCGTCGATGAGGCCCGGGGCCGTGTCGGTGCCGTCGCGGATGATCCCGGCGCGCGCCGTCCCCGGGTCCGCGCGGTCGCGGGGGTCCGCCCCGAGGTTCTGGGTCGGCTCGGGCACCACGTCCTCGTCGGTCGGGCAGCCGATCGACGCGCTGAGGACGAGGGCCGCGAGCGCGACCCTCAGGGGACCGACTTGATCCACTCGATGACGTTGTAGAGCAGGTGCCGGTCGTCGATGTTCCCGCCGTCTTCGGGCTGGAACGGCACCCACGCGCCGCGGTGCTCGGCGAAGGCGACCGTGCACGCGATCCCGGCCTCGAAGGCGACGACCGAGCGGGTGGTGTCGACGGTCGCCTCGACCACCCCGTTGGTGCAGGTGCCCGCGATGTCGTCACCGATCATGTCCGCCGTGGACGTGTAGGGCGACGACGAGATGCCCGTCCAGAAGGTGCCGCCCACGTCCTCGATCGACGTGCCCACCGCGAGCCCCGCGTTGGTGCCCGACAGGGTCACGCCCACGAGCTCGGCGATCGCGGCGCGGTCGACGTACGGGATGTCCACGTCCGTGCCGAGGTGGCCCGTGATCACCATGCCCTTGCCGTCGAACAGCCAGGCGTCGAGCTCGAGCCACGCCCCGGCGGTGTAGAGGGCCGCCGCCGCGGGCACCTCGCCGGGGCTGGAGAGCAGCAGGACCTGGGCGCCCGAGGCGTCGATGTCGGCCTCGGTGACGGCGGCGATGTCCACGAAGTTCAGGGTGCAGCCGTAGCCCGTGGACTCGGTGCTGAGGTCCGCCAGCCCGGGCAGGTTCGCGACGGTCGCCTGGCCCGGCAGCAGCCCCACCGTCACGGTGTCGTCGTTCGTGCCGTCGCAGTCCCAGTCGGTCCCGTCGCAGGTGAGGAGGGCCGCCCCGGGGAACACCGCCGGGTCGTTGTCGTCGCAGTCGCCCTGGCAGCCCGCGAAGGAGTCCTGGTCGGCGTCCACGTCGCCGTTCACGCCGTCGCAGTCGTAGTCGAGGGCCTCGCACGGCTCGGGCGCGCCGGGGTAGATGGCGGGGTTCGTGTCGTCGCAGTCGCCCCCGCAGGTGGCGAAGGTGTCCGCGTCCGTGTCGAAGCCCTCGTCGATCACCTCGTCGCAGTTGTTGTCCACGAGGTCGCAGACCTCGGGGTTGCCGGGGAACGACAGGGGCTCGGAGTCGTCGCAGTCGCCGTCGCACACGGTCACGCCGTCGGCGTCCTGATCGAGGCCGTCGTCCGCCACGCCCGTGCAGTCGTTGTCGAGCCCGTCGCACACCTCGGGGTTGCCGGGGAAGTTGATCGAGTCGTTGTCGTCGCAGTCGCCCATGCACGTGGGCACGCCGTCCAGGTCGATGTCGAACGGGTCGTCCGGGTACCCGCTGCAGTCGTCGTCGAGCCCGTTGCAGACCTCCGTGCCGCCCGGGAAGACGAGGGCGTTGGCGTCGTCGCAGTCGCCGGTGCAGAGCATGAACGTGTCGCCGTCGAGGTCCGCCTCCCAGCCCGGGATGAGCAGGTCGCAGTCGCTGTCGAGGCCGTCGCAGATCTCCTCGGCGCCGGGGAAGATCGCGGCGTTGTTGTCGTCGCAGTCGCCGTCGCAGAGCGCGATGTTGTCGCCGTCCACGTCCGTCGACTCGTCGATCTCGAGGTCGCAGTCGTTGTCGATCTCGTCGCACAGCTCCAGCGCGCCGGGGCGCACCGTGTCGTTCGTGTCGTCGCAGTCGTCGTCTTCGTTGCCGGGGATGCCGTCGATCCCGCAGGTGGACACGCCGTCGAAGTCGAGGTCGTAGTCCTCGTCCACGAGGCCGTCGCAGTCCTGGTCCACGGCGTCGCAGAACTCGACGCTGTCGGGGTGGATCGTGTCGTCGGCGTCGTCGCAGTCGCCGTCGCAGGGCAGGTAGCCGTCGAGGTCGAGGTCGAGGTCCTCGTCGACGATGAAGTCGCAGTCGTCGTCCTGGAGGTTGCAGATCTCGAGGGTGTTGGGGGAGACGTTCGGGTCCGCGTCGTCGCAGTCGCCGGTGCACGCCGGGAAGCCGTCGCCGTCGCCGTCGATGTTGCCGGGGATGCCCGAGCAGTCGCGGTCCACCCCGTCGCACTCTTCGACCGCGCCCGGGAAGACGCCGGCGTCCTCGTCGTTGCAGTCCGCCAGCGGCTCGGCGCAGGACGTGAACCCGTCCTCGTCCAGGTCGAAGTCCTCGTCGACGGCCCCGTCGCAGTCGTCGTCGACGCCGTCGCACTCCTCCTCCGCCTCCGGGAAGACCGTGGAGTCGCCGTCGTCGCAGTCGCCGAAGCAGGTGGCCCAGCCGTCCAGGTCCCGATCGAACGGGTCGTCGACGACGTCGTTGCAGTCGTTGTCGATGTCGTCGCACAGCTCGGCGGCCCCGGGGTACGTCCGGGGGTCCGCGTCCGCGCAGTCGAGCTCGAGCTCGGGGTCCGTGGAGCACGCGAGGAAGCCGTCGCCGTCGACGTCCACGCCGTCGATGGCGCCGTCGCAGTCGTTGTCGATCCCGTCGCAGACCTCCTGGGCGGACGGGCTGACTGCGGCGTCGTCGTCGTTGCAGTCCTGCACCTCGCCGAAGCCGTCGCGGTCGCGGTCGTCGAGGTCCGAGAGGCAGCCCGTGAGGACGAGCGCAGCGGCGAGGATGAGGCGCCTCACTTGCGGCTCCTCTCCCGCATCGCGAGGGGGGCCGACAGGTCGGGGAGCGTGCCCCGCAGCGTCAACGTGACGCCGTCCGGGGCGTTGGGCAGGTGCCAGGGACCGGGCAGGAGGGGCTGCAGGTTCCCGAGACGGACGGCGCCCACCAGCGTGAGGCCGCCGCCCCCCAGGGCGAGGCCGCCGCCGACGCCGCTGAGGACCCAGCCGAACCGGTTGATGGCGATGCTGTCGTCGTCGATCTTCGAGGCGGCGCCGCGCGCGTAGCTGTCGAAGGCCACCGCGAGGCCCGCGAGGAACGTGGAGATGCCCACGCCGAGCATCATCGCGCCCGCGTCCCGCATCCCGCTCGCCGACTGCCACTCCTCGCCGACGCTGGGGTGCCCCTGGGCCGCCCGGAGGGTGTCGAGGATCTCGACCGCCTGGACGCGATCCGCGATGGTGAGTTCGCCGCGCATCGCGTCGGTGAGGGCCGCCTCGCCCACGTCCGGGGCCCCCGCCAGCAGGTGCATGCGCGCGCGCTCGAACGAGATGCGGGGGAGGGCGGGGGACAGCGCTTCGGCCTGCTCCAGGCGGTCCTTCGCCTCGAGCAGGTACTCCTCGGCGGCCTCGTCCCGGCCCTCGGCACGGGCGGCCTCGACCTTGTCGAGGATGTCGGCCGCCTCGTAGAGGTAGTCGTAGGCGTCCTCGGCGGACCCGGCGAGGGCCGAGGGAGCGGCGAGCAGGAGGGCGACGGTCAGGGACGCGGCGAGCCTCACCGGCCGAACTCCAGCGTGTAGTCGTCGCAGTTGTTGCCGCCGTTGATGCGGAAGACGCGCACGTAGATGTTCGACGGCCAGCTGTTGCCGTTGCTGTTGTAGCGATTCGTCCCGCTGCTCTGGTTGTCCTCGTAGGACCACTGGGTGTTGCCCGTGGAGCTCCCGGTGCCGCAGTTGAACGCGTTGCCGGAGCAGTTGCGGAAGACGTCGAACCGGTAGTTGTTGCCGGGGTTGCCGCTCGCCGTGAACTTGATGACGGGCGCGCCGTTGCCGGGGCCCCGACCGTTGTCCGGGAAGTGGGCGTGTACCCAGTCGACGAGCTGCGGCTCGGGCAGCTTGCCGGTGCGGAACAGGACGTTGCCGTTCTGGAGGGTCCCGACGCTGAAGGCCTGCCCGCAGCCCAAGCCGGCGCTGTCGTCCCCGCACTCGCAGCCGGTGCCGTACTGGGTGTCGATGTCGAAGAAGCCCGCGTCGCAGTCCACGAGCGCGCACTCGGACGGGGTGCCGTTGATGCAGGTCGTGACCGCGACGTTCGTGGGCGGCGGGCACATGTCCGTGAACAGCCCGTTGTCGGGCGTGCCGTCGCAGTTCTCGTCGATGCCGGAGCAGGCCTCGGGGGCCGCGTCGTAGATGAGGGGGTTCGCGTCGTCGCAGTCGTTCTCGCAGATCGTGACGTCGTCGCCGTCGCCGTCGATCTCCTCGGCCGGAATGAACCCGTCGCAGTTGCTGTCCTTGCGGTCGCAGATCTCGTCCGCGCCGGGGTACACGGCGGGATCGGCCGCGTCGCAGTCCGTGTCGAAGGAGCTGTAGCCCTCCGGCTGCGTGCAGTCCCAGACGATCTGGTCGCGGTTGCCGTAGCCGTCGAGGTCCGCGTCCACGTACCACTCGAGCAGCACGCCCTGGTCCACGAACTGGTCGCAGTCGTTGTCGATCTGGTCGCAGACCTCGGCGAGCCCGGGGGAGCGGAAGGGGTCGTCGTCCGCGCAGTCGCCGTTCAGCTGCGAGTAGCCGTCGATGTTCAGGCACGACTGCACCGACACGTCGTCCCGGCCGTACCCGTCGCCGTCCTCGTCCTGGTACCAGGTGGGGAGGACGCCGTTGTCGATCCGGCCGTCGCAGTCGTTGTCCTGGCCGTCGCACACCTCGGGGTTGCCGGGGAAGTTGATGCCGTCCAGGTCGTCGCAGTCTTCGCACGACAGCGAGCCGTCGGCGTCTCGGTCGGCCTCGCCGCCGATGTCCATGTCCGGGAAGCCGTCACAGTCGTTGTCGAGGCCGTCGCAGATCTCCTCGGCGCCCTCGTAGGTGTCGGGGTTCTCGTCGTCGCAGTCGCCCTGCCACGGGAGGACCCCGTCGCCGTCCGCGTCCACCTCGAGGCAGTCGACCCGGCCGTCCTCGTTGTCGTCGGCGAAGTCTTCGTCCACCTCGCCGTCGCAGTCGTTGTCGACGTCGTCGCACAGCTCGACGGCGGGCTGAGCCGCCGGGTCCTCGGACGCCGGGTCCCCGCCGTGGGTGTAGAAGTCCGCGTCGTCGCAGTCGTCCCCGCAGGCGAGGTGCCCGTCGCCGTCCAGGTCGGCCTCGGCGTCCGGGACCTGGCCGTCGCAGTCGTCGTCGAGCCCGTTGCAGCGCTCCTGGGCGCTGAAGTTCCGATCGGCGTCCTCGTCGTCGCAGTCTTCGAGGCTGGAGTAGCCGTCTCCGTCCGAGTCCGCGCAGCCCGCGACCGTGAGGGCCGCCGCGACGGCCGACGCGACGGTGAAGAGGAACAGGCGTCGGCGCATGGAGGTCATCGAAAAACCAGCGAAAAGATACCACCCGCGCCCGCGCGCCGGGCGGGTCAGCGCCGGCCCGCCACGCGCTCGACCCGGCGGAGCACCTCCTTGGCGTGCAGCGCCCCCTTGAAGACGTAGAGGGCGCCGCGGTCGTCGTCTCCCAGCACCTCCTCGCTCACACGCAGCCGCGTCGACGCTGCGAACACCACCCGGTCCTTCAGCCCGCCCTCGACGAGGTCCACCCGCTTCCACACCGCCTCGCGGCTCCAGTAGCCGAGCAGCTCGAAGTAGACGGCGCCGTGGTCCGGGTGCTTGAACACGAAGTCGGGGACGCAGAGGCCGACGCCGGGGAGCGTGATGATCTTCGTCGACCGCCGCAGCGTCCACGGGGTGTCGAGCTTCGCGACCGCCTCCTTGAGCTTCGCCAGCTCGTCGGGCAGTCGATCCGGGGGCAGGGTGCCCTCCGCCCCTCCGCTGAGCCGCAGCGTGCGGGGCACGCGCCGGGGGCCCCACAGGATCTCGGCGGTGAGCTCGTACGGTCCCACGGCGTCCAGCGTCGGCAGCAGGAGCGCCAGCTGCAGACCGTACTTCGTGACCTGCTGGAACAGGGCGTAGGGCCCCTCGATCTCGATGCGGTGGCCGCCCCTCAGGGGCGTGATTCGGTGGAGCAGCCGCAGGAACTTCAGCTTGCGGAACAGGGCCCTCGCGGCGCCGGGGCGGAGGCCCTTCAGCACGATGTCCACGGACGTCGCCCGCAGGAGCAGCGCTTGGCGGTTCGCCTGCTCGTAGTTCGCGACCAGCACCTCCGGCTGGATCGGCTCGAACTCCGCCAGGCGCCACGCCTCCTTGAGGTCTCCGAAGAGCCTCCGGTCCACGCCCGTCGCGTCGTCCAGGCCCAGGGCGATCGCGGCCGCGTCGAGCACCCCGCCGCGGTCGAGGCGGTCGCCCGGGCCGAGGCTGCGGCGACGGGCGGCGGCGAGGCGGAACACGGTGTCGCGCACGTCGCTCGGGTCGGGGCCGTCCGCCATCGCCCAGGTGCACCGGTCGTCCAGCAGCTTGCGCAGCCCGTCGGCGATCTTGCGCTCGCGGGCAGGCACGTTCACCGCGCGCAGCGCCCTCTGCACCGCCCAGCGGCTGCGGCCGAGTCCCAGCTCCAGGCGCTCGAGGTACACCCGCGCCAGGTCGGTCGCGCCCGCGATCTGGGCGTCGCTGAGCTCCCTCACCGACACGGTGTCGCGACCGACCTTCGCGCGCACGAGGTCCCAGGTCAGCATCAGCCCGCCTCTCCGTTCAGGTCGTCGCCCTCGCCGCCGTAGGCCAGGTGCTCCCGGCGCCGCTCCGACGTGAACGCCTCGGACGTGCCCGCCGCGATGAGCTCGTAGAGGACGGCGCGCTCGCCGTCGGGCTTCTTGCGGAGCACGCGCCCGAGCCGCTGGACGTGCTCCCGCACCGAGCCCGAGCCGCTGACGATGATGGCGACGTTCGCCGACGGCACGTCCACCCCCTCGTTGAGGACCCGGCTCGTCACCACCGCGCCGTAGGTGCCGCCTCCGAGCCCGGCGAGGATCGCGGAGCGCTCCTTGACCGGGGTCTGGTGGGTGATGACGGGGATCAGGAAGCGGCGGCTGATCGTGTAGGCGGTCTCGTTGACCGACGTGAAGACGATCGCCCGGTCGTGGCGATGCTCGTGCAGCAAGTGGCCGAGGTATTCGAGCTTGCTCGGCGCCCCGAACGCGAGCCGCCGCTGCTCCTGCCAGGCCTCGAAGGCCTCTCGCCCGGCCTCGCTCATCGCGGACCGCTGGATGAACGTCGCCCAGCCGCCCTTGCTGCCCACCCGGATGCCCTGCCGCGAGACGAAGTCGCGATACGTGGCCCGGGCGCGCTGGTAGGCCTCCCACTCGTCCGGGCTCAGATCGACCTCCACGCGCTCCGTGTCGTACTCGGCGAGGAACTGCCCGGTGAGCTCGGTGATCCGACGGCGGTAGACCAGGGGCCCGACGAGCTCGTCGAGGACCGTCTCGCGCCCGTCCGAGCGCTCGGGGGTCGCGGTGAGGCCGAGGCGGAACGGCGCGAGGCAGAAGCGGCCCGCGAGGGACAGGGACTCGCCGGGCAGGTGATGCACCTCGTCGAAGATCACCAGCCCGAAGCGGCGGCCGAGGTGCTCCATGTGCAGGTACGCCGAGTCGTACGTCGTGACGGTGATCGGGCCAACGTCGTGCGATCCGCCGCCCACCACGCCCACCTCGCACGGGAACGCGGCGCGCAGCTGGTCGTACCACTGGCGCACGAGATCGAGCGTCGGCGCCACCACGAGCGTGCCCCGGCGCTTGCGGTCGATCGCCAGCATCGCGAGCCAGGACTTGCCGGACCCCGTGGGCAGCACCACCACCCCCCGGCCGCGGTTGCCCTCCCAGGCCGCGAGCGCCTCGGACTGGTAGGGGCGCGGCTCGCGATGGACGCGGAGGCCGTCGTCCAGGGTGGGGTAGGTCCGGGCCTGGTCGTCGTAGGGGATCTTCCGTCGGTGCAGCGACATCACCACCTGGTCGTACGCGACCGCGGGGGCGCGATGACCGCCGCAGCGGTCGTCCCACACGCACACGTCGGGCAGGACGTCCGGCTCGGCGCCCTTCACCACGATCGTTCCGCTGTCCCAGAGGATCTCGGTCATCACCCTTCCGGACGGATTCGATCGTCGGCGCGACCGGATTTCTTGCTCGGACGCGCGTTCACTTCGAGTTGAAGACGAACGGGTAGCTGACGATCACGATGCCGCCGCCCTTGGGGCGGTGGAACCTCATCATGCGGAACTCCGCGTTGACGCACTCCTCCACGGTTCGATTCCGGAGCGTGGAGCTCTTCGTGGACGCGCTGCTCACCGACCCGTCCTGCGCGATCACGAACTTCACGACGAGCTTCCCGCGGAGGCCCGGGTCCCTGTTCAAGGACCGCTGATAGCAGCCGCTGATCCCGCGCAGGTTCTTCTTCACGACGGAGTCGATGTGGTCCTTGGAGAGGCTGCCCAGGATGATCTTGTCCGTGTTCGGCGACGGGCCCTCCTCGCGGGTCGTGAAGAGCGCGAGCTGCAGGGTCGTGTCCCTCCACGCGGCGGGCACACGCAGGCTCGCGGCCGCGAGGTCGAGGCAGCTCCTCGCCTCGTGCTCGAGCAGCGGGTCGCCTTCGAAGAAGGTCGCCCGGACCGAGAGCACCGCGCCCCGCTCGAGCTCGCAGCCGCGGTCTTCGAGGGCGATGCGGAGGCCGCGCGCCGCGACGGCGGCCTCGAGCTCCCCTGCCCGGGACCAAGTCGAGCCCTCCGCTTGGGCCGCGACCACGCGCAGGCCGGGCTCCGCGGGGGCGGGCCGGCCGGGGCGCGTGTCGAGCCGCGTCTCGGGGACCAGGCGCAGGCGACCGCTCCGCTCCAGGAAGCGAAACCCGAAACGGTTCGCGCCGCCGGCGGGCGCCGCGCCGAGGTCGAATCCGGCCAGGATCGCTTCGCAGGCCGGGGTGAGGGTCACCTCGGTCCTGTCGGTGGAGACGGCCTCGGACCCGCGGCTCCGGCCGTCCTCGTCGACCCCCACGAGCAGCACGACCGCCGTGGGATCCGAGAAGCACGCGGCGAGGGCCCGCTCGTCGAACGCGACCGTGTCCCAGGTCTGCTGCCAGGCGGCGGCGACGTCGACGAGGTCCACGACGTCGTCGTCCCCGGCCGAGTCGTCGTCGTCTCCCACGGCCGAGTCGTCGTCGTCCCCGGGCGGGGTGGGGTCGTGGGCGACGGCGACGGCGACCAGGAGAATCAGCAGCGCCTTCATCGCGCCTCCAGGGCGTCGGTCGGTCGGGTGGCGGCGTATCGGTCGAACACGCCGGTGCAGACGTCACGACGGACGCACGGGCTGCAGGCCTCCACGTGCACCCGCTTGCGGTCGGGGGCCCAGTTGTAGAACTCGGCGAGCGTCACCTTGCCCGGCTCGCTCGCCCACTCGACGGTCACCCGCGGGTCCCAGTGCAGGTCGTTGCTCGACGCCCACGAGTCGCCCAGGAGGCACATGGGGAAGCCGAAGAACCGGATCGTCGCGTCGCCCGCCGCCTGTGCGGCCGCAGGAATCACCTCGCGCAGCCCGCTCAGGTCCACGGCCAGGGCGTCGTAGGTGTCCAGCCCCGCGCCCTCGGGCGTGAGGTTCGACACCACGATGTTCCGGGCTCCGAGGGCCACCGCCCGCGCCACCGTGGCGGGCAGCTCGGCCACGTTGTCGCGCGTCACGACGGTGTTCACCATGGGCAGGAAGCCGGTGTGCGTCGCCCCCATCCGCAGGGCCGCGGTCACCGTGTCGAAGGACCCGACGCGCCCGGCCAGGGGGTCGTGCACGTCGGCCGTCGGCCCGTGCAGCGAGAAGAGCGCCTCGTCCAGGTGGGGCAGCGCCGCCTCCGCGAACGACGGCCGCGCCAGCATCGTCCCGATGGTGCCCACGGAGGTGCGCATGCCGAGCTTGCGGGCGAGCCGGAGGACCTCCACGAAGCGCGGATGGATCGTCGGCTCCCCGCCGGTGAGGTGCACGTTCGTGACGCCGCGCCGGGCGTGGGTCCGCAGCACGGTGGCGATGCGTCCCCAGGTGACGGGGAAGCGCTTGAACTGCTCCATGCGGTGGGCTTCGGAGCAGAAGACGCAGCGCTCGGGGCAGGTGTAGGTGATGTGCAGCTCGAGGCGCCGCATCACCCGGCCGTCGGGGCCGATCCAGGGCTCGGTCACGGCGCGGGGGTCCCGTCCGCGGGCGCCGGGCGGGCGCGACGGGCGCGGCGCCGGGCGGCCCAGGAGGGCAGCAGGCCCCTCACGAAGCGGGTGAGCTCGGCGTCGGCCGCGCGGGTGGACGCGAGGATCTTCGGGGGCGTGGTGGCCTCGAGCAGCGCGCGGGTCCGCTCGGCCGCCGCCGCGAGCGCCTCGACCGACGGGGGATCGTCCAGCGTCCCCACCGCGGTGCGGCCGCGCAGGTCGTCGAAGGACCCCGCCAGCCCCACGTTGCTCGGGTGGATCGTCCCGTCCGAGTCCACGATCAGCCCCTCGTTGAAGAACGGGGTGGGCGCCCACGTGAACAGGTTGCGGACGTACAGGGGTCGCCCTTCGGCCCACTCCCCGCGGACGCGAACCGCCACGCGCCCGAACCCGGCGCGCAGGGCCCGCAGCTGCAGGTCGCTCCAGGCGAGGAAGTAGCCCGGCAGGAAGTTGAAGCGACGGAAGCCGAGCCCGAGCAGGTGCGCGAAGTTCGCGTCGGCGTGTACGGCGGCCGCGGGCGGGATCGTCTGCGTGACGACCACCCTCGGCATCCCCGCGAGGGTGCCGCGCAGGGCCACGACCGTGTCGTAGGACTCCGGCCCGCGCCGGTACTTGCGGTGGTCGTCCGGGCGGCCGTCCAGGGAGATGGTGAGGATGGTCTTGTCGCTCTCGGCGATGCGGCCCAGGAGCCGCGCGTCGAGCGCTCGGCCGTTGGTGGACAGGTAGATGCGGCGCACCGCGTCGAGCCGCTCGGCCTCCTCCAGGACCGCGTGCACGACGTCCGGCGCGAGCAGCGGCTCGCCCCCGAACAGCTTGACGTCGCCGCCGTGGGGGCCCGCGTACCGGTCCGCGAAGAGGTGCAGCGCGCGCACCGCGTCGTCGATCGACAGCGAGGGGAAGCCGTCCTTGACGGTGGGGCAGTAGGAGCACCGCAGGTCGCAGGCCCGGGTGACGGTCAGAATCAGCTGGCGGGGTCGGGCCGAGCCCGGGGCGACGGAGTCCTCTACCACTGCCCGTGGGAGCCGTGCGATCCGTGGCTGCCGTGCGATCCGTGGCTGCCGTGCGATCCGTGGCTGCCGTGACTCCCGTGGCTCCCGTGGGAGCAGTGCTGCGCGAGCATCACGCCGGCGTTGGCCGGGTCGTCCTGCACGGAGCGCGACGCGTCGACCAGGTCCTTGCTCACCGAGGGCGCCTCCGCGTCCTTCAGCTGGTCCTGCGCCAGGTACGAAGACGGGCTCCGGTCCAGCGACGGCAGCTTGCTCTTGGGATCCTTCTCGTAGGCCACGACGGGAACTTACCTCAAAGCTCGGCGGCGTCCTCGGGCATCCGGGCCGGGCCGCAGCCGGCTACACCGCGCATTCGGAGCCCGTCTCTCGCGGTCGGTTGATGGTCCAGCGGCGGAAGATGTCCGCGATCCTTCCGTCGGGGTCGTCCCCCAGCTTCTCGAACAGCAGCGAGGCGATGGTGTAGTGCTCGCGGCACTTCGGGGAGTCGGGGCGCTTGAACAGGTCGCCGGACGTCATGTACTCGTGCATGGGGCACACGCCGCAGTAGGGCTTGTTCCAGCACTCGGAGCACCCCGGCAGCGAGTCCTGCAGCGAGGCCACGGCCATGGCGCGCACGGTGGGGTGCTTCAGGACCTCGGCCAGGTTCGCCGCGTCCACGCTGCCGATGCCGAACATGTCGCTGCCCATGGCGGACGTCATGCGCCCCTCGTCGCAGGTGAAGAGCTTGCCGTCGTAGTTGTAGGCGACCTGCCCGGTGCCCGCGCCGCAGGGGCTGCGGATGTCCACGAAGTTGGGGTCGTCCTCGGTCAACATCTTCGCCAGGAAGATGGCCGACGTGCCCTCGATGATCTCCACCCCGTTCAGGTTCCGCTCGAGGATGTCGTCGAGCATCGCGGCGTAGAAGTCGAGGTACTCGTCCATCGTGTAGCCCACGCGCTTCCACTGATCGACGGCGAACCCGTAGGGGTTCAGCGGGCGCACGTGCAGGTTGCGGATGCCCAATTCGACGTACAGGTCCACGATCTCGCGCTGGAACTCGAAAGACTTTCGGGTGGTCGTCATCAACGCGTCGACGTGCCACAGCTCGGGGTCGAGGCCCTTCGCCACGTACGCGGCGTTGAAGTGGTGGATCCACCGCATGACCGACCCGAAGGCCGAGCCGTCCTTCTTCCAGAGCCGGTTCCAGTCGTGCAGCTCCTGGGGCCCGTCCAGCGACGTGCAGACGAGGACGTCGTTGGCGACGAGCCAGGCGGCGTTCTCCTCGGTCATGTACGTGAAGTTCGTGACCAGGCTGTGGGCCAGCTCCTTGCCCTCGACCTTGTTCTTCTCGCGGCTGTACTCCACGACGAACTTGATCACGTCCATGTTCACGGTGGGCTCGCCGCCCTGGAACTCGAAGTTCACGTACGGCGACGTGGTCGTCATGGCGAGGTCCACCACGCGCTTGGCCGTGGCGATGGACATGTCGGTGTCGACGCGGTCCATGTCGGTGCGCGAGGCGTGGCAGTAGCGGCACGACTGGTTGCAGCGCAGGGTCGTGATGAGGATGTGCAGGTGCGGGCCCATGCCCACGAAGCGCTTGCGCCGCTTCATGCGCTCGGCGAGAGCCTCGAGGTCCAGCCCGTCCCGCAGGAAGCCCTTCGCCCGCAGGGGCACTGCGCGGGGATCGTCGCCCCCGATGCGCCCGGCCAGGAAGTCCGCGTAGTCGCCGGGCTCGAGGAAGTGCCAGCTGCCGTCGTCCCCCGTGAGGAGGCGACGTCCGCCGATCGTGCCCGCCCGGAAGTAGCCGAGCTTGTCCGCCGCCACGCGCGGCCGGGGCAGCGTGATGAGGCGGGAGGTCACTCCGCGGCCTCGGCCCGCTCGCGCACGACCGTCTCGTACAGCGCGTGGTTGGCGAAGGCGTCGAAGAGGTCCTCGCCGAGGTCGGGGTCCGGGTCGTCGAACGTGGCGACGATGTCCGAGCCCGCGACCGTCACTACGACGCTCGCCACCCCGGCGTAGACCGCCGCCGCGGCCTCCACGGCCTCGACCCGGTACAGCGAGCGCGAGAAGGAGAGGCTCGGGCCCGACGGCTCGGCGGCGTCCGTCACGGCTCGGTTCCGGACTCGTCTCGGGGTTCGGCGTCCTCCGCCGCGCCGGCCCACGGCACGCGGATCTCGAGGTCCTCTTCGGCCAGCTCCTCGGCGTCCAGCTCGGCCAGCAGCCGGTCGATCGTGGACGTCTCCGGCGCGCCGAAGAAGGCGCGCGCCATGTAGTACTCCCGGATCGAGCGCGTCGCGTCCCCGACCTGGCGGCGGACCACCTGGTTGAGCAGCTCGTTGGCGAACTCGCCCGCCAGCGCGTCGAGCGCGGCCTCCGTCGTCGCCTCCTTCGTCTTCAGCCGCACCCGGATCATCCGCTCGGCGGGGCGGGTCAGGAAGAGCCAGCAGCGGTCCACGAACAGGTGCGCGGCGCCGTAGACGGCGTCTCGGGCGTACACGTCCTCGTCGATCGTGAACGCCACGGAGCGGGCGTCGGTGTCGTAGGCGAGGGTGACTTCTTCGTCGGCCGCTTCCGCGGCGGGCGTCTCGCTCAAGTGAGGGCCTCGTGGTCGCCGTCGTACGCGGCGATGCGGTCGGCGTGGGTCATCAGCCCGCGCGGGGAGGGGCCGGTCATGCGCGCGGCGAGGCTGCGCAGCACGCGGCCGAGGCTCTCGACGGTCGGGTCGTCCCCGTCGCCGCCGTTCATGAGGACGAGGTCGACCTCCTCCGTGGAGGCCACGCCCACCGGGACGTCGCCGCGACGGCAGAGGTGTACTCGGGCGGACCGGCCGTCCGGGCCGTCGAGCACGAGGACCGCGGCGCCTCGGCGCACGGGCTCGAGATCGCCGAGCACCCAGCCGAGGCCGAGGGCGTCGCCGGCCTGCAGCGGCGCGAGGAGGGTCCAGGGGGCGCGGGAGTCGGTGCGGTCCGAGCGAGACGCGGGGGCCGGGCGCGGGGCCGCGGGCGCGATCTTCGCGGAGACCTCGGGCGTCAGGGAACCGACGACAGAGGCGGCGGCGATTGACTGAAGCATCGCTCGTCGGGAGGGCACGCCCGGAGGATACCGGATCGCTGGTCGGACGGCCGGGCCGTCATGGTCCCCTGCGGCAGGTGTCGGCCGTCGCCCACCCGGAAAGACCAGACGGTCGCCGATTCCGCGCCCGCCCAGTGGAGCCGCGCCACGTAGTCGCCGTCTTCGGCGAGCGGCTCGTGGGGCTCGAACAGGATCGTCCGTCGGAGGTCTTCGAGGTGGACCTCCCCCGGGACGGACGTGCCCCAGGGTCGAGACAGGTGAATCGTCGGGTCTTGGGGGGGGAAGCGGAACGTCGCCTCGACCACCGTGTCGGGGTGGGCCCCTTCGTCGCCGGGGCCCGGGCTCAGGTGCTCCAGCAGCGGCCCGTCGCATCCGAGGGAGAGGGCCAGACCGGCGAGCAGCACACCGCGAGCGAGGGATTGCATCGTTCCTCCAACATGCAAATGAACCGCCGAAGCGGCGGGTGGGGAACAGTGCAGGAACCGGGCCGGACGCGCCGGGGTATCGCGCGCCCGTGGGGGTCAGCCGTCGAGGCTCTGGTCGATGGGCGCCTCGGGCACGGTCTCCGTCTCCATCGAGTCGGAGCCGACCTCGCGGAGGTCGCCGGGCGGCGGGCGGCGGGAGCGCCGTCGGGCGAGCGAGGAGTAGGCCTTGCTGAAGGCCTTGTTGACGGTCTTGTGGACGTCGCTGTCGACTTCCTTGTTCTTGATCATGATGGCCTCTCCTCCATCGGCCTGCGCAGGCCGCCTCCCCCCATCGGATCATGTGTGGTTCAGTTTAGGCGAAAACGCCCTCGCGCTGCGAACTTGGACACGCTCAGACCCACCGGAGCTGCAGCAGCGCGGCGACGTGCTCGGCTTCCCGCTCGCGAATGATCCGGGCCAGGAGGCCCAGCACGTCTTCCATCCCCTCGAGCGGCGCCGCGAAGTCGACCGTGATCGCGCCCTGGACGCCGCCCGCGCCGAAGCGGAACGGGACCGCCACGAGCGCCCCCGGGGGCCCCACGACCACGATCGTGCGGTCCTCGGCGACCGCCCGCGAGATCGGCCCCGCCGGGGGGCGCATGCTGCGGGGGGCCTCGCCGAGGGAGCGGGCGGCGCCGCCGGACACGCGGCGCAAGCGGGTGGGGACGAGCTTGTCGTCCTGCACCGTCCAGATCGCCACGCGGGTCCCCAGGCCGTCGACGTCCGCGTCGTCCGCCACCAGCGATCCCTCCACCGCCTGCTGGATCAGGCGGAGCTGCTCCTCGAGTCGCTGGTGCGTCTCGTAGAGCCGCGACAGGGTGGGCGACAGGTGCGACCAGTCCACCCCCGGGAGCCCGACGTGCCGGATCCCCACGGAGCCGCCGTGCTTGACGGGGATGACGAACGGGGGCGTCTCCAGCGGGGGGTGGAGGAGCAGCCGATCGTGCACCGTCGCGGCTCCCATCACGCTGACGAGGTGCTGGATGAAGTCCTCCGACGCGTAGATCTGGTCGGGGCCCGCCGCCCCCGCCACGTAGGAGCCGCGGTTGAGGCCGTCCCCCACCGACTCGACGTTGCCGAACAGCTCCACCGGGTAGACGAACGTGCCCACGTGGAGGCCCTGCCGGACGCGGCACGCGGGCACCTGGCCCCCGTCGCGCAGCGCGCGGCAGCGACGCACCAGGTCGCCGGCGGCGTGGATCATCCGCAAGGGCAGGTCGTCGCGATCGAGGAACGCGAGGATGAAACCGTCGCCCGTGCCGTGCACGAAGAAGTCCTCGTTGCGGCGGAGGCCCTCGAAGATCGGGTGGTCGCCGAGCCAGTCCGAGAGGCCCCGGATGATCGCGGTCTGCGTGGCCGCCGAGCGACGGGTGAACCCCACCACGTCGGCCGACCAGACGAGGCCTCGGACCCTCTGGACCAGGGGCATCAGGAGCCCGCCGGCGTGCGCGTGAAGGGCGCGTGGACGCGGGCCTCGGCGCGTCGCGCGGCGGTCGGCTGCTCGGTGCGGGAGCGGCGCCCACGTCGTGCGTCGAGCCGCTGGACGAGGGCCTCGGAGGGCTCGGCTCGGAGGACCGCCCGCACCACGGGGAGGGGGTCGTCGAAGACGGGGCTCAGCTCGCGCTCGTCGAACGTGCGGGCCATGGAGAACATCCCCGCGCAGATCCCGTCGAACCGGCACGCGTCGCACGCGTCGCCCTTGCCGTGCAGGAACTCCTGCTGGTGCACGAACCCCTTGCGATCAAGGAAGCGGATGCAGCGCTCCTCCTCCTTGACGATCTTCCGGGTCTCGGTGCTGGCCCACGCGAACTTGGGCATGAAGCACAGCGGCACCCGCTCGGCGCGGAAGGTGCGGCCGGACGCGTGCAGGAACGTCATCGCGCGCTCCAGGGAGGGCGCGAACTCGTGGTGGCGGGGGATGCAGTCGGGGTGCTTCTCGGCGCGGTTGCCGTCCGGGTCCATGTTGTTCCACACGACGTGGCGGATGAACGGGAAGCGGTCCACGAGCCACCGCACGATCGCGTCGAGGTGGTCGGCGTTGTAGGCGTTGATGACGGTGTTGACGTCGGCCGTGATGCCCACCTCGGGCACGTGGCCCAGGGCCGCGGTGAGCGCCGCGTGGGCCCCCGGGTGCCGGGTGATGAAGTCGTGGGTGCGGGCGTCGTGGGAGTGCAGGGAGAAGTGGGCGTGGGTGAGGCCCGCCGCCACCGCCTCGCGGAAGAAGCCGACGTCGGCCAGGCGCTGGCCGTTGGTGATGATGCGGCTGTAGAGGCCCAGCTCCGCGGCGTGGGCGAGCGCGGGGAGCAGGAGCGGGGAGATGGTGGGCTCGCCGCCGGTGAGGATGACGCCGTCGTAGCCCATGTCCGCGAGGCGGCCGAGCTCGGCCTTCATCTCGTCGGGGCTCAGCTCGACGCCCGTGGGCGGGTTCGAGCAGAACCGGCAGGACTGCAGGCAGTCGCGCGTGAGCTGGAGGTACCCGAGGTTCGCCATCAGCTGCCCAGGACCTCGAGGCGGCGGCGACGGCGACGCTCGGCGTGGTCGGCCGAGAGGCGCCGCAGGGGGTCGACCGTCACCGCGGCGGCCTCGAAGCCGGGCAGGGGCGGGGTCGCGCCCTGGGGAGGGCGGCCTTCGGAGAGGCGGGGCGACGGCGCAGGCAGCTCCGGGGCGACGTCCAGCGGACGGGCGAGGCGCAGGCCCTGGTCGCGCACCATCTGGATCGGGAGGCCTTCGCACCGGGCGTCGGCGGCGCAGTCGCGGCAACGGATCGACTTGCCGAAGTAGGTCGTCTCGATGTGCCGCTCCGCGAGGGCGCGGGTGTCCAGGCGGCCCGTGACGGGATCGAAGCGGTCGGCGCGGAGGACGACCCGCGCGGGCACGATGCGCGCGCCGGGGGCCGCGCAGGCCGGCAGCCCGGAGACGGCCACCGGGAGGTCGAGCTCCGCGAAGAAGCGGGCCGGGTCCCGCACGTCCGAGGCGACCGCGGCCTGCACAGAGGGCCGTCCGGGCTGGTGGATGCGCACCCGGCCCAGGGCCTGCGCGAGGGCGGCGCGATGGGCGAGCAGGGCGGCCGACGTCTCGCGGTTGAGCTCGACGTCGACCGCCGGTCCACCCACCGCGAGCCAGGCCGCGACCTGGGCTGCGGTGTCCGCCACATACGTATGTGCCGGCAGGACGTCGGCCGGATCAGCGTCGCGGACGTAGAGCGGGTGCGGGGTCTCGGGGATCGGGGCCGTGACGCCGAGGAGGGCGGCGCCGAAGGGGAGCCGCTCGGGGGGCAGACCACTGGCGAGCTCGAAGACGTCGATGGAGTGGTCCTGGACGCCCGCCGTCAGGCGGTCGGTGGCGGTGCAGAAGGGCTCGATGAAGCAGTGGACGCAGCGCTCTCGCTGCCGGCACGACAGCGGCGTCCCGTGATCGAGCTGGTTCCGGAGCTGGAAACGACGTCCGTTGACCTCGTCCAGCATCTTGTGCGGGTCCTGGATCAGGTCCTCGAGCCCCTCGAGCCAGGCCACCGGGAAGCGGTTCGTCCACACGACGATCCCGGGGTGGCGGTTGAGGCGGAAGACCTTGTGCAGGACCTCCAGGTGCTCGGACGGGTCGTAGAAGAGGGCGTCGCGGTGCTCGTAGGCCGACGCCTGGGGGATCACGTGCAGCAGGTCGAACTCGGTGACGCCGAGGCGGATCGCGAACTCCACGATCTTGTCGATGACGGCCACGTTCTGCTTGTTGATCACGACGTCGACGTTCGTGATGACGCCGCGGTCTCGGGCGCGGACCGCGCGCAGGATCGCCTTGACGATGCGCTGGTAGGACCCGGGGTGCTGGGTCAGGTGGTCGTGCAGCTCCTCGGTGTGGCCGTGCAGGCTGAAGGTGAGCTCGTCGAGCCCCGCGCCCACCGCCGCCTCGAAGAAGTCGCGATCGGCCCACATCCAGCCGTTGGTGACGGTCTGCACGCGGGTGTAGCCGAGGGTCCGCGCGAAAGCGACGAGCTCCACGAAGTCGGGGTGCAGCGACCCCTCGCCGCCGCTGAGGATGACCTTGTCCGCCCCCAGCTGCTCCCGGCCGCGGCGCAGCTCCGCCCGGATCTCCGGCACGGGCAGGAAGAGGTTCCGGGGCGTGTCCGAGTCGAGGCAGAACAGGCACCGGCTGTTGCAGGCGGTGACGAGCCGCACCCAGTGCTTGGCGCGCCCGGCCACGCGCTCGCGGGCGAGCATCCCCTCGCGCCGGGACGGCGCGGCGGCGGCCTCGACGATCGGGGGCAGGCGGCGGCGCTGGGCGTCGGGCCAGGAGGGCGACGCGTCGTTCGGGTCGCGCTCCACCGCCTCGGCGCCCAGGCGCGCGGCGTCCCGGAGCAGCTCGAGGGCCGCCGGGTGCGCGAAGAGGTTCGGCCCCGCGATCCGGAAGCGGCCTTCGAAGCCGCGGGTGGCCGCGACGAGGCGCCGGCGCACGACGCGGGTCGGCTCGTCGGGCGCCCAGCCGAGGCGCAGCACGCCGTCGGGCGAGGCCTCCGGGGCCGGGCTCTGCGCGTCGTCGGGGAGGGCGCGGACGTGGTCGGTCGTGTCCTCGAACCCGTCCACGTCGAGGGGCACGCCGAGGCGCCCGGCCACCCGCTGGGCCTCCTGGATCGCCGCGCGCGCCGCCTCCAGCCGCGGGCCGAGGCTCAGGTACGCGTCGCGGTCGAGGCGCCCGGCGATGCGGGGACGCCGCACGAGGATCCGCGCGACCCCGAGCTCGGCGAGCAGCGCGACGGTCTCGCCGAGGTGGTCCGTCGTGGGCCGCGTGAGCGTGATCTCGGCCTCCACGGGGAGCCCCGCCGCCACGCAGGCGCGGATGCCCCGGGCGCGCGCCGCGGCGGTGCCGGGGCGGTCGGCGAGCCAGTCGTGGGCGTCGCGACGGCCGCTGGGGAAGGGGACGCGCACGGCGTCGACCGCGCCCTTCAGGGTCTGCGCGACCCCCGGGGCGGCGAGGGAGAGCCCGTCGGTGGCGAGCGTCCGGGCCGCGGCCGCGCCCAGGGAGCGCAGCAGATCGGGGAGGTCGGCCCGCAGCGTCGGCTCGCCCCCGCAGACGAGGATCTCCCGTCCCGCCACGTCGGGCGGTTCGGGGACGGTGTCGAGCGCCTCGGGCAGGTCGAGGCGGCCGGGTACGCGGGGCGTACCGTGCACGGGGACGCGGAACAGCATTCGCAGAGGCACAATACGAGCCCACCCGTGCGACGTCTGCCTCCCGCCTTCCTGACTCTCCCGCCGCCCGGCGACCGCGCCCTCCCGGCGCTCGTCCGGAAGGTGCGGTTGTTGGGGGTCCGCGCGCTCCTCACGACCCCGGGCGTGCCGTTCGCCGGTCGACTGCGACGGGAGCTCGAGGCGGATGGGCCGGGCACGCTCGACCGCGTCGGCGCGGCGGACGTCCTGCCTCGACTTCTGTGCCTGGCGGCCGGGATCGCCCGCGAGGAGGCCCTCGACGGGCTGGAGACGCTCTACGACTCGCCCTCGCCGTCGTTCGCGGTCGGCGCCGGCGCGCACCTGGCGGCGGCGGACACCTTCCCCATGGCGCACCTGGAGGCGCACCCCGACAAGGACGGCAACGCCCTCGATCTGGGCGACCGGTCCCCGGAGGACTGGGTCGACGCCCTGCGATCCGCCCTCGGGATCGTGGCCGCGGCCCTCCCCGAGTGGGACGTCGGGATCCGCCCTCACGTGGTCGGTCGCTGGGTCCCCGTGGGGTGCGACGACCGCGAGCATCGCAGCGCGTCCTACCGAGAGGCCCCGGGCCTCGCCTACCTGACGCTGCACCCGGATCCGCTGACCATGGCCGAGGCGGTCCTCCACGAGGCCCAGCACTCGGCGCTCAACCTGCTGTCGTGGTTCGATCCGCTGCTGGACGACGCCGACGACGTCCTCGTCACGTCCCCGGTGCGCCCCGATCCCCGCCCCCTCCGCGGCGTCCTGCTGGCGGCCCACGCCTTCGTGCCGGTGGCGGCCATGCACCTGCGGCTGGCCGAGGCGGAGCACGGGGCCGCGTCGGGCGATCGCTTCGCGGTCCGGCGCGCCGAGGTTCTTCGGTCCAACGAGGACGCGCTCGCGATCCTGGAGGCGCGCGCCCACCCCACGTCGGCCGGTCGTCGGGTGCTGCGCGACCTGCGCGGGCTGCAGGACGCCGTGGTGGCCGCGACCCCCGAGGCCGCGTGACGGGCGGCTTCGACCGACTGCCGATCCTGCCCCCGGGCTGGGAGCGTCCGGCGGGCCGCGTGCGACGCCCGGAGTCCCGCGCGGCGGGCGACGCCCACGCCGAAGCCCACCTCCGCGAGGCCGTCGCGGTCACCACCCACGGGGACGCGGCGGGCGGCGTGGAGATCCAGCTCGGGCACCTCTGCAACAACCGCTGCGTCTTCTGCGTGAGCGGGCAGCTCACCGAGCAGCGCCTCACCCGTCGCATCCCCGAGGCCCCCGCCATCGCGGCCCTGGAGGCGGCCGCCGAGGCGGGCGTGAAGCGGGTCACGTTCCTGGGCGGGGAGCCGACGATCCAGCGCTCGTTCGAGCCCGCGGTGCGGCGCGCCCAGGCGCTCGGGTTCGAGGAGATCGTCGTCTTCACGAACGGCGTGCGCACGGTCCAGCCGAAGTTCCTGGACCGCATGTGCGCGATCGGATCCTTCACCTGGCGGTTCTCGATCCAGGGCGGCACCGAGGCGGCCCACGATCGCGTGACGCAGACCCCCGGCTCCTTCGCGAAGATCGTGGCGGGCATGACCGCGCTGCAGGGGCGCGGCGGCCAGCGCATCACCGCCAACGCGTGCGTGACCGCGTTGAGCGCAGGCGACGCGGTCGGCTATGTCGGCTTGGTGCGCGACCACGGCATCGAAGAACTGCACCTCGACATGATCCGGCCGGAGTCGGCGGGGCTGCGCAGCCCGAGCTACCACCGCACCATCCAGGGCACGTACACGGACCTGGCGGCGGGCCTGGCGGCGATGTTGGAGGCGTTCGCGGACGAGCTGCCCGACTTCGACGTGCACATCGGCAACCTCCCCTTCTGCCTGCTGCCCGACTGGACCCGGGCGCTGCACCACGGCGGCCGGGACACGACGACGGTGACCACCGACGACCGGGGCGAGCTGCAGCGGGTGCACGACAAGTACGCCCACCAGCGCGAGGGCATGGAGCACCCCGAGGCGTGCGGACG
Source organism: uncultured Rickettsiales bacterium (assembly GCA_964620495.1). Classification (GTDB taxonomy): domain Bacteria; phylum Myxococcota_A; class UBA796; order UBA9615; family UBA9615; genus CAZEKB01. Next base: position 61,896 of record CAZUHI010000030.1, on the reverse strand, counting down.
GTGCGCGTTCCGCGACCGGTGCCGGGGCGTGCCGAGCCGCTACCTGCGGGACCGAGGCGACGCCGAGTTCGTCCCCATCGAGGCCTCGGATCGGGCCCTCCGCAAGCGGCGCCTGCTCCGGCTGCTGGATCGCCTCGCCCGGGTCGGGGACGCGCACGCCTCGGCCGTCGCCGACGGGGGTTGGGTGGAAGACGCGCCCGCCGGACGGGGCGCGCGGCTGCTGGCGCGACTCGAAGGCGACCGGACGGTCCTGTCCGTGCTGCCCGTGGGCGACGTGGCTCCCGACGAGCTGCGGGTGCGCGGCGACGCCCTCGTGGCCCGCTATCGAGGGGCCCGATGAGGCGGCTGCTGCTCCTCGTCGGGCTCGCGCTCACCGGCTGCCCCACCGAGGAGGAGGGGCCCGATCTGCCCCCCTTGGTCCTCGACGACGACGACACGGTGGACGACGACGACTCCTCCAGCCGCGACTGGATACCGTGCGGGGCCCCGGACGCAGGCGCGGCCTACTTCTCCCCCCACGCCACGGAGCTGGCCACGATCGTGCCGCTGAACGACGCCCGCGCGCTCGCCTGGGCGATGGAGGCCGCCTCCTACCCGTTCATGGGGCAGCTCTCGGGCGGGGTCGAGCTCACCCTGTTCGCGCTCTCCGACGACGACTGCCCCGTGCGCTCGACGGCGAGCTCCACCCTCGAGCCGGACGCGCGCTGCCTGGAGACGTCGCGCAACACGCTCGCGACCAGCAACTGGTCCGGGGACGGCTGCGTCGCCATCTGCGAGTTCCAGTTCTCGGGGGTCGCCGACTTCGGCCTGCGGCGGCTGGAGTGCTCGACCGAGGGGGGCCTGCTCCGCGAGGTGGAGACGACGGTCGTCGGCGACGGCCTCCAGGTCGGCGCGCTCGTCCGTCACCTGGGCGGCGTGAACCGGTTCGGGCTGATGGGCCGCATGCAGCACCTGCACCGCGAGACGACCGCCGCCGACGGCGACGTGACCGTGCGCGAGGAGTGGACGCTGGACGGAGACTTCACCTCGTCTCCGGGCTCGCCGAAGGGGTTCCTCTCGGGGCTCTGGAGGCAGGGCTCGGGGCTCGGCGCCGCGGCCGGGTTCTCCGAGGCGGTGTACGTCGCCGGGGCGCCGACGCAGGTGCGGGCCGAGGCCGCCGGCCGGGTGACCACCGGAGCGGTCATGGCGCCCTACGAGGCCGAGTTCGACGTGGCCTGGGACGCCACGGTCTGCGCGCTCGAGCCGACCCGCGGGTCGATCACCGCCCACCGATGGGACCGCGCGCGCCCGGACGGGGCCCGCGAGTCCGAGACGACGATCACGTTCGACGGGGCCGCGAGCTGCGACGGCTGCGGGACGGTCTACTCGTCCGGGGTCGCCGTGGCCGAGTTCTGCGGCGCGCCCGCGCCTTCGCCTCCGCCGCTCGACTGACGTCTCCGTCGTCGTCGTCGGCGCCGCTTGCGCTTGCCGCCCTCGCCCTCGGCCTTCTCGGCCTTCTCGGCCTTCTCGGCCTGGGCGGCCAGCCACGTCCCGACGCGCTCGACGATCGCCTCGCCGTACATCGCCCGCTGCCAGTCCCGCATCTCGAGGATGAACTCGAGATCGGCCACGGCCTTGGGCTTGAGCGCGGCCGCGGACTGCATGACCGCGTTGTTGACGACCATGCCGGGGGCCATCTCCTCCGTCGCCGCCTGCTTGTTTCGCCACTTCTTGAGCGAGGCCATGAGCGGCTCGTCGTCGCGCGTGAACGGAGGCAGTCGAGGGTGCCGGCGGGGCTCGTCGGGGCGGGGGTTCTTCGGGGCCGGGCTGGTGTCGGCCACGCCCGCGACGACCGCGTCGACCACGTCCGAGGCGTACCGACGCACCACGTGGTGGGTCGCGCCCAGGGCCTTGCCGAGCTCCGCCTTGGTCTTCGGCTGCTTGCGCGCGAGGTCGAGGCTCGTGTCGTTCCCCCAGATCTTGAACGCGGGCCGGTTCCGCTGACGGGCGCGGGCGTCGCGCGCCAGGAAGACCTGGCGGAGCACCTTGCGCTGGTCGGGGTCCAGCTTCGTGGCGCCCTTGATCTTCATGCAGTCGTCCGGGCTGAACGGACGACGGCTCCACTCCCGGCCCTCGAGCAGCCCGAACTCCTCGGCGAGCATGTCCGCCCGCCCGTTCTCCTCGGCGAGGGGCCGCAGGATGTTCATGAGCTTCGGCAGGAAGTGGGAGTCGAGGCGGGCGTAGGCGAGGTGCTCCGGCTTGAGCGGCCGGGAGGACCAGTCGTGCCGCTGGTACTTCTTGTTGAGCTTGATCCCGAAGTACTGGTTGACCAGATCCCCGAGGCCGAACCGGGCCTGACCGGCGGCCTGCGCGGCGATCATGGTGTCGAAGATGTTGCGGATGGTGAAGCCGAAGTCGCGCTTGAGGCTCACCACGTCGTAGTCCGCGCCGTGGAAGATCTTGATGACGTCCGGGTCCGCCATGAGGCCCGCGAGGGGGCTCAGGTCCTTCACCCGGAGCGGGTCCACCACGTAGTCGGGGCCGTGGTCGCCCGTCATCTGGACGAGGCAGCACGACTCTTCGTAGGAGTAGAAGGAGTCCGACTCCGTGTCGACGGCGAGGACCGTCGTGCCCTCGAGCGCGGCCACCGCGGCGGCCAAGCCGTCGGCGTCGGTGATGTACTCGAAGCCGAGGTCTTCGGGGGGTTCGAAGGGAGGGGGCGCGTCCTGCGCGGCGTCGTTCATGCGTCCTCGTTCTGCGCGCGGCGGGCGGCGAAGCGCTCGAGGTCCGCGGGTCCGAACGCCTCCGGGAGCAGATCGCGCACGCTGGTCACGCGCTGCTCTCCCTCCAGGTTCTCCATCACGACCTGCGCGTCCGGGGCGAAGTCGTACATGAACTGGCGGCACGCACCGCAGGGGCCCGGGGCGCCGTCGGTCTCGGCGACGATGGCGATCTCGGTGAGCGTCGTCTCGCCCTCGTGCAGGGCGATGCAGATGGCCAGCCGCTCCGCGCAGATCGTCAAGCCGTAGCTCGACACCTCGACGTTCGAGCCGGTGTAGACCTTGCCTGAACCCGCCCGCACCGCCGCCCCTACGCCGAAGCCGGAGTACGGCGCAGTCGAGCGCTCTCGGGCCTCGCGGGCGGCCACGACGAGGTCCTTCACCTTCCGTCCCACCAGCGTTCGCGGTGGTTGACCAGGTTGTGGAGCACCTTGCGCACCGACTTGGTCGCCGCGCCCGCCACGTCGGCGACCTCCGCGTGCGTGATCTCCTGGTCCGGCCCGAGCGTCCCCGCGGCCGCGTTGGAGATGACGGAGAGGCCCGCGACCCGAGCGCCGAGGTTGTGCACGGCGATCGCCTCGAGGACGGTGGACATGCCCACCGCGTCCGCGCCGATGAGCCGCATCCAGCGGACCTCCGCCGGGGTCTCGTAGTTGGGGCCGACCAGCCCCGCGTAGACGCCCTCCCGCATGGCCAAGGAGGTCTCGGCCGCCGCGGTGACCATGGCGTCGCTGAGGGGCCGGTCCCAACACTTGCTGAGGTCCTGGAAGCGCGGCCCGAGCTCCGGAGTGTTCTCGCCGATGAGGGGGTTCGCGCCGGTGAGGTTGAGGTGGTCGCGGATGACCATCAGGTCCCCGGCCCGGTAGTCGAGGTTCACGGCGCCCGCGGCGTTGGTCAGGAGGACCGCCCGCGCCCCCGCGTGAGCGAGCGCCCGCACGGGGAACACGATCCGCCCCGCGGGGTGGCCTTCGTACAGGTGCGACCGGCCCTGCTTGAGCACGATCAGCGTGCCGTCCAGGCGGCCCACGACGAGCCTGCCCAGGTGTCCCTTCACCGTGGTGGGCGGGAACGACGGGAGCTGGTCGTAGGGGATGACCTGAGGGTCTTCGAGGTCGTTCGCGACTTCGCCGAGGCCGGAGCCGAGCACGACGGCCAGGAACGGTTCGGACTCGAGGATCGGGCAGCGGGCGTACAGCGCCTTCACTGCTCGATCGAGGTCCACTTTCAACTTGCTCATGCTGCGCTGCTGCTCCCGCTCTTCTTCCGCTGATCCGGTCGCACAGTAGCAGGCTGCCGATCGGGCCAGTGGGTCGCAAGCGCCCCAGCGCGCGCAGCGGAACGAAGTGAAGCGGAGTCCGGAGGAGGAGTCGCGGGGCCCCCGGCGCGAGATCTCCGATTTCGGGAGAGGGGTGCCTGGAGAGGTGAACCGCTTACCTCAGGTCGCCCCGGCGGATTGCGACTCCGTGGAGCGTCGTTGCTCCTCGGTCACGGGCCCCGGCCCGCTCCCTCGTCCCGCCTCGCCCACGAATCCACACTCTCACCGGGACTCCGCTTCGCTAAGCGGATCACCTCTCTAGCCGACGAGCATGCCCGCGATGTTGGCGGTCAGGAAGGCCGCGAGGGTCCCCGCGATCATGGCCTTGAAGGCGATGCGGGCGAGGTCTCCGCGGCGCTTCGGGGCGATGCCTCCGATGCCGCCGAGCTGGATGCCGATCGAGCCGAGGTTGGCGAAGCCGCAGAGCGCGTACGTCGCCACGACCATGCTGCGGTGGGAGAGCCCCTCGCTCACCTGGGCCAGCTGCAGGTAGGCCACGAACTCGTTGAGGATGGTCTTCATGCCGAGCAGGCGCCCGATCTCGGCGCACTCCGCGGTGGGCACGCCCATCGCCCAGGCCAGGGGCCAGAACACGTAACCCGCGATGGTCTCGAGGGTCAGCCCCTCGACCCCGACCAGGCCCCCGCTCCAGCCGATGAACCCGTTGATCATCGCCACCAGGGCGAGGAACGCGAGCAGCATCGCGGCGACGTTGAGGGCGAGCGTCATGCCCTCGGAGGCGCCTCGGGCGGCCGCGTCCATGGCGTTCACGTCCACCTTCTCGACCGTCATCTCCATCACCCCGCTGGTCTCGGCGACCTCGCGCTCGGGGAGCATGATCTTGGCGATCACGAGGGCGGCGGGCGCCGACATCACCGACGCCGCCATGAGGTGGCCCGCGATGTCCGGGAAGACGCCCGAGAGCATCCCCACGTACGCCGCCATGACCCCGCCCGCGACCGTCGCGAACCCCCCCGTCATCACGGCGTTGAGCTCCGACATCGTCATCTTGTCGACGAAGGGCTTCACCAGCAGCGGGGCCTCGGTCTGGCCCACGAAGATGTTCCCCGCCGCCGACAGCGTCTCCGCGCCGGACGTCTTCATCGTGCGGAACATGACGACGGCGACGCCGCGGACGAGCAGCTGCATCACCCCCACGTGGTACAGGACGGCCATCAGCGAGCTGAAGAAGATGATCGTCGGCAACACCTGGAACGCGAAGATGAAGCCCAGCTGGGCCATGCCCACCGGCTCCCCGGCCTCGACCACCGGCACGGCCGTGTCCATGAGGCTGCCGAAGATGAAGCGGCTGCCGTCGTTCGTGTAGCCGAGCAGCGTCATGACCAGGCTGTTGAGCTGGTCGAACAGCCAGCGTCCGGGCGGCGTCTTGAGGACCAGCACGGCGAACAGGAGCTGCAGGCCGAGGCCCCAGCCGATGATCCGCCAGGGGACGTTCTTGCGATCGCTCGACAGCGCCCACGCGATGCCGAGCAGGATCACGATCCCGAGGAGGCTCTGGACGGTGCTCACGGCGCTCCTCCCAGGCGCTCGAGGATGAGCGGCGACGCCGCGCGACGGGCGCCGCGGGGACCGATGCGCAGGGCGGTGCGGGCGTAGGCGCGGGCGTCGGCCAGGCCGCGCCCGTCCCGATGGATGAGCCGCACGCACGGGTCCCCGCGGCGGACCACGGCCCCCACGTCCACCTCCAGCACGACCCCCACGCCCGGGTCCGGGGCCGCTCCGTCGCCCCCGCGCGCGCCCCCGAGGGCGGCGCAGGCGAGCCCCACCTCGAGCGCGTCGATGCCCCACACCTCGCCGTCCAGCGGGGCCCCCACGACGTCCTCCTGCAGGCCCGCTTCGCCGCGCAGTCCGCCGTCGCGCAGTGAGCTCGGGTCGCCGCCCTGGGCCCCGACCATCGCCTCGAAGGACCGCATCGCGGCGCCCGAGTCGAGGGCCCCGGCGAGATCCACGGGGGCGTGCCCGGCCGCCTTCAGGGCGGTGGCGGCGAGCTCGATCACGAGGCTGCGCAGGTCGTCCGGCCCGCCCCCCCGCAGGACCTCGAGCGACTCCTGCACCTCGAGCGCGTTGCCGACCTTGCGCCCCAGGGGCCGCCCCATCTCGGTCAGCAGCGCGGCGATCCGTCGCCCCGCGCCCTCACCGATCGCGATCATCACCCGCCCCAGCTCGCGCGCCGAGTCGATGTCCTTCATGAAGGCGCCGCTGCCGACCTTGACGTCGAGGACCAGCGTCGCGGCCGCCTCGGCGAGCTTCTTGCTCATGATCGACGGGGCGATGTGGTCCAGGGTGGGGACGGTCGCCGTCTGGGAGCGGAGGGCGTACAGCGTGCGGTCCGCGGGCACGAGGTCGGCCGTCTGCCCCGTGATCACGCAGCCGACGTCCTGGACCACGCGGTCCATCTCCACCGCGGTGAGGTCCGTGCGGAAGCCGGGGATGGCCTCGAGCTTGTCGAGGGTGCCGCCGGTGTGGCCCAACCCTCGCCCCGAGATCATCGGCACCGCGAAGCCGACGGCCGCCATCAGCGGGGCCCAGATGAGCGAGACCTTGTCGCCCACGCCGCCGGTGCTGTGCTTGTCGACGGTCGGGCGGTCGAGGTGGTCCCAGGCGAGGACGTCGCCGCTGCGCATCATCGCCAGGGCGTAGTCCGTGCGCTCCCGGGTGTCGAGCCCGCGCGTGAAGATGGCCATGAGCATGGACGCGAGCTGGACGTCGGGCGCGGTGCCGCGGCCGGCGGCGCGCACGAAGGCCTCGATCTGGGCTGCGGTGAGGGTGCCCCCGTCGCGCTTGAGGGCGATCAGCGGCCGGATGTCGTCCATGAAGGCGCGGGGCTAGTAGCCGTCTTCGCCGACGCCGCCCGTGACGATGGCCACCGACGAGCTCGCGCCGAGGCGATCCGCGCCCGCCTCGATCATCCTCCACGCGTCTTCGTGGGTGCGGACGCCGCCGCTGGCCTTGACCTTGATGCCGGAGCCGCCGACGACCCGCTTCATCAGGCGGACGTCCTCGAGGGTCGCGCCGCCGCCGCCGAACCCGGTGGACGTCTTCACGAAGGCCGCGCCCGCCTGACGCGAGAGGACGCACGCGGCGACCTTCTCTTCGTTGGTGAGCTTGCTCGTCTCCAGGATGACCTTCACGGGGTACGGCCGGGAAGCCTCGACCGTGACCGCGAGGTCCTCGAGGACCGTCTGGTAGTCGCCGGACTTGAGGGCGCCGATGTTGACGACCGTGTCGATCTCCTTGGCGCCGAGCTTGATGGCCTCGACGGCCTCGAAGGCCTTCACCGACCCCAGACACGCGCCCAGCGGGAAGCCGACGACGCAGATGGGGACGGTGTCCGAGCCGCGCAGCAGATCGGCGCAGAGCTGGACGTTGCTGGAGTTCACGCAGACCGAGTAGAAGCGGTGCCGCTTGGCCTCCTCGCAGAGCGTCACGACCTGCTCGCGGGTCGCCTCGGGCTTGAGGAGGGTGTGGTCGATGCGGCGGGCGACGCGGCCGTCGGTGCGGCCCGCGGCGTGGATGACCTCGCGCGGGACGAGCGTGACGTTGGCGTCCCAGCCCGCGCCGTACTGCCACTGGAAGGCGGCCTCCGCCGAGCGCGCCGACGGGGCCCCGCCGAGCGCGCCGCGCACGCGTTCCACGAGGGCGTCGACCAATGCGTCCATGCGGGCTGAATCCATGACTGCGAGGGTATCAAACCCGCGGCCGGCCTCGCGCGGCGCCCACCTCGAAGCCGTCGCCGTCCCGGGACCCTCAGGCGACCTGCGTGAGGTGCGTGCCTCGCCCCTGCGCGAGGTCGCGACGGGCGCCCGCGAGGCGGTCCGCGAGGCGATCCATGAGGGTCTGCCCGGCGCCGTCCGCCTTCGTGAAGAAGTCGAGCACCGCGGACGGGTCCTTGCGCAGGGCGCGCGCGAACCGCCGCTTGCCCCGGGCGCCGAAGTCGATCTCGGCGCGGCCGTCGGCGCCGAAGTCGATCTTCAGCCCGAAGCTCGTGCGCATGCGCTTCTTGCCCTCGGCGCCGCCGGCCTCGGCCAGCAGGTCCCCGAGGTCCTTCTGCAGCGCGCGGAGCTCGGCGCCGCCCGAGGCCTTCATGATCCCCTGGAGGCCCGAGGCGATGGCGGACACGGCCTTGGCGGCCTCCTTCGAGGAGATCGACGACTCGGAGCCCGCCTGCACGTTCGCCGCGGAGAGGCCGAGCGCCTCGAACAGGCCGGTCCGGTCGCGCACCCGCAGGCTCTCCAGGCCGTCGCCCTCGAGCCGGGCGGTGCCCTCGTCGTCGACCCGCGCGGTGACGCCCGCCTCCGACGCGTTGAGGCGCTCGAAGACGTCGGCGAGGGAGTCCGTGGCGACGTCGACCTGGATGTGCTCGCCGTTGAGCGTCAGCCTGCCGCTGCGCACCTTCTCGAGGCCCTGGACGTCCGCGATCGCCGCGTCTGCTCCGGACTTCGACTCGCCGCGCGCGGTCTCGGCGCCCTCGAGCTTCATGGCCGCGAGGAACCCCGACGTGTCCTCGCCGAGGCGGATGTCCGTCGCGCCGCGCTCCTTCGCCTGGAGGACCAACCCTTGGGAGGCCGCGTTGTAGGACGCGAACACGCCCGCGTCGGAGCTGTTGATGCGGTGGAGCACCTCGGCGATCGAGTCCTCCGCCTGGACGCGAATGCGGGTCCCGTTGAGGTCGAAGGAGCCGTCGTACACCCGCAGCTCCGGGTCGAGCCCGGCGTCCTCGTCGCCCTCGCCGTTCATCGCTTCGGTCGGGTCGACGATGTCCCCCACGTGGGCGACGACCCCGAACGAGAAGACGTCGCGAACCGCGAGATCCCCGTCGTCGATGGTGAGGGAGAGGCCGTTCTTCAGGTCCAGGGTCGTGGGTCCGTCGCGGTCCGCGGCGAGCTCGAACTTCTGCACCGGGCCGCCCCGGGAGGAGCGGATCTCCAGTCGGAAGCCCCGCTTGCCGCGGCTCTTGACCTTGCCTACCAGGAGGTCGTCGCGGGCGCCGGAGTACTCGCCGTCGATCTTCATCCGGGCCTCCGAGCGGCCGAGGAACGCGGGCGTGCGGTCCGACACCGACTCGGAGTTCGTATTGATCGCCTCGGTGGACCGCAGGACGCTCGCCGTGCCGTGGTCCTTGAACTCGACGGCGCGCGTGCCGTCCAGGGTGGCGCTCCTTGTCGCGCCGGAGACCCGGAGCGAGGCGCCCAGATCCCGGAGCCCGTCGCCGAGGCCGGCCACGCCCTTCAGGGCGCTGCGGAGGTTGAAGGAGGAGGCTTGCTGCCCCTGGGGCAGACGAAACCGCTGCCGTGAAGACGCAAGGGGGGCGTTGCCCACCGCGCCCACGCGGAGACGAGAGGCGTCGAGCATGTCGTGACCAGTCCCATTCGGCGGCTCTTCAAACCATGGCTCCGGGGAGCGACAGGTCAGGAGCTTTGCGAGCCCGGCTTTCGCGCGGGGGTGCCGTTTCGTGGAACCGGCCCGCCCATCGAGCCGGTCTCCAGCGCTCCGGGCGGACCCGGGGCCTTCTGCTCATCGGCGCGTTCGCGGCGGGCTTTAGATCTTTGTGGTGCGAGCCGCGTCGACTCGCTCGGGGGTCAACCCCCGGGCGCTCGTGGCAGCCGTAGCAGCCGAAGCCTTCGCCGGTCTGCGGGTCGAACTCCTCCTCGTCGAGCAGCTCGACGATGTCCGGGAGGATGTCGTCCTCCATGAACTCGCCGAAGGCGGCCTCTTCGGGGTCGTCGGACTCGGAGAAGGGGAAGCCGGAGAAGGGCAGCTCGGTGTTGCCGTTGGGCATGGCGTAGTCGACGTCCGGGTCCTCGTAGTCCGCGCCGTGGCACGTCTCGCACTCGACCTCGGGGAAGAACGGGTCGTAGGCCGAGAAGAGCTCCTGCATGCGCGGGAGGACCGTCTCCTCCATGTACGTGGTCCGCTGCATGCGGTCCATCTCCTGGTAGGAGTCGGGCAGGGCGTCGTCGTCGTCGTCGACGGGGTCCTCGGTCGGACAGCCGACGGCCAAGACCGGCGAGCAGAGCAGGAGCGCGCCTCAGAGGGTCATGGGCAGCCTCAATCGAAACGGGACTTCAGGATGACGGCCATGGCCGCGACGCCGTCGCGCCAGGTGATCTTCTTGCCCTCATCGTAGTCGCGACCGCTGTACGAGATGGGCACCTCGTAGATGCGGCGCCCGGCCTGGGCGACGCGCGCGGTGAACTCGGGCTCGAACCCGAAGCGCTTCTGGGTGAGCGTCATGCCGTCGAGGACTTCGCGGCGGAAGACCTTGTAACAGGTCTCCATGTCGGTGAGGTTCAGGTTGGTCAGCAGGTTGCTCATCATCGTGAGGAACCGGTTGGCCATGTAGTGGTGGTAGTTCAGGACGCGGTGTGGTCCGCCGAGGAAGCGACTGCCGTAGACGACATCGGCCCGCCCGTCGAGGATGGGCTCGAGCAGGCTGCCGTACTCGCGCGGGTCGTACTCGAGGTCGGCGTCCTGAATCACCACGACGTCGCCCTTCGCCTCGGCGAAGCCGCGGTGGAGCGCCGCTCCCTTCCCCTGGTTGGGGTTCTGGAAGTACACCCGCGCGATGTCGTAGTCGGCTTCGATCTTCTCGAGGATGGGCTTGGTGCCGTCGGTGGAGCCGTCGTCCACGAGGATGATCTCCATCTTCCACGGCTGCTCGGCGACGCGGCGCACGAGCTCGGCCACGAACTCCTCCTCGTTGTAGACGGGGATGACGATGGACAGCAGCGGGTCTGTGATCGGCTCGGGCATGCGGCTCTCAGTGCGTCCGACGGATGCGAGTCGTCCAGACGCCTCGGCCGATGTCCATGCTCACCAGCTCCTGCCGGTTCGCGTCGCACCAGTCGACCAGGTCCGTCTCCACCCCGGGGTCGTCCGCCACGACCACGAGGATGCCGCCCACGTCCACCCGTCGCATCGCCCGGCCCGTCTTGATGATCGGCACGGGGCAGAGCATCCCCATGCAGTCCAGACGCCAGGTCCGGTCGGCGAGGGGGGTCAGGGGCAGGGGGGCGCGGGCCACGGCGGCGGAGTGTAGTCCATGGCGCCCCGGATCGCGCGAAGGGCGCGTCGAGGCGGGGGTCGCCGGGTGTATCCTCGCCGGCCGATGGCGCCGTCTCTATCGATCGTGGTCCCCGCACTCGACGAGGCGGGGGAGATCGGGCGCCTGGCCCGACACCTCGCCGCCGTGACCCCCGACGTGGACGTGTTGGTCGTGGACGGGGGCAGCTCCGACGACACCGTGGACGAGGCTCGGGCGGCCGGCCTGCGGGTGGTCGTGAGCTCGCGGGGTCGCGCGGTCCAGATGAACGCCGGCGCGGCCGCCACGTCCGGGGAGCACCTGCTGTTCCTGCACGCGGACACGAGGCCGCCGCCGTCCACCCGGGAGCTCATCGCCCGCACGCTCGCGGACTCCTCCGTCGCGCTCGGCGCGTTCCGCTACCAGGTGGACGATCGGACGCCGGGGATGCGCTTCATCGAGTGGGGCTGCGACCTGCGCAATCGATGGCTGCGGACCCCGTACGGCGACCAGGGCCTCTTCCTCCGCCGCGTCGACTTCGAGCGGCTCGGCGGCTTCGCGGAGATGCCGATCCTCGAGGATCTGGACCTCGTGCAGCGGGCGAAGGCGTTGGGGAGGGTCGCAGTCCTCGACCCGCCCGCGGTCACGTCCGCGCGGAAGTACCGGGAGCGCGGCGTGCTTCGGACCTGGGTGCGCCACGCCGCCCTCGCCGCCGGCTACCAGCTCGGCTGGCGTCCCGGCCTCTGAGCAGTGAGAGGAGCAGGAGCCAGGAGGCCCCGCCGGGACCGCCTTGGGTGCACCCGGGGGACGGCCCGCCGGGGGGGAGCCCGTCGTCGGGAGGCGCCTCGGCCGCGGCCGAGATGGTGTAGCCGCCGGGGACCACGTGGTCGCTCCCGCCCGACGTGAGCCGCACGTCGACGGGGCCCACCGCCTCCCCGGGCCCGGGGACCAGGACCTCGAGGTGTTCGGGGCTCAGGACGCGGATGGCGTCTCCGGTGGCTTGTCGGTCGCCGAAGTAGATGCTGGTGACGTCGTGAAACCCCACGCCCGTGAGCACCACCCGGTTGCCGCCCTCCGGAGGCCCGACGGCGGGCTCGATGTCGAGGACACGAGGGGCCAACGTCCGCACCTCGAACAGGTCGGCCCACTCGAGGGCGTCCTCCTCCCGCCACTCGAGGCGCAGGCCGTGAAAGCCGAGCTCGTCCAGGGGCGGGATCCGAAGGCGGACGCGCTCCGTGCTCCGCGCGCCCGGGCCCTCGTCCACGATCGCCTCGAGGGGCTCTCCGAAGGTCCCGTCGGGACGGATCGGCCGGAAGACGGCGCCCGAGATCACGAGGTCGCGGCCCTGGACGACGAGGCTCGCTTCCCGCCCGCGCGGGATCTCGGCGGGAGCGACGGACTCGACGAACGGGATGACGCCGGGGTTGGGGCGACTGGCGGGGTGCGCGCGGTCGAATCGGACCCCGTCCAGCAGGCAGACGATGTCGTGGGTGGGCGCCCCTCCGCCGTCGGTCACGTGGAGCTCGAAGGTGATGGTGTCCACGGGCCCGCTGATCGCGTGGATCCCCTCGATCCAGTCGGTGGCGTGCATGCCCTCGAGCCAAGCGAGGGGGGCGAGCGCTTCGTCGCCGCGCGGCTGCTCGAACGCCGCGGAGGTGGGCTGGAGTCGCTCGCTGTTGGTCCAGGGATCGATCGACACCCCGGTGCCCTGGATGAGGACGCGGCAGGCGTCGCTCTCGACCACGTCCGCCACGGAGGGGTCGTAGAAGGCGGGCGCGATGGCGGTGACCGCGAACCGCAGCGAGCGCGCCCAGGGCGGGGGGTCCAGAGACATCCACAGCTGCAGGCCCGAGTCGCCCTCGGGGCCGACCTCTCCGAGGTCCGTGCCGGGGATGGCGGGGGTCTCGAGATCGCCGGTGCTGAAGGCGGCGAGCAGGCTGCCGTCGAAGGGGCGGATGCCGCCGAGGTTGTTCCACACCGCGCGGGCGTCCTCGTGGCCCCCGAACGCCCCCTCGATGTACGCCTCCCCGGGGATGAGCACGGCGTCCGCGTAGGGGTCGACCTCGTCCGCCAGGGCCGGGCCGGGGGCGAGGAGGAGACCGACGAGGACGAGGCGCCTCACGCGGGAGACTCCACGACGTGCGGGTCCACGAGGTAGGGGCCCAAGGCCTCGGCGTAGGCGGCGGGCAGCGGCACCGGTCGGAAGGACTCCATGGCGATGACGGCGTTCACCATCCGTGCCTCCGCGCGGAGCCTTTCGTCGCCCGTCGCCCCCAGGCGCACTCGGAACGTCACCGACCTGGTGCCGATGCGCACCACGTCGATGGCCACCCGCATGGTGTCGCCGAAGCGGAACGGGGCGGAGAAGGTGGTCTTGGTGTCGATGAGCGGGAAGCCGATGCCGTCGTCCCCGAGGACCTCGGCGTACGTCTTGCCGAGCGCCTCGGGCCAGAAGTCCTCGAAGGCCTTGTGGATGCGGTCGAAGAGGGCCGGGTAGTACATGACGCCGGCGTGGTCGATCTCGCCGAAGCGGACGGCGTAGTCCCGGGTGAAGACGGAGGTCACGCGGGCATCTCGAGCACGAGCTTGCCGAGGACGGCGCGGTCTTCGATCCGCTGGTGGGCGGCGGCGGCTTCGGCCAGGGGGAGGACGCGGTCGATCACGGGGTTCAACCGCCCGGCTCGGGCCTGGGTGAGGGCGGACACGAGATCGGCGCGGGAGCCCATGGTGGAGCCGATGATGCTGAGCTGGCGGAAGAAGACGTGGCGCAGATCTTCGATGGGGTCGTGGCCCGTCGTCGCGCCGCAGGTGACGATGCGTCCGCCCGCGGCGGTGGCCCTGAGGGAACCCTTCCACGTGGTCTTGCCGATGTAGTCGACGGTCAGGTCGACGCCGCGCCGACCGGTGGCGGCCTTCACCTGCCGCGGCCAGTCGCCCTCGGTGTAGTCGACGGCCAGGTCCGCGCCCAGGTCGCGGCACAGGGCGCGTTTCTCTTCGGTGGAGGCGGTGGCGATCACGCGGCAGCCGAGGGCCTTGGCGATCTGGATGCACATCACCCCGACGCCCGCGGCGCCGCCGAGGACGAGGACGTCTTCCCCGGGGGCGAGCCGACCGCGGACCACGAGCATGCGCCACGCGGTCAGCGCCGTGAGGGGGAAGGCGGCGGCCTGGGCGAAGGACCAGCCGTCGGGGATGGGGAGGCAGTTCTGGGCCGGGATGGCGAGGCGGGTGCAGTACGTCCCGTTGCAGGACTCGCCCAGGATCTTGTATTGCCGGCACAGGGTCGGCTCGCCCCGGTGGCAGGTCAGGCAGGTGCCGCAGGAGAGCCCGGGGTCGATGAGGACACGGTCGCCCACGGCGAGGCCCGAGACGCCCTCGCCGAGCGCCGCCACCACGCCCGCGGCGTCCGCCCCCGGGATGCGCGGCACGGGGATGTCGGGCAGCGTGCGCCGCACCCAGATGTCGAGGTGGTTGATGCCCGCGGCCCGCACGTCGAGCAGGACCTCCCCGGGCCCGGCCGAGGGATCGGGGACGTCGTCCAGCTGCAGGACGGAGGGGGGGCCTTGTTCATGAAAGCGGACGGCGTGCACGACGGGAGGATAGTCCGGGGCGCCGGCCCGCGCGTGGGACGTGATCGAAGGGGAGCGACGAAGCAACGAAGCGATCGCGCGGAGATTGGAGCAGGCCCTGAGGGGCGGGAGCGCGAGGCGCGAGGAGAGACCCGAGGGAGCGCACCTCTAGTGCGTGACCGAAGGGGAGCGACGAAGCAACGAAGCGATCGCGCGGAGATTGGAGCAGGCCCTGAGGGGCGGGAGCGCGAGGCGCGAGGAGAGACCCGAGGGAGCGCACCTCTAGTGCGTGACCGAAGGGGAGCGACGAAGCAACGAAGCGATCGCGCGCCGCAGGGCCTGCTAGTCGAAGTAGAAGTCGCCGGTTTGTAGTAGAGACGGCGGCGGGCCGTCGAGATCCATGTCCACGGCGAGCGTGTCCTGCCGCGGGGCCCAGCCGAAGCGCTGGTAGATGCCCTCGAGCCCGTCGTAGGAGACGGTGACGCAGTGGGTGCAGCCCTCGGTGTGCGCGGCGTCCATGCCCGCCACGACGAGCGCGGCGGCGCAGCCACGCCCGCGATGGCCGGGGTGGACGTACAGGTCGCCGAGCACCGCGTACGGCCGCATCTGCATCGTGGAGAAGCTGAACGTCACCGAGATGACGCCCACGACGCGTTGCTGCTCGAGCGCCATGAGGAACCGCACGCGGTCCTGGCGGATGGTGTTCTCGAACCGGTCGAGGGCGGCCTTGTCCGGGAGCCCGAGGTTGTTCTCGAGGAACACCTGGGTCAGGAGCGCAAGGAAGCCGTCGTTGGCAATGGACGTCGCGCGCAGGATCTGAAACACGACCGAAGTCTAGCAGCGGAGCCGTCGCCCCACGGAGCCCCGGCTACTCGGGGTCGCAGGGCCCCTCGCACGTGTTCTCGATGACCCCGCCCTCCTGGAAGAAGCGGTCGACCATCTCCTGCGTCGCCTCGAGGTACCGCTGGTCGTTGTGCACGTCGTTGTCCTCGGGCGGCACCAGGTTCCCGGGCGGGTTGGGCTCGACCCCGAAGTCGAAGTACACCATCGCGCTCCCGTCGGGCGCGTCCGTCGTCTCGATGCCCCAGGGCGCCACGGGCGCGGGCGTGAGCAGGGGGAAGCCGGCCGTGCGCGCCGCCATGTCCGAGGCGCGGTTGGGCACCTGGGAGTCGTGCTTGGCGATCTGGTAGAGGATCTTCTTCTCCGGCGTGTCCGGCAGGAGGTCGCCCGCGTAGTGCGCGAGGAACGCGTCCGGCGACGCCAGATCCCAGTGCGAGTTCATGATGCCGAGCAGCAGCTCGCGCTCCAGGCGGCTGCGGTACCAGGCTCGGAGGATCGCCTCGTACGTCGTCCAGTTGGACGAACGCGGGATCATCACCGAGTAGTTCATGCCGCCCACCATGAGGGCGGCCTTCTTCACGTCCTGGCCGACCGCGACGGTGGTCGCGCCCATGATCGAGCCCTGGGAGATCCCGATGAAGTAGGGGTCGGCGTCGCGGATGACGGGGTGCCCGTCCGGGTGCTGGAGCTCCGGGATGGCGGTGCGACAAGCCCCGGTGAAGGCGCGGGTGAGGACGAGCTGGTTGATCACGCCCTGCATCAGGCGCTCGCCCACGTTGGCGAACGTGCTCACGTCCTGCAGCGCGAAGCCGACCGTCACGAAGTCGTCCTCGCTCATTCCGTCCCAGTCCACTGCCGCCGCGACCATGTGCCGCCCGCCGACCATCTGGGCGACGAACCCGCTGTTGATCTCGTGTCGGCTCCCCATCAGCCCGTGCCCGTAGCCGAAGAAGCGGGCGGGCTCGGCCCCCGGCTCCATCACCGACTCGCCCACCACCAGGATGTACGGCACCTCGTCCATGCGCTGGAACTCGGGCAGGCCGTCCGCATCCCGCACGATTCGGGTCGGAGGAGCGTTCCGGTCCGTGTAGAGCGGGATCTCGAGCATCCCCTTGATGCGCAGCGCGACGCCGGCCCGCGGCGCGCCTTCCGGGTCTCCGGCGCGGTCGACCTCCTCCACCGTGCAGTTGCCCCCGCCCACGGGGACGCGCGTCATGGCGTCGTCCCGCATGTGCAGCAGGTCGCGCCGGATCATGGAGTCCGAGACCGTCGTGAACTTCCACGCCTGGACGAGGCCCGCGCGGTCCACGCCCGCGGCGGTGAGGGCGTCGAACATGGCGTCGTAGGCCGGGCGTCGCTCCTCCACGAGGGGGCTGGTGGTGACGATGGCGTCCCGCAGGACCGTGAAGCCGGGGGAGGGGCTCACCGTCGAGCCGTCCTCCCGCACGACGTTCCGGAAGGCGACGGCGAACTCGGTGCCGCCCGGCAGGCGGGCCGCCGGCTGGAGGTAGACCATCACGTCCGGGTCGAGGTCGCCGTCCTCGATGCTCTCGTCCCAGCGGAGGTCGATCTCCACGGAGTGGGCGACGCGCGCCCCCGTCGACAGGTTCAGCAGGACGGTGGGGCTGTCGGCCTCGAGCGACCGCGCGAAGTCGTCGTTCGCGGCGAACCCGGTGAGGTCGAGGGCCCCGCCGAAGGTGGTCATGATCGGCGAGCTGCCGCTGTACCCGTCGAAGCGCGTGTACTCCGCCACGTCGAACGGCTCGAAGGTGTCGTTGAGCGGCATGGACGCGGTGTCGTACGCGATGCGGACGCCCGTGGCCGTGTCGGCGGGCTCGAGCCAGTGGTCGGACGGCCACGGGAGGACGCAGTGGCGCTCTTCGAGCCACTCGCACCAGGGGTCGACGGTCAGCTCGATGGGGTCGACCTCTTCGTCGCAGCCCGGCACGAACAGGGCGACGGCGACCAACAACCAGGGGGAACGCATCGTCATGGGGCGGAGGTCTACCATGCGGGCATGGCGCGGCCGAGCCCCATCGTCGTCCTGTTGATCGCGCTCGGGCTGGGCTGCGGGGCGGCCGACGACGCGCCCGAGAAGCCGGGGGTCCCCGCGGTCTCCGCGGTGCGCGGGGGAGGGCCCGACGACGCGCCCCTGGGGCTGACGGTCACGGTCACCGCACACGGGGGGCCGCTCGAGGCCGAGGGCGTCGTGCTGGTGGGCCTGCCCCATTGGTACTACGGCATGCGCGGCACCACCGGCGACGCCGACGTGTTCGCGCGGCTCGGCGACGTCGAGATCCCCGCGCGGCGACGGGACGCCGAGTACGGCCGCTGGTACGCCGAGGCCCGCCTGGACCGCCCGCTGCCCGAGGGCGGAGCAGTGGAGATCACGATCGCGCGCGCCTCGCCGCCGGGCGTGCCCGGAGAGCTGCGCCCCGTCGTCCTGTTCGACGCCCAGGGCGGCGGCGATCCGGTGGCCGTCGCGCCGGTCCCGCCCGTCTTCATCACGCCTTCGGAGCGGCCCGCCGTCCGCGAGAACCGGACCGTCCACCACACCAGGTCCGGCCGCCGCGTGGTCTTCGCGGACCTGCACGGCCACTCGGCGCTCTCCGACGGACGCGGCTCCCCGCGCGGGTACTTCGCCTTCGCGCGCTCCCGCGGCCGACTGCAG
Organism: uncultured Rickettsiales bacterium; assembly: GCA_964620495.1. Lineage (GTDB taxonomy): Bacteria > Myxococcota_A > UBA796 > UBA9615 > UBA9615 > CAZEKB01. The sequence continues at coordinate 43,700 of CAZUHI010000030.1, read as the reverse complement.
GTAGCGGCCCTGTCCGATCATGACTGGCAGCTCGCCCCGGCGGAGTTCGCCGCCGCGGTGGAGGCGGCCGACGTGGCCAACGTCCCCGGCGAGTTCGTGGCCCTGCCCGCGCTGGAGATCAACGTCCACGGCCACGAGGTGGCCTGGTTCTTCGACACGAAGGCGCTGCGGACGCTGAAGAGCGCGGGCGCGGATCGCGGCGCCCGGACGATCTGGCAGGAGACGGACTTCGGCGTGGAGGCGGCGCGGTTCGAGCCGCGCCCGTCGAGCCTGCTGGCGTTGCTCCGGGCCTCGGCCGTCACCGCGTCGCACACGACCCTCGCCCGAGGCATGGGGACCCCGGCGGACCGCCCCGCGAAGCTGCCCGGAGAGGCCTGCGTCGAGATCTACAGCGCCCACGGATCGAGCGAGTGCGCCGACTGTCGCCGGGCCGTGACGACCGAGGGGACGGACGAGGACGGCCCGGTCTCGGACGTGCGCGCCCACCTCGTGCGGGACCCCACCCTGTGCCTGCTCGGCGCCGGCGACAGCCACGACGGCCGCCCCGGAGACACGCGATGGGGACCGCACTCGGGCGGACTCACGGGGCTCGAGGTGAACGAGCTCACCCGCGCGGGCGTGCTCGAGGCGCTGCGGGCGGGCCGCGCCTGGGCGACGACCGGGACGCGGGCGGTGCTCGAGCTCGACGAGGCGACCGGGAAGCTGCGCGTCCAGCACGGGGCCCCGACGGTGAGGATCGTGTACGTCGACGCGGCGACGGGGGCCGAACAGGTCCTCGCGGCGGGCGATCGCCGGGGCGCATGGATCGACCTCCCGAGGACCGCCGACGCCGCCTACGTGCGGGTGCGGTTCCGCGACGGGTCCCTCGCCTGGATCAACCCCCGGCGACCCGCCCCGTGAGCGAGGCCCCCACCCACTACGCGCTGCTCGGGGTCCCCGCCGACGCGGACGAGGCCACGATCAAGGCCGCCTACCGCGCCGCGGCCCGCGCGTCTCACCCCGACGTGGGGGGCGAGGCGGCCGAGTCGGCGGCCGTCAGCGAGGCCTATCGGGTGCTCTCGGATCCCGTGACCCGGGCCGCCTACGACCATCGCTTGGGCGCGGAGGAGCGGGCCGCCGCCGCCGAGCGGGCAGGGGAGTTCTTCGCGCGGCTGCACCCGCGGACCTGGTCGGCGCTGTGCTACCTGGCCCCCGTGCCCGGCTTCCCGGTCGCCTTCTTCGTGGGCGGACGCGGCCTCTGGGGCCTGCGGTTCCACGCGTCCCAGGCGTTCCTCACCGCGACCGTCGCTGCGGTCGTCGTGGGGATGGCGACGTGGAAGGGGTTCGGCCTCCCGGCGCTGGGGGGCGCGGCCGTCGCGCACCTCGGCCTCGCCGTCGCCACCAAGAAGGGGCTGCGGCCGCGGGTGCCGGGGGTGTCGCGCGTGGCCTCGGGCTGGGCCGACCGAGGCGGTCGTCGCTGACCGAGGCGGGTCGCCCTACTCGCGGGCCTCGATGGCGAGGGAGCCCGCCTCCGTCATGCAGCCCTCGGGCGGCACGGAGCGCTCGTGGCCCCGCTCCCAGTCCCAGGAGAAGTGCATGTGGTGATGGTGGAACGGCCACCCGTCGCCGAACGCCATGGCGTTGCTGCGCAGGACCCGGCCGTCGTCGTCGGAGAGGATCTCGTCGTCCTCGAGCTCGCGGGTGGCGCCGCGGAGCATCTCGGCCACCTTGGTGTCGACGCCGATGACGCGCACGTGGTCCCCGTCGAACAGGCGCGCCATGAAGTAGGCGGTGCGGGGTACGTCCAGGATGTCGGGGTCGCTGGTGCAGAAGTAGCCGTTGTTCCGGCACACGGCGCGGCCATTGTTGTCGTCGCCCGTCTGGTAGTAGGCGATGTCGATGTCGTTGCCGTTCTCGTGGGTGCCCTCGGGGTGGCGCAGGCTGTTGAAGGCGGTGCCGGGGGTCGCGCCGTCGCGCTCGGACATGTCGAGCGTGGCGAGCGGGTTGGTGTCCTCGAACTTGCGCGCCGTCTCCTGGGCGGCGTACCGGACGAGGTAGATGACCTCGCGACGCAGGTTGCTCCAGTAGGGCGGGTGCTCGACGAACAGGCCCTCGGACTCTTCGTTCATCTGCGGGAACTGCATGATGCGGTTGCAGGGCCCATTCTGATCCTCGGGGTCCTCGTCGCCGTAGAAGGCGTCGCAGTCGACCCCCTGGTGGAACCGGCTGCGGCGGACGCGCAGGTCGTAGACGCCGTCGTTGGTGTCCGAGTTGTCGACCAGGAAGTACCGGGTGACGGGGTGCTCGCCGGGGTTGAACCACGCGATGCGCTCGTAGGTCAGGCGGTCCGAGTAGGAGCCCCAGAGCTTCTCGCCGTCGTCGTCGACCTCCCAGAGGTCGAAGTCGGTGCCGTCGAACGAGTTGCCGAGCCCGTCGATGACGATCTCCACGGACAGCCAGCGGCCCGCCGGGACGTCGATGCGGTAGTAGTCGCGGTCGCCGTCGCAGAGGCGGACGGCCTCGTGCTCGACGCCGTTCTCGGCGACCACGCCCGCGGCGTCCTCCACGTCGTCGTTGTGGCGCCCGGAGCAGTCGTCCACGAAGTCCGGCAGCGGCGGCAGCGCGTTCGGGTCCTCGTCGTCCTCGACGTGCTCGCTCGGCGGGGCGCAGCCCGCTGCCAGGGCGAGGCCGCCCACCATCACCGCCCCGAAGAGGCGCTCGATCATCGAATGCATGGCTGCTCCGTACTCCGTGAGCACCCCTCCCGGGTGCGCGCGGCGGGCTTTTAGCAACCGCGGTTCCGCCCGTCCAGCGGCGATCGTGGGGGGATCACGCGTCGCCGGGGGAAGAACGGAGGGGGGCTTCGTGTATCTTTCGCCGCCGCCCGTGAACCCGGAACCGACGAGCCCCCGAATGAGAACGCCGGTCAAGATCTTCCTCGCCCTGAGCATCCCGCTGTTCCTGCTGGACTGGGTCACCAAGGCGTGGATCCGAGCGAACCTGCCCGTCCGGGACCACATCGACGTGATCGACGGGATGTTCCGCATCTGGCATCGCACCAACACCGGCGCGGCCTGGTCGCTGTTCGGCGACCAGGAGTGGGGGATGGCGTTCCTCACCACCATGGGCGTGGTCGCCGTCTGCGCCATGATCTGGATGGTGCGCACGCTGCCGGACGAGGACCGCATCACCGCCGTCTCGCTGGGCGCGCTCGCGGGCGGCGCCGCCGGCAACCTGCTCGACCGCATCCGCTTCCAGATGGTCACCGACTTCCTCGACTTCTACGCCGAGACGGGCGTCATGGCCGTGATCCTCCGCAAGGTCGCGGGCGGGATCCACTACCCCACGTTCAACGTCGCCGACATGGCGATCGTGACCGGGGCCATCCTCCTCGCCATCGAGGCGATCCGCGGAGGCAAGAAGGCAGAGGCCCCGGCAGACGGGTCCGCCGAGGCCTCCTAGGACTCCTCCCGGGCGTTCAGCGCTTGGCGCCTGATCGACGGGCGTCGAGGGAGTCGAGCCGCTCCGACTTGCTGTAGACGTTCCGCTTCTTCTTCTGCTCGCGCTCGTCGCCGTCGAACGCGTCCTCGACGCTGGCCTCGAGCTCCTCCACGTCCATCAGGTTCGCGTCCACGGCGGCCGAGCCGACGACCGCGTTGAGGGCGGCGGTGTCCTCCTTGTAGGAGTTCAGCTCGCGCAGGGCCTCGTCGCGGTTGCCGAGCTGGACCTGGCGGGCGACCTTGGCGCGCACGGCCGACCACGTGTCCTTCACCTGGGACTCCTCCCACTTCTTCTTGTCGATGCCGCGCGCGTAGGCGTCGGGGTCCTCGACGCACGTCACCCGCGGCAGGTCGGCCATGGCCACGGCGTTCCGCTTGCCGGTGCCGTCCGCGTACGTCACCTCGATATCCACCAGCGAGCGCTCGCCGGTGCTGCCCGTGGGCGCCTGGAGCGTGACCCACACGGTGCGCTGCTGTCCGGCGAAGAGCGCGCCGGGGGAGAACCAGACGGCCGAGCCCTCGGTGTAGAGCGGGTAGCCCGCGGCGTCCACGACCCGCACGCCCGCGCCGGGGCGCATCGTGACCTTCAAGCCGCCCGCGATCTGCTCGCGGGAGCTCTCGAACTCGTCCGTGAAGACGCTCGCGAGGGCCGTGCCGCGCTCGAGGTAGTAGAAGTTGCCGGTGCCGGCGTCGGCGATCGAGGTCATGAGGTGCTCGTTGAAGTCCTCGCCCACGCCCACGGCCGAGAGCACGTACTCGTCCTTGAGCGCGCGACGGGCGCGGCGGACGAGCCCCTCGGTGGAGGTGTCGCCGGCGGTGGGGAGGCCGTCGGAGATCAGGACCACGCGCGCGGCGCGGCCGGGGGTGCGGTGCTCGTCGAGGATCGCGTCCGCGGCGTCCAAGGCGGCCCCGATGTTCGTCGATCCGCCCGCCTCGACGTGGCCCACCGTGCGCTGCCACTGGGTGCGCAGCGCGGAGCTCGCCGCCGCGAACGGGATCGCGACGTCGGCGCGGTTTGAGTAGGTCACGAGAGAGAAGCGGTCGTCGGCAGACAGCATCCCGATGAGCTCCTGGGCGGCCGAGCGGGCCCAGCGGATCTTCTCGCCGTCCATGGAGCCGGACCGATCGAGCACGATCACGACGTCCGTGGGCGTGCGCGGCAGGCGCGCCATGGGCCGTCGCTCGCCGGTGATGTTGAGCTCCACCCGCACCGTCCCGTCGCTGCCTTGGAGGACGCGCGTGCGGTCCACGGCGCCCCGCACCTGCACCGGCCCGCCCGTGGCGGCCAGGGGATCGGGGGACGCCGGCGCCGACACGGCCATGCCGCCGACGCTGGTCCCGCCGTCGATGGCGGCGGGGGGCTGGGCGATGAAGGACATCGCGACGGTCAGGGCGACGAGCCAACCATCGATGGCGAAGGGTCGGCGAGCGGGTCGGGTCATGGAAGCTCCGGGTGGGTTGGGGTCCACTCCGAGTCTGAGATCCGCGGCGCAGGTTTCCGGCAAGGGGTCCGTAAATCCCGACAGGCTCGCGTTTACACCGCGGTTACGGAGCGTCTGTGCGCGGCCCCTCGACGGGACGGTCGTCGCCGTTCCAGACGATGGGATGGGCCGGGACATAACCCAGGACATCGCGGGCGCGTCTGCCGGAGACGCTCGGGGTGATGTGCGACAGCTTCGGGACCGTCCTGGAGCCGCAGCTCTTCACCACCACGAGCTCGTCGTGCTCCGCCGCATCGTGTTCCGATTGGTCGTCCCCGACCCGGACGACCCGAGCGGCGCGCGAACCACCTTCAGCGACGAGGTCCTGGTGAAGGTCGCGCTCGGGAAGCCGGCGATCGTCGTCACGGAACCTTGAAGGCTCGGACGCCCCCGGCGACCAGGGCGCGTCGCCTCCGACTCGGGCCGCATCCGAAGGAGACGCCGCCCGCCTCTTTACGAAGCGATTACTTGTAGACGGGCCCCGTTGGCCCGATCCTCCGGGGGATGACGAAGCCCGCAGTTCTGGTCGTCGAGGACGAAGCCGCGATCCGTGTCGGGATCTGCGACGTCCTCGCTTTCCACGGAATCCAGCCCCACGGCGTCCCCGACGGCGACGAGGGGCTCGCCGAGGCGCTCACCGGCAAGTACGACCTGCTCGTGCTCGACGTGATGCTGCCGGGGGTGGACGGTTTCACCATCTGCCGCACGGTGCGCGAGAAGGTGCCGTCCCAGGCGATCCTGATGCTGACGGCCAAGGGCGCCGAGTCGGACATCCTCGAGGGGTTCCGCTGCGGCGCGGACGACTACGTGCCCAAGCCCTTCTCCGTCGCGCAGCTGGTCGCGCGCGTGCAGGCCCTGCTCCGTCGCGCCACCAAGGATCCCGGTCGTCGATTCGTCGTCGGCGCCGTGGAGGTCGACACCGGCGCCCTGCGGGCCGAGGGCGGCGGGGACAGGGTGGACCTGACCCCCCGCGACATCCAGCTGTTGGCCTTCCTGGCCCAGGAGCCCGGGCGCGTGAGCACGCGGGACGAGCTCCTGCGGGAGGTCTGGGGCTACCAGCGGGTGGACGGCGTGGAGACGCGCTGCGTGGACATGCACATCGCGAAGCTCCGGCGGAAGCTCGAGGGCGTCGCCGGCGGCGGGGGCGACACCCTCATCGAGACGGTGCGCGGCGCGGGCTACCGAGTCCGGGCGTGAGCGCGGTCGGATAGGGATCACTTGAGTCGGATCCGCCTCGCCGTCCTCGCCCTCGCCGTCCTGCTCTTCGCGGGGATCGGCGTGCTGGTCGAGCGCGCGATGGAGCTGGAGTCCGACGCCCAGTACGACCGCCACCAGCGCCTCGCCGAGCGCGTGTTCGACGAGATCGACGACCGCCTCAACGCCCTGCTGAGCGACGAGGAGGCCCGCAGCTTCCACCAGTACCGGTACCTGTACGTGCCCGAGGGCGCCGTGGCCGCCGACCGCACCTGGGTCCGCTCCGAGCTGTCCCGGGAGCCCACGGCCGACTACGTCCTGGGCTGGTTCCAGTACGACTCGGACGGCCAGTTCCGCTCGCCCCTGCGGCCGGAGGTCGACGAGCGGGCGATCCTCGCGACCCGGTGGCGCGCGACCGAGAAGCTCGAGGCCACCGAGCGGGCCGTGCGGGAGGCCGTGAAGGGCATCGAGCAGCTCCCCGACTTCCCGGAGCCGAGGCCGAAGGTCGTGGCGGACGCCGAGCCCACGCGCGAGCGGGTGCGGCGCCCGAGCCCTCGCGAGGACGCGGCCCCGACGACCAAGGCCGCCACCAAGCAGGACGCCGACGACGGGCGCGAGCCCCTGGCCGAGGTGGACGACGGGAGCGCGTCGCTGCCCATCACCGTGGACGAGCCGAACCGCCCGGTGTTCCTGGCCCAGGCCCCCGAAGAGGCGAAGACCGAGTGGCAGGTCCAGACGAAGACGCCGAGCAAGGCGAAGAAGCGCCGGGGGGACAAGAGAGAGGGCGCTGCGTCCTCCCTGAACAAGGCGGCCGGGCGACGGTCGGGACGCGCGCCGCGGCAGGCCACCACCAAGGCCCAGAACGTCTACGGCCTCCAGCAAGGGGAGCTGGTCGCGGAGCTGGAGCCGGAGACCCTGCGCGACGCCCGGGAGGAGGCCGCGGCGGCGGGGCTCGACGCGAACAGCGGCGAAGACGACGTGGCCGAGGTCGCCGAGCAGATGGCGCAGCTGGAGGTGCACGCCGAACTCGGAGGAGCGGCGGCGGCCCCGGCGCCCGAGGTCGAGCCCGCCCCGGCGACCGGCCGGAGCGCCGAGGACGCCATCGCCGATCTCTGGGAAGAACGCGATGAGCGGCGGCGCCGGGTGACCGAGGACCTCGACGCGATCGACGAGGAGGTGCTCGAAGCCGAAGCCGAGCACGAGGAGCTCTTCGACGATCCCGAGTGGACCGAGTGGGTCGAGTCGGAGCGGTCGGCGGCCATCGCTTCGGGCACCGGCGAGCGTCGAAACGCGATGCAGCGGAAGCTGGAGGAGGCCCGCCTGAAGCGGCAGAAGTGGAACGAAGCCAAGGCGAAGGAGGAAGGCCTCGTGCCCGTCGCCGCGCCCGCCCCCACCCGCGCCGAGATGCCCGCCCCCGCGTTCGAGGCGCCCGCCGTGCAGACCGTCGACGTGGACGGGCTCGCGTCGACCCGGGCGCAGGCGGGTCGGGCCGGGTCTCGCGCGGCGGTGGACCAGATCGCAGCCCTGCCCGGCGTCGCCGCCCCGGACGTCGCGGCCCCCGAGCCCACGCCGACCCCCGTCGAGGTCCACGCCGGGCCCGCCGAGCTCCAGCCGCCCCCCCGGCTCCCCATCGACGCGAGCTCGGGCGACCTCACGGTCACCATCTCCCAGCTCCAGGGCCTCCCCGTGGACGACGAGCGCCTCGTCCTGTTCCGGCGGGTGTCGGCGGGCACGCAGACCTTCTTCCAGGGCGTCGTCCTCAAGCTGCCCGAGCTCGCGCGGCACCTCGAGAAGGAGGTCGTGTCCGGGACCCAGCTCGCGGGGTACGTCTCCTTCGTGTGGGGCGCGGGGGCGAGCGCGCCGGGCTCGTACGCCTTCGAGCACGTCTTCGCCGCCCCGTTCGAGGCGCTCGAGGCGACGGCCCTCTTCGAGCCCGTCCCCCGGGAGGACGCCGACCCCCTGCCGTTCCTGCTCGGGGTCACGCTCCTGCTCGTGGTGGTGACGTCCGCGGGCCTCTATTCGGTGTACCGGATGGTCGCCGTGGTGGTGCGGTTCGCCGAGCAGCGCAACAACTTCGTGTCGGCCGTCTCCCACGAGCTCAAGACGCCGCTGACGGCCATCCGCATGTACAGCGAGATGCTGCGCGACGACATCGTCCCCAACGAGGACAAGCGCTACGAGTACTACGGGACCATCACGGCCGAGTCCGAGCGGCTGTCGCGGCTCATCAACAACGTCCTGGAGCTGGCGAAGCTCGAGAAGGGCACGCGCACGGTGTCGCTGTCCATGGGGCTGCTGCCGCCGGTCCTGGAGGAGGCGGTGTTGGTGCTGGAGCCCCACGCCCGGAGCCGCGGCTTCGACCTGGAGCTCGACGCGGACCCGGATCTGCCCCCGGTGTCCTTCGAGCACGACGCCCTGCTGCAGGTGCTGATCAACCTCGTCGACAACGCCCTGAAGTTCAGCGCCGGGGCGGACGACAAGCGGGTGATCCTCGAGGCGAAGCGCGACGGCGACGGGGTCGCGATCCGCATCCGGGATCGGGGCCCCGGGGTGCCGCAGGCCCAGCTGCAGCGCATCTTCCAGCCCTTCTACCGAGGCGAGCGCGAGCTGACCCGCGCGACCAAGGGGACCGGCATCGGCCTCGCCCTGGTGCAGGGCCTGATCGAGTGCATGGGCGGCCGCGTGTCGGCCCGAAATCACCCCTCGGGCGGCTTCGAGGTCGAGATCGGGCTGGTCGCTGCGCGGTGATTCCGGACAAAATCCGGAATACGGCTCGAAGACGTCGGACTGTCGGCCCTATTCCGGATTTCGTCCGGCTTCGTCCACGTAGGCGGCTCAGTCCGTGAGCCGCCCCTCGCGGTCGGCGAGCGCGTAGGCGACGACCGCCATGCTCGCGACGTTCTTTCGCAGCGCGATGGGGTCGATCTTCTCCACCGTGTCGGCGTGTGTGTGGTGGATCGGCCAGTAGCCGGTCATGTCGTGCTTCATGCCCAGGCCGGGCACCCCGCCCTTGACCGTGGGCCCGATGTCCGCGCCCGCGTAGCCGAGCTCCATCGTGGTGGCCCCGAGGGGCTCGAGCAGGGGCGCCAGGTCCTTCATGACGGCGAGCGCGCGCTCCTCAGTGGGGTGCGTCGCCCCGTCCTCGAGCTCCGTGCCTTCGGGCAGCGGGATGTGAACCCGGTACCCCAAGGGCTCGCCCGCGCCGGTGTCCGACTCCATGGCCGCGGCGTGCTTCGGCAGCTCGTGGGCGTGGGCCTCGGCGTACGCGCGTCCGCCCGCCAGCCCGTTCTCCTCGTTGGTGAACAGCACGACGCGGACCGTGCGCGCGGGCTTGCGCTCCATCGTCCCGATGAGCCGCGCGGCCTCCATGGCCACCACGCAGCCCGCCCCGTCGTCCTGCGCTCCGGTGCCCGCGTCCCAGCTGTCCAGGTGGCAGCTCACGACCACCACCTCGTCCGGCTTCGTGCGGCCGCGCACCTCGCCCACGACGTTCGCCGACGGCGCCTCGCCCTCCATGCGCGCCTCCATGTGCAGCCGCACGCGCGGGGTGACCCCGATGGCCTGGAGCCGGTGCAGCGACTCGGCGTCTTCGATGGAGACGGCCGCCGCGGGCACGGGCTTCACGTTCTCCGGATCCCGGTAGCGCAGGGCGCCGGTGTGAGGCGTCGCGAGCGAGACCGGGGTGACGGAGCGCACGAGCACCGCCGCGGCCCCCTGCGCGCTCGCGGCGTCGCCGCCCTTGCTCCGATACTGGACGGTGGCGCCGTAGGTGGTGAAGGGGACGTCGTACAGGACGATCTTCCCGGCCACGGAGTCGCCCAGCCCCTCGAGCTCGGCGAAGGAGCCCACCACCACGACGTCCGCCTCGATGCCCTCCGGCGGCGTCCCCACGCTGTTGCCCAGGCCGAGCATCGCCAAGTCGCGCTCGTGGGGGTGCAGCAGACGCGCCGACTCGGACCCACGCACCCACTTCGGCACCATGACCGGCTCGGCCGCGACGTTCACGAGGCCGTCCTCGGTCATCGCCTCCTGGCCCCACGCCACCGCCCTCTCCATGCCCACGGAGCCGGAGAGCCGCGGCCCGATGCCGTCGCACAGCTCGACCAGCCGCGTCCAGGCGCGGTCCGAGGACAGCGCCTTGCCGATCAGCTCGGCGGCGGCCGCGGGCAGCGCTTCGTCCGCGGAGACCTCCTTGCGCTTCTTCCTCGCCGCCGCCGGAGCGACGAGGGCGAGGGACAACAGGACGACGGAACCGACGACGAAGGGACGCATCCGCCGATGGTACGCGCTTCCCGATGGGTCATCCCCGCCAGGTGGGGAACGCCTTCCCTTGGAGCCACCGGCGCAGGACGTCGTCCGTGAGGACGGGCCCCACGACGTGCACGAGGGACTGCATCGCCTCGGCGCGGGCGGCGGGCTCGCACACGACCGTGCCCGGCCACAGGACCGAGCTGTGGCACATCTCGACCTCCTCGCCGTCGTACACGAGGAAGCCCACGTGATGGTCGAGCCCGACGATGTAGATGCCCTCGCCCTGGTCCTTCACGTGCTTCACCACCTCGAGGGCGGGGCGCCTGCGGAACCACACGGTCTCGCCCTTGGTGGCGAACGTGCGCACGATCTTCGAGCTGGCCTGCTGCGCGAGGTCGACGCGCGCGACCTTGAAGCCCGCGTCGCGCAGGACCGTGGAGACGAAGTAGCCGCACGCGATCGACCCCTCGCCGGGCTTCTCGGTGGCGCCGTAGAAGGCCCAGTCGGTGCCGAGCCAGGCGGGGAAGACGTCGTCGAGGATGGCCCGCTGCACGGCGGTTCGGGCGTCGGCGAGCACGGTCGCCCGAGCCTCGGGCCGAGTGGCGTCGGTCCAGCGTTCGGCGAGCCCCGCGCGCTGGGCGCGGAGGTCGGTGATCGACTCCTCGTACGTCCGCACCACCACCTCGAAGTCGCGGGCCGCGGCGACGGCGGCCTCCTGGTGAGCGGGCGAGGCGAGCGGGTTCGGCAGGCGACGGAGGCCGGGGGCCGGATCGAGGACGCGGGGCACGCAGCGCGCGAGGCCTCCGACGGCCATCGCGGAGAGGATGGCGAGGACGGCGGCGCGCTGGATGAGACCCATGTCTTGGGGACACGGTCCGCGCGCGAGGCGTTCCGTAACCGTCTTGTAAACGGGGGGAGCCCTGCGGGTCTCTCTACCGGATGAGGCCGAGCTCCACCGTCGCGGGGTCCGTGGGGGCCGTCCAGGCGACGAGGATGCCCTCCGGCGTGTCCAGGATCCGGGGGGTCCCGGTGCCGCTCCCGGGGGGCAGGGGGCTCACGTCGAAGGGGTCGCCCAGGGTGTCGTCCGGCAGCAGCCAGCGGGCCCGGAGCAGCGAGTCGGACCCGTCCCGGGCGACCCAGGTGATCAGGGCCCCGCCGTCGTCCCGCAGCAGAGAGTCCACGCGGCCGATCACGGAGCGGCCGGACGCGACGATGAAGGCGGGGCCGTCCGCCGCGCCGTCGGCGTTCAGGCGCACGGCCTGCACGCGGGGCTGGTCGTCTGCGGCCGTCAGCCAGGTGAGCAGCGTCGAGGGGCCGTTGGACACGATCGAGGGGCCGTTCACGGGGCAGCCGTCGATCGTCCAGCCGTCCTCCACGGGCACGACGGGCTCGCTCCACCCCTCGCCGTCGTGCGTCACGACGGCCATGTCGCGCACCTCGTCGACGGTCCGGTCCCGATACGCGAGCACCGCGCCGTCGTCGGTGACGGTGCCGGACGTGGGGCAGCAGTCGCAGCCGCGCTCGTCCAGGGCGGTCTCGGGGCCGAGCGTCCCCGCGGCGTCCATCGAGCGCGTCAGGAGCATGGTCTCGTCCGGGGTGGCGTCGTCGGCCCAAGCCCGGCCGTCGAGCCAGGCGAAGACCGTGGCGCCGTCGTCGTCCGGGAGCGCGACGACGAAGCCGTGCTCCCCGCGGCCGTCGTGGTCGTGCAGTCGAACCCCGTCCGACCACGCCTCGCCGTCGTCGGATCGCGCGACGTAGGCGTGGTAGCCGCCCGGCGCCCGCTGGAGCCACCAGGCCGTCCAATGAGTCGCCGCGATGGCGACGGAGCCGCCGTCGGCCCAGTTCACCATCAGGTCGGGGTGCTCGACGATCGTGCGGGCTGCCCCGAACGCGTCGCCCTCCAGGACGGCGGCCTCCAGGGCGGCGCCGTCCTCCGTGCCGCGCATCCAGGTGAGCACGACGCCGCCGCCCGGCGTCGCCACCAGCTCGGGGAACCGCGCCCCCGGAGGGGCGGGCGACGGGAACGGCTCCAGGGCCGTGGGCCCGGGGGTGGGCGCGGGGGTCTCGTCCGGCGGGTCCGGCACGTCCACGACGCACCCGCCGAGGAGCGCGACGCAGAGGAGGAGCCGCGTCAACGGGTCAGTCGGTGTTGAAGTCGATGCGCAGGATCTCTTCGGACTCCGCGTCGGCGAGGTAGAGGACGCCGTCCTCGTCGAAGGTGATGCCCGTGATGGCGCGCTCGCGCTCGAGGTCGACCCAGTCGAGCATCCCGCCGTCCATGTCGAACGCGAAGAGGATGCCCGTGCGGTTGTCCGACACGAAGATCATGCCGTCGTGCAGCGCGAGGCCCGAGGGCTCGCGCATGTTGACCTCTTCGCCCTCCACCAGGGTGTTGGTCTCGGCGCCGTCGACCTCCGTGCCGCGGCCGTCGTACGTGTTGAACACGCGGCCCTCTTCGCCCTCGGTCGTGTCGAGCACGCAGATGCGGTTGTTGCCGGTGTCGGCGATGTAGAGCAGCTCGGAGTCCGCGTCGAACTCCATGTGGGACGGGACGCCGCTCTCTCGCTCGACCTCGGCGTCGTTGTAGCGCCAGTACTCGCCGTCGCTGTGGTCGGCCCCGCCGGGGCCGTGGTCGTCGTTGAAGTCGTACTTGGCGACGGTGCCGTCGCCCTCGAACACCCAGAAGGCGTTGCCGCCCGCGGCCGCGATGCCCATGCCGTTGACGGTCGAGTGGAGCATGTCGAGGTGGCCGCCGTGGCCCGCGTCGAAGATGTCGCGGTCGGACGTCCACAGCGTGGGTCCCATGAAGTCGGCGGGGGTGCCGCCCTGGGCGGGCGGTCCCTGGGTCGGGATGTCCGTCTCGTGGATCGACGCGAAGTTGCCGTTCTCGGAGAAGGCGATCGCGGAGCCCTGGGCCAGGAAGTGCTGGTTGCCGCCGCTGATGTAGTAGGTGGCCTCCTGATCGTCCGTGCCCGGGTCGTCGAGGACGACCATGGACTCGTCCAGGGGGCCGTCGCCGCGGTTGAGGATCCACAGCTCCGTGGGGCGATCGGGGTGGAACTCGAGGTCGCGCGGGACCATCAGATCGTCGCCGCTGTCGGCGATCACGTCGACTTGGATGGAGTCCACGGAGTGCGAGCCGTCTCCGAAGATCGGATCGGGGTCATTGCCGTCGCCGTCGCCGTCCCCGGGGGGGGTGCAGCCGGCGGCGAGGAGCAGGATCGACAGCGGGAACAGGGAAGAGGTGAGGCGGGTCATGCGTAGTCCGAGTCGGGGTGCGTGTTTTCCGTCGCAAGAATTCGGGAACATACTCGTGTTCCAATGGGTGCGCATCGGGTCTTTCCGGGTACTACGTGGCTCGACGTCTGTCGGATCTTCGCCGAGGGCCGTGGACTGCCGGAGAGCGCGGTCGAGCCTCTCGCCTGTTTCGCCGCGGCGGACCCGAGGGGAGGGCCGCCTGCGCCGCCCGAGCGCGAGGCCTCCAGGGGCTTCGAGGCGCTGGAGCGCGAGGTCGGCGGCGCCCTGCGGGTCCCGGACCTGCCGACGATCGACCCCGCCCAGGCCGCCATGTTCGCCCGACGGCTCCGGACGGTGGACAGGCTGCTCGAGGGCCTGGGCGGACCGGAGGGGCGGCTCCTCCGCGTCGGCCTGCGGGTGCGGCTCGAAGGCATCGCCGCGTCCGGCCCGCCGAGGGCGCTCCGGGCCCGGGCCCTCGCCGACTTCTATTACTCCCTGGGGGTCGCCGCCCGCCACCGAGCCGAGGGAGGGGACCGACTCCCGTCGGTCGTGGCCGCGATCCGGGAGGCGCCGTGGCGGGACCTGGGCGGGGGGCTGCGGCTGGGTCGGCTGGACGGCCTCCACCGCGAGGGGCCTCAGCACATCCACGTCCTCGAGGTCGACCCGCGCCGCGTCCGGATCCGAGCCGCCGACGTGCGCGGCGAGGCCGGTCCGTTCGCCGCGATGGTCGCCCGCCACGGGGCGCGGGCGGGCACCTCGGGAGGCTTCTTCCTCTACTCCGAGCCCGACATCGAGCCGCCGTCGGCGCGCTACGACCCCGTGGGGCTGTTGGTGAGCGGCGGACGGGTGCTCAGCCCCCCCGTCCTGCGCCGGGGCTCGCTCCTGGTGGGGGAGGGGACGGCCCTGCGACGCGTGGGCCCCGAGGGCTGGTCGATCGTCGTGGACGGGGTGCGTCGCGGCGTGACCCGGGCATGGAACCGGGCCGACGGGCGCGCGGGGCCGGACGAAGCGAGCGTGGCGATCGTCGGGGACCGGGTGGTGGCGACCGGCCGCGCGCTCGACGTCCCCCTGCACGGGGTGGTCGTGCCCTGGACCGGAGGACGCGTGGGCGCGACGGTGACGTGGGAGCCGCCCGAGCCTCTCGCCGCGGCCATGGCGGGGGGCCCGATCCTCCGGGCGGGCGGGGTGCCGACGCTCGACCACCGCGCCGAGGACTTCCACGGCAGCGCCCCGCCGCGCACCTTCTCCCAGGACGAGACCGGGGACCGGAACCTGCTGCCGCGGCTCGCCGTGGGCAGGCGCCGCGACGGGGTCCTGCTCTTCGCCGCGATCGACGGACGCAACCTCCATCGGGCGTTGGGCGCGACGCTGCGAACGACCGGCGAGCTGCTCGGCGCACTCGGCTGCGACGACGTGCTCAACCTCGACGGCGGGTCCAGCAAGCGGATGGTGGTGGACGGCGTGGCGGTGGACCTCTCGTCGACCGAGGTGCGCGGCGAGGGCGACGGCCCGGCCCCGGTCCGCCCGGTGCACACGGCCCTGCTCTTCGGGTGACCCTGGAGCGACTCAGGTGAAGCGGTGCGCGAGCCGGAAGCCGAAGCTGACGGCCACGTACGTGGACAGGTACCCGGTGCGGTGGGCCGTGCGGCAGTACTGCTCGTGGCAGTCCCAGGAGCCCCCGCGGAGGGGCCGCCGGTCGTCGGTCTTGTAGGCCGGGTCGCCGCACCAGTCGCACACGCCGCCCGCGGAGTCCCGCATGCCGTACACCGAGACGTCGCTCGCGAACGCCCCCGCGACCTTCGGCTGGGGCCGCCCGGGGTGCGAGTAGCGCATCGCGCAAAGGGACGGGTCGAAGGTGTCGCCCCAGGGGAAGATCCTCCCGTCGACGCCGCGGGCCGCCTTCTCCCACTCCTGCTCGGTCGGCAGCGTGTAGCGGACCCCGTCGCGCTCGGAGCGCCACTCGGCGTAGGCCGTCGCGTCGTGCCAGGACACCCCGAACACGGGCCAGTCCGGATCCCAACGGTCGCCGTCGCGGTCGCGCTCGGGGACGGTGTAGGGCGCCCCCGGCGCGGGTCGGCCCCAGAACTGCCCGGTGTCCGCGTCCACGCCTTGGGCCTGCCGAGGGCAGCGCAGCCAGGCGGCGTCGGGGTCCCGGCCCGCGAGGTCCGTGAGGAACTCCGCGTACTCGCCCTGGGTCACGGGCAGCGCGGCGATGGCGAAGTCGTCGAGCGTCACCTCGGTGCGGGGCACGGCGTCCTGGGCCTCCGAGTCGCCGCCGAACAAGAAGGCGCCCGCCGGCACGTAGACGAACCCGTCCCCGATCGCCTCCTGCGAGCGCAGGCGGACGGTGCCCGCGTCGCGGTGCTGCTGGCGCCCGATCCGCACCGGCACCACGGCCTCCCGACCGTCGCGGCGCAGCCGAAGGACGTGGCTCCCCATCTCCAGCGGGACCTCCTGCAGGGGGGTGGTCCCGAGCGACCGCTCCGGCCCCAGGCCCCACACGACGCCCGCGCGCTCGAACGTCGCGCAGACGACCTCCGCCCCGGGCGGGTTGCTCGCCACCGTGATGCGCCCGATCCCCTCCCGCGCCGCCGCGAGGGCCCCGTCGTCGTAGGTCTCCACGCGCTCGGCGAAGTAGCGCTCCCGCACCCGATCGCCGGCCTCCTCGGCCTCCCGGAACCGCGTCCAGAAGACCTTCGCCAGGAACGCCCGCGCCTCGGGGTTGCCGGGGTCCTGGGACAGCGCCCGCTCGGCGCTCCCCAGCGCCCTCCCGAACAGGGACGCGCGGTCCGGCCCCACCGCAGCGAGGGCCGCGCGGGCGGCCAGCAGCTCCTCCTTGTCGGCGAGGGGTCGCCAGGGCTCGATGCGCGCCTCGAGGCGCGCCGCGACCTCCGCGAGGCGGGCCCGCTTGCGGTCCACGGCGACGTAGTCCGCCCAGAGCTCGATCGCCTCCTCGAGGTGGGCTCGCGCCCGCTCTCGGCGTCCGCTGCCGTCGAGGAAACGCTCCACGTCGCGGCCCAGCGCCTCGGCGCTCTCCTGCCGATCCGCGGGCCGGAACTCCAGCGCGCGGAGGCAGATCTCGGCGATCTCGTCGGGGATGCGGCGCTCCGGGGCCCGCATGCGGGGGTCCACGACGTCGCCGTCGATCGCCTTCCCGAGGGCGTCCGAGGTGTTCCCCGTGAACGCGCGCTTGAGGGTGAGGATCTCGTACAGGAGCGTGCCCAGGCCGAACACGTCGGCGCGACCGTCCATGGCGGCGTCCTCCCCCGCCACCTGCTCGGGGGAGATGTACCCGGGCGTCCCCACCACCGTCCCCGCCCTCGTCAACCCCGAGAACCCCGGCATCACCGCGCCCCCGGACTCGCCCCGCTCCCCCTTGGGCGAAGGCTCGTCGAGCACCCGGGCCACGCCCCAGTCCAGCAGGTGGACCTCGCCGAACGCCCCGAGCATGACGTTCCCCGGCTTGATGTCCCGGTGGAGGATCCCCCGCCCGTGCGCGAACGCGATGGCGTTGCAGACCGCCGCGAAGGCGCTGAGGAGGCGGTGGCGGGTCCACTCGCCCGTCGGCTCGCCCTTGCCCAGGGCGGCGATCACCTCGGCGATCGACCGCCCCTCGACCTTGCGCATGACGAAGAAGGGGTCGCCGTCCTCCGTGGCCCCCATCTCGTAGACGGGGACGATGTTCGGGTGCTCGAGCTGCGCGGCGATGCGCGCCTCCGCGACGAACCGGTCGGTCCAGCGGCCCCGGCTCGGCCGCACGCCGGCGAGCACCTTGAGGGCCACGACGCGCCCCAGGGTGGGGTCGTAGGCCTCGAAGACGCGTCCCATGCCCCCGCGGCCGAGCTCACCCAGGACCGTGAACCGCGCGACGGCGTCCGGGGGTGGGCCCAGCTCGGCGGACGGCGCGTCCTCGGTGGGGAGGTCCGCCAGGACCTGCGTGGGCGGGGGATCGGGTTCGCACGCGGCGAAGGCGGGGGGCTCCACGGGGGTGAGCCTCGGGCCCGTGTCCGCGGACATCGCGTCGTCAATCCTCGCGGTGCAGCGACGGCATCGCCCGGGTCTCGGTGGGCTCCGTGTCGTCGTTCTTGCTCGCGAACCGGGAGAACCAGCTGCCGATGGAGCGCGGGTGCTCGGCGGGCTTCGGGGGACTCGAGGGGCCTCCCAGGCGGGCTTCGGCGAGGTCGTGCTCCGGCAGCCCCGCGACGGCCCGACGCAGGGAGGCGACGGCCCGGTCGACGCGGGTTCGGTCGGCGGGGCGGTACCGGATGCGCACGATGCGCTCCTCCTCTGGGACCCGGGTGCCGCCGTCCGCCTCGTCCAGGAGGACGCGCATCTCCTCCCAGGACCGGGGGCGCTCGGCGGGCTTCTTGGCGAGGGACCGGCGGATCAGCGCGGCGAGCCCCTTGGGCAGGTCGGGGCGCAGGTTTCCGACGTCCGGGGCGGGCGCCTGCACGTGGGCCTGGAGCAGGTCCTGGAGGGTCTCCGCGTGGAAGAGCGGCCGCGCCGTGACCATCTCGAAGGCCACGACGCCCAGCGAATAGAGGTCCGCCCGCCCGTCCACTGCCTGGCCCGTGGCGGCCTCCGGGGCGATGTAGCGGGGGGTGCCCTCGATCGTCGAGTCGCCGCCGCGGAGCTGGCTCGTGGGGGCGGCGATGCCGAAGTCCATGAGCTTGACCGTGCCGTCTTCGTCGATGGCGATGTTCGCGGGCTTCACGTCCCGATGGACGATCCCCTGGCGGTGCGCGAACCCCAGCGCCTCCCCCACCTGTTCGATGATCGCGTACGTGTCGCTGCTCGACAGCGGGGCGTGCCGCTCCAGGTACTCGAGGAGGTTCTCCCCCTCGAGCCGCTCCATGACCACGAAGCAGGTGCCGTAGGCCTGTTCGGTGTCGTACACCTGCACGATGTTGGGGTGACCCAGGGCCGCGACGGTCCTCGCTTCGTCCAGGAACCGGTCCCGGAAGCGCGGGTTGTAGACCAGCTCGTGGGACAGCATCTTGACCGCGACGGTGCGCCCGAGCTCGGGGTGGATGGCCTCGTAGACCTTCGCCGTCGCGCCCTCGCCGATCTTGTCGAGGAGCCGGTACTTGCCGACCTGCCGGATCCCCCCGGACTCTTCGAGGCGCTTGCCGAGGATCTCGGTGAGGAAGCGCGCGAGCGTGGGGTGCTCCTCGAGCATCGGGAGCACGACGGACCGCTCGAAGGCGAGCGTGTCGACCTCCTCCTCGGCGATGACGTCCGCGGTGCGGCGCCCGCCCGTCAGGAGCGCCATCTCGCCCACCACCTCCCCGGGGCCGACGTGGGCCATGAGGCGGAGCCGGCCCGTGGCGTCGAACACGGGGACCTTGACCCGGCCGAGCATGATGACGTGCATCGACTCGCCCTCGTCGCCCTTGCGCATGAGGTACTCGCCCGCCGCGAACGTCCGTCGGTCGGCAGCGGCCGCCGCGCGCTCCAAGTCCCCCCGGGAGAGCTGCTGGAAGCCGGGGACGGTCGACAGGAAGTCTGCGATGTCGCTCATGAGCGCATTCTACGCGGTCGCGTCGGGCGGGGTTTCGGGGGACGCGTCCGGCGCGGGACGCTGGGCCACGAACCGCTGGTAGAGCACCGAGACGGCCATCAGGGACACGCCGAGCCCGACGATCGAGGCCACCCGGTAGAGATCCTCGAGGTGGGCGAGGTCGTAGAGGAACGCCTTGCCCGAGGTGGCGGCGAGCAGCAGGAGCCCCACCCAGCGCAGGGCGGCGCTGGAGCGGACCACCCCGAGCACCAGCAGGAAGAGGGCGTAGGCGACCCACGAGAGCGAGATCGTCAGGTCCCGCGCGGGCAGGCGCGCGAGGTCGACGGTGAGGCGATCGCCGGTGGCGAACCAGTCGAGGACGGTGAGGTTGATCCACACGAACCCGACGGCCACGGCCGCGAGCCCGATGAGCCCGGCCACCCGCGCGGCCCCGTGCGACAGCCGCTCCCAGTCCCGGGCGCGCTCGACCTCCCTCGGGGCGAGGAGCCGCACCCCGACCACCATCGCCGCGGCGGGCACGAGGTAGGTCCACGACACCCAGTTGAGGATGCGGACGCCGCCGCGCGGGGCGTAGTCGAGCACCCAGGGGTTGAGGCACAGGCGCACGAAGACGAGGGCGAACAGCGCCGCGGCGAAGTACTTGAGCCCGGGGTGGTCGATGCGGCGCCAGAGCCACAGCAGCGCCGCCCCCTGCAGGCCCCAGGCGACCGTGACCCAGCCCTTCTCGAGCTGGAGCGGGACGGCCGCGGCCACGAAGAGCAGCGCGACGGAGGCGAAGAGGACCACCGCGGACGTGCGGACCGGCGAGTCCTCGGTCCACCGACGCTGGAGGACGGCGAGGCCCGCGAGGGCGACCCCCGCGAGGACCACCGCGGGCACCCCGTCGAGGCCGTCCGCGAGGGTGCCCCAGTGGACGCGCAGCGGGAGGAAGAAGAGCGGGGCCGCGAGGGCGGCGCCGTACCAGGCGGGCCGGGCGTCGCGGAAGCGGTCCGTGGCGAGCGGCCAGGCGGTGAAGAGGGCGACGGCGGCGAGCCCGAACGCGCCCCCCGCCACGGCCGCGCCGGTGTCGTCCACGGACGACGCGGACAGCCCCCAGAGCGTGTGCAGCTTGGCCGTGACGCCCATGGCGAGGGCGAACCACCAGCCCGCGCTCGCCGTCGTGGCGGCGATCGCGGCGCCCCCGGCGAGCACCAGGCCCCCGCCGAGCGCCACCGCGCCTGCGACCTGCGGGATCGACGGACCGATCGCCAGCGCGAGGATCAGACCGACGGGCATGGCCGCCGCGGCGTGCGCCGACGCCTTCTCCCCGCGGACCCGGGACCAGATCAGCAGGGCCGCCGTGGCGGCGATCATGAGGCCGATCCACAGCTCCTCGCCGGGGAACGCCGAGCCGATCTCGTTGCGGATCAGGCGCCCGCCGAGGCCCAAGCCGACGAGCCCCGCGACGCTCCACGCGAGGCCCGCGCGCCCCGCCATCGAGGCCTGGCGGGCGAGGAAGCCGGCGGCGCCGATCACGCCCGCCAGGGCGGCCCAGGGGGCGACGTCGCCGTCCCCCAGGAGCAGGGCGCCGAGGGCCACGAGCCCGCCCCCGAGCGCGGCGACGACCCCGGCGGCGCGGGGCCCGCCCACGAGCGCGGGGGTTCGGTCCAGCTCGGCCCCGAGGTGGTGGATCGCGGCGAGGGCGAGGATGAGCGCCGAGCCCTTCATCACGTCCGCGGCGGCGCCGTGGTTGCCGCTCAGCCAGACCGCGGCGACGGCCAGGCTCCCGACCGCGGTCGCCGCCGCCAGGGTGCCCCGGCGCGGGTCCTGAAGGCCCACGCCGGCGGCGCCGGCCGAGACGAGCAGCAGCATCCCGGCGATGCCCGCGAAGTGTTCGGAGAGGTCTGCGTGCAGCGCGAAGTAGAGGCCGAAGATCCCGGGGAGCAGGAGCGCCGCGGCCTGCGTGCGGGCCCAGGGTCCGCGCTCCTCCTCGGGGAGGCCCGTCCCCGCCGCCGCGAACAGGGCGGCGAACACCACCAGGATCGCGACGCCGAGGCCGAACCGGTCCTCCCCCATGCCGAAGACGATCCAGGACGCCTGGTACCCCAGGGTGGCCAGGAGCCCGAGGGTCGCGAGCCAGGTCCATCCCCGCTCGCGGGCGAGGTACAGGAAGGCGACGTCGAGGAGCAGGAGCCAGCCGAAGAGGCCGAGGGGGTTGTCCGAGCCGGTGGACAGGAGCAGGGGCGTCGTGAAGCCGCCCACGAACCCGATCGTGGCGATCACGCGGCTGTCGTGGCGCACGGACAAGGCCACGCACGTCGCCGTCGTGGCCCCCATGAGGACGAACGCGAGCTCCACGGGGATGAACTCGTACAGCACCCGCGCGGCCCAGAACGCGGCGAAGAGGATCACGGTCCCCGCGCCCGCGAGGCCGTCGGCCGTGATCGCGTAGGCGCGGGCCCGACGGGTCTGGGCGCCGCCGATGAGGCCGACGCCCGTGACGATCCCCGCGATCACGCGCAGCCCGGGTGGGATCAGGCCCCGCTCGATCGTGAACTTGAAGAGCAGCAGCCCGGCGAAGGCGACGAGGACGGCGCCCGCCACGGCGGCGCCCCGGATGCCCAGCCACTCCTCGAGGCGCGGGCCGGGCGTCGCGGGGGGGGGCGCCGGCGGGGTGGGCGGCGGCTCCGCGGGCGGCGGCTCGACGGCCGGGGGCGGGTCCGCAGTCCCGAGGGGGGCCGGCGGGGCCTCGTCGGCCTCTTCGGAGTCCTCGGTGTCCTCGGGATCGTGGTGCACCGGCGGCCCGTCGACGCCGCGGCGCTCGGGCCTGATCTCCTCGCGCACGGTGAGCGTCGCGTCCTCCGTCGGAGGCTCCGGGAGCTCCACGGAGCCCTCCTGCGTCGGAGCGTCCTCGCTCTCCGGAGCGTCCTCGGCCTCGGTCGTGGGCGCGTCCTGGGGCGCGGCGTCCTCGGCCGGGTCGGGTGCCGGCAGCCCGCGCGGGCGGAGGGCCGCCAGGTCCGCGTTCAGCGCCTCGATGCGGGCGTCGGCGCGCTTGCGGTCCTCGTTGCGGTGGTGCCGCTCCAGGAGCATCTGGTTGCGGAGGCCCTTGACCTCCCGCGTGAGCTCGACGGAGGCGCGGGTCGCGGCGCCGGCGCGGACTGCGGCCACGATCGCCGTCACCAGGGCCGCGAACGCAAGGAATCCCATGACGCCGTCCTCCGCCCGCGAGTCTACTGCCCCGGAGGTGGGAACCCTGCGCCCGCCCCATATACTCCGCGGCCATGACCCCCCTCGCCTGGTGCGGCTTCACCGCCGTCGCCTTGATCTTCCTCCTCGTCGCCGAACACCGGGACTCGCGTCCGGCCATCGCGGTGATCAAGCCGATCACCTCCACCGGGTTCCTCGGGGCCGCGTGGGCGAGCGGCGCCCTCGACTCGAGCTACGGGATCGCGATCTTCACGGCGCTGGTGCTCAGCTGGCTGGGCGACGTGCTGCTGATCCCCAAGGGCGCCAAGGGCGCGTTCCTGGGCGGTCTCGTGGCGTTCCTGGGCGGGCACGTGGCCTACGTGGTCGCGTTCGTGATGCTGGGCCTCGATCCGATGGTGACGGCGGCGACCTTCGTCCCCCTCGCGATCGCGGCGGCCACGGTCGGGCGCTACCTCGCGAACGCCGCGCCCGACAACCTCCGGGTGCCGGTGATCGGCTACATCGCGGTCATCTCCACGATGGTGGCGACGGCCGCCGGGGCGGTCGCCGGAGGCGCGACGGTCGCGCTGATCGTCGGGGCCGTGATCTTCTATCTGTCGGACCTCGGCGTCGCCCGCGACCGGTTCGTCCAGAAGAGCATCTGGAACCGGGTCCTGCTGCTGCCCCTCTACTACGCCGCCCAGCTCCTCTTCGCCACCTCCGTCTGACGCACCGCTCCGTGGATCCCGAGCCGGTCGCGGCGGCCGATCGGGGCAGCTAACCTCCCGCCCATGCCCACCTACGCCGAGGGGACGTTCCCCGTCGTGTTCGAGTCCGGCGTCTGCGTCTTCGACGAAGACGGGACCCTGCACGTGCACTGCCTGCACACGGACACCGACCCGCACCCCATGGCCACTCACCCCGAGGGGGAGGACGGCCTCGTGCCCCCGGGCGAGCAGCACGTCGAGCTGACGGGGAACAGCGGCTCCCCGCGGGTGTCCGGCCGGTTCCCGCGCTCGAGCGAGATCCCCCCCGGGCTCACGTTCACCTTCCGCAGCTACCAGTTCGCGCAGCTGGAGGCGTCCGGCGACCTCTCGATCCTGGTGACGGGCGTCGAGGAGGTGCCCGACTGGTTCACCCCCGGCAAGGTCCACCGCTTCGCTCGCGAGGCGCTCGCCGTGTGCCTGCACGACGACTCGGTCGATCCCACCGCGAAGAAGAAGACGGCCGCCAAGCGGGGGCCGAAGAAGCGCGTCTCGCCGCTCGCCGGCGAGCAGGACACGATCGGTCAGCGCGTCCCCGACGACTCGAAGTGGTCCGATCAGCGCAAGGCGGAGCCCGACGCGGCGAAGGCGACGGCGAACACGGGCTGCCTCCCCCTCCTCATGGCCGGGTTCGTCTCGGCGATGGTCGTCCTCTCCGGCTGCACGGCCTGGTCGTTCGACCTCGATGAGTGCGGCGCCACCTGCGGCGACGGGCCGCTGTACCTGTTGGACAGCCTCGAGTTCGTCATCGAGGGCGCGACCGGGCTCGACGGCTTCGACCTGGACGGGCTCGCCGACGACTGCGAGACCGTCGACGGCACCGCCCCCGACGGCGCGACCGGCATCGACAACCAGTTCGGGGCCGTCTGGGACGTGCTGCCGGACGCGGTCGCGACCGTCATCCCCGTGGCGATCGACACCTCGCTGCAGTCCGGCGCGATGATGGTCCTCATGGAGGTCGTCCGCGCGGATCCCACCGAGGACGGGCCCGCCGCGCTCGTGTTCCGGGAGGGCTCGGGCGACGTGCTGGTGGGCGCGGACGGGCGCCCCCTGCACGGACAGACCGTGGACCTCGTCGCGGGGGACAACGTCCTGGGGTCGACGGACCGGGCCGAGGTCGTGGACGGGGCGATGACGGCGGAGGAGCTCAGCGTCCTCTTCAAGCTGGAGTACCTGGACACGCAGGTGGAGCTGTTCGTCGTGCGCGGCATGGGCGAGATGACGGACGACGGCGAGGGCGGCCTCGACATGAAGCTCGGCGGCATGGTCCCGCTGGCGACGGTCATGGAGCTCGTGCAGGGCCTCGGCGGCGACGGCGACGCCAACATCCAGGCGGCCCTGGAGGCCCTGGTCCCGCTGCTGGTCGACGTGCGCACCGACCCCGACGGGCCCTGCGACGGCATCTCCGGCGCGTTCCACGGCCACGCCGTCCCCACCTACCTCTTCGAGGACTGACCCGCGGCCCGTCCGCTACGGCTCGACCGTGCCCCCCTCCGAGAGGAGCGCCTGGTCGAACGTCGCCAGGCTCGCGCCGCCTGCGTCCGAAGCCCTCTCGGCGATGAGGTAGTCGGCGAAGCCGCCCCGCCCTGCCTCGAAGCGTCCCAACGCACGCAGGCAGCGGTCGGTCGACTCGAAGACCACGTGCTCGGCCTCGAGGAGCGCCCGGAGGGCTCCGACGATCTCGGGTCGCGGCAGGCGGTACCGAGCCTGCAGCACCCAGACCATCTCGGCCAGGACCACGTCCCCGACGAAGAACGTCTCTCCCTCCCCGGTCCCGCGCCCGAGCAACGCGACCGTCCGGTGGTGTTGGTCCTCGTCATCCCTGACCAGGAGGCGGACGAGGATGTTGGTGTCGAGTCCGATCAAGCGCTCGAGCGCCCGAACTCGGTCACGACCGCGTCCGCGATCCCTGCGTCCATGTCCTCGACGTCTACACCGAGGACCTTCGGCCGAAGCAACCCCGCCAGCGAGAGGAGGTCGCGCGTCCGGGGGAACATCTCGACCACGCCGTCCTCGCGCACGAGGAAGTGGATCCGGTCCCCGGCGTGGACCCCGAGCGTGTCGCGGATGACCTTGGGAATCGTGATCTGCCCCTTCGAGGTGATCTTGGCGGACTCCATGCTTACCTCCAGCGATTTTCCTTACTTACCGTAAGGCGGCCTGTGGCGCTCGTCAACATCGCCGAGGTCCCGGGCGATCGCGTCAGAGACGAATGAGCACCGACGCCTTCGCGAACAGGTCGATGGACGACGTCTTCAGCTGCTCGTCGTAGGTCCCGAACCGCTGCCCCCAGCCGAGCAGCAGGGCGGTCCCGGGGCTGGGCTCGATGCGGACGAGCGCGTTCAGCAGCAGCGCCGAGGACGCGGGCCCCTCGACCCCGTCCGTGTCGAAGACCGTCGCGCGTCGCCCCTGGGCGATGAACCGCAGCGAGAGCCAGCGGGTGAAGCCCACGACCGCGCGGACGCGGTAGAGGATCAGCTGGTCGATGGTCTCGCCGGGTCGCCCGAGGCGGTCGAGGTTCCCGCTGAAGTTCAGGTTCACGCGGCGCAGCAGGCGCAGGTTGATGCCCCCGCGCAGGTGCCCGCGGAACGTCTTCTCGCCGGTGGAGAACCGCACGGCGTCGCCCACCTCGGCGGTCACGTTCGCGGTGACGAACTCCGAGCCGTCGTTCTTCAGCGCGAAGGCCGCCCGCGCCCCTTGGAAGACCTCGCCGCCGAAGAGCTCATCGAAGGCCTCCGCCGCGATCGTGACGTCCGTCAGCCCCGGCAGCCGGATCGTCGCCCGGGCTTCCGCCTCGGCGCCCGACGGCTTCACGTGCTCCCCCAGCCCCTGCAGGCCGGCCTCGACGTCGATGTGGAGGTCGACCCAGGAGACCGGCCCCGACGCGGGCTCCAGGCGTCGCCACGCCCAGCCCCCGAGCTCCGCCCGATCGGGCGTCGTCAGGAAGCCCATCTCGGCGCGGTAGCCGGGGGTCACCAGGGAGCCCCACGAGCCGTACCCGTCGATGCGCGTGCCACGCGCGACGCCCCCGAGGACCCGCCCGCCGGTGACGCCGTCCCCGCCCGTCGCCGCCGCGTGCGACAGGCCGACGGCGAGGTCCACGGTCGTCTGGTCGTCGACCCCCCACAGCAGCTTCGCGTTGCCCGCGCGGTAGGCGGCGGTGTGCTCCAAGCCGCCGTCGTCGTCGGGCCGCACCACCTCCTTGTCGGCGTAGAAGACCGAGAGGCTGCTGCTCCTGCCCAGGTCGACCGTGGCGCCGCCGATCGTGTTGAAGGCGAGCGTGTCCTCCATCTCCTCGGCGGAGAAGCCCGGCGTCTCGTGCTCGCCCACGAACGTCGACGCCGGGGCCTCGTCGAGGGCGTGCAGGATGCCGACGCCCACGCCGCCGACCTTGCCGCTGAACTTCACGCCGTAGATGGGGTCCCGGATCGAGCGGGTGTGCATCAGGTGACGGTCGTACAGCTCCGAGCCCTCGAGGAAGAAGGGCCGCTGCTCCTGCAGGAAGAGCGCGAAGCGCAGGTTGTGGTCGATCTGGTCCGGGTCCGCTTCGACCTGGGAGAAGTCGGGGTTGACCGTCGCGTCGAGGGTCAGCGACGGGGTGGGGAGCCACTTGAAGCCGAAGCTGGGGTCGACGGTCCCGGGGAACTCGAAGGGGCGATGCGTCAGCGTGTCGTCGCCCGCGTCCAGGCGGTCCCAGCCGGTGCGTCCGACGACGCCGGGCATCAGCTCGATGCCCACGCCGCTGGTGCCCGGCGGGTCCATGACGAGCTCCGTGTACTGGAGCAGCTCGTTGCCCTCGTCGCGCCGGATCGGGGGGTGCGCGACGTACTCGTCGCGGGCCGGGAACTTCCGCTTGAGCAGCACCCGCCACGGCTTGTCCGAGGTCGGGTCGAACCGCAGGGACCGGAAGGGGATCGCCACCTCCACGACGTACCCGTCGTCGGTCACGCGTCCGTCGGAGTGGAAGACGGTGTCCCAGGCGAAGTTGTAGCTGCCGTCCAGGGTGACCACGAGGTCCTGCTGCACGCCGAGCGGGTTGATCCAGAAGTGATAGGAGCGGCGGCCGTCCCCGAACGGATCGATCAGGATCGCCACCTGGTCGTCGCGGTTGATGGCCTCGCGGTCGGCGAGGTAGGCGCGCACCCGGGTCGGCTCGTCGAAGCGGCAGGTCCACGCGAAGTAGAGCTTCTGGTCGTCGTAGAGCACCCGGACGGTCGTCTCGCCGGCGGGCGCGAAGCCCTCGGTGGGCCGAACGCCGACGAAGTCGTCCGTGACCGGAGCGTCCGCCCAGGCCGCTTCGCCCAGGTCTCCGTCGATCACGATCGTCTGGCCCGGGGGGACACGCTGGGCATGCACCGCGGCGCTCGCGACGGACGGCATCAGGAGGGCGCACACGAGGAGCCGGCGGATCACGGGACGTGGAGAATGCCAGACCGGAATACGGAGAGTGGGTCGCCGGTTGTCGTTCCATGCCCGCGACCGACGATCCTTCCCCCGCTCCCCCCGCGCGCAAGGCCGGCTGGTGGTCGGACC
Source organism: uncultured Rickettsiales bacterium (assembly GCA_964620495.1). Classification (GTDB taxonomy): domain Bacteria; phylum Myxococcota_A; class UBA796; order UBA9615; family UBA9615; genus CAZEKB01. The sequence goes on along the minus strand of CAZUHI010000030.1, from coordinate 16,075 downwards.
TCTCCGCCATCGCCGTGGCCGTCGTGGTGGTCTTCTCCGCCCGCCACAGCCTCGCCGACCACTACCACGTGCCCACCGGCTCGATGATCCCGTCGGTGGAGATAGGGGACCGGGTGTGGGTCAGCAAGGCCGCGTATTCGTTGAGGATTCCGTTCACCCCATTCGGGCTGCGGACCGGCACCCCCCATCACGGCGACGTGGTGGTCCTGCGCTCCCCCGACGACGGCGTCACCCTCCTCAAGCGGGTGGCCGCGGTGCCCGGCGACACCGTCTCGGTGCGGCGCGGGCGGCTGGAGCTGAACGGCAGCCCGGTCCTCGTGACCGCCGACGGCGACGCGCTCCGTGAGACCCTCGGCGCCGCGACGCACCCCATTCGCCTCGACGCCGGGGGCGGGCCGTCCTACGGGCCGATCGTCGTGCCGTCGGGCAAGTACCTGGTGCTCGGGGACAACCGCGGCAACAGCCGCGACGGCCGCATGTTCGGCCTGGTGTCCGAGGACGCGCTCATGGGCCGCGTCGGCGGCACCTACCTCCGCGGTGGGCGGCTGCACTTCGAGCGGTTCTGAGCCCGGTCACTCGCAGGTGGGGAGGCCCGCGTAGGTGATCTCGACCACGGATCCCTCGGCGGGGACGGTGGCTACGTCGAAGACGACTTCGCCCGCCTCGTAGGTCCAGGTGGGCACCTCCATCCCGTCCACCGTGACCACGAGGGTGCCGGGGAGCGGCTCGTCCGAGAGGGGGAAGACGCCGTCGAGGCCCTCGGTCCGCCAAGCGTGGCCGGCGAAGGCGGGGAGGTACTCGGAGTCGCAGATGAGGGTGGAGACGCCGCCGGTGAGCTGGCTCGCGGTCACCAGATCCACCCCCGGCGCGGCGGCGCCCACGTCGTCGCAGCCCGTGAGCCCCCCGGAGATGTCGGACATGACCGCGGCGAACGGGGCCTGCTTCAGCGACTCGAAGAAGGCGACGTAGGCGGCCGGGTCGCCGTCCGCCAAGAGGCGGCTCTGCTCGCCCTCGTCCATCCAGGTGATCACGTGCAGCATCGCCTCGTCGCGGAGGAAGCCCTCGTTGGGTCCTCCGGAGGCGAGCATCGCCGGCTGCAGCGCCAGGTACGCCGAGTCGAACGCTCTCTCCGTGCCGGACCCGTTTCCACCGAGGTCGGCGTTGATCTGCAGCCGGCCCACCGGATCGAACAGGTCGGGCGTCACCACAAGGTCGGGACCCGGCCCCTGGAAGGCGCCGCCGTCGTTGAAGCTCGTGCTCACGACGGCGATTCGGTAGTCGGCGCCCGCTGCATCGAGCAGCGGGATCAGCCCGTCGAGGAAGGCCGTGAACTGCAGGAGGCTGTCGTTGGCCGAGCCGCTGTCGTCCACGACCAAGAGGAGGTCGACCGCGGCGGACGGCGCCTGCAAGAACAAGTCGACGAGTGGACGCTCGCGCTCGGCGGGCGCGAGGACGGGGACCCGGATCGCGTCCGGCGAGGGGAACCCGCCGTCCAGGATGATCTCGCCGGTCGTCTCGCCTTCCGCTTCGGGCGCGAACCGGACCTCCATCCGATGCTCCTCTCCGGGCTGCAGGGTCGGCGCCTGGGCGCGCGAGAGCTCGAGCAGCCCGCCGTCCGTCACGACGAGCTCGGCGGCGTCCAGCGTCAAAGGCCGTCGGCCCGCGTTCCGCAGCCACACGTCCTGCGCGCGCTCGCACCCCGGCGCGGTGAGCGCGAGGTCGACGGTCTCCTCCACCAGGAGCGTCGGGGCCAAGCCCATGCCCACGAGTCCGATGCTCACCCCGAACGAGTCCGGTACGACGTCGAGTCGTCCCGTCGCCGTCCCGTCCCAGGGCGGCGCGAACCGGATCGCGACCTCGACCTCGTCCCCCGCCGCCAGGGTGTGGGCCGCCTCGCCCTCGAGCTCGAACCCCTCGCCCGTCACCACGAGCTCGAAGCCGATGCTGCCGGTGCCGAGGGCGCGGAGGACGATCGACCGCAGCTCCGGCTGGTCCCAGATCACGGTCTCGAAGTCGACTCGGCCGTCGGGCGCCCCCGAGACGACGATCAAGCCGGGCGCGTCGGGCAGGGGCGTCGACTCGGGTGGGGGGACCTCCTCGAGCGTCGGGCACCCCGCCAACGCGGCGACGAGCAGCAAGGAGGCTGCGGGTGTGCGCGTCGTCACCGTTCGACCCGGTCGGCGAGGTTCATGACTCGAGTAACCGTCACGCGACCGATCGGAGGACAAGATTCCTCGGGGTCACGTCCCGAGGGCAGAACCGGCCGACGTCGCAGGATCGCCCCGCCTCCTCGAGCCACGCCGCCCGGTCCAGCACGGTGAACAGCTCCAGGCAGGCCCGGAACGGGGCGCGCACGAGGCCCAGGGCGCGCGACCGACGCACCCGCTCGGCGGCCTCGGTGAGGACCCGGTCCTCGTCCCACTCGGCGGGCAGGGGACGTTCTTCGTGGGCGGCCCAGCGCTCGGCGAAGGCGCGGAACCCGCCCCGCCAACCGGAGTCGGGGATCGACGGGAGCGGGTGATACGCCTCGCCGATCAGGGCGGAGAACGCCGCGCGCCAAACCAGCGAGCGGCGCCGCAGTCGGCGGATCCGCCCGCCCCCCACGTGCTCGCCCGACACCGCCAGGAGCAGCCGGGGGCGGTCGAGCTCGAGGCCCACGGCGCGGCCCGCGCGAGACATGGGTACGTAGGCCCCGCGACGCTTCTGGGGGCAGCACGGGGCGGCGAGCAGGCTCGCTCCCCGGGCTTCGGCGGCGCGCACCAGCGCGTCGGAGAGCTCTCCGCAGGCGTGCAGGCCCACGATCGTCGCGCCGTCGGGGACGTGGTCGGCGACCTCCGGGTCCCTCACGTCGACGGCCTGGAACAGCACGTCGTCGCCCCCCGCCGCGCGGCCCGCGTCGCAGAGCGCGGGGTCCCGCTCGAGGGCCGTCAGCCCCACGCCCGTCGCCCGGCCGAGGGCCCGCCCCAGGTGCGCCTTGCCCGAGCACCACTCCACCCACCGGCTGGGCCGCGGCAGCTCCAGGGCGACGGCTCCGAACGCGTGGACCTGAAGCCACTTGCGGCCGCGTACGCCCCGGGCCGGACGGTCCACCGCGGGGGTCAGCCGGCCGGGGGAGCCGACCAGGGTCGGGACGTCGGCGAGCGCGGCGGCCTCGCGGGCCCATCCCCGGAGCTCGACGGGCACGCCGTCCGCGTCCAGGTCGGCCTCCTGGAGCGCCTCGACGGCCTCGATGTCCAGCGATTCGGCCCACGCCGCGACGGTCGGATGCGCCGCGGTCCACGTGAGGGGCTCGGCCGCGAACGGGCGCGGCCGCCACAGGTGCTCCGTCTCGGTCAGGAAGGCGCCCAGGGCGCGCAGGCGGTCGGCGTGCATGCGCCGCGGAGTCTACGGCCCCACGCTTCCCGTCACTGGTGGCGGCGGATCGAGCCCATCTGCACGCCGTTGACGTGGAACTGCACTCCGTCGCTGTCGTCCTCGACGTCGTTGCCCTTCTGCTTCAGCGTCACCTCCACCTCGCTGGTCCCGCTCTCGAAGGGGAACTCCGCGCTGTAGATGTAGTAGCCCGGGACCAGGACCTGGAGCTGGTAGGTCCAGTTCCGCAGCAGCTCGTACTCCTGGAAGGTCTGGTCCGACGACAGGGACGCGATGCGGAACGCGCCGGTGTCGTTCGTGGTGTCGACCCCGCGCAGGTTCCCGGCGGCCTCGGGCTCCTCGTCCACGCCCTTCGCGCCGGCGATGGGGGCGAGCGGCGTGAGCTTGATCTGGGCCTGGGCGATGGGGTGGATCTTCTCCGCGTTCGTGACGCGGATGACCCCGCCCACCGCGTCGCCGCTGCGGTTTCGGCATGCGACGAGGGCGAGGCTGAGGGCGACGAGCGTGACGAGAAGGGTGAGATTCGAGCGACGAGACATGGATCCTCCAGAGGCGCAGGCGGACGACGTCCGCCCGATTCGTAGGACCGGTCTCGCTCCGGGGTCGGGTCACGCCCGGTCGCTCTTGACTCCGCCCCCACGGCGGCGAAGATGCGCGGCTCATGCGCCACGGCCCCCCGATGCTCGCGACGTGGGCGTGTCTCCTGCTCGCGGCCTGCGGTTCCGAGCCCGAGGCGCCGACGCCGTCGGAGCGGCTCGTCTTCGTGCGGGACGGGGTCCTGGGGGGGGGCGGGTCCGGCGGGCAGGCCGTGGGAGGCGCTCGCGAGCTCGTGACTCGGGCGTGGACCCCGGGCGAGTCGGTGACGGTGGGCGGACGCACCGACGCGGCCCCCCGGAGCCCCGAGTGCGTCCCCCTGTTCCACGTGGATCTGGGCGACGTCGACTCCCTCATCTCGCGGGGCGTCTCGACCCCCGGCACCGCGGTCGCGTGGTCCCCCGACGGGGCGAGCCTCGCCATCGGCTCCTACCTGGGCGAGGTGCTCGTCGTCGACGGCTGGACCGGCGCCGTCCGCGCCCGACGCACGCTCGCGGAGACCATGATCAAGCGGGTCGCGTGGTCGCCCGACGGCGCGGTCGTGTACGCCTCGGAGCAGTCGCCCGACGCCTTCGTGCACGCCCTGGAGGCCCGGGACCTGACCTCCCGCTGGTCCTTCCGCCTGGCCGACGACCTTGACACCTCCCCCGCGCCCCCGGAGACCGACGTCTACGGCGTCTTCACCCTGCCCGCGGGCTACGGCCTCGAGGTCATGGAGACGGGCGATCTCATCGTGGTGGGGACCCACGCGTGGCCCGTCGGCGACGGGGAGAGCCGGAACAAGTCCCGCGTGCTCCGCCTGACGCCGAACGGCGAGGTGCGCGCCCGGTTCCCGAAGGACGCCCCCGCCGACGCCACGTTCCGCTTCCCGCGGCTGGACGAGGTCGAGGACCGGATGATCTTCGCCGTGGGCCGGTCGGCGACGGGACCTGCTCCCCCGGACCTGCCCATCGACGGCGTGCAGGTGCTCGATCTCGAGACCATGGAGCCGGTGTTCCACCACGTCGGCGAGCCGATGCGGCCGCACTTCAAGCGGGCCTACTCCTGGGAGGCGATCGACGTGCAGGGGGACCGACTGCTCGCCGGGTTCGGCGACGGCCGCGCGCAGATCGTGAACCTGGACGGCAGCGGCGGGACCACCCACGCGCTGGGCACCGCCATCGTCTCCGGCGACGTCCCCATCGCGGCGAGCGTGGGCTGGGGCCGCTTCCTGAAGTCCGGCGGGCTCGCCGTGAACACGGGCACGACCAACATCCCCTGGGGGAGCGACGTGGCCGCGAGCCGACCCCCGGCCGCGCACCCCGGCGAGAACACGCTGTGGGTGTACGGCGCGGACGGTGAGCTGGACTGGACGTTCCGCGGCGAGCCCGCGATCCAGGGGATCACCACGTCGCCCGACGGCGAACACCTCGTGATCGGGGGCGGCCCCCGCACCACGGACCACCGACGCGATCTCTTCGGCGCCTTCGTCTTCCGGCTCGGCGGGGACGGGACGGGCCAGGAGCGGCTGGTCGCGTCGTGCCCCACCGAGAGCCCGGTGTTCTTCCGCCACGCCCTGCGCGACGACGGCCGCGTCGCCGTGTCCGAGGTGCCCTACCAGGACGAGACGGCGGGCGCCGTGCTCGGCGAGTACCGAGTCACGGTCCTGCGATGAGGCGAGCGCTCGGGGTCCTGGCGCTGGCCCTGCTCGTGGCCTGCGGCGCCGACGAGGGGCCCGAAGCCCGGTTGGTCGTGGACCTCGAGCGGGCGGTCGTCGAGCACGCCGGGCCCCACTCCGAGATCGTCGTGCGCGAGGGCGACCTCGTCATCGCACGTCGGCGGGGCGGGGCCGAGGCCTCCGAGCTGTCGGTGCTCCACGGCGCGCCCCCCGGGACGACGCTCGCGGTCGACGTCGTCCGTTCGGGCGGCGTCGTGACCCTCGCCGGGACCGTGCCGGCGGACCCCGGACCCCTGGTGGTGGAGCTGGACCTCCCCGCGGGACAGGGCGCCGCGCCGCTGCGAGACACCCACGGGTTCACGGCCGTGGAGGGCGCGACCGTCGAGGCGGCGGTGGTGATCACCACCCGAGCCCCGGGCCCCGTCTCGGTGTGGTTGGCGGACGATCGATACGACGTCGTGACGACCGTGCCGGGGGAGCGCCGCGTGGTCGTCGCGGAGGTGCCCGTCGACGGCGCGAGCGAGCTGCGCGTGGTGGCCCGCGACGCGACCCGGTCGGCGCGCCTGGAGCCCACCCTGGTCACGCGCGCGGAGGCCCGCGAAGACCTGGTCCTGGGGGACGTCGTCTTCCCCGCCGACATCAGCGGGTTTGCCGAGCCCGCGCGGCCCCCCGGGCGGGTGACGCTCCCGGCGGCGTGGTGGCGAGCCGTGCTGCGAACGACCGAGCTCGGCTACCGCGCGAGGGACCCCTATGGGCCCTGGGCGTTCCAGGGGATGGACGTCCAGAACCGAGGGGCGTCGCCCCTGAACGTCGTGCTCACGACCCGGGTCTTGGACGCCGACGGGCGGCCCGCCGAGGCCTTCGCGCCCAAGAGCCGGGAGCAGGACTCCGCGACGGGCGAGGTGGCCGCCCTCCTCCGCGTGCCGGCCGGGAGCACGGCGCGCGCCCGGGTCCCGTTCTTCGTCGACGCCGCGGCGGTGCCCGAGGGCGCGAGCACCTGGACCTCGGAGGTGACGCTCACCCCGCTCGGGTCCAGCGAACCGCTCTGGGTGGAGCGCGGGCCGCTCCAGGTCAGCCGCGGCAGCTCTTGGATCTCGTCGGCGTTCGCCCTCGCGCTCCTGGGCGCCCTCCTCGGGATCCTCCTGGTGGCGACGAGGATGCGCGGCTGGATGGACGGGTTCAGGACCCGCGACCTGGTCACCGTGGCCGTGTTCGCGACGCTGGGGTTCCTGGTCTCCGGGGCCTCGGCGGTCGTCTCGTCGGCGGTGGGCGCGGTGCTCGGCCCCTTCGCCATCTTCGTCACCAACCTGCTCGACGACGTCGTCCGCTACGCCCTGCTCGCCACGCTGATCACCCTGCTCCCACGCCCCGGGGTCGTCGCCCTGAGCGTGCTCCTGACGTGGGTGATGCGGGGCGTCGCCCTCGGCGCGTTCAGCCCCCTCGACGTCGTGTTCGTGGGGGGGAAGATCTTCTGGCTCGAGGCCGCGCTCTGGATCGTCGGCGTCACGCGCGCCGCGGCGTGGGTGGACGGCCCCGCCTGGGCTCGGTTCCTGCGCCTCGGGGCGGGCTTCTCGGTGGCGTCCGCGCTCACCTCGATGACGGGGATCGTGGCGGCGATGGTCCTCTTCCGCCTCTTCTACGCGGACTGGTACGTCGCGGCCGTGATCGCGGGACCGGGCTTCCTCTACGTGTGGCCGGCGTGCGCGCTCGCGACCGGCTTCGCGGCGTCCCTCCGGCGGGTGGAGGACTGATGCTCGCGCTCGACGGCCTCGGGTATCGCTACCCCGGGAGCGCGGCGCCCGCCGTGCGCGACGTGGACCTCACCGTCGCGCCGGGCGAGCTGGTGCTGCTCACCGGCCCCACGGGCTGCGGCAAGTCGACGGTCCTGCGGCTGGCGGCGGGGCTGCTCGGGCGGCACGGGTCGGGCGTCGTCGCGGGCTCGGTGCGCGTCGCCGGTCGCGATCCGAAGGACGTCGCGCCCGCCGAGCGGGTCCGGTCGGTCGGCTTCGTGGCCCAGAACCCCTCGCGACAGGTCATCACCGGGACCCTCGCCGACGAGGTCGGCTTCGCGATGGAGTCGGCGGGGTTCGGCCGCGCCGCGATCGAGGCGCGGGTGCCGGAGCTGCTGGCGGACGTCGGGCTCGCGGCGTACTCGCCCGACCGCTCCCCCCGGGCGCTGTCGGGCGGGGAGCTGCAGCGGCTCATGGTGGCGGCGGCGCGGTCTGCCGGGGCCGGCCTCCTGGTGCTGGACGAGCCCCTGGCGCACCTCGATCCCGAGGGCGCGGCGACCCTCACGCGGCGCCTCCGGGAGGTCGCCGACGCGGGGGTGGCGGTGCTGCTGGTCGAGCACCGTCTCGGCCCCACGCTGCCGGTGTGCGACCGGGTGGTGGTCATGGACGCGGGGACGACGGTCGCGCAGTTCCCCGCGGCGTCCCCCGACGCGGCGCTGCTGCGCCGTTTGGGGCTCCGGATCCCGGGACAGACCGCCACCGCGACGGCCCCGCCCGTCGACCCGGGGCGGCTGTTGCTGGACGCCCGGGGCCTCGAGTTCACCTGGCCCGGCGCGGACGCCCTGGCGCTGCGGGACGTCTCGGTGTCGGTCCGGGCGGGCGAGCAGATCGCGATCCTGGGGCCCAACGGGTCGGGCAAGTCGACGCTGCTGGGCGCCCTCCTCGGCGGCCGGTCGACGTCGGTGGCGAAGCACGGCCGCGGGGTGCGGGTGCCCCAGGATCCGGACCTGGCGCTCTTCAGCGCCTCGGTGCGCGCCGAGCTCGAGTACGGACCTCGCGAGGCCCGGAGGCCGGACGTGGGGGCGGTCGCCGATCGGGCCGCCGCGGCCCTGAGCGTGGAGGCGCTGGCCGACCGGGCCCCCCAGGCCCTCTCCCGGGGGCAGCGGCTGCGGGTGGCCGTGGCCGCCGCCCTCGCGTGCGAGCCCGACGTGCTCGCCCTCGACGAGCCCACCTCGGGCCAGGACCACGACCAGGTCGAGCGCATGATGACGGCCCTGCCGTCGCCGGATCGGGCGCTGCTCTTCGCCACCCACGACGAGGACCTGGCCCGACGCCACGCGACCCGCGTGTGGCGTCTGGACGGCGGGCGGCTGGTGCTGGACCGCCCCGCCGGCGACGCGTTCGGGGAGGCCGGCTGATGGACCCCCGCACCCGCCTGTTCCTCGTCGCCTGCGTGGGCCTCCTCGCCGTGAGCCTCGACCGCCCGGGCTCCCTCGGTCTGCTGTGCTTCGTGTGCCTGCTGCCGCTGTGCGCCCTCCGCATCTCGGCCGCCTGGTGGCGCCGCGGCGCGCTCGCCATCGCCGCCGTCGTGTGGGCGACGCTGCTGTCCCAGGGCCTCTTCTACCGGGCGCTCCCGCGCGTCCCGCTGGTCGAGCTGGGTCCGATCGTCGTGTGGAAGGAGGGCGTCTTCTGGGGGCTGGTGCAGTCGCTGCGCTTTGTCGCGACGATCCTGGCGGGCATCGCCCTCGCGGTCTCCACGCCCCCCGATCGACTGCACGCCGCGCTGCTCCGCCTGGGGGTGCCGTTCACTCTGTCGTTCCTCGCCGCGACGGCGCTGCGCACGGTGCCCGACGCGGCCCGGACCGTGGTGGTGGTCCGCGCCGCCCGCGCCGAGCGAGGGCGCCCCGTGTGGAGGCGCAGCCCGTGGGCTTGGCTGAGGCTGGAGGTGTCGCTGCTGCGGCCGGTGGTGGCGGAGTCCCTGCGTCGGGCCCGCGCGCTGGCCGAGTCCCTCGACGCCCGCGGCTTCAGCGCCGGGGCCCCCCGCGCGGTGGCGCGTCCGCTCCGGTTCGCCGCGTGGGAGATCCCGGTCCTCGCCGTGGCCGCGACGATCACGCTGACCGCGGTCGGGATGCGTCTGCTCTTCGCGCTCTACACCGCCGAAGCGCTGTACATCCCGGCCCTGCGCCCCCTCTACGGGTTCATCCGCCGGTCCCTCTGATGCAGCCGCCGGGTGGGAGTCACAGTCAGTTCGGGTGGACGCGCACGCGCCAGGCGACGCCGTCGGCCGTGTCCATGACCACGATGCCGCAGCCCTCGAGCTCCACGCGGAGGGCGTCCGCGCGGGCCCAGTCCTTCTCGGCTCGGGCGCTGCGACGCGCGTCGAGCTTGCCCTCCACGTCCTCGACGGTGAGGCCCAGGGCGGGCAGCCGCTTCGCCTTCACCTCGTCCACGAACGCGTCGACCGAGCGCTGCAGCAGCCCCAGCGCAGGACCCAGCAAGCCGAACGCCTCGAGCGCCGGCGCGACGACCGGGCCGCCTCGCCTCCGCGCCTTCTTGTGGGCGGCGAAGCGGTTGATGGCGCGGGCCGTCTCGAACGCCACGGCGAGGGCGCCCGCGGTGTTGAAGTCCTCGTCCAGGGCCGCGTGGAAGCGCTCCGAGAAGCCGCGGCCGAGGGCCAGGACCTCCTGCGCCGCCTCGCCCATCTCCTCGGCGATGCGATCCGCGTCCCCCTCGCCGCCCATGGACTCGGCCGCCTCCCGCGCTTCGTAGAGGCGGGCGAGCATGCACAGCGCGTCGGGCAGCGCGCGCTCCGACCAGGGGAGCGACGAGCGGTACTTGTTCTGCAGGTAGTACAGCCGCAGCGCTTCGGCGGGGAACGTCGCGAGGGCCTCGTGCACGTTGATCACGTTGCCCAGGCTCTTGCCCATCTTCGCGCCGGTGCCCACGGTCAGCATCCCGTTGTGGACCCAGTAGTTGCTGAAGCGGCAGCCGTGCGCCGCCTCCGACTGGGCCACCTCGTTCTCATGGTGCGGGAAGACGAGGTCGATGCCGCCGCCGTGGATGTCCAGCGTCTCGCCCAGCTCCTTGCGGGCCATGGCGGAGCACTCGATGTGCCAGCCCGGGCGGCCGGGACCCCACGGGCTCTCCCAGGTGGGCTCGTTCCCCGCGGCGGCCTTCCACAGGGCGAAGTCGGCGGCCTGTCGCTTGCCGCGATCGGAGTCTTCGCTGCGGAGCTCGTCCACCTTCTGGTTGCTCAAGGCGCCGTAGGCCGGGAGCGACGCGACGTCGAACCAGACCGTGCCCTCGGAGGCGTAGGCGTGCCCCTTCTCGACGAGGCGGCCGATCATCGACAGGATGTCGTCGATGGACGTGGACACCCGCGGCTCGGCGTCCGGAGGCTGGAGTCCCAGGGCCTCGACGTCCGCGTGGAACGCGTCGATGTAGCGGTTCGCCAGGGCCAGCGGGTCCTCGCCCGTCGCCTGCGCGCGGCGGATGATCTTGTCGTCGATGTCCGTGAAGTTGCGCACGAAGCGGACGTCCCAGCCGCGGTACCGGAGCCACCGCACGAACGTGTCGAACACCACCATCGCCCGGGCGTGTCCCACGTGCAGGTGGTCGTACACCGTCATCCCGCACACGTAGAGCCCCACGCGTCCTTCGGCCTGGGGGACGAAGGGCTCCACCGAGCGCGTCCGGGTGTTGTAGATGCGGAACGGGGCGGCCATGGGGGTCCTCTCGATGCCCGGTCGGGCCGGGCGAGGGCGCATTTATAGTGCGGCGAACTCGTGGGGGGTAGGACAAGCGTAAGCTCGAAGCGATGCGGTCTCGTCTGATGCTCCTGACCGCGCTGCTCTCGACCGCCGGGTGCCCGACCGATCCGCCGGGCGACGCGCCCACCCCCGAGCCGCCGCTCCCCCCGCCCGAAGGCTGGACGTACAGCGATCCCGTGGAGTGCGCCGACCCCGTCTCGGGCATCGATCGATTCTCGGAGGAGGCCGTCGAGCGGGGCCTCACGGAGGTCCTCTCCGACCCCTCGGTGCTGGGGCCCGGCGCCGAGTACGGGCGCGGCGGCAGCCTCGTCGCCCGCGACTTCGACGGCGACGGGGACGTCGATCTGCTCTTCGGCCGCCTGCAGGCCCCGCCGGACATCTACGAGAACGACGGCACGGGGCGGTTCACCCTCGGGGAGCAGCTGCTCGAGCTGCGCCCGGGGATGATCATCCCCGCCATCGGCGCCGTGGACCTCGACGGGGACCGCCTCCCCGAGGTCGTGCTCGGGGGAGGCCGCGGCTTCATTCGGTTCGACAACCTCGGCGACATGCAGTTCGCGAGTCCGCGTCCGCTCTTTCCCGAGGCGCTGGCGGGCGAGTACGCCTACCTGACCATCGCGTTCGGCGACCACGATCGCGACGGCGACCTCGACGTGGCCCTGCCGTCCATCGGAGGTGCCCAGGATCCGGGCGGCGGCGACGGCGAGCCCGACCCCGCCCCGGACTTCGTGCTCACCCGCGACGGGGACGACGCCACCGCCGTCGAGCTCTTGGCGGACGGGCTGGGCTCGACCGTCCAGGTCGGCGTGTTCACGGACCGCGACGCCGACGGCGACCTCGACCTGTTCCTGCCCTCGGACAGCGGGCCGCCGTCGCGCTTCTGGACGAACGACGACGGCGCCTGGGTGGACGACGCGCCGGCCCTCGACGCGGACCTGAGCATGGCCGCGATGGGGATCGACGCCGCCGACTTGGACGGCGACGGGCTCCTCGACTACTGCATGAGCGACACGGGCCCTCCCGTCTGCATCGAGTCGGGGGCGGGGACGTACGTCGAGACGGGCACGGCGCGGGGGCTGCTCCCGGCGAACCCCGTCGGCCGCCACGGGACCGTGGGCTGGGGCTTCGACCTCGCCGACTTCGACGCGGACGGCGTCCTCGACGCCGCCCAGGCGAGCGGTCCGTTCCCCGACGGCCAAGGCCCCGTGGACACGGACCTCCCCAACCTGCTGTGGCACGGCCGCGCCGACGGGCGCTTCGACGAGGTGGGGGCCGACCTGGGGTTCGACTCCACGGACAACGACCTCGGGCTCGCGACCGCGGACTTCGACGGCGACGGCTTCCTGGACATCGTCGTCGCCGGGCCGCTCGACACCCCGCAGCTGTTCATGAACCGCTGCAGCGCGGGCGCTTGGCTCGAGATCTCCATGCACGGACCGGCGGAGAACGCCGAGGGGCACCACGCGCGCGTCGAGGTCGTCTGGGGCGGCGGGCGGCGGCAGATCCGGGAGTTGCACAACCTCCGCGGGCAGGCCGAGGGCCCCGCCTCACTGCACTTCGGGCTCGGCGACGTGGACGTGGTCGACTCGGTCGTCGTGCACTGGATGGGAGGCCACGTCTCCCGGGCCGAGCGGGTCCCCACCCGTCGCCGGATCGCCGTCACCCACCCCGACGCCGA
>CAZUHI010000030.1:0-3174 GCA_964620495.1 uncultured Rickettsiales bacterium | reverse complement strand
TCGAAGCGCCGCATGCGCCGGGCGGCCGTCTGGCGGGTGACGCCCAGGGCCCGCGCCACGTCCTCGATCGTCCCGGCGTCCTCGGCGGCGGCGGCGTACGCGGCTCGCTCGGTCGCCTCGAGGTGCGCCTTGAGGTCGGCGGGCGCCGGTCCCCCCGCGACCGCCCCCGGGTGCAGCAGCCGCATCGCGGCGCACAGGCGGGGGACGTGCTCGCGGCCCTCGAACAGGGCGCGCTGGACGAGGCTCCGGAGCTGGCGGAGGTTGCCCGGCCAGGAGTAGCCCCGGGCGTGTCGGACGATGTCCCGAGCCAGGGCGGCGGGGGCAAGCAGCAGCATGTCGAGGCTCGCGTGGTGATCCGTCGGGGTGCGGGCGCGCAGGTCGTGGATCTCGCGGTCGATGAAGACCTCGAGGAAGCGCCGCGCGGCCCGCTTGTCGCCGCCCAGGGTCGCGCGCAGCGGGGGCAGGGAGACGACGCCCGCGGCGAGCCGATGCAGGAGGTCGGGGCGCAGCCGGTGCGGGTCCTGCATCTCCGTCGCGTCGAGGCCGGTGGCGGCCACCAGGTGGAACACCGCGCGCCGCGTCTTCGTCTCCCCGAGCCGAGTGAACTCCCCCGTCTCGAGGACGCGCAGCAGCTTGGCCTGCAGGGCGAGGGACGCCGACCCCAGCTCGTCGAGGAAGAGGGTGTCGCCGGGCCCCAGCGACGCGAAGAGCCCCGGGTGGTCCTTCACCGCCCCCGTGAACGCGCCCCGGGCGTAGCCGAACAGCTCCGACTCCAGCAGGGACTCGGGGAACTCGGCGGCGCTCACGGCGCGGACGTCGCCCCCGCCGCTCAGGGCGGCCAGGGCGCGCCCGACGATGCGGGCCATGCGCTCCTTCCCCACGCCGGTCTCCCCGAGGACGAGCAGGCGTCGGGGCGGCGGGGCGTCGAGCAGCAGGACCAGCCGAGGATCCGCGCCGAAGACGAGGTCGAAGGCCTGCTGCAGCGCGTCGTCGCCCACCCGGTAGGCCTGGTCGTACCGACGCTCGGAGCCGGCGCGGCCGAAGGCGACCAGCGCCCCGACCACCCGATCTCGATGGCCCGTCGGGCAGGTGAAGCCCCACGCGTCCGGGGTGGCCTCCAGGCGGCTGTCCAGGGCCCGGGCGACGGCCACGCGCAGGGCGAGGTCGCCGGCGGGGTGAAGCTCGCAGGCCTGCAGGAGCGTGTTGAGGAGCCGGACGTTCGACATCTGTACAGGTAGTTATAACGTAGTTCATCACCCGACCCCCTCGAAGTCCTCTCGCGGGGCGACGTCCGTCGGTTCGGGGGCCGGCACGATCCCTGCGAAGAGAGGCGGTGAATCGAGTTTCTCGGAGCCCCCATGACCGATCTCACCGAACAGACCGTCGCCGCCGCCAACGCCCACGTCCGCTGCACCCTCACCGGGAAGGCCGCGCTCGCCGTCGGGGAGGCGGGGGCCGTCCTCTTCGACGCCGGGGGCAAGGACGTCCTCAGCGACGCGGTCCGCGAGTCGGCGCGCGAGTGGGTGAGCGGCGGCGTGGAGCGAGGGATGAAGCAGGTCGCCCCCAAGATCGCGGCCCGGGTGCTCGAGGGGGAGGGGAGGAAGGCCGTCGCCGGGCCGGCCGCCATGACCGCCGGGGCCGCTGCCGCGCGCTCCCTCTCGGTGGTGGGCAAGGCGGGCGCGGTGGGGGCGGTGCTGGACGCCGGGTTCGCGACGGTGCGCGCCGTGAAGGCGGTGCAGGCGGGCGAGATGACGAACGCCGAGGCGCGGGTGTTCGTGCTCAAGGAGGCGGGGACCGGGGCGGCCGCGGGGATGGCGGGCGTGGCGCTGGCGACCGGGGCCGTCGCCCTGCTGGGGCCCCTGGCGCCCGGGGTCCTGTTCGGCGTCGGAGCGCTGGGCTCGCTGGGCACGAAGCTCGGGCTCGCGGCGGTGATCGCGTGATCGTCGCCCCGCACGGCCTGGAACCCGGGAGCCACGTCAAGGTCCGTCGGTTCCTGTCGACCTACACCCACCACGGCGTCTACGTCGGTCGCGGGCGCGTGATCCACTTCGACGGCGAGCCCCTGCGTGGCCGCTCGGCGACGATCGTGGAGTGCACGCTGGACGAGTTCCTGCGTGGCGGTCGCGCGATCCTGGTGCCCGCGCCGCGGGGGTTGGTGCCTTCGGAGGTCGTGGGCCGGGCCGAGCGCGCGCTCGCCGACGGGTTCGGGGCGTATCGTCTCCTCTTCCGCAACTGCGAGCACTTCGCCACGTGGTGCACGATCGGGCGACGCAAGTCGTTCCAGGTCCGTCGCGGGGTGTCCCTGGGGCTGATGGTCCTGGGCGCGGCCTCCGGGGTGGTGCTGGCGGCGCGGAGACGGGAGGGCTCGATCGCGTGAAGGCGGCGAACGACCGGCTCATCGGGGTGCTGCTGCAGGTGCAGCGGGCGTCCCCCGAGCGCTTGGCGGCGCTCTTCGACCGCCACGGCATCGATCCCGAGGACGGGATCGCCGAGCTGGTCGCCGAGATCCGCCTCGACGGCGCGAACTCGATCGCGTCGATGTTCCGCGGCGGCCACGGCGTCGACTACGACAAGGTCGTCCGCGACGTCGCCCGCAAGCTGAAGCTGAAGGTCGGCAAGCAGGAGACCGAGGCCGTCACCGAGGGTCGGGTGCTCGACGCGGTGCTCGAGCGGTACCTGCAGAAGGCGTCGGACGAGGAGCGGGCGGTCATCGAGGAGGAGCTGCGGGGGGCCCTGAAGGCGGCGAAGCGCGACGCGTCCGAGCTCGGGTCGATCCTCAAGCACGGCGCCTGGGCCGCGGGGAGCCTGGCGGCGCTGGTGAACGCGGTCGGAGAGCAGGCCGTCGCCGCGGTCGTGAAGCGCATCGTGCTCGCGACCGTCGGGCGCGCCGCGGCGGGGACGGCCGCGCGGAAGGCCGCGCTGGTGGCGAGCTACGCGATCCCGCTGTTGAACGTCGTGATGGTGGGCTGGGTGCTCGCCGACATCGCGGGCCCGGCGTTCCGAAAGACGGTCCCCACGGTCGTCGAGGTGGCGCTCCTGCGCATGGAGTTCGCGGCGGGCTGAGGCGCGACGTATCTCGCCGGATCAGCCTGTTTCGGGCCGCTGTGTCGCCTGGGCGCGACGTATCTCGCCGGATCAGCCTGTTTCGGGCCGCTGTGTCGCCTGGGCGCGACG
>CAZUHI010000029.1:70289-97884 GCA_964620495.1 uncultured Rickettsiales bacterium | reverse complement strand
ATGGGGACAGCCTGCCTGGCGAGGGGCGCAAGGCGGTGACGCGGCACCGGAAGGTGCGGGAGGCGGAGCTGCTGTGGGCCTGGGCGCATGACGATCCCGATCGGTATCCGGGGGTGCCGGTCCCGCGACGGATCACGGACCGGCGTCGTCCGTCGTCGGTGCGGCAGCCGGCGCCAGTCGTCGCGCTGGCGCGGCCGACCTGGGGGGACCTCGACGCGGTGATCGGCCGGATGGGCGGCGACCGGGCGCGGTGGCACGCCCGGCTGGCCACAGTGCTGCGGTACACCGCTTTGTTGACGGCCCCAACGTGGCAGGACAGTAGCGATACGCCGCGCGGAGACCGGGCAAGGAGCGCGAACGATGCGGACAGCTGGTGCCGCCCCCGCACGAAGGGTCTCCGAACCTCGGCGTCTCGCGCGTCGGCGCCGACCGTCGGCAGGAGAAGCTCTGCACGTTCGATGAGCGGCAGGACGGCCGGATCGTCGTCGACCAGCCGCGAGCAACTCCGCGACAAGCTCCGACAGGCCGCCGTCGAGAAAAAGGAGACTGAGATCGCGTTCCGACTGCTGCTCGACCGAGTCCCCGATGAGGTCGCGGAGGTCGCGCGGCTCCTCCAGCGCGACTGACGCAGTCGCCGTCGTCGCCGAGTTCGTCCCCGGCCCCCCTGGCAGCCTCTCCCGGGACGAGTCGGCCGCGGAACCACGGCGTGGGAGGACAGGGAGAGCGCTGATGGGAGGCTCGAACCGCCCCCGCCGTCGGTCGACGGCCTCCGCGCCTGATGCCATCCTGCGAGGTCGGACGCGAAGGAGCCCACTTGAGGACCATGACCGCCCCCCCCTTCGCCGCCGGTGCAAGCAGCGCCCGGACTGCCCGCGCCGGTGCCGCCATCGCCTGCTTCTTGCTTCTGGCCGGCGGCTGCTCGAGCCCCGGCGACCGGTCCCCCGAACCCTTGCAAGGAGTCGTCGAGCTCCAGGAGCGGGGGCTCGGCTTCGAGGCCGGAGGCCGCCTCGCGGCGTTGCCGGTCGAGCGAGGGGACCCCGTCGAAGCAGGCGCGGAGCTGGCCCGCCTCGACGACACCTTCGCGCGCCTCCAACGCGACGCCGCCGAAGCAACGCTGAGCGCAGCTCGGGCCCGGCTCGCGCTGCTCCAGGCAGGCGCCCGTTCGGGCGAGCTCCGCGCACGCGCCTCGGAGCTGCGGGCCGCCCGGTCCCGCGCCGAGACGATCGAGCACCGACTGCGCCGCCAGCGGCTGCTGCTGGAGGGCGGCGCCGGTACCTCGTCGTCGGTCGAGGACCTGGAAACCGAGGCCGCGTCTTCGCGGGCTCAAGCAGACGCGCTCGCGGCCCGGTACGGCGTCGCCAGGGACGGAGCGCGGGTCGAAGAGTTGGCGATGGCGGAGGCGGAGGTCGCCGCGGGCCGGGCGCAGCTGCGAGCCGCAGAGGAGAGGCTCGCCCGGACAAGCCTGCGCGCCGACCGGCCGGGTGTCGTGGTGGACCTGCTGGCCGAGGCAGGCGAGGTCGTTGGATCCGGCCGGCCCGTCGTCGTGCTCGCCGACCCCAGCCGTCCTTCGGTGGACGTGTTCGTCCCCCAGGCTGCGATCGGCGAGGTCCGGATCGGCGACCGGGCCGGCGTGACGGCCGACCTGCTCGCCGGAGCGTCGCTGGAGGGGACCGTCGAGCACATCGCCCGGGCCACCGAGTTCACGCCGCGGTACCTGTTCAGCGACCGGGAGCGCCCCAACCTCGTCGTCCGCGTCCGCGTCCGGATCGACGATCCGGAGCAGCGGCTCCGGGCCGGGGTGCCGGCCTTCGTCGAGTGGATCCGTTGACGGAGGCAGCCGAGTCGCCCCCGGTCATCTCGGCGCGACACCTGGCCCGCTCGTTCGGAAGCCTCGTGGCCGTGCGGGACGTCTCGTTCGAGGTGAAGCGCGGCGAGATCTTCGGGATCCTCGGCGCCAACGGCGCGGGAAAGTCCACGACCATTCGCATGCTCTGCGGTCTGCTCGATCCCACGCGAGGCAGCGCAGAGGTGGTCGGGTTCGACGTGGCGAGTGAACCCGAACGCGTCAAGGAGCGGATCGGGTACATGACCCAGCGCTTCAGCCTCTACGAGGACCTCACGGTCGAGGAGAACCTCGACTTCTACGGGGCCATCTACGGGCTGCGGCGCGGCCCGCGTGCCGCCCGGGTGGAGGCGGTCCTGAACGAAGTCGGCCTGGTCGAGCGGCGCTCACACCTCGCGGGCACGCTGTCCGGCGGCTGGAAGCAGCGGCTGGCGCTGGCTTGTTCCACGATCCACCAGCCGCCCCTGCTCTTCCTCGACGAGCCGACCGCGGGGGTTGATCCGGTCAGCCGCCGACAGTTCTGGGAGCACATCCACCGCATCTCCGCGGAGGGGACCACGGTGGTCGTGACGACCCACTACATGGATGAGGCAGAACGGTGCCACCGGCTGGCGTTCATCTTTCGCGGGGAGGTGCTGGAGCTCGGCAGCCCCCTCGAGATTCTGGAAAGGCGGGCGCTGCGGGTGGGCCAGGTCGTCGCCGTCGAGGAGCCGAGGCGGCTGGCGGAGCGCCTGCGGACCATGGAGGACATCGAGGAGGTCAGCCACTTTGGCGACACGTTGCGCGTCGCGGTCCGCGCCGGCGCGGATCCGGTGGCACGGGTCCGGGAGGCGCTCGAGGAGCTCGATCTCTTCTGCGGGTCCGTCACCGAGGTCCGCGCCGACATCGAGGACGCATTCGTGTCCATGGTCCGTGAGGACGCCGAACGATGATTCGGCTCATCGCCGTCGCCCGCAAGGAGCTGCGCCAGCTCCGGCGCGATCGTCTGACCCTGGGGATGATGATCGGCATCCCGCTGGTGCAGCTGTTGCTGTTCGGGTACGCCATCGACACCGACGTGCGTCACATCCCGCTGGTCGTGCTCGATCACGACCGCACGGCCGAGTCTCGGGACCTGGTGGAGTCCCTGCAGGCCACCGGCTTCTACGACGTCGTAGGCAACGCCCACGGCTACGAGGACCTGGAAGCCGCCCTGCGTGGGAGCCACGCCCGGGTCGGCATCGTCATCCCGGGTCACTTCGCGCGGGACCTGCGCTCGGAGAGCGGAACGACGGTGCAGCTCATCGTCGACGGCAGCGACCCCCAGACCGTCGCCAGCGCGACGAACACGGCGTCCAGCCTCGTGACGGCTCGCTCTGCGGAGCTCTTGCTGCGCCGGGGCGGGGCGCGCGCGCCACCGATCCGGGTGGAGCCGGCGACCTGGTACAACCCCGACCTGCGGACGGCGGTCTACATCGTCCCGGGGCTGATCGGCGTGATCCTCACCATGACCATGGTGATGCTCACGGCGATGGCCATCGCCCGAGAGCGGGAACGGGGCACGCTCGAGGCCCTCATGGTCTCCCCGGTACGCCGTACGGAGCTGGTCGTCGGCAAGATCGCTCCGTACATCCTCATCGGCTACATCCAGATCACGCTGGTCCTGGGCGCGGGACGGCTGGTTTTCGATGTCCCGGTGGTCGGCTCGGTGCCGCTGTTGTACGGCCTCTCGTTCCTCTTCATCGCCGCGAACCTCGCCATCGGCATGGTCTTCTCGACCGTGGCGCAGACCCAGCAGCAGGCGATGCAGATGTCGTTCTTCTTCTTGCTGCCCAACATCCTGCTGAGCGGCTTCATGTTCCCGTGGGAGGCGATGCCGGTGCCGGCTCAGTGGCTCAGCCAGGCGTTGCCGCTGACTCACTTCCTCCGCATCGTCCGCGGGATCACCCTCAAGGGGGCCACCCTCGCGGACTTCGGCCCGGAGATGCTGTGGCTCGCGGGGCTCCTGGTGGCGATCATTGCCGCGGCGTCTCTGCGCTTTCGAAAGAAGCTCGTCTGAGCGAGCCGGCTACAGGATCAGGCGGACCCCGCCGAGCTCCTCGATCCGATGCGCGAACGCCTCGCTCGGGGTTCCGATGAACATGTAGTTGCGTGGCACGCTCAGCCGCTTCGACAGCGCCTCGATGAGGTCGGGGCCGAACCGTCCCCGGACCGCCAGGAAGTCCACCCGCAGCTCCGGGTAGAGGTGGTCGATCTCGGACAGGTGCTGGGAGAGCCCAGGGGGGATCTCGTCCCCGTCGCCGTGCACATGAACCACCAACAGCCGATTCGTGGTCTCGTTGTCCAAGACGTACAGCGCGGCTCGATTCAGTTGCGCCGGCGCGTCTCCGCGCGTGAAGTAGACGACCGGCTGCTCCTGGATGCGCTGGATGCTGGCTCGCACGACATTGTCGGCGCGCGCGCCCCAGCCCTGCACCCGGCTCAGCACGTTGCGGAGGCCGAGCAGCACGGCCTGCAGAATCTGGACGCGCAGGAACATCAGCGCGACGACTCCGCCCGTCGCCAAGAAGTAGACCGAGAACACCCGGACGTACTCGGGATCCAACAGCACGTTGCCGACGAGGCCCACCAGGACCGCGATCAGCGCGACGATGACGGCGGGCCAACCGGCCCGCACGCTCCGGGGGAGCTGGCTGCGACGGATCTTCAGCAGCATGTTCCCCACGGCAAACAGCGCCATGACCGACAGGAACGACAGCGTGTAGACGCCCGCCAGCGTGATCACCTCGCCCTCGGTGGCCACGAGGATCGACACGCAGACGACGAAGAACCCGACGATGATCCAGTGGTTGGTGCCCCGCCAGGCGTTGGTCGCCAGGAGCCGCTGGGGGAGGCACCGATCCAGCGCCATGCGACGCACCAGACCGGTCACCCCCACATACGATGTCAGCACGGCGCCCGACAGCACGAGCACGGCATCGACGCTCACCAGCGTCGCCAGCCAGCGGCCTCCCGAGGCCTCGCCCATCCGGGCCAGCAGGTCGGGGGGCACGGCCTGGATCGCCGCGAGGGGCAACAGGGAGAGCGACAGCAAGCTGAGCAGCGGGTTGAACACCGCTACCGCACCCCACATGTTCCGCAGCGTCTGGGGGAAGACCCCCTCTTCCTGCTCTTCGATGAAGTTCGCCGAGCTCTCGAACCCCGAAATCCCGAGCATCGCCGCCGCGAAGCCGTAGAAGAGCGCCTTCTGCAGTCCCCCGGGGACCGGCTCGCCCCAGTTCGCGGCGAGCATCGAGGGGTCCTTCGCCAGCGCGATCAGCCCTGCGCCGGCGAGGAGTGTCAGCGTGACCATGTGCAGCAGGAAGATCCCCACCGCCACCACCGCCGACTCGGAGATGCCGACGACGTTCAGGAACGCGAAGAGCCCCAGCAGGCCGATCGTCGCCGCGAACACCGGCAGGACGTGAATCAGGTTGTGGGCGTAGTGCATCGCCTCACTGGCGCTGATCACCGCGGTCGCCACGTAGCTCAGCAGGGTCAGGCAGGCGGCGCCGGCGGCCACGCGCTTGTTCGTGGTGTTCAGGAGGACGGTGTAGGTGCCGCCGTTCAACGGGAGCGCGCTGCCGACCTCCGCGTAGATCTTGCGGAAGAGGTAGAGGACGGCGGCGACGATGCCCAGCGCGATCGGTGCGTACTTGCCCGCCTGGGCGGCGCACAGGGCGGACACGTACAGGCAACTCGACGTGATGTCGTTGCCGCAGATGGCGGTCGCCGAGAGCGCCCCGAGCTTGTGAGAGGGCGGACGGTCGCTCGGGCTCGGGACGAGGTCTTCGAGGCGGGAGGACGTCCCCCAGCCGGGGAAGTCCCAGCTGCGTCCCGTGAGGGGCTCTGCGGACTCGGTTCCCATCTCAACCTCCATGCCGCCGAGGTGCGGCCGGCGGCGAGCGTACTCCAACACTGCGCGGTGAGATCCAGCTGTCGTCGGTGCCGGCGCGGAGACTGCACGAGGGCCGGTACCTTGAAGGTCATGTTCACAGAAGAGCTGACGCCCTGGCGGCCCATGGTCCCGAACGCCTGCTCCAGTTGCTCGCCGCCATCGCCTGTGGAGCGCTCCTGGGCGCGGACCGGCGGATTCACGGAAGCGCCGCTGGGGTCCGAACCTGCACCCTCGTCTGCATGGGCGCGGTGCTCTACAGCCAGGTGGGGCCTACGCTGCTCGCCGACCCCACCACGGGGGACCCCACACGAATCCCGGGGCAGATCGTCACCGGGATCGGGTTCCTGGGCGCCGGGGCGATCATCCACCTGGGTCGGACGGTCAAGGGGTTGACCTCGGCCGCGGTGATCTGGTTCCGCTGGACGCATCATTGCCGCCGGCACCCTCCCCGGAGGGTGGGTTCGTGAACGGCCTCCATTACACATCCCGACCATGGTCGCCGTCCTGACCTCGATGCTCGCTCCCGGGGCCGTTGGGCGTTGATTACAGCCTTGTCATGAACCCGCCACATTGCCGGAAGACTGGGGACGGAAGGTGACTGCACGGCGATGGACGCCGCTGGAGACCCACCCATGCAGCCGGACCCCCGACAGGCCCCCACCCCCACGAACAACGATTGGTCGCCCCAGTTTCGCGCGACCGAGGACGCCGTCCGCCTCCATGGAGGGTGGGTACAGCGTCTCCGCGACGCGATCGGACAGGCGGTCGTCGGTCAGGAGACGCTCGTCGACCGCCTGCTGGTCGCGCTGCTCGCCGACGGGCACGTCCTGCTGGAGGGCGTGCCCGGGCTCGCAAAGACCCTGAGTCTCAAGAGCCTCGCCGCGGCCCTGCACGGCCAATTCCAGCGCCTGCAGTTCACGCCGGACATGCTGCCTTCGGACATCGTCGGCACCTTGGTGTACCGACCGGAGACGGGCTCGTTCGAGACTCGGCAGGGCCCGGTGTTCGCCAACTTCGTGCTGGCCGATGAGATCAACCGCGCCCCCGCGAAGGTGCAGGCCGCCCTCCTGGAGGCCATGGGCGAACGCCAGGTGACCATCGGCGACACGACCCACCCGTTGCCGACGCCGTTCCTCGTGCTCGCCACCCAGAACCCGCTCGAGCAGGAAGGGACCTACGCCCTGCCCGAGGCGCAGCTGGACCGATTCCTGATGAAGGTGCGGGTCGGCTACCCCACCCCTGCCGAGGAGCTCCGGATCCTCGAACGCAACGCCCGGACCCGCCCGAAGCCGAGCATCGACAGCGTCGTGTCGCTGGACGAGATCCTGGGGGCCCGGGAGGTGGTCGATGCTGTCTACCTCGATGGCCGGGTGAAGGACTACATCGTCAGCCTGGTGGCCGCCAGCCGACGCCCCGAGGGCGCCGCGGCGGAGCTGTCCGACGTCCTCGCGGCGGGCATCTCCCCGCGCGGGACCATCGGGCTGGCGCTGGCGGCGAAGGCCCACGCCTTCCTCCGGGGCCGCGCCTACGTCACGCCCCAGGACGTCCAGGCCGTCGCCCCAGACGTGCTGCGGCATCGGCTCGTGCTCCGCTACGAGGCGTCCCTGTCGGGCTGGGACGAGGAGCGTGCCGTCCAGGCGCTGATCGCCGCGGTGCCGAGCCCCTGAGGCGAAGCCCGCGCCCCCCTCACCTCCAACCAGGAGAGTCACTGTGTCCGACGACATCTTGAAGAGAGCGATGGCCGGGGTGCACGCCATCGACGTGCGCACCCGGGGCTCCCTCGACGCCCCGCTGGCGGGCGCCCACCGCTCGCGGCACGTCGGCCAGGGGCTGGAGTTCGACCAGGTCCGCGAGTATGTCGTCGGCGACGACGTGCGGGCCATCGACTGGAACGTGACCGCCCGCTCGGGCCGCACCCACGTCAAGCAGTACCACGAGGACCGGGAGCTGACCGTCGTGCTCGTCGTCGACGCGAGCGCCTCGATGGACTTCGGAGCGGGCGAGCACCCCCGTCGCGAGATCGCGGCCGAGATCGCCTGCCTGCTGGCGCTGTCCGCCGGGCGGGCGGGCGACCGCGTCGCGGCCGTCGTCCACACCGATCGGATCGAAGCCGTCGTGCCGCCGGGCACCGGCCGCACCCACGCGCTGCGCATCGCCCACGCGGTCCTGTCCTGTGAGCCCCAGGGGTCCGGGACCGATCTGATTCAGGGGTTGGAGGCGGCCCGCCGGATGGTCCGACGGGGCGCCGTGACCTTCGTCATCGGTGACTTCACTCGGCTCGATGAGGACGTCCTGGATTCCCTGGGGCTGCTGGCTGCCCGCGGCGACGTCGCCGCCCTGCAGCTGTACGACCCGCGCGAGCGGGAGCTGCCGGACGTGGGGAGGCTGGTCGTCGAGGACCGGGAGACCGGGGAGGTCATCGAGCTCGACACGGGATCGGCCGACGTCCGGCGCCGGTTCGCCGGCGCGGCTGCCCAGCGCCGCCAGGAACTGCGCCATGCGTTGCTTTCCCGAGGCGTTGATCACCTGGAACTGGACGACTCGCGCCCCTACCTGGCGCCGCTCGTCGGGTTCATGCAACGACGAGGGAGGGGCGCCGCATGACCGCCTTGCTCGCGCTGGCCGCGCAGACCGCGGCCGCCGCCGAGGACATCCGCGACATCCGCGACGCGCTGCCCCCGGTCGAAGCCGCTGGCGGGGTCGAGTGGCTCGTGCCCGCCGCCCTGGCCCTGATCGCCGCAGCCGTCGTCCTCGCCTGGTGGCGTCGTCGCCGGGCCGACGCCTGGGCCGAGGTGACGCGCCGGCTCGATGAGCTGCCTGGCGAGCTCGCCCCGGCCGAGGTCGCCGACGCCGTCGTCCTGACACTCCGGTCCTGGCTGGACGGTGCCCTCGGGCTCACCCCGGACCTCGTCGTCTCGGCCCGACGCGCGGGCGAGGCCGGACACCGGCTGGAGCCCGCCGCCGTCCCACTGCGGGCGGTGCTGCAGATCTGCGAGCGGCTCCGCTTCGCCGGGGAGGCGGCCTCGGACGAGGACCTCGAGCTGCTGCTGGCCGCGGCCCGAGAGGTCGTGGACCGGTGCCGCCAGGTCTCCGCAGAGGCCCCCGACACGGTCACGCCTCCCGACGGGTCCGTGGGCCAGGCCGCTGATGCCTCGCTCCCCGCCCGCGAGGAGGTTCCCCGATGATCCGCTTCGCGAACCCCGAGCTGCTGTGGCTCATGGTGCCCGCCGCGGTGGTGCTGTTCGTGGCGGGCCGCCGCCGGCGCCCTGCCGCCGTGGCGTTCCCCGACGTTTCGGCCTTGAAGGCGCTCGGCGCTCGACCGGGCCGGCGCGGCGTCGCGTTGCGCGGGGTGCTCCGCTTCGTGACCCTGGCCTCGCTGATCGCCGCCGTCGCCCGACCGCAGGTGGTTCACAGCCGGCACCAGGTGGAGGCCAGCGGCGTCGACATGATGCTCGCCCTCGACATCTCAGGCTCCATGGCGGCGATGGACTTGGAGCTCGACGGGCAGCTCGCCGACCGGCTGTCGGTGGTCAAGTCCGTGGTCCACGAATTCATCGAGCGTCGCCCCAGCGACCGCATCGGCCTCGTCGGGTTCGCCGCGGGCGGCTACCTCGTCTCCCCGCTGACGCTGGACCACGGCTGGCTGCACGACAACCTGGATCGCCTGCAGCTGGGCCTCGTGCCCGACGGGACCGCCATCGGCTCGGCGCTGGCGACGTCGGTCAACCGCCTCCGTGAGGAGGACGCAAAGTCCAAGGTGGTGGTGCTCTTGACCGACGGCGTCAACAACGCCGGCGCCGTCCAACCCGAGCTCGCCGCCGAGGCCGCGGCCGCAGAGGGAGTGAAGGTCCACACCATCGCGGTCGGCACCGAGGGGCGCGCGCCGATCCCCGTCCGCCAGCGGGACGGACGGACCGAGGTCGTGATGGCCGATGTCGAGATCGACGAGGCCACGCTGCAGGACATCGCCGAGACCACCGGCGGCAGGTTCTTCCGCGCCGTCGACGCCGAGGGCCTGCAGGCGATCTACGCGGAGATCGACGCGCTCGAGAAGACGACCCGCGTGGTCGAGACCATCGAGGACGCACAAGAGCGTTTCGTTCTGTTCGCCCTGCTGGGTCTCTCACTGATGGCTGCGGAGCTGCTGACACTGCCCGCGCTGCGGCGCGCCCTGCCCTGAGGAGTGACCATGACGTTCCAAGCCCCCTTGTGGCTCCTGCCCGCGGTCGTGCTTCCGGCCGGGCTGCTCGTGGCGTTCGCAGCCCGGAGGCGCGCCCGGAGCCGGTCCATCGAGACGTTCCTTGGTCGTGGGTCGGAGCGCGCGGGCGACACCACCCTGTCGGTGCCTCGTCGGTGGGTGGCGCTCGCGCTGCTGCTGGTCGCAGCGGCAGCGGTCCCCGTTGCGCTGGCGCGCCCGACCGCCGGCCACCGGATCGTGGAGGTCCCGACCCGCGGCGTGGATCTGCTCTTCGCGGTCGACACGAGCAAGAGCATGCTGGCCACCGACCTGCAGCCGGATCGACTGACCCGCGCCAAGCTGGCGGTGCAGCAAGTTGCGCGAGCCATCCCGGAGGCCCGGGTCGGCCTCCTTGCCTTCAGCGGTGAGGCGTTCCTGCAGACGCCCCTGACCGTCGACCACCGGGTCTTCGAAGAGTCGCTGGCGGCCCTGGACACGGACATCCTCCCGCAGGCCGGGACCGATCTGGAGGTCGCCGTCAGCGAAGCGGCCCGCGCGTTGCAGTCGGCCGGCGGCGATCGCATCGTCGTGCTCGTCAGCGACGGCGAGGACCTGCAGGGGGGCGTCGAGCGCGCCGCGAAGATCGCCCAGGAGGCAGGCTTGACCATCCACGCCCTGGGGGCGGGGAGCCCGCAGGGGGCGGCGCTGTTCCTCACGGACGCGCGCGGGCGCCCGGTCCCGATGCTGGACGACGCGGGCGTGCCGGTGCACACCGCCCTGGACGAGCCGTCGCTGCAGGCCCTGGCAGGCGCCACCTCGGGCACCTACTTGCGGCTCGACGGCCCGGAAGGAGGCGTTCAGGCCTTGCTCGCGGGCCCCCTGGCCGCCCCCGCGGAGAACGTGTCGGGCACCAGCACCCACCGGGTCCCCGTCGAGCGGTTCCAGTGGGCGCTGGCGCTGGCGCTGCTCGTGCTGTTCGTGGAGCCCTGGGTCGGGGACCGCCGCGGGGGCAAGCTCGCGGTGCGGTCCTCGGTCAGCGCCGCGAGCGGCGCGCGGCGCCTGGCCGCGGGCCTGGCGCTGAGTCTGGCGGTGGGATCGGCTCCGCTGACGACCGCGCAGGCCGGCGAGGCCGACGGCTGGGAGGCGTACCAGGCGGGCGACTACGCGGCGGCCGCTGCCGTCTGGGCGACCGACCACGACGAAGACCCTTCCGATGCGAAGACCGCCTTCGACCTCGGGGCGGCGGCCTACCGAGCCGGGGACTTCGCGGCCGCCGAGACCGCGCTGACATCGGCCGTCGCGACCGAGGATCTCCAACTGCAGCAGTCGGCGCACTACAACCTGGGCGCCGCGCGGTTCCGGCTCGGCGAGGCCGCGCTGGCCGCCGACGATCTCCCCGAGACCCGACGCTGGTGGGAGGCCTCCATCGCCGCCTACGAGGCCGCCGTCGACCTCGACCCGACCCACGGGGACGCGCGCGTGAGCCTCGAGGTGGTCCGCCGCAAGCTCGACGAGCTGCCCGAGGAGCCGCCCCCCGAGGACAGCTCGGACGCGCAGTGCGACAACCCTCAACCCAGCGACGACGGAGACCAGGGCGACCAGGACGGCGACGCAGGAGACCAGGGCGACCAGGACGGCGACGCAGGAGACCAGGGCGCCCCCGACGGAGCGGCGGGGGCCCAGGACGGAGCGGCGGGGGCCCAGGACGGAGACGACGGGGACGCCGCGAGCCCGCCCACCGACCCGGCCCAGGGCACCGATGAGGACGGCTCCGCCGCCGCCGCGGGCGACGAAGACGCGCCTGGCGGGGAGGACGGACCGCAGGCCGCGCTCTCGCCCGGCGGGCTCACCGGCGATCAGGCGGCTCTGTTGCTGGACTCCCTGGACGGCTACGAGGGGCTCATCCCCCTCACGTTGACGCGGCCGGGCTCGAGCCGGGACCGCAAAGCCAAGAAGGGATGGTGAGAGAGATGACCCCGTTCACCAAGCTCAACCTGCTCGGGGGGATCGTCGGTGCGATGCTGCTGATGCCGGTGGGGAGCGCGCTCGCCGCCGTGACCGCCCAGCTGGAGCCCGAGCGCATCGGCGTCGAGGACGCAGCGACGTTGACCATCACCGTCACCGGCGACCACGCCGGGCGGCCCGAGTCCATCCGACTCCCCGACGGCCTCCAGGTCGGTGGTGCCGCCACGAGCAACTCGGTCTCCATCGTCAACGGCTCGATGACGCGCTCCACCTCGTGGAGTTACCCGGTGGCCGCCGAGCGTCCGGGGCGCTACCGGATCGAGTCGGTCCGGGTGGGCGGCGCCGATGTCGGGCCCTTCGACCTGGAGGTCGTCGCCGGCAGCCTCGCTCCGACGCGATCCGCCCGGGGGCCCCGGAGCCTGTTCGATTGGGACCCCTTCGACTCCACCTCGCCGATGCCGGATCCGTTCGGCTCTCTGGGCGATCCCTTCGGGGGGTGGCCGGGAGGCGACCCCTTCGGCCGACTCTTCGGCGACGAGGCCCCCTTCCGACGGCCCTCGCGGCCCGCACCGACCCTCGACGGGCCGCGGGCCTTCCTGGGCACCTGGCTGCCGAAGCAGGAGATCGTCGTGGGTGAGACCGTCCCCATCGTCGTCAAAGCCTGGTTCCGAGCGGACACCGGGGGCGCCATCGAGGGCGGCCCGGAGATCGACGCGGGGACCCTCGCCGTCGGCGGCCTCGACGGCGAGGCGGTGCGCAAGAGCGAAGAGCGGGACGGGGTCCCCTACACGACCCTCACGTGGACCGGCCGGGTCACCGCGGTTCGGCCCGAGCTCTCCGATCTGTCGGTGAAGGTGCCGGTGCGGCTGGAGTGGGATGAGCCCGGCGCCGGGCGGTGGGGGCGGGCCTTCGGCTCACGCAAGTCCCGGCAGACGGAGTTGGCGTCTGCGGCGATCGAGGTCGAGGTCGAGGCGGTCCCGGCGTCCGGTCGTCCCGCGGGCTTCGGAGGAGCCGTCGGTTCCTTCGAACTGAGCGCCGAGGGCGCCCCCGCGCGAGTTCGGGTCGGCGAGCCGGTTCATCTGCAGGCCACCGTTTCGGGTACCGGCAACCTCGCGGTGGTCGATCTCGAAGCCCCCGCAGTAGATGGCTGGGACCTCTTCGCCGCGGGCAGCGAGACCAAGACCGAGAACACGTCGGGCACCCGCGGCTCCAAGACCTTCGAGTGGAACGCCGTACCCACCCGGCAGGACGCTCCACCCCTGGGCGACGTGTCCCTGGCCTTCTACGATCCGACCGCCGGGGCCTACCGCGAGGCGACCGCGGCGTTCCCAGAGGTCGACATCCTGCCGGGACCGTCGTCAACCGTCGCCGCCGCGGCTCCGCTGGAGGCCACCTCCTCGGCCACTCCGGCGGTGGAAGCCGACGCCCCGCCGCCCACGAGCGCTCGCGCCCCCTGGCGCGCTGTCCCCGTCCACGACTTGCGGGCGCCCGCGACGCGATCGAGGTTCGTCTCCCTGTTGGTGGGGCTCCTGCTCCTGGCGCTGCTCGCCAACCTCGAGCCCGTCCGCCGGCGAGTCCGCCTCGGCAGCGAGCGCGCGGCGGCGTGGACGCGCGAACAGGTCCACCGGCTCCGGGCGCGCCTCCTCCTCGGACGGGCCACCGACCGGGGCGACGTTGCGGCCTTCCTCCGGTCCGCCGAGGCTCTCCTCGCGGCGGAGGCGGGGTTGAGCTCGGAAGCATTGCAGGAATGCTCGCCACTGTTTCGCCGGCTCCAGGAGGCGCGCTACGGCGACCGGCCGCCGTCCCCCGAAGCGTTGCGCGACTGGCGAGACGACGTGGTCGACGAGTTGACGAACCTCCGCAGAGGAGCGAACCGATGAACGGCAGGACGAAGTTCGTCGCAGCATTGATGTTGGCCTCTAGCCTGTGGTCGGTGGCGTCCGCGGCGCCCCCAGAGCCTGTCGCCTCCTCGGAGGCGGTGGCGGTCTCCACGCCCGACCCGTCCGCACCTTCCCTCAGCCACGATGGGCCCGGCGCGTGGACCGTGGGGTCGCTGCTGGCGGAGGCCCGGCTCGCGAGAGAGCAAGGCCGGCTCGGCGAGGCCACCCTGGCGACACGGCGGGCGGCGACGCTGGCGCCGTGGGACCCGGAGGTCCGGGCGACCGCGCGAGCCCTCGACCCCTCCGCCTCCCCGACGACGGGAAGACTCGCCACCATCGGGCCCTGGGGCTGGAGCGGGATCGCTGCCGGGGCTGCGGCCCTCCTCTTGCTGTGGACGGTCGTGAGCCTCGTGCGGGAACCGGGCGACCGGAAGCGCCTCCCCGTCGGAGCAGCTCTCGGCGTGGTGATGGGCTTGGCCGTGTTCGCCGGCCGGATGACGACGCCGGCTGCTGACGCGGCCATCGTCGTCCGCGCGGCAGAGCTTCACACCGGCCCCGGCGCCGGAGACAGCCTGGGGGTTCTCCCCGAGGCCACCGAAGTCAGTCTGGTACGTGTCCACGGAGACGCCGCGTTCGTGCAAGCCCCTTCGGGGCGTCGCGGGTGGATCCCGGTGCGGGCGGTCGCGGCAATCCTGCCTCCTCCCCTCGGCGGGTAGGATCGCCTGGCAACTGGAGGCCGTCGTGAAGATCTTGATCATCGAAGACGACGCTCACATCGCGCGGTACGTCGCGGGCGGCCTACGCCAGGAGGGGCACACCGTGGAGGTCTGCGACGACGGCGACGCGGGCTTCCACGAGCTGGTCGAGTCGGCGCCCGACTGCGCCATCGTGGACATCAACCTCCCGGGGCGCGACGGGCTCTCCCTCATCACGGAGGCCCGCGGCCGGGGCGTCTCGACGCCGATCCTGGTGCTCAGCGCCCGCTCCTCGGTCGACGATCGCGTCGATGCGCTGCGTCGGGGTGCCGACGACTACCTGGTCAAGCCCTTCTCTCTGGTCGAGTTGAGCGCTCGCGTCGACGCGATCGCCCGGCGCGCGGCTCGAGCCGACGCTGGCCCCCGCTCGCTCGAGTACGCCGACCTCGTGCTGGATCTCGACCGTCGGGTGGCCTCGCGGGCCGGGGAGATCATCGAGCTGCGTGCCAAGGAGTACCAGCTCCTCGAGGTCTTCCTGCGCAACGTCGGACGGGTGCTCACCCGCGGCTCCCTCCTCGAACGGGTGTGGGGCTACTCCTTCGATCCCCAGACGAACGTCGTCGACGTGCTGGTGCACCGGCTGCGCAAGAAGATCGACGCCGAACACCCGGCCACGCTGCTCCATACGGTCCGAGGGGTCGGCTATGTCCTCGAGGCCCGCTGAGGTCGGGGGCTCCGGGCGCCTGTGGCGACGGGTCGCGCTGCTCCAGCTGATCGGCGTCGCGGCGTCGATGGCGGTGACGGCCGGGCTCGGTGCGGTGCTGCTGCACTTCCTGCACGAGACCCACCACACCCGAGTGGTCGTGGAGGCCCTCGGCGACATCGACCTCACCGCGGACCGGATCGAGGCGCCCACGCATGGCGTCGTCACCGTGATCGAGGGCGACACCACGACGCACTTCGGCTCCAGGGGGGTAAGGCCCCCGACCTTGTCCGGGGAGATCACCGACGAGCGGGAGGTCCGGACGGGGACGCTGGCGGGCCCCGACGGGCGTTGGGTCGTCGCCGCGGTCGACGTCTCCGCGGAGCGCCAGGTCCAGCTGGCGTTGCCTGTCCGCACCGGCTGGGGGCTGGACCTGCGGACCGCGATCACGGTCCTCATGGGGGTCCTCTTCGGCGGACTGCTCCTGACCGCGGCCGTGACGGCCTTCGTCACCCGCGCGGCCATGCGGCCACTCGAGGCGCTCGAGACCACCGCGATCGCGATCATCCGGGGCGGCGACCTGAGCGCGCGGGTACCGCCCCCGTCGTCGCCGGGCGAACCTGGGCGGCTGGCCGTGTTGTTCAACGACGTGCTCTCTCGGGTCGAGCGCCAGGTCCGCGTGACCCGCGAGGCGCTCGACGCTCTGGGCCACGACCTCCGCACGCCGTTGACCCGTCTGCGCATCGGGGCGGAGCGCCGGCTCCTGGAGTCGCCCGACCCCGAGCGTGACCGCGAAGCCTTGGCTGACGTGCTCGAAGAGACCGATCGGGTCCTCGCGACCCTCGCGGCGATCACCGATGTCTCCCGGGCGGAGTCGGGCACCATGCAGCTCGAGCGGTCCTCGGTCGACCTCGCGGACCTCGTCGCCGAGGTCGTCGACACGTACGAGTTCGTCGCCGAGGACAAGGACCTCCGACTCGTCATGAACACCCGTCCGGCTCCGACGTGCGGAGACCCGACCCGCTTGCGGCAGGCGATCGCCAACCTCGTCGACAACGCGATCAAGTTCTCGCCGCCGGGCTCCGCCGTCACGATTCGAACGGGCGACCAACCGACGCCGTCCGTCGAGGTCGAGGATCGAGGCCCCGGGGTTCCGGAGGAGGAGTGGGACCGGATCTGGGACCGCCTCTATCGCGCGAAGACGTCCCGCGGCGAGCCGGGCCTAGGGCTGGGGCTCAGCCTGGTCCGCGCCGTGGTGACTGCGCACGGAGGGCGGGTCTTCATGGTCCACGCTGAGCAACCCGGTGCACGGTTCCGGATCGAGCTTCCGGCCGATGGATGAACCTTTCATCGACGTAATGGAGCAGACCCCTCTCGGAGAGGAGGACCACGCATGGTGGCCAGGACGGTCGAGCACGGCCGCCACACACGTCGCGAGACACCAAAGAGCACACCAGTTCGAGCTTCGCCGAGCCCTGTACGGTCTCTAGGAGCAGTCGCTAGACTCCGCGAAGGGGCCGGAGCGGCCCTTTCGACTGTGGCCCTGGACCCAGGGAGTCGATCAGGCACTTGAACGGCGGCTCCGCGCGAACGACTTGCTGTGGACCTTGGGCCGAGACGCTCTATTGGTCACCGCCGCTCTGATCCTCGCCGCCCACGTGGTCGCTGCCCGGAGTCCAGGGGCCCCCGGGGCCGACGGGGTACCCGGCAACGACATCGAACAGCTCCTGATGGGGCTGGGCGCGCCGGCCCCGAGGACAGATGCGCGCCGGCTGCCGTTGGCCTCAGGGGAGGCCTGGTCGCATCTGGAACAAGCGATTCGCGATGCGCGGACTCGCCACCTGATCGACGCGGGGGGGAGGGTCGCCTACGACCAGCCGGTCCTCGCCGCGCAGCGGCCGAGTGGGAGGTGATGCTGATGATGAGCGACTCGATGTCCGTACGAGCCTTGGAGGACTGGATCGCCCCGCTGCGCGCCGACTGCCTGCCGCCCCTGGAGCCGGGACCGGGCCCGAACGCCCTCGATCGGCTCGTCCGGCTTCTGGCACCAGTCCTGTGAGCGTGCTCCTCGGCGCATTGCTCCTGGGCGTGGTGGGTTTCGTCCTCGCGGTCCTGCTGTCCCCTCGCGTCCTGCGCGCCGAGCTCTGGCGAGCCACCGCGACGCCGCTGGCGTCGATCATCGGCAGCGGCTTCCTCGTGGTGGCGCCGTTGCTCTGGGTCACCGTCGGGCGCTGGGCCCCGGTGGCGATGGCCGCCATCGTCGCCGTCGCGTGGGCGCTGGGCGCGACGATCCGCTACAGCATCACGCACCTCGAACCGGTGCTCGAAGCCGACCCGCCCAAGGCGGTAGCCGTCCTGGCTCGCCTGGGCGACGTCGCCCTGACGTTGGCCTACATCGTGTCGGTGGCGTTCTACGTGCGGCTGCTGTCGAGCTTCGTCCTGCACGAGCTGGCGCATGCGCAGCTCGCCGAGCAGATCCTGACCACGGTGGTCCTCGCCGCCATCGGGATCGTCGGCGCCTCGCGAGGTCTGACGACCCTGGAGAGGCTGGAGACCGTGGCGGTGGGCACGAAGCTGTCGATCATCGCCGCCCTCCTGGTCGGGCTGGTCGTCCACGATTCGGCGCTGTGGTGGAGCTCCGCCCTCCAGATCGGGGATCGGTCCGTCGGCGATCCCTCGCACGCGGTCCGTGTCCTCGCAGGGCTCCTGCTCGTCGTGCAGGGATTCGAGACCTCCCGCTACCTCGGGGGCGAGTATTCTGCCCCCGTCCGGGTCCGGACCATGCGGGCCGCTCAGGCCGCCTCCGGGTTGATCTACATCGCGTTCGTCGGCCTGATGGTTCCCCTCGCCGGCGGCCTCGGCGAGGTCGCCGATGAGACCGCGATCATCGCCCTGTCGGGCCAGGTCCACGCGCTGCTCCCGATGCTCCTCGTGGTCGCCGCCGTGATGAGCCAGTTCAGCGCGGCGGTCGCCGACACCATCGGCGCCGGAGGGCTTGGGCACGAGCTGCTTCGGAGGCTCGACCCCCGCCGGGTCTACCCCGTCGTCGTGGGGCTTGCGATCGCCCTCACCTGGACCGCCGACATCTTCCAGGTGATCGCTCACGCGTCTCGGGCCTTCGCCCTGTACTACGCGGTGCAGTGCGCGCTGGCCGCCTGGGCGGCGCACCCCCGAAGCGTCCCCCGCGCGTGCGCGTTCAGCGTCTTGGGTTTGCTGATGCTCGGGGTCGTGGTCATCGCGATCCCAGCGGGGTAGCTCTGCGCAGTGTGGGGTCCGGGACGAGGTCGGCGCCCGGCCCTGCGGGGGACGAAGAGATGAACGGGATGTAATGAGGCATCAAGCTCGATGCAACGCGAGCGCCCGATGATCGACGGGCTGGCCGGGAAGGCCGGCCGAGAGACACGAACGATGACCGCATTCCCCAAGCACACCACCCCCGCGAACCAGGACCCGGTCGGCGACTTCGAGGTCCGAATCCTCCTGGCGGAGCACGAACTGCCGCTCCTCGAGGCCTTGGGCGATTCACTGGAGGCCGATGGCTGCTGCGTCGTCCGCTGCCAGGACAACGAGAGCCTGCTCGAACACCTGGCCGACCACCTGCTGCCCAGCGTCCCGGTCCGGTTCGACCTCGTGATCTGCGACGCGCACCTCCCCAAGGCGCATCCGTTGGAGCTCCTCGCGGAGGACGGCGATCGTCACCTGCTGCCGCCGGTGATGCTCATGAACGGACACCCCGATCGGGACCTCCCGCGGCACGTGCGGGCGACCGGGCTGGGCGTCGTCGCGTTCCTCGACGGCCCGCCGGAAGTCGACGAGGTTCGTCTGGCGACCTGGGAGTGGGAGGCCGACGGGGTGAGGCCCGCCCTCGCCCCCCGGCGGGGACATGCCTGAGCGCGCCCGCGAGCCCTTCGCGGAGGGCCTCGACCCCGCGCCAGTCCAGCAGGCGAGTCGGGATGGAGCAGCGACGACGCCCGAATTCGTCCCAGACCGAGGGTGGCCGATCCACCTGGACTCGGTGTGCTTGGCGCTTGAGCACTTCCACGGACTGGTCCCACCCCCACGGTTTCCGAGCGTCTTCGCGGCTGTCCTCGAACAGAACGTGAGCTGGAGGGTCAGTCGGCTGCGGCGGCGGGCGGTCTGGGCCCAGTTCGCCGAGACCATCGGCGTCACCCCCGACGACGTGCTCGAAGCCGGACCCGACGCCATCGAGAGAGCGATCCAGGGAGGCGGGTTGAGGCCCGATCTGCGCGCCGCCAGGCTGATCCATGCTGCCCGGTCCTGTCGAGTCGACTTCGGGGGAGACCTCGATTGGGTCGTGGCGCTCCCCCTCGCCGGGGTGCGGGCCGCGTTGACGTCGTTTCCGGGGGTTGAGGTTGCGGCCGCGGACTGGATCCTCGCGCTTTGCGGGGGCTGGTCGATCGCCGCGCTCGGGCCACCCGCAGCCCGGCTGGTGACGCGATTGGGGCTCGTCGAGAACGGAGCCGTCCCCAGTTATGAGCAGCTGCAGCAGGCGGTCCACGACCAGATCCCGAACTCCTCGGGACGGCTTCGGGCGACCACGCTGCTGGACATCCACGGCTCGACCGTCTGCACCTCGGCTTCTCCCGGATGCGACCTGTGTGTCTTGCGCCGGCTCTGCCCGACCGGAGCGGCGCTCCGCGTCGCAGCGCGGCAGCGGGGCTCGCCATGAGCCTGCTTGTCGTCAAAGCCCTGCTCGCCGCCGGCTCGGTCGCCCTGGCCGGCGCTGGGTTCCTCTTGAGCCTCGTCGGCATCGCGGGGCTGCTGCGTCGCTCGGCCCTGCTCGGCCGCGCGGACCACGAGGCCGACTTTGTCTGGCCGATGGAAGGCCTGGATGGTCTGCTCGTACGCAGCGGAACCCGCGGCACAGTTGCCCTTGCGGCCCTGGTCGGGCTTGGGGTGGTGCTCTGCGTCTTGGGCTTCGGCGGATTGGTCGTCGTGGTCCGCGACCCCGAACTCATCGAGGGCCTCCCGGATCTGTGGGAGATCGGCTTCGCGGCCGCCGGCATTTCCGGCGAGTGGCGGCGAGTTACATGCTTTTGACGGAGCGCTCAGATCCCCTGCATCTGCGTCGGCGATGCTCCGACTGCGTCCGAACCCCGAGAAGGGAGTGACCCAGATGAACGAAACCCTGACCTACCTCGCTGAAAGGCACCCGCGCCCACGAGGTCGCTGAGCGGGTCGCTGCTGCCCTCCACTTCGCCCTCTGGGACCGCGAGTTGGTCCGCGCGGTAGCCGAGGCGGCGGGGCTCGACGTCGCTCGCCTGGAGATGCTGGACGACCACCCCCGCTCGGAGTTCGAGGATTGGCTCGCAGAGCTGCTCGTCGGTGCGGAGTTCACGGAGCGGAAGTATGTGCGTCGCCTGCGTCGGGTCCTCTCCGAGATCGTCGGCATGGGCTCGGCCGTGTTGGTCGGGCACGGCGCCCGGATGGTCGCGCCGGCTGACTGCTTCTCGGTCCGGCGACCTGGCCTGCGCCGCTTGCGGAGCTCCCCTGGCCTCGGCCGAAGCCGTCTGTCCACTCTGCGACCCGGGCGAAGAGCCCGCCGAGACGCCGTCCCCAGCGCCCACGCCGACGCGTACATCGCATCGTGCGAGGAGGCCAAGAGCGCGGCCGTGGCCGCGGAGGACTACGGCAAGGCGAAGGACTGGAAGTTCGCGATCCTGAAGCTGACCGACTACGGCGGCGCCCGCGCCGAACGTCGGAGACGTGGCCGCGGAGGTCTACGCGACGCTGGAGGCGGCCGGGGCGGCGCTCAAGGTCGCGAACGTCGAGAACGCCCCCCTCCACGACGCTCCTTCCGCGCCCGTCACCTTCTACGTCGGCTGCGCGCCCGACCGGACCGTCGAGGCGGTGAGCGCGTGGCGTGAGGCGAACACGCACAGCTTCGCCGACGCCTACCGAGAGGACGAACGAACAGGCTTCAAGGAGGCAGAGGCCCCCGGTATGGCCGTGCGCGGCCTCTTCGCCCTCTGGGGTTCGACACCGCCCCCCTCCCGCTGGAGGTCGACGAGGAGGAGGACAGGGTAAGAAAACCGGGCCCGAAAAAGGGCCTGTCGCCGACGTCGAGAACATAGGTCCGGACGACGACGGCGAGCCCTGCGGTATCGGCTGGTACTACTGGTACTGCCTCCCCGGCTGCCTCTCCGACTCCGATCCTTGTGGGCCCTTCGACAGCGAAGCCGACGCCTTGGCTGACGCGCGCGAAGGCCTCGACCCTCTCCCCCGCCTCCGGACTCAACGCGGACAACATGGGGGACGACCACGCCCCCGACTGCAAAGTCAACGCGTACGAGCGGTGCGACGGAAAAGGCGAACGCGTCCCCCTCCGTGCCGAAAGCGTCTGCGACTGCGGCGCTTGGCGCGGCACGTGGCTTCTGCTCCCGGTCACGGTCACGCGCGACACCCCCGCGAGCTCGATTGATGGCGCTGGAGTGCCCGATCGGCGGCCACGATCGCGCCGGCGCTGACCCCCGCCACGCGCGAGGGATTCAGCAGGCCTCCGTCAATGCACGGAGCACCCCCACGTGGGCGATGCCGCGGGCCCCCCCGCCGGAGAGCACGAGGCCGATGTCACGACCGGAGCCGAAGTTCGGCGGATTGTCTCCTGCAGGCAGGTCACGGGAGCGTAGCCTCAATCGCCTGCCGCGAAGGGCTGGAGGACCTCATCCCGGACCACCGTGCCGTCCTCGAGCCAGACGAGCCTGCCGGCTCGATCGATGACCTTGTCGTCGTGACTCGAGAAGAGGAAGGTCGTCTCGGAGGTGCGGTTCAGGTCCCGCATCAACTCGATCAGCGCCACGCTGTTCTTCGAGTCCAGGTTGGCCGTCGGTTCGTCGGCGAGGACCAGCGCAGGGGATGGCGCCAGCGCCCGCGCCACGGCGACCCGCTGCTGTTGGCCGCCCGACAGCTCGGACGGCAGGCGGTCGTGCATCCCCTCGAGGCCGACCTGGTCGAGAAGTTCGCCGACGCGCCGACGTCGCTCGGCCTCCCCGACCCCCTGCAGCAGCAGGGTCAGCTCGGCGTTCTCGTACGCGGTCAGAACGGGGACGAGGTTGTAGGACTGGAACACGAACCCGATCCGGTCGCGGCGCAAGTCCGAGCGAGCTCGGGCGCTGAGCCCGGACAGGTCCACCCCCTCGATCTCGATCGTGCCGCGGGTCGGTGTGTCCAGGGCCCCGAAGAGGTTCAGCAGGGTCGACTTCCCGGACCCCGAAGGGCCCGCGAGCACCACGAACTCACCGCGGTGGACGTCCAGCGACAGCCCGCGGAGCGCGTGCACCTCGATGGCGCCTTGGTGGTAGGTGCGCCACGCGTCGCGTGCCCGGAGAAGAGGGTCAGTCATGGGAGAGGGCCTCCACTGGTTCGACACGGGTCGCTCGCCAAGCTGGATACAGCGCCGCTGCCACCGTGATCAGGATCACGCCGACCACGTCGATGGCCGTGCGTCCCACGGGCAGGTACGGGTACATGGTCCCGGAGATGTCGTAGCCGCCGACGTCGATGGCCTGGCCGGTCCCCATCAAGGCCCCCAGGTCGAGCCCGACGTGGCCGAAGTAGAGCACCACCCCGGCACCGACGATCAGCCCCGGCACGACCGCCGCGACGCTGAGCAGGGTGGACTCCAGCACCACGACCCCGAACAGGGTGGAGGGACGGGCCCCCACCGCGAGCAGCAAGCCGAACTCTCGGATTCGCCGCAGGACGTTCATAAGCACCGAGTTCAGCACCGCCAGGGCCACGAGGCCGAACAGGATGAAGAACATGGCGTCGCCCCCGGCGCGGTCCATCGCGATGAAGTCGCCGAGCGCGGGGAGGGCTTGATCCCATCGCAGGACCTCCAGGTCCGGCAGCGCTTCGCGGAGTGTCTGCTGGACCGCGCTCGCCTTCTGCAGATCGGGCAGGAGCACCGCGACCTCGTGGACGCTCGGTGTCCCGAGGAGCTCGCCTGCCGTCTGCAGGTCCGTGACCATCAGCCCGCTGTCGATCTCCTCCGAGCCGGTCGCGAAGATCCCGCGCACACGGACGAGTCGGGACTCGTGCTCCCCCTCGGTGGTCGCGCTGACCACCAGGCGAGAGCCGCGCCTCAGATCCAGGCGACGCGCGAGGGTCCTGCCCACGAGGGCCGCAGGAGCGTGGCCCTCCACTGACAACCACTCACCTTCGAC
Organism: uncultured Rickettsiales bacterium; assembly: GCA_964620495.1. Lineage (GTDB taxonomy): Bacteria > Myxococcota_A > UBA796 > UBA9615 > UBA9615 > CAZEKB01. Next base: position 74,519 of record CAZUHI010000029.1, on the reverse strand, counting down.
GAGCGAGTCCGGGAGGATCGACAGGCCCTCCTCGATCTTCGGATCGACGCCCAGAATCTCCACCGCCCCCGCGCCCCCGCTCGACTGAACGAACGCCGGCAGCCGGCTTCGCGGGGCCGCGAGCGCCCCAGGCACCGCATCGACCGCGGCCAGGACCCCCGCGGGGTCCGGGAGTCGACGGGGCGCAAAGGGTGTCGATCCCAGTGCCCGAACGACCACGTGTCCAGAGCCGGTGCGGGCCGCGGTGTCGATCGCCCGTCGGTACGAGCCCTCGGAGAGCCCGACCGTGAAGACGAGCATCACCATCCCGACCGCGATCGTGAACGCGGTCAAGGCCGATCGTCGCGCCGATCCGCGGAGGTTTCGCAGAGCGAGGCGCAGCATGAGTCGGGGGCCGGTCACCGCATCACCTCCGCATGGCTTCGACCGGGTCGAGCCGCGCCGCGCGCCACGCGGGCACGAGGCTCGCCGCGACGCTGACGACAAGCAACATGGCCGACGGGACCCAGAGAGCCTCGGCGCTCCACACCCCGCGGATCACGGGCTCGATCGTGACTCCGCCGAAGACCAGGTCGCCGCTGCTCTGCGAGAAGTCGATGCCCACCTGCACCAGCCAGGTGCACGCGGCGGCGGCCAGGACGAGGCCCAGGGCGAGGGAGCGGACCCACAGCGTCAGGGACTCGAACAGGACCAGCGCGATCATGTGTCGGGGACGCATGCCGACGGCGATGAGGATGCCCAACTCGCGAGTGCGCTCGGCGACGCTCATAGCCATCGTGTTGGTCGCCCCGAGCCCCGCGGTCACGAGAACGAGCAGGACCCCGATCAAGGTCCACGACCGCCCCAATTCGAACATCTGGGCCATGAACGGGTTGAGCGTGCGCCAGGAGCGAACGACCAGGGGCGCGCTCGGGTCCAGGACCTGCAAGTGGGCGGGGAGGGGGCCGTCGGCACCTTCCGGCGGGCGGCCCGGGTCTGGTTCCTCCGGACCGACGGTCGTTGGAAGGTCCGCGACGACGAGGGAGATGTCGGGGGCCTCCGCGATCGCGCGGACCACGGACTCGACGCCGTCGGGATCAGAGACCACCCCGATCAGCGTGTGGACCCCGTCCAGGACCAGGAACTGCCTGGCGGCCTCCGTCGTGGTCCAAACGAGCGAGCTGTCGCGTGCCGAGTCCCCGGTCCTTGCGAGCCCGACCACCCGCCACAGCGCGTTTGCGATCGACCCATCGGCGGCCTGGGAGACCGCGAGCACTTCGTCCCCCAATCCTGCTCCCAGACGGTCTGCGAGATCGACCCCCAGCACCGCCTCGCCGTCCTTGTCTGCCGACCGACCGGTTTCGACTTGTCTCGGCCTGTCGCTGACGGCCGCCTCCCTGCGCGGCGACAGCCCTTCGAGCATCGCGCCGGCCGAACGATCGCCGTTGGCCAGCAGGACGGCCGACGACACGCGCGGGGCCACGGCCAGCACGCCGGGGACCGCCTCGACCTGCGTCATCCGCTCCGTTGGGTCGGGGACGACGTCGAACAGGTTCGGCTCCTCCACCTGCCCGCGCGCGGCGATCTGAAAGTGCCCGGTCGAGCTGCCGACCATCGCGTTCACCGAGCCGGCCAGGTAGCCGTCGATCAGGACCCAGGACGCGCTCGCGAGGGCGAGGCCGACGGCCAGGCCCACGACGGTGATCCACGACCGCGCGCGGTTGCGGGCCAGGTTCCGGCTCCCCATGTGCAGGAGGCGGCGGGTTGTCGGAAGGCTCTTCATCGCGTCCTCCACCCGGAGCGTCGGGACAACTGCGAGAACGGGTCCCCGCCGGCCGGGGGACCGCCGGCCTGGTGCGCGGGGCGCGCAGTGCTCACAGCTTTACGGTACGCAGGCGCAGCGCGTTGAAGATCACGCTGACCGAGCTGAAGCTCATGGCCGCCGCCGCGAGGATCGGGCTGAGGAGCAGGCCGCACGCCGGGTACAGGACGCGGGCCGCCAAGGGGACCCGAGGGCGTTTGTAGACGAACGCGAAGAAGAGGTTCTGCCGGATGTTCGCCATCGTGGCGCGGTCAGCCGCCGGGCCCGGACGATCCCGTCCAGGTCGCCCTTGACCAGCGTCACGCCCGCCGACTCCCGATGGCCCCGGGGGTGCTCTCCTTGATGGGATCGGCGACGCCGAGCGCGCAGGGGCACGCGATGATGAGCACCGCGACCGAGTTGATGAGCGCGTAGGTCATCGCCGGCTCGGGGCTGAGGACCGCCCACACCGCGAAGGTCCCGAGCGCCGTCAGGACGACGGTCGGGACGAAGTAGGCAGCGGCCCGGTCGGCCAGCTTCTGAATCGGCGCCCGGCTGCGCTGGGCCTCGGCGACCATGTGCACGATCTGGGACAGCAGGGTGTCCGCGCCGACGCGCGTCGCCTCCACCACGAGGCCGCCGGTGCCCAGCCCGATCATTGTGAACATGTTCAGCGACCGGTTCTTCAGCGAGAGCCAGAACCGCTCGAAGAACCGCCGGCCGCCCCAGAGGATCACGGGGGTGCCCAGGACCAGCTCGAGCCAGCCCCGCATCGCGTGCGACGGCAGGAGGTTGCTGATCGGCTTGCCCGGAAGGAGGTCGCCCATCGCGATGAGCACGAGCGGGACGGCGAGCGCCGCGGACCCGGTGAACCTGGGGTCATGTCGCGCAGCTCGGCGCTCTCCTCGTCCTCCTGAGCACCGTCCCAACGCTCGAGCGCCATCCCGCAGACCGGGCAGGCGCCGGGCCCGTCGCGGACGACCTCGGGGTGCATGGGACAGGTGGACGTTCCGGCTGCTGGGTCGGTCATGGCCACGAAGTCCGACGATGAGGCAGTGATACGGAAGCCCCGGCCCTCGCCGGCGATTCGCCGAGCTGCTTCGTCAGCCTCGCACGGGCGGGTGCTCCCCCTCCGGAAAGCGCTGACGGTAGGCTGCCACGACGGCAGCGGCAGCCGCGTCGGCCCCGAGGGCCGGCACGTCGACAGTGAGGTCGAACGTCGTCGGATCCCTCTCCGGGTGCGGGAAATAGCGGGTCACGAAGCGATCGTGGTCGCGGTCCAGCGTCCGCATGCGTCGGAGCGCTTCCCGCGGCGCCAGCCCCGACTCGAGCTGATAGCGAGCCAGGCGGGCGTCCTCCTGGCCGACCAGACGGACGGCGAAGCAGGCCTCGGCCGGCGCAACCATCCTGGCCGCGTGTCCCACCACCACCGCCGCCCCCATCTGCGAGATCCCGCCGAGCAGCGTCCGAAGCTCATCGACGAATTGCTGTTCGGTGCCCTGGGTCCCATTCAGGAGCTCCCCGAGCCAATCGACGATCGCGTGGCGAGGACGTTCATCAAGCAGGTCGACCAGAGAGGCCGAGCAGCCCATGCGCTCGGCGACGGCCTGGACCAGCTCGCGGCCCCAGACGGTGAAGTGGAGCTGATCGGCGACGGCGTCAGCGACCGCGTGAGCTTCGGTCCCCATCTGTCGCGAGATGCAGATGATCGGCCAAGGGTGGTGTTCGGGAGACGCTGCTTCGATGAGCCTGGTTGCCTCCTGGGCGTCCAGGATCTTGCGCTCTGCGAGGCTGCTCAGGTTTCCGCCTTTGGATGCCACGGGACCTCCAGGATTTGGGTTCGGAGTCAGTCTGGTGCGGTCGAGTTGGGTCTGCGTGGCGGGTCGATTACGTCAGCGTAATGCCACCCCAAGATCGCCGCACTGCGCCCCGTCTCGCTCGCCGCCCAGATCACCGCTCTTGCTGAACTGCAACTCGGGCTCCGCGTTCGTGGCCCGGGCCGACGGTCGCCGGCTGACCTTCGAGGAAGAGGCCGCGTCGGACCGGGCCCGGACGATGGCGCCGGGGCTGCCCGCAGCGTTCGAGCCGACGATGCCGGAGTCGCAGGAGCGGCGCCTCCGCCCGCACGAGCACGGGCTCGGGGTCTTCGCCGGGGGGGCCACCGGTTCCACCCTCTGGATGGGCTGCGGGAGTCGGCGGTCCTCAATGAGGAGGTCGGGGCGACCCCGGTCGTGGTGCTCGTCCAGGACGGCGCCGAGGCCGCGGCCGCCTACTCCCGGTGCGTCGGGGGCGTGCTGCGGACGTTCGGCGCGGCGACGTGGGAGGGTCGGGCAGCCCTGAAGGACGTCGAGACGGGCTCGATCTGGACGGCGCCGGGCGAGGCCGTTCCGGGCCCCGCGAAGGGGGCGCGCTGGGAGCCGGTCCGGTCGATCGTCACCGACGGGTACGGC
>CAZUHI010000029.1:35604-70189 GCA_964620495.1 uncultured Rickettsiales bacterium | reverse complement strand
CGGCGAACGCTGAGCCGTCCTCTCACGCCTGGCCGGCCAGGTATTCGAACGCCGACAGCGCCGCGGTCGCGCCGGCGCCCGCGGCGATGATGATCTGCTTGTCGTGCGCGTCCGTCACGTCGCCGGCCGCGAACACGCCCCGAGCGCCGGTGCGCCCGCGCCGATCCACGACGATCTCGCCGGTCTCGTTCGTCTCGACGAGATCCATCGCGAAGTCGCTGTTCGCGTATAGCCCGATCTCGATGAACACGCCGTCGACCTCGAGCCGCCTCCGCTCGCCGGACGCGCGATCCTCGATCTCGAGCCCGTCCACCTTGCTGTCACCGTGGATCCCGGTCGGCGCCCAGCCGGTCCACACCCGCACCGCGCTGCTCGTCACCTTGTCCTCGAGGAGCCGATCCCCCCGGAAGCCCGACCGCGCGATGACGTGCACCTCGGCCGCGACCCCGTCCATCTCGATCGCGGCTTCGAGGGCGGAGTTCCCTCCGCCGACGATCGCGATCCGCAGGCCCCTGAACAGCGGCCCGTCGCAGGTCGAGCAGTAGACGACGCCGCGCCCGGCGAGCTCCGCCTCGCCCGGGATCCGCAGCTTCCGCTTCTGGGCGCCCGAGGCGATGATCACGGTGTGGCCCACGATCGTCCGGCCCGAGCCCGTCGTCAGCACCTTGCACCGGCCGCGCATCCCGATGCCGGTGACCTTGTGCCCGACGAGCTGGTCGATGTCGTAGACGGCCGCGTGGTCCCGGAACTTCTCCGCCAGGTCGGGCCCCGTGACCATCTGGAACCCGGGGTAGTTCTGGACCTCGTAGGTCGTGCCCATCTGACCGCCGACGTCCGACGCCACCATCAGGACCGACAGGTTCTTGCGGGCGGCGTAGATCGCGGCGGCCATCCCCGCCGGGCCGGCCCCCACGACCACCACGTCGTACACCCGCTTGATCTGCACCCCCTCCACGCCGAGCCGTCGATCGAGCTCGCCGGTGTCGTTGAGGATGGCGAGGTCGTCGTATCCGCCGATCGCGTCGCCGTCGATGAAGATCTGGGGGACGGTGCGCCGGCCGGAGCGGGCGATCATCCGGTCGGTCCCCGCGGGGTCGTTGGTGATGTCGATCTCCGCGAACTCCAGGCCCTTCGACGCCAGCAGCGCTTTGGCCTTCTTGCAGTACGGGCACCACTCCTTGCTGTAGACCTCGATGTCTGCCACGGCTCTCCTCCTCTTCGGACCGGACCCTGCGCCAGGATCGGCGTCGGGCCCGGTCGACTGGGTGCGTGCTCAGGCCGCGTCGGCCCGATCCCCCGGCGCGCGCCCCCGGCCCATCGACCGCAGCCCGGCCGGGTCCTTCATGAGCGCCTCGACGACTTCGGGGTCGAAGTGCGTGCCCTCGCCTTCCGCGATCACGCGGAGGGCGGCCGCCAGCGTCATGGCCTGGCGGTAGGGCCGGTCCGTCAGGAGCGCGTCGAACACGTCAGCCACCGCCACGATCCGCGCCATCGTCGGGATCGCGTCCCCGGCGAGCCCACGGGGGTAGCCCTCCCCGTCGATCCGCTCGTGGTGGCATCCCGCCACCTCCGCGAACGGGGCCGCCCAGGGCATCGGCGAGAGGATCCGCTCCCCGATGAGGGTGTGCTCCTTCATCACGTCCCGCTCGGCCGCCGTCAAGCCGCCGGGCTTGCCCAGGATCCCGTCGCAGATCCCGATCTTGCCGATGTCGTGCATCTGACCGGCGAACCTCAGGTCGCTCTGGTCCTGCGCTCCATACCCCAGCCGTCGCCCGAGCTCGGCCGCGTAGATGCCCACGTTCTCGGAGTGGAAGCGCGTGTAGCGGTCGCGCTCCTCCAGCGCGGCGGACAGCGCCGACAGGCTCTCCCGCGCCGCCCGACGACCCTGCCGCAGCCGTGCCCTCGCGAACCAGCCCGCCACGCCGAGCACCAGGAGGCCCATGCCGACGATCGCCCCGGTGAGCAGCCCGTGCAGCCTGCCCGCGCGGGCGAGGGGGGCCGTCGCGACCTCCCGGTCGGTCGACGCGCCGATGACCGTCTCCATGCCGAGCAGGGTGACCGAGGCCCAGCCCGCGATGCGGCGCCCCAGGCGGTCCCCGTCGTAGGGCCAGCAGTACGACGCGGTGCCCGACAGGCCGGAACCGGGGTCCAGGATCGGGGCGAAGCCGGGCAGACACGGACCGGCCGCCTCCCGGAGGTCCGCGCCGTCGAAGCGGCTCTCCGGAGAAGCCAGGAGAGTGCCCGTGCGTCGATCGGCCCACCAGACCGAGTCGCGGCGGCCCATGGGGTCGAGCCGGCTGCTGACGAGGTGACGGTCGAGCTCGAACTCGACCAGCGGCGTGTCGGGATCGCCGGGCCGCAGGGGCGCGACGACCGGCAGGACCCCTGCCTCCCCCAGGCAGATCGAGCAGCCGATGGCGGCCGGACCGGCCTCGGCCTCGAGGTGGTGGGAGTGAGGTCGACCCCGCGTCACGGGGTACTCGTGGTCCGTGGCGACGCGGACCGTGGGGGGCCGGATCTCGCGGGAGCAGTGGCCGAGCCAGAGCTCCGTGGCGGCGCTGGTCGCGGACTCCGGGTCGGACCAGTCGATCTCCGGGTGCGCGCGCAGGGAAGACAGGCCCAGCTCCAGATCGGCCGCCAGGTCCTTGAGCCGAGCGCCCGCCTGCACCGCGACGAGGCGCTGCTGCTCGGCGTAGTTGTCTTCCATCGCCCGGGTCCCGAGGGCGTCGATCCGCCCCGCCACCGCGAGCAGGCCGCTGCCCGCGAGGGCGACCACCAGGGTCACCGCCAGCGCCGCGAGGCCCGCGGCCCCTCTTCGACGCGGCACGAGTCTGTCCCTTCGGCTCGCCATGAGGCTTCTCTCCGGCCCTCCCTCGGTTGGACGGCCGGATCGCCCCGGTCGTTACGGCGCCGAGCGTCGGCCCCCTCGGCTGGTCGCCTCCCGCGACCTCCCGGACCCGTGGGGGCAGCGACGCTGGACCGTCGGCGGCCACACCGTCAGCCTGGACGAGCTGGAGCTCGCCCTGACCTCGATCCTCCGCTGGTTCGGCGACGACTTCACGCACCCCGACGCCCGGGGGAGCGCGCCCACGGTGCAGGCCTGGGTCGCCCGACATGGGCCGCCGGACCTGGCCGCGTTCATCGAGGACGCGGAGCCCGCAGTGCGCCGGCTCCCCTACGACTGGTCGTTGAACGACGTCCTCCCGGCTCCGGACCGATAGCTTCTTGCGGGCTCAGTCCGCGGCGAACACCGCCTCCAGCTCCGCGTGCCTCGACTCCGCGTCCTCCTCGCCGAGCCGAACCAGCCGCGCCAGGAAGCCGGGATCGAACAGCAGGAAGCTGAGCAGGTCGTTCTCAGCCGCCGACCCCGCGCGGGCGATCGTTCGCAGCACCAGCCGGTGGAGCGCGGAGGTCGGCGCGAGCCCGTGCTCGTCGAGGTGTTGCACGGCGAGCGCGCCGAGGTCGCTTCGCGGCGAGATGATCGTGGCCCGCACCGGCCGGAGGGACGCGCCCCGCTCGCGAGCCAGCAGCTCCCCGTAGGCCTGTTCGAAGCCGCCCCCGAACTGCTCGGCGCCCCACTCGATCACGCGGTTGACCCGCTCCAGCCGCCGCACCTCGTGGGCGCTCTTGTCCAGCAGGACGGACGTCATCGTCTTGCCGACCACCTGGGCCCAGCTCGGCGGCTCCCCGGCCCGCTCGTCGCCGATCCTGCAGACGTCGTCGATGGTCGCCGCGCTCCTCAGGCTGATCACCAGGAGGCGATCGACCCCCAGGCGCAGCGCGGGACGCAGGGGAGTCTGTTGCCCGAGGCCACCATCGACGAACCAGGCGCCGTCGACCTCGACCGGGGGGAAGACGAGCGGGATGGCCGCCGATGCGAGCACATGCGCCGGGCCGATCCGGGCGGGCCGGGGGCGGATGTGGGGGTTCGTGCTCTCCCAGAACCGAAGGTCTGACGGCCTGCCCGCCACCCACACGACGTTGCGCGAGGTCGCGAGCTCGGTCGCGGTGATCGCCAGGGCGGCCAGATCGCCGCCGTCGATCGCCCGCTCGAGCCGGCTCCACGGGACCACCCGGTCGAGCAGCTCCGCCAGTGGCGCGGCGTCCGCCAGGGCCACCGGGGCGTTGGAGCCGAAGACCGAGCGAAGCGGGCGCAGGAGGGTTCCAGACGTGAGGCGGTAGACGTCCTCGAGCCGAAGGGCCGCCCAGATCTCCGCGAGGTCCAGGGCCGCGTGGCCGGGCACGCCGGCATGCGCCGCGACCCAGGCCGCGTTGATGGCCCCCGCGGAGGTGCCGGTGACGACATCGAACCGGGCGCGAGGGAACGCGCGGGCGACGTACCGCAAGACCCCGGCCTCGTAGGCCCCGCGGGCTCCGCCGCCGCCGAGGACGAGGCCCGTCCTCACGACGGCGCCATCGGCCGCGCGAAGCCTCGGAGGGCAGCTGACAGTAGTGGCGTCATCGAGAGGACGACGGGCGAAGATCCACGCCCGTTACGCCCGGCGGCCCCGGGTAACGGTCGAGCCGTGCGGGCCGTCCGACCGGCAGAGCCCAACGACTCCGGAGACGACCTCGATGACCACCCTCGACAACCTCCTCCTCGCCTCGGACCACGACTTCGACGCCGTGGTCTTGCTGGCCCCCGGACCCGTCCTGGTGGACTTCTGGGCGCCCTGGTGCGGCCCCTGCCAGCGGCAGACCCCGCTCCTGGAGGCGTTCGCCGCCGAGCACCCCGGCCAGCGCGTGGTCAAGGTGAACGTGGACCAGGCTCCCGAGATCGCGGGGCGGTACTCCGTCCGCAGCATCCCGACCCTCGCCGTGTTCGAGGACGGCCGGCTCGTCACCTGGGCCTCGGGCGTCCACAGCCCCGCCGCGCTGCGGGCGCTGCTCGCCGGCGACACGGGGCGCCAGTCCGCGTAACGGTCGGCGCACCGCCCGCGTCTCACCCGCGAGCCCATGCCGGGCCGACTGGAGACATGACATGAGCAAGTTCTCGAAGTTCCTGACCCTTGGCGTCGCCGCCCTCCTCCTGGCGGTGGCGACGGTCACCCTCACCCCCAGCTCGGAGGCGGCGCCGAAGATGAAGATGCCGGACCCGATCACCGTCCAGGGCACCCTCATCGACACCAAGTGCTACTCCATGAACGCCATGAACAAGGGCAACGACCACATGACCCCGAAGGGCGAGGTGCCCAGCTGCGCGACCGCCTGCGCCGCGATGGGCATCCCGGTGGGCGTCCTGGACGCCAAGGGCAAGGTCACCGTTCTGATCGCCCCGGCGAACCTGTTCTCCTCGCACATGGCCAAGACGGCCAAGGTCACCGGGATGCCGGCCCTGAACGGCGGCGGCGTCATCGCCGACAAGGTGCTGGTCAAGGACGGGGCCTCGTGGACCGAGGTCAAGGTGACCACGATGATGTAGCTGCGCGGACACCGGGGACCCGGGCCGCCCCGTCGGGCGTCCCGGCCCCCGGCCGCCGCCGGGCCCACTCCCGGCCCGTGCCGCCTCCGACAGGGGCGCGAACGCCACCTCGTCCCGGAGCGCCGAGTGACCCTCCAATACTGGTTCATGCTTCCGGTCGCGGTCGTGGTCGCCACCACCGCCATGGCCTCGGGCGTCGAAGGCGCCACATTCTTCGCCCCGGTCCTGATGCTCGGGCTCGGGCTCGAGCCTGAGGTGGCGATCGGCACCGGCCTCCTCACGGAGGTGTTCGGGTTCGCGAGCGGCCTGTTCGGCTACTGGCGCCAGCGCGTGATCGACTACGAGCTCGGCGTGGCGCTGCTGGCGGCGACCGTCCCCGCCGCGCTGCTCGGCGCGTGGGCCGCGGGGCACTTCGACCCCACGATCCTCAAGGTGATCCTCGGGGTCGGCCTGTTCGGCGTCGGGCTGAGCTTCCTGCGCGCGCCCGACGCGGAGGACGTGAGCCGGACGGACGCCTGGATCGAGGGCGCGCTGACCGAGGACCAGGCGGTGACCTGCTTGGTAGCCCGGGACGGCGAGCGGCTGCGCTACTCGGTCTGCAACCGGACGGAGGGGCGGCTTGTCGCCGGCGTCGGCGGGCTCTTCATGGGCTTGATCTCGACCGGCCTGGGTGAGCTCAACGGCTACTTCCTCATGCGACGCTGCCGCGTGCCGAGCCGCGTGGCGGTAGCCACGAGCGTCTTCGTCGTCGCGGTCACCGCGCTGGCGGCGTCCGCCGGCCACCTCGTCCGCTTCATCTCCGCCGGACCTGCCACCCTCGAGGTCGTGGTCAGCCTGGTCGTCTTCACCGTGCCCGGGGTGATCATCGGGGGGCAGATCGGGCCGGCCGTGGCGGCACGCATCCCCCAGCAGCGCCTGGAGCGCGGCCTCGCGGTTCTCTTCATCCTGGTCGCGACGCTGACCCTGGCCGAGGTCCTGCTCCATGCTGGATGACGCAGGGGGCGCTGCCTGGACCGTCCAGCGATTCGAACCGATCCCCGCTCAGGAGGGCGCACCATGACCACCGAAGCTGCACCGCTCGCGGCCCTGCCCGCGCAGGATCTGCTCCTGCCCGACGACGACCACAACCGCGCCCTCGTGGCCGACGTCCACCCACCGGACTGGACGAACCCGGAGCCGGCCGGGCGATACAACCTCGTCGTGGTGGGAGGGGGGACCGCGGGCCTCGTCTCGGCCTTCGGGGCGGCCGGCCTCGGGGCGCGCGTCGCCCTCGTGGAGCGGCACCTCATGGGCGGCGACTGCCTCAACCACGGGTGCGTGCCGTCCAAGGGCCTCCTGCGGTCCGCCCACGCGCTGCACGACGTGCGCGGAGCGGGCGAGCTCGGGGTGGACGTCCGCGGCGAGGTCGGGTTCGACTTCGGCCGGGCGATGGAGCGGATGCGCCGGCTGCGCGCAGGGATCGCGCGCCACGACTCCGCGCGCCGGCTCGCGGACAGCGGCATCGACGTCTTCCTCGGCGACGCGACGTTCGTCGGCCGAGACGAGGTCGAGGTCGCGGGCACGCGGCTCCGGTTCCGGCGAGCGGTCATCGCCACGGGCGCGCGGGCCGCGACGATCCCGGTGCCGGGGCTCGCCGAGGCCGGCTGCCTGACCAACGAGACCGTGTTCTCCCTCACCCGGCTGCCGAAGCGGCTCGTGGTGATCGGGGCCGGCCCCATCGGCTGCGAGCTCGCGCAAGCGTTCCAACGATTCGGCGCCGAGGTGACGATCGTGAGCCTCGACCCCACGGTGCTTCCCCGCGAAGATCCCGACGCCGCCGCCGTCGTAGGCGCAGCCCTTCAGCGCGACGGCATCGAGCTCCGGCTCGGCGCCCGCCTGTCGCGGGTCGAGACCTCGCGGGCCGGCAAGGTCGTCGCCTTCGACCGGGGCGACGGGGAAGAGAGCGTCGTCGGGGACGAGATCCTGCTGGCCGTGGGGCGCGCGCCGAACACCGACGGGCTCGGCCTGGAGGCGGCCGGGGTGGCGTTCGACCGGACCGGCGTCCAGGTGGACGACCGCCTGAGGACCACCAACCCGCGCGTATTCGCCGCGGGCGACATCTGCTCGGTCTACAAGTTCACCCACGCCGCCGACGCGATGGCGCGGATCGTCCTGCAGAACGCGCTGTTCGGTGGTCGCAAGAAGGCGAGCGCCCTGAGCATCCCCTGGTGCACGTTCACGGACCCCGAGGTGGCCCACGTCGGCCTGTACGAGCACCAGGCGCGGGAGCAGGGCCTGGACGTCCAGTCCTACGCGGTGCAGCTGTCCGAGGTGGACCGCGCCGTGCTCGACGGGGAGACCGAGGGCTTCGCCAGGCTGCACGTCGAAGGACGGACGGGTCGGATCCTGGGCGCGACGCTGGTCGCCCGGCGCGCCGGAGACATGCTGGGCGAGGCCGTCCTGGCGATCACCGAGGGGCTGGGCGCCGACGCGCTCTCCCGGGCGATCGCCCCCTACCCGACCCAGGGCGAGGTCTGGAAGCGCCTCGGAGACGCGCACCAGCGGACTCGGCTGACCCCCACCGTCGCGGGCTGGTTCGCCCGGTGGTTCCGGTGGCGCAGGTGAGCGCGGGTGACGCACCGCAGAGTCGAGGTCAGCGGCGGCTTCGCGCCCTCGGAGTCACGGATCGCGCTGTTCCTCCTGGTCGATGGAGTCCAGGATGGGTCCCATCACGCGGTCGAAGTCCGGCAGGTCCTCCTCGGTGACCGTGCCCGCGTCCTGCCGGATCGCCTGGAACTGGCGGTAGTAGCGGGTGCACTCGTGGCACATCGCAAGGTGGCTGAAGAACCGCACCCGGGCGATCGCCCCGGCCTCTCCGTCCACGATGGCGGAGACTCGGTCCAGGACGTCGCGACACTTCGAGAACGGCATGATCACTCTCCGTCCATGGCGGTCGGATCGGCGCCGCCGTCGATGACCTCCGCTCGCAGCGTCTTGCGAGCCCGGTGCAGTCGAATCCTGAGGTTGCCCTGGCTGATGTCCAGCGCGGCGCAGATCTCGGGGCTGTTGAACCCGTGGACCTCCTTGAGGAGCAGCACCTCCCGGTAGTGGTGGGGCAGCCGGTCCATCGCCTCGCGGACTTGTTCCAGGCGGCGTGCGGCGTCCAGCTTCTCCTCCGCCCGACCCGTCCAGGTCGGGCACCCGTCCGCCCAGTTGCCCGCCGCGTCGAAGTAGCTGGCTTCGGGGTCGTCCTCGGGCAGGTCGACGAAGCGCCGACGGCGTCGCAGCTCGTCGATGGCCCGGTTCCGAACGATCCGACAGAGCCAGCTCTTGAGCGGCGCGCGGCCGTCATACGTCTCGAACTTGCGCCAGGCGGACGTCAGGGCGTCCTGCACGACGTCCTCGGCCAGGCTGCGGCTCTTCAGCATCCTGATCGCGTAGCCGAGGAGCATGGGGCCGTGCTCCGTGAACACCCGGCGCCAGGCGGCACGATCGCCGGTCCGGAGGAGCGCCACGAGGCCATCTTGTGACTCAAGGCTGGTCTGCACGCACGCCTCCGGGCGCCCAGGTCGGGCGCGCACCGAATCCTACGCCGCAGGATGGGTCCGCGCAGAGCAGCGGGGTCAGGGGTTCGCCAGGAGATCGCGTAGCCACCCGTCGCCGTCCTCATATAGGTCCGGCCGGAACCCCGTCACCCGTCGGACGATTCGACCCTCACCGTCCAACAGGACGTTCAGGGGGATCCGCGCCGCTCCGTAGGGCTCCACGGTGACGCCCTCGCTGTCGAGCACCGAGGGGACCTCGACCCCCAGTCGCGCCAGGAACGCTGCGGCCATCTCCCGATCGCGGTCCAACGAGATGCCAAGGACCGTGGCGTCGTGGGACCAGCGCTGCGCGAACTCTGCGAGCTCCGGCAGCTCCGCCCGGCAGGGACCGCACCACGACGCCCAGAAGGCGAGCCAGACCGGCCGGCCGCGGAGCCCTTCGAGGGACACGGAGCCCGAGCCGTCCAGCCGCGCCAGGTCGAACCTCGGGCCGAGCTCGCCGACGTCGGCGTGCTTCGGCGCCGGAGGCGGGGGCGGATCCGGCTTCGTCTCGAAGACCACCGGCTCGAGCTGCTCGGCGGGGGCCCAGAAGTCGACGGCGGTGGTCACCTGCTCCCCGCCTTGCAGCTCGATCCAGAGCCGGAGGCGGTACTTGCCGGACATGGGGAACTCCCCGTCGAAGCTCGCCGCGCCGCCGTCGAGCTCCTTGCGAGTCTCCTCGGTGATCCAGTGCCCGTGGTCGGGCATCCCCAGGCGGGCGCGGATGGCCATCGGGCGAGCCGCCTCCGCGCCCGCCGGCTCGACCCGGATCGCGAAGGCCATCGGCTGGCCGACCCGGAGCCGCCCACGGGACAGCGTCGTGGTGACGGTCACCCGGCCGTCCACCTCGGCCGTGGCCGACGGCTGGGCGGCCGCGTCGAGCCTCGAGGGCCAGAGGGCCCCGAGGGCCGCAATCGCCACCAGGACCGAGGTGAGGACGAGGAGCGGGAGCTGCTTCATGAGGGTGGGACGGGCGGGGCGCACAGACCGTTACGACATCGGCCTCGATCCCTCGTCCGCCCGCGCGATCAGCGGGCGGCACGCCGACGTTCGGTCGCGCTCGATGGAGGTCCACGCGATCAGCGACGAGCTCGTCGAGCGGGAGGCGCGCAGCCTCCCCGAGAGGCTGACCGTCAGGACCGGACCCGCGGGCCACTCTCTGGCCGGCGAGCGGCAGCGCGACGCCGGCGCCGACGCTGAGGTCCTCGCCGAGCCGCCCCGGCGAGGATCCACTCGAACCCGGCGGTGACGGCCACCCACGCGATCGGCGTGAGGCCGCCGGAGACCGAGCCGAAACACTCCTCCCCCCGGTCGATGTTCACGCCCTCGCCCAGCACGCGGATCCTCAGCGCGACATGGGCTTCCACCCATCCCCAGGGCCACAGGCTTCGGCCGATCCGCCCGCCGAGATCGACGTCCCACCGGCCCTCGCCCAGGGGGATGTCCCGATCCTGCAGCCCCTCGGGCCGCGCGGGCATCCCGAGCCGGGCCTCGGCGGCGAACGCCCGCGGCCCGCGAGTGCCGCCGCCTCGCACCCCGAACCGGCCCAGATTATCCGCGCCGGCGCGTAACGGGGACCGGCGGGGCACGTCTGACCCGCATGCGCTACCTCCTCGTACTCGTCCATGTCTGCATCCTCGCCGGCTGTCCGGTCCCCATCGACGACGACGACCACGCTCACGAGCCCGAGAGCTTCGGGTTCGAGAACTCGGGCGACCCCGATCTCGAGGGCCACACCCCCCGCGGGTTCCAGGGCCAGGGGGGCGGCCTGTTCGTCGGCGACAACCTCAACGCCGGCTTCCCCGAGGGCGACGGCGTCCAGATCTTCCTCACCGTTCCGCTCGACGGCGCCTTCTCCGACGACCACGAGTGGGAGATCGCGTCGGCGGAGCTCTCCTCCGACGAGGTGGACGTGCGCGGGACTCCCTTCGAGGACCTCGGGGACCTGACCGCCGAGGAGATCCGGTTCGACGCCTTCTCCTCAGCGCTCTGGGACGCGGAGGTCGAGGACGACGGCGGCAGCTGCACGTTCGCGGCGTCCGCCGACGGCCCGTTCGCGTGTGATCTCGCCGACGCGTTGCAGAACTCCGTCGATGACGGCTACGACTTCCTGCAGCTCCGCTTCCGCCTGGAGGAGGCGGGGGACTCCGACGGATCGCAGGACATGGTGCTGTTCTTCATCGGCGACTCCAACAGCACGTCGCCCGGAATCTTCGAGCTGCAGGTCGAAGCGGTCCCCATGTAGCGCGCCGCGGGGGGGCGAGAGCGGCCGGAGGCCAGGCCGTCGACCAGGGGACCGGAGCCGTTGGAGCAGCCCCGTCACCTCGGCGCGGGTCGCGATGACAGCCCCCTGCTCGCCCGTGCACGTGTCCTGAGAGGCGGTCCCACATCTCTTGTCGTCGGGGCATCGGGGCTCCTTCGGCGCGTTGTGCACGCGAAGGTCCGACGCAGCGTCACGCGGGGTCGTTACGGGCTCGGAGGCCGTAACGACGTCGAGTCGGTCGCCGTCGGACCCCCGGAGGTACCTCTCGATGCGATCGATCGCGCTCACGGTGACGCTGGTCGCCCTCGTGGCGCCGGGCGCCGCGCTCGCCCACCACCCGCCCTCCGCCGGGGGTGGAGCAGCCCTCGGCGCCGGGACGCCGGGCGCGTCCCTCGGTGCGCCATCGACGGGCTTCGGCAGCTCGACCACGGTGGGCGGCGTCCCGGATCGACGCGCGACCTGGGTCGCTCAGAGCCTCTCGGGCTCGGTCGGCTGGAAGCGGGGCTTCGGCCTCGAGGTGTCGGTCCCGGTGGTGGCCTCGTCGAGCAGCGGCAAGGCGCCGTCCGTTCAGCTGGGATCGGCCTCGGTCGCGGCTCGGGGGTCCTTCCTGCTCGGGTCCGCGGAGTCCTCCCCCCGCGTGACCGTCTCGGGCGCGGTGGGGCTGCCATCGACGTGGTCGGCGGGGCGCGTCCGGCCGAGGACGACGTCCTTGCGGCCGGGGCTGGCGCTCTCGGGGCGTTGGCGTCGGGTGGGGCTGGGGGTCGAACTCGCGGGGACCGGTGGCATCGGCGAGGGCGCCGCGAGCACCGTCGAGGCGGCCGCGGCAGCGACCCTTCACCCGCTGCCGCAGCTGGACATCGGCGTGGAGGTCCGCGTGGTGGCAGCGGTCGCGGGCGAGCTCGCCGAGGTCGAGATCCCCGTGTCGCTGGACCTCTCCTTCGGGGTGACGGTGCGCCCGACCGAGCGGGTGCGCGTCTTCGTGGTGGGGGGCGGCTCGCCGCTGTCGGGGTTCGACCGGGCGGTCTCCATGACGGTCGGGTTCGGGCTCGACTGGGGTGGCGTCGGCCCAGAGCCGGCGCACGCCGGTTGCTCGTGCGAGGTCGAGAAGCCGCCGCCGGTTCTGTAGGGAGTTCCCGGCGCAGGTCGCTCCCGGCGGCCTCGGGGCTCAGCGCAGGGCGGTAAACGCCAGCGCTCCGAGCGCCCCTGCGAGCGGCAGCGTGACGGCCCAGGCCAGCAGGATGCTCGTGATGGTTCGCCACCGCCCCTGGCCGGTCACCGCGCCGATCCCGAACAGCGATCCGACCGAGACGTGGGTGGTCGATACCGGGACGCCGAGGCGCGAGGCGCCGATCACGAGCAACGCGGTCACGACGTTGGCGGTGAAGCCCTGCCCGGCGTTCATCGCGGTGACGCGGTGGGACATGGTCTCCGCCACGCGGCGGGCGCCCGCGACGCCACCGACCGCGATCAGCGCGCCGACGGCGGCGATCGCGAGGCCCGGGTGGACGGCGCCGCCGACCAGGAGCAGCGCTGCGATCTTGGGTGTGTCGTTGAGGCCGCGGGCGAAGCTGACCGCGCCCGAGGACGCGAAGTGCGCGAGGTCGAGGAGCCGCGCCGCGTCCACGCCGACCACCTCACCGTCGTACCGCACCTCGCACCGGGCTTCCCCGACCGCCACGGTCGGCAGGCGCACCAGCTCGAGGGCCCGGGCCGCGCCGGGAGCCCCGGGGACCACGCCCACCACCTCCTCGCCGACGCAGACGCAGGTCTGGCGGGTGACACCGAGCCGCCGGCGCAAGTAACGAAGCGCCGGGTAGAGCGCGGCCGCGAGGACCACCGCGAGGACGGGGCTGGTCAGCAGGGGCGCCACGAACCCGGACAGGAGCCGAGAAGAGTCGAGCCCGCCGGGGGCCGCGAGCAGGCCTGCCCCGACGAGCCCCCCGATGAGCGCGTGCGTCGTCGAGATCGGAAAGCCGAGCCGGGTCGCCAACAGCACGGTGGCCCCCGCGGCGAACCCGACGGCAGCGGGGAACGCGGGGTCGGCCACCACGTCCGGCGGGACGAGGCCCTTCCCCGAGAACGCGGCGAGCAGGGCGCGAGCGACGAAGAAGGCGGCCACCGATCCCATCGCCGTGGTGATGGTCGCCCACCCGAGCGCGACGCGGTACGACGTCGTCCCGCTGCCGAGCAGGGTCGCGACGCCCTTGAAGTTGTCGTTCGCGCCGTTGCCGAAGGCGAGCAGCAGTCCGACGAGGACTATGGTGGTGGTGATCAAGTCCAGCCTCGGGGACAGCGTTGACGGGTTGGGGCGGATGCTGGACGGTCCAACCGAGGGCGCCGTTACGGGCGCGCACGATGCGAGCCGCCACTCAGTGCCCCTGCGGCCCCGGCGCCCGCGACCCCATCGCGAGCCTACCGTTCGCTCCAACGCCACGACGTGGGGGACCAGCGCCCGTCGCTGCCGACGAGCACAGGATCCAGGAAGGAGCGAGCCACTTCGAGCACCTCGTCGAGATCGGTCCACCGGAGATCGTTCTCCTCTGCGAGCCGCCGATACTGGCCCCGCCAGCGCTCTGGCGCCTCGGGCACCGAGTTGGGGACGGCGTGCGTCCCCCGGAACGCGAACGTCGTCTCGATCGCCTCTCGCAGCTGGGCGCCCTCGAACTGCGGGGGGAGCCCAGCAGCGCGAGATCCGGGAGGTCCCGCACCCGGCTGTTGGGCCGGTCGCGCGGCACGCTCGAGCTGCAGCTCCCGGTTGTAGGGACGTCCCGTCTCCGCCGAGCGCGCCTGGACCTGTCGCTTGAGCGCCATCAGGAACGCCGCGGGGGTCGAGTAGCTGCCCTTCTTAGCCATCTACGAGTCCCCGTCCAGGTACTTGGCAGCGAGCCAGATCGCTGCGGCGACGAACAGCCCACGGGCGAGCCCTTCGCGTCGCGCCTGAGCCAGCTTGTCGCGCTGCACCTCCGCCTCGGCGCAGTCGTTGAGGGTGCGGGCAGGCTCGGTCACCGGCAGCTCGCCGACCCAGGTGATCTCGTGATCCTCCAGGTCGGAGTAGTGCGGCTCGACGTTTGCCGGCCAGCGCAGCCGCCGCGCGGTCCAGTCCGCGGGAACGGTGACGTGGACTCGGCTGGGGAGCAGGTCCGAGAGGCCGTGCATCGCCAGCGCGGTCTCGTGGCTGAACACTGCTTCCCGACCCGACCACAGCCAGACGACGACCAGATCCTCCTGGTCCGAGGGTGGGAACCGGGTGAGCCTGTAGATCCCTCGGCGGACTCGACGCAGGTTGCCGCGCTGTACGTGGTAGCGGAGGTTCTGCGGCAGCCGGCCGAGCTCACCGGCCTGCGCCGTGGTGAAGTACCCGGCTTGGGACTCTGCGAGTGCGTGGAGATCGTCCCAGGAGGTGGGCATGCTGCACGAATCCAAACGAGATTGTTGGTTTTGTGCATGAGGCCCGGACCTCGGACTCCGAGAGTTCGAGCTGTCGCAGCCGGCGATCAGGTTCGGGCCGGCGATACGAAGGGCGAGACTCGGCGAGAGACGAATGAGCGAAGGCCGGCAGATCTACAGCACCGTCTCTCCACGCGGGCGCATCACGGTCAACAGGGAGGCTGAGGCACTCTCGACCGACTCAGCCCGGATCGTCGAGGCCTTCGAGCGAGGCACCGGTCACGGACTTCTCCACCTTGGCGCCGTCGAGCTGACCACGACCCTGCCGCCCGCCCTCTCCTTCTGGCGGGAGCTGGGGCGCGCCTTCGTCAGCGCGGCGTGCGCGGCCGTCAACCCCACCGACCCGAGTGAGTTGGAACTGCCGGCCCCCGACCCCGATCGCCTGGACGGGCTCGCCGCATCCGTACCGCCGATGCTGGGCGGGGAGCTGGTCTCGCGGGAGATGCTCGACTGGTTGTGGGGCGAGCTGCGCCTGGCGCTGACGGAGCGGGCCGCGGAGCACGCCACGGGCGTTCAGGGCTTCCTCGAGGCTTCGCACTCGATCTGGCACACCGCGGGCCGCGTCTGCCTGCACCTCGCCGAGAACAAGCGCGACCCGGAGCTGCCCTTCGCCTTCATCGCCACCTATGCGCGGCAGCGCCCCAATCGCCCCGCCCTGCAGTACGTGCCGCTGTCCAAGGCGCTCCAGGAGTTCGCGGGGACTCGCAACAAGAAGAAGCTGCTCGCGCTGCTGACGCCGCTCCAGCGGGCGGCCGAAAACAGCGCCCTGATCCGCGATCTCGTAGACACCGGCGACGTCTACCACCCCCTCGCGTGGACGGCCGAGGAGGCCCACGGGTTGCTCTGCGCGGCCGAGCAGCTCGAGCAGGCGGGCCTCGTCCTCCGGCTGCCCGACTGGTGGAAGAGGAAGCGGCGTCCGCGCGCGTCCGTCTCGGTCACCGTGGGGGACCAGGCTCCGTCCGCCTTGGGCTTCGGGGCCCTGCTGGACTTCGACGTGAACCTCACCCTGGGCGGCGAAGTGCTGACCCCGGCAGAGATCGACGTGCTGCTGTCGGCGAGCGCCGGGCTGGTGCTCATCAAGGGCAAGTGGGTCGAAGTCGACCCGGCCAAGCTGGCCTCGGTGCTCGACCACTGGCGCCAGGTCCAGGCCCAGGCCGCGTCGGGCGGGGTGAGCTTCGTCGAGGCCATGCACTTGCTCGCCGGCGCGGACCTGGGCACCGACTCGCTCGACGACGACGACGCGCGGCCCGACTGGTCCGAGGTCGTGGCGGGCAAGTGGCTCACCGCCCAGCTCGACAATCTTCACTCTCCCGAAGTGAGTCGCGCCATCGGCGAGAATGCCGGACTCGACGCGCAGCTCCGCCCGTATCAGAAGGTCGGAGTCCAGTGGCTGTGGACGCTCCACGGGCTGGGCCTCGGCGGCTGCCTCGCCGATGACATGGGGCTGGGCAAGACAATCCAGGTGATCGGCTTGCTGTCCCTGCTCCACGACGCGGAGCAGGCCGTCGACCTGCTCGTCGTGCCCGCCTCCCTGGTCGACAACTGGAGCGCAGAGATCGCGCGGTTCGCTCCCCAACTTCGCGTGCTGGTTGCGCACCCCTCCACGATCCCGTCCCGCCGGCTCAAGGCCCTCTCTGGCTCCGAGATCGACGAGCACCAGGTGGTGATCACGACCTACGGCACGGCCCTGCGCACGCCGTGGATGCAGGAGCACCCCTGGCGCGCAGTCGTGCTGGACGAGGCCCAGGCCATCAAGAACCCCGGCGCCAAGCAGACCCGCGCGATCAAGAAGCTCCCGGGGCGGTGGCGGCTCGCGCTGACCGGCACGCCGGTGGAGAACCGGCTCGGCGATCTCTGGTCCATCTTCGACTTCCTCAACCCCGGCCTGCTCGGCTCGGCCAAGGACTTCGGCGGCTTCTGCAAGTCCATGGCGAACAGCAAGGGTGATGGGTACGCGCCGCTGCGCCGGCTCGTCGGCCCGTACGTGTTGCGGCGTCTCAAGACCGACAAGCGCATCATCAGCGACCTGCCGGACAAGACCGAGATCAAGGCGCACTGCCTTCTGACCAAGCCCCAGGCGGCGCTGTACAAGCAAGCTGTCGAGGAGTTGGAGCGCACGCTGGAGGAGGCGACGGGCATGGAGCGGCGCGGCGCCGTGCTCGCGTACTTGATGCGCTTCAAGCAGATCTGCAACCACCCTTCCCAGTGGCTCGGGGACGGGGAGTTCGATCCCGGCCACAGCGGCAAGTTCAGACGCCTCGCCGAGCTCTGCGAGCCCATCGCCGCGCGCCAGGAGAAGGCGCTGGTCTTCACCCAGTTCCGAGCCATGACGGAGCCCCTGCAGCGCCACCTCGCCGACTGCTTCGGTCGCCCCGGGCTGGTCCTGCATGGGGGGACACCGGTGAAGCAGCGCGCGGGGCTGGTATCCCGGTTCCAGGAGGACGAGGGGGTGGCGTTCATGGTGCTCTCCATCAAGGCCGGGGGCACCGGCCTCAATCTGACCGCGGCGAACCACGTGATCCACTTCGATCGGTGGTGGAACCCCGCCGTCGAGAACCAGGCGACGGACCGGGCCTATCGCATCGGCCAGCACCGGAACGTGCTCGTTCAGAAGTTCGTGTGCAAGGGCACCGTCGAGGAGCGGATCGATCAACTCATCGCCGACAAGCAGCGCCTGTCCGACGAGGTGCTGTCCGGCCGCGGCGAGGTCAAGCTCACGGAACTCTCGAACGACGAATTGCTCGCGCTCGTGAGCCTCGACATGAACAAGGCGGTGACTTCATGAGCTGGTATCGGCGGCGCCGCTATGTCTCTGTCGGGGAGCGCCGGGCGAAGGCCGAGAGGAAGCTCGCGCAGCTTCGAAAGGACGGGCAGGACATCCAGCCCGTCCGGGTGCAAGGCCGGACCATCGCCCGGAGCTTCTGGGGCGAGGCCTGGTGTACGAACCTCGAGGCGTACAGCGACTACAGCAACCGCCTGCCACGCGGCCGTACGTACGCCCGAAACGGCTCGATCCTCGACCTGCAGCTCGTCGAGGGTCGCATCGACGCCCTGGTCAGCGGGAGCCGTCTGTACGAAGTGGGCATCCGGATCGACACGCTCCCCGCCGCGCGTTGGTCGGCGATCCAAGAGGAGTGCGCGGGGCAGATCGACTCGCTCGTCGAGCTCCTGCAGGGGCAGCTCTCCCGCGGTGTGATGGAGGTGGTGACCCGCGCGGGGACGGGCCTCTTCCCCTCGCCCCGGGAGATCCGCCTGAGCTGCTCGTGCCCGGACTGGGCCGTGATGTGCAAGCACGTCGCCGCCGTGCTGTACGGCGTCGGCAACCGGCTGGACCATGCCCCCGAGATGCTGTTCTCGCTGCGGGGCGTGGATCCGAGCGCCATGGTCGAGGAGGCCATCGAGCGCGGCCTCTCGCAGCGTCGCCAGGCCCGGGGGAGGGTGCTCGAGGTGGATGACCTGTCGTCCGTGTTCGGGGTGGACATCGACTTCGCAGTGGATGCGCTTGCCGCTCCCAGCCGCCGGCAGAAGAGCGCTCGAAGGAAGCCGAGTCGGCCGCGCGGGCCTGGAAGCCCGCCGGCTGACGGGCTCCCGGCGAGGGCGCAGCAGGTCCTGGAGGTCGTCGCCGCGAACCCGGGTCTCCGCACCCCCGAACTGGCGAGGCGACTCGACGTGTCGCGGTCGACCATCAGCAACGCGGTCGCGCAGCTGAAGGCCGCGGGCCTGGTGGTGTTCGTCGGCGCGCCCAGGAATGGCGGATACGAGTGCACCGGGTCGTAGCCCGACTCGGACACACCGAGGACACACGAGATCGGGATTGCCGTCGCTTGGAGCGCCTTGGAGGCGACTGCGTCGAACTGGACCCGGTTCCCCGAAGAAGAGCAGGCGTCCGCGGCGGGATCGTCTTCGTCGCAGGTCCTGGGCGGCGCGGATCGCCAGGCGGGCCATCCACGGCCGCGCTGGTCGACGGGGGTCGTAGCGGTGGAGAGAGCGGCTGATCCGCAGGAATCCGTCCTGCAGCGCGTCGAGGCCGTCCTCGCGGTCGCCCAGAAGGCGCGTACACATGCGGAGGAGGTCCGGAGCGGCTCGGCGAAACGCGGAGTCCAGGGCGGCTCGGTCGCCGGTGGCGGCGCGTCGGAGGAGCTCGCTGTCGACCGAGATCGGCTCGGACGAGGGCGCCGGGCAAGCCGGCAGCGGGGCGGAGAGGGCGGTCATGCGCAGCGGAGGTCCTCGGGGGCAGCGGGTCGTACACCTGCTCTTCGCCCTTGAACCCGCCTGCGTTGGGAAGAATCCGCGGATTCTCGCGAGACACCTCTAGTCGAGGAGGCCCACCCGGTGCGCGTAGAGCACCATGTCCGCCACCGAGCCTGCCTCGAGCTTGTCCTTGATCCGGCTGACCATGGTGCTCACGGTGCTCACCGCGAGGTCGATCTCGGCGGCTGTCTCGGACACCGTCTTCCCCGAGATGAGGCTCATGAAGACCTGGTTCTCGCGGGGACTGAGGCGTTCGTGCGGCCGCGCCGTCGTGCCCCCCGCGGCTTCGATCGCGCGGAGCTTCTCGGTCAGGTAGATGCCGCCGTCCGCGACCACTCGAATGGCCGCGACGAGCTCGTCCGGCGAGCCGCTCTTGCTGATGTAGGCGCCCGCCCCCTGGCGGATCAGCGAGGCGGCGAAGTGGTCCTCGGGGTACATGGTCAAGACCACCACCGCTACCCGCGGCGCCTCGTCCTCCACGCGGTTCAGGATCTCCAGGCCGCTCATGCCCGGCAGAGACAGGTCGAGCACCAGCACGTCGACCGCCTGGTCGGCGAGGAACCCGAAGACATCGAGGCCGTCGCCCACCTCTCCGACGACCTCGATCCCCTCCTCGGTGGAGAGGATGCGGCGGATCCCGAGGCGGAACATCTCGTGGTCGTCGGCGAGCAGGACACGGATCATGGGGTTGTCTCCGGCAAAGGCAGTCGGGCCCGCAGGACGGTCCCGCCGTCGGGGACCCGGTGCCAATCGACGTCGCCTCCGAGCTCTTCGACGCGACTCCGGATCCCGGAGAGCCCGAAGCCGCTCCAGGAGTGCTCCAGGGGGTCGAAGCCGATCCCGTCGTCGTGAACCTCCAGGTGCACGCCGTCGGCGGCTTCGGACACCACGACCGACACGCTCGCCGCGCGTGCGTGCTTCAGCGCGTTGCTGAGCCCCTCCTGCACCACCCGGTAGGCCGCCACCGCGGTGTCCGGATCGAGGTCGGACCGAAGGTCGACGGAGAGCTCGGGCCGCACCGGCCATGTCGCCCCGAGCGAGCGGACGAGCACCTCGAGCGCTCGGTGAAGCCCTCGCTCGACCACCTCGGGGCGGAGGCGCTCGAGCACCGCCGCGATGCTCTGGTTGACCGAATCGAGCAGCGCGCGGGACTCGTCGAGCACCTCCCCTCCGCCGGGCGACTCCGGCCCCACGCGCTTCACGAAGGCGATCGAGTATCCGAGGGACGCCACCTGCTGGCCGAGGCCGTCGTGCATCTCGTGCGCCATCCAACGCCGCTCGCTGCGGCGAGCCTCCTGGAGATCCCGTGCCAGGGCCCGCAGCTCGGCCGTCTGCTCCGCGACCCGGTCTTCGAGGCCTCGGGAGAGGCGGTCCAGCTCCACGCGTTGCGCTTCGGTCTCCCGCTCGCGATCGAAGTGCACCGCGAGACGACGGGTCACGGCATCCCCGACCACGACGGAGAAGACGGCGGTCGCGGCGTAGAACAGGACCACGTCGGGCAGGCCGGGGCTGAGCAGTTCGTCGGGGCGCCGAAGGAAGAAGCCTGCCGGGCCGCCGAGCGCGACGAGGCAGGCGAGGCGGATCCGGAGGGGCCGCGCCACCACCGGCGCGACCATGACGAGGGTCGGGACCCCGAGGTAGTGGAGCCAGCCCTCGGTCACGGTGCCGATGCCGGCGATCGCGAACCCTGCCGCGAACATCCCCGCGGAGAGCCAGAGCGCCGCGCTGGGCGCGGTCTGTTCCACCAGCCTGCGCCGCAGGAGAGGGGACGCCCACCCGAGGCCGATGACCACAAGCACGAGGACGCGAAAGAGGGACATCCCGGCCAAGAGGCGCGGGTCGTCCCAGAGCAGGAAGTCCACCGGCCACCAGGCGAGGAGACAGGCGAGCAGCAGGAGGCTGTACCGCTCGGCGTTGGCGGTCATCAGACGCTGTGCGTAGCGCTTGAACTCCGGCTCCGTGAGCGGATCGGGGCGAGCCGGACTCACGAAGCGCTTCTCACCGGGATCTCGGCGCGGAGCCGTCCCCCGGAGGCGTCCCTGGACCACGAGACGCTCCCACCCTCGGCGGCCACCGATTCACGAAGGCCCACCAAGAGGACCGTCCCCACGGGGTCGCCCGCCACGCCGGTCAGGTCGTCGTGGAACTCGACGACGATCGAGTCGGCCGAGGACGTCACGCGACACGCCCACCGGACGGGGGGACCGACCGCTTCGGCCCGGGTGAGCGCGTTCTGGACGGCGTCGAACACCACCCTGTCCTCGTGCTCGGAGCGGGGGCGGTCGGCCAGCTCGACCTCGAGGCGCAAGGGCACGCCGCAGCGCTTCGCGGCGTCGTCGCCCAGCCACCGCAGGGCCTGGTGGAGTCCCAGCTGCTTGAGCACCAGAGGGTGGAGGCGATGGAGGATGCGCCGGAAGACCGCGTGGGCTCGCTCCATGGCCTCCTCGGCGGCCGAGAGGTCTGCGTCCGCTGCCGCCCCGCTGCCCAAGGAGACGCGCAGCCGCTCCAGCTCGGGCGCGAGCTCCGCCCGGATCTCCCTCCCGAGGGTCAGTCGCTCTCGGTCGCGGATCTGCTCGAGGTGCCCGGTGAGGGCCGTCAGCTCCGCCCGCTGAGCGTCGACCCGGCTCTCCAACTCCCGATGGAGACCGGCGACCTCACGCCGCCGCCTCCCGAGCCGGAGCCGCTGGAGCGCCATCTCGACGGCGACCCAGTGCACGAAGTGCCCGTTGCCGACTCCCATCGCCACTGCGAACGCCAGGAAGGAGATCTGAGCCGGGAGCTCGGGAGATCCCGTGGCGGCCGGTCCCCCCGCCCAGACGTAGGCACCCGCGGCGAGGGAGACCAACCCGAGCGTGATCCCGATGCGAGCGCGGATCGGGACGAGGAATACGGAGCAGAGGGACCCGAGCAGATAGAGCCAGGCGAAGGCACGCGGCCCCGGAGTGGAGCCGAGGAGTCCGCCGACCGCCGCGACGCTCGGGGTGAGGAACAGGAGGCCGATCGCCGTGGGTCGACGGCGGATCGCTGCGACGCCGCGCTTGCTCGCCAGGGCGATGGAAGCCGCGAGGATGGCCGCGTGGACCGCGAGGGATGGCACCGTGAGCCGCCCTCCGGACCAGGCGAAGAACGCCAGCGCCACGTCGAGGACCGCCACCAGCCGGACGACCACGTGGAGGACGGCCGACGCCGTGGCGGAGCTGTCGGCCTCGATGGCGGCGCGTTCCTCGGGCCCCCGAGGCTCCTCGGGGGGTGCGTTCGGCATCTTGAAGAGGAAGCTCGGCATCGACTCATGGTCGCAAACCCCGTTCCGACGCGCTTGTGGACATTCGTCCACGTCCCCTTGTGGCGATTGTTCGACATCTCGTCGACCCCACCCCGGACCCGCGAGAGTGACGGCGTCTTCCACGTCGCGCCTTCGCCGGGATCGTCCATGTCCGACAACGTGATCAACTTCTCCTCCCGCCCGTCGCGTCGGTCGCGCTCCACGACCCCTCGGTCCACGTCGGGACCGCGTGCGTTGCTCCAGGATCTGCCCAGTCATCTGGGCCGCTTCCAGGTCCGCGGCGTCCTCGGGCGAGGGGGCATGGGCGTGGTGCTCGACGCCTGGGACTCGGAGCTGGATCGCCTGGTCGCCATCAAGCTCCTGCCCGGCGCCGAGGCCGGCTTCGCGTTCGAGCAGACGGTGGGGGAGGTGCGCATCGCGGCCCAGCTGGAGCACCCGAGCATCGTCCCCGTCTACGACGTGGGGGTGACCCCCAGCGGCGGGCTCTACTTCGTGATGCGCAAGGTCGCCGGCACGTCCCTGGAAGACGTGCTGCGCGGCATCCGGGAGGGCGACGGCGGGGAGCGCGCTCGGTGGACGCCTCACCGGCTCTTGGGTGCGTTCGTGTCCCTGTGCCAGGCCGTGGCGTACGCCCACGAGCAGGGCGTGGTCCACCGCGACATCAAGCCCGGGAACGTCATGCTCGGGTCGTTCGGGGAGGTGCAGCTCCTGGACTGGGGTGTGGCCCGCCGCGTCGATCACGAGGGCGAGTCGTCCCCCCAGGTGGTCGGCACGCCCGGCTACATCTCCCCCGAGCAGGTCCTCACCCCCGAGATCGAGCCCGATCGTCGCTCCGACGTGTGGAGCCTGGGGGCCCTCCTCTACGAGATCCTGACCCTGCGTCGTGCGTTCGCGGGCGAGTCCAGGACCTCCTTGCTCCGCGAGGTCGCGTTCGGATCGATCGTGGATCCCCGCCTGCGGGCCCCCGAGGCGTGCATCCCCGCCACCATCGCCGCCGTGTGCCTCCGAGCGCTCTCCCCGCGACCTCGCGACCGCCAGTCGGGGGCGGACGTCCTGGCCCTCGAGGTGGAGCGGTTCCTGGACGGCTCGAAGCGTCGAGAGAAGGCCCGTGAGCACCTCGACGACGCCCGCGAGCTGTGGGCGCGCCACGCCCGGCTGCAGGAGCGACGTACGCGCCTCCTGGCCCGCGAACGCGAGCTCGGAGAGACCCTGTCGCCCTGGCTCCCCCTGGAGATGAAGCGCGAGCTGCTGGACCTTCGCCGGAAGGTTCGGCGGGTGGAGCCCGACCGCGCGTCGTTGTTCGCCCGATCCATCGGCTGCGCGGAGAGGGCCCTGTCCCAGGACCCGACCGACGTGGGCGCCCGCCGATTCCTGGCCTCGGCGTACTGGTCGCGGTTCCTCGAAGCGGAGGGCGTGGGGGACGTCGTGAGTCGGCGCTACTTCGCCGAGCGGGTCGCCGAGTACGACGACGGCTCCCTCGCGGTCGCGCGGCGGGGCGCCGGTCGACTCACGCTCACCACGTCACCCGCCGGGGCCGAGGTGTGGTGCCGCCGGGTCGATCGTGAGCCGATCCCGTGGGAGCTGGGTGTGTCTCGGTCCCTCGGACGGACGCCCCTGCAGGAGATCCCGCTGGACATGGGCTCCTACGTCCTCACGCTGCGTCACCCGGATCACCCGGACACGACGTACCCCGTGCACATCGAGCGCAGCGGCCACTGGGACTCGGGGTCGCGGGCGATCGAGTTGGCTCCGGCCGACCTCGAAGATGGGTTCGCATACGTCGCGGAGGGCCCCTGTCGGCTGGGGGGCGACGCGGGCGCCCAGGACGCCGGGCCCCGACGCGAAGCCCGTGTCCGCTCCTTCCGCATGGCCGAGTTCCCCGTGACCCAGGGCGAGTACGTGGAGTTCATCAACGCCTTGGCCGTCGAGGATCCCGACGAGGCCTGGCGACGGTCCCCGCGACAGGCGCAGGGAGTCCAGGGCTCGGGCGGCCAGTTCTGGGAGAGGCCCTCGCCGGGCGAGGCGTACGTGGTGCCGGAGCAGGACCGCGACGGCGACCGCTGGGATCCCGCCTGGCCGGTCTTCGGCGTGTCCTGGGAGGACGCCGAAGCGTACGCCGCCTGGCGGTCCGAGCGCGACGGCGTCACCTACAAGCTGCCCACCGAGAGCCAGTGGGAGAAGGCCGCGCGGGGGGTCGACGGGCGGCTGCTGCCGTGGGGCGACGAGCTCGACCCCTCGCTGTGCGCGATGCGCGCCAGCTTCCGCGGCCGGCCCCAGCCGCGGACGGTGGGGCTGTTCGAGACGGACGTCTCCGTCTACGGCGTGCGGGACCTCGCAGGCGGGGTCCGGGACTGGTGCCGCGAGCCGTACGCCGGGGACGTCGCGCGCCGGCCGGTGCGAGGGGGCTCGTGGGACTCGGCGGAGGCCTACTGCCGCCTCGCCCATCGCACCGGCTACCTGCCCACCTACGTCTCCACGAGCTTCGGCTTCCGCCTCGTGCGCGAGGTTTGATTCCGCGATCAAGCAGCGGAAGACCACCCCGGGGCGTTCGCACCTCCCCCCGGGTCTTACTAGACTCCGACCCCATGAGCACCCCACCTTCGAACCTCGCCGTCGTCACCGGCGCCTCCAGCGGCATCGGCCGCGCCACCGCGTTGAAGCTCGCCGCCCTCGGCTGGCGGGTGGTGGTCTGCGCGCGTCGCCGCCCCGTCCTCGAGGAGCTGGCCGAGGAGATCGCCCAGGCGGGGGGCACGGCGATCGTCGAGCCCGTGGACGGCGCCGACGGCGACGCCGTGGTGGCCATGGCGGGGCGGGTGATGGCGGAGCACGGCACCCCCGACGCCCTGGTGAACTGCGCGGGCGCGGGCCGCTGGCTCTACATCGAGGACACCGAGCCCGCCGAGATCAAGATGATGATCGGCGCGCCCTACCTCTCGGCCTTCCACGCCACGCACGCGTTCATGAAGGCGATGCTGGCGCGTCGCTCCGGGCTGATCCTCCACATCAACTCGCCCGCGGGGATCATGCCCTGGGGCGGTTGCACGGGGTACGCGAGCGCGCGGTACGCCCTGCGCGGGCTGCACGAAGCGCTCCGCATGGACCTCGCGGGCACCGGCGTCCGCTCCTCACACGTGGTGCTCGGGGAGGTGACGAGCAACTACTTCGACGCCAACCCCGGCAGCCAGGAGCACATCCCCAAGATCGCGCAGCTGATCCCCGTGAGCTCGCCCGAGCAGTGCGCGGACGTGATCGTGAGCGCGATCCGACGCCCGCGGGACACGGTGATCGCGCCGTTCATGCTTCAGCTGTTCATCTGGGCGAACCTGGTGGCGCCCTGGCTCGTCCGAGCCCTCGTCCGGGCCACACAGCGCAAGCGCGCGACCTGAGTCCGCCGCGTCTCAGGGGGCCTTGGGGTTCACCGTCCTGAAGACGTGATCCCAGAAGCCCATGCTCACGCCGAAGCCGCGGTCGGGGTCCCCGAAGTGGTGGGTGAGGTGGCGCTTGCGCTGCGTCCTCATGATCGCGGCGATCGGCTTCAGCAGGGGGTGCTTCGGCGGCGCGACGTGGTGGGTCGCGTAGTGCGTGTAGTCGTACCCGAGGTAGCCGAGCGTGAAGCCGGCGAAGGCCGCGTGGGCGACGCCCGCGGGGAGCAGGGCCGTGAAGGCGAACCAGAACACGATCGCGAGCGGGATCGAGATGGGCGGGACCATCACGAGGCGCCACTTGTCGTCCGGGAACAGGTGGTGGATCCCGTGGAAGTAGAAGTACAGCCACTCCGAGGCGGGGCCCCGGCGCGGGAAGTGGAACAGGAAGCGGTGCAGGAGGTACTCCTGCGTGCTCCAGAAGAAGAGCCCGCCCGCGACGCCCAAGGCGACGGTGGCGGGGGCCACGATCGTGGTGGCCGTCCAAGTCATGAAGGCGACGACGGGGACGTAGAGCAACGCCGGCACGATCGGGTGCACGCGGGAGAAGAACTCGAGGAAGTCCGAGGCGAACATGCGCGCGATCGTCTGACGCTGCACGCGCTCTTCGCTCTTCGGTCCCGGGCCGCTCACGACCGTGCTCTGAACCAGCTCCTTCACGACACCTCCTGCAGACCTCCGGTCCGTCGGGCGGGGTAATACCAGACGGTTGGATCTACGGGGTGACGATTCGCTGCACGAGGGGCTTCAGTCCCTGGATCGCGGTCCGCTGCATGTAGAAGTCGAGGCCCCGCAGCCCGCCGAGCTCTTCGCCCCCGCCCGCGCGGCCGGGGCCGCCGTGGATCAGCTGGGGGAGGACCGTGCCGGGGCCGGTCGAGTGGTCGGCGATCTTGCTGCTGCCGATGTGGAGCCGACCGTGGAAGGGCGCGAGCCCCATCACCACGTCCGCGGCGAACCGCTTGTCGTCCGTGTAGACCGACGCCACGAGGCCGCCCTGTCCCCTGCTCACGCCCCTCACGGCCTCCTCCGCAGAGCCGTCGTAGGGGACGATCGTCTGGACCGGTCCGAACACCTCGAGGTCGTGCACCGGGCCGCCCTCGTCGATGCCTGAGACCTCGATCAAGGTCGGGCCCACGAAGTAACCCTCGTCGGTGGCGCCGACGAGCTCGCCGGGGCCCCCGTCGCCGTGGACGAAGCGACCGTGAGCGGCCAACGCCGCCACACCCTCACGCACATCCTTCAGCTGGGAAGCCGTCGCGACGGGCCCCATCTGCACGCCCTTGACGGCCGGGTCGCCGACCCTCACGCCGGCGTACCCCCGGCGAAGGTCGTCCCGCACCCCTTCGAGGGACTCGCGCGGCACGAAGATGCGCCGGATCGCGGTGCACTTCTGGCCCGCCTTCTGGGTCAAGTCCTTGAGCACCTCGCGCACGAACAGCTGGTACCCCTCGGAGTCGGGGTCGAGGTCGGGCCCGAGCACCGCGGCGTTGAGGCTGTCGGCCTCCACGTTGACGCGAACGCCCATGCGCCGGACGGTCTCCAGCCCGCGGATGAACATGCCGGTGTCGGCCGAGCCCGTGAACGCCAGCACGTCCTGCGCCTCGACGTGCTGGAGCATGTCCCCCGCCGATCCGCAGACCAGCGACAGCACACCGTCCGGGACCACGCCCGAGTCCGTGAGGATGCGGAACATCCGGTGCGTGAGCACCGCGGTGCTGGTGGCCGGCTTCGTGACGACGGGCATGCCCGCGAGCAGCGCGCACGCGGCCTTCTCGCCGAAGCCCCACGCGGGGAAGTTGAAGGCGTTGATGTGGATGGCCACGCCGTGGCGGGGGACCTTCACGTGGGCGCCGATGAAGCGGGGGTTTCGGGACAGCGGGACGAGGTCCCCGTCGCCGAAGAACCGACCCTCGAGGCTGGAGCCGAGCTTCGCGTACCAGGCCATCGTCCCGGTGCAGCCGTCGACGTCGAACTTGGCGTCGCCGCGCGTGTTCCCGCCGCTCCGCGTGGACAGCGCCAGCAGCTCGTCGCGATGCTCGTGCAGGGCCGACGCCATCGCGCTCAGCAGCGCCCCGCGCTCGGCGAACGTCATGGCCCGCAGGGTGGGTCCGCCGACGTCCCGGGCGTGCCGCAGGGCTTCGCCGAAGTCGAGGCCCCTCGTGGACGTCTCGGCGATCGCCTCCCCGGTGGTCGGGTCGTGAAGGGTCGAGGTGGGGGCGGCGCCGGCCTGCCAGCGCCCCGCGAGGAAGCTTCCGAGGGTCTCCATCGGCTCAGGCCCTCACGTACGGGTCGTCGGTGTCGAACTTCACGTACTCGAAGTCGAAGCTCTGGTGGTTGATGCCGTGCTTCGGGGGCGCGATCCACCCGGCGATCTTCCCGGGCTCGTAGACGGGCTTCATGAGGGAGGCGATGTAGGCCTCGTCCTCGGTGGTGGGCAGCCAGTCGCCCTTGCGACGCATCCACTCGGTCTCGCCGACCCACTCGCCCGACGGCGAGAAGGGCATGCCGTTCCACAGCCCCATCTTGCGGTGGAAGCGCTCCGAGGGGAGGTCGAAGCGGAAGGACATCCCCGCCTTCTCGAGGGCCTTGTTCCACTTGTTCACGCCGCGCATGCAGTCCGTCTTGTAGCCGTCGCGCAGCACCAGGTTCATGGCGCGCCGCAACGGCACGTCGCGCTTGGACACGGAGCCGTCGTCTTCGGGCACGTCCATCGAGTAGACCGCGTTCAGCGCGGTGTGATCGTCGTACTTGCCCTTCCTGCCCTCGTCGAACCGGCCCTTGAGCCCGGTGGCGAAGTACGTGGCGGCGTTGCTGCTGTCCTCGCCCCCGAAAAGGTCCATCGACACCGAGTACCACCGGTTGACGTACTTCTGGAGGACATCGAGGGGGATGCCGCCGAGCTTGCGGACGTCCTCGTCCTGCCGCATGAGCTCGATCGTGCGTCGGACGATGCGGCGGATGCCCGTCTCGCCCACGAACATGTGGTGGGCCTCCTCCGTGAGCATGAACCGGCAGGTGCGCGCGAGGGGGTCGAAGCCGGACTCGGCGAGGGCCCCCAGCTGGTACTTGCCGTCGCGGTCCGTGAACATCGTGAAGCAGAAGAAGGAGAGCCAGTCGCTGATCGGCTCGTTGAAGGCGCCGAGGATGCGGGGGCTGTCCGGGTTGCCGGACCGCCGCACGAGCAGGTCCTCCGCCTCCTCACGCCCGTCGCGCCCGAAGTACTTGTGGAGCAGGTAGACCATCGCCCAGAGGTGCCGACCCTCCTCCACGTTCACCTGGAACAGGTTCCGGAGGTCGTATAGCGACGGGGCCGTCTTCCCCAGCAAGCGCTGCTGCTCGACGGAGGCGGGCTCGGTGTCGCCCTGGGTCACGATGATGCGCCGCAGCTCCTTGCGGAACTCGCCCGGGACGGTGTCCCAAGCCGGCTTGCCCTGGTTGTCGCCGAAGTGGATCAGCCGGTCCTCGGCGCCGGGCGTGAGGAACACCCCCCAGCGGTAGTCGGGCATCTTCACGTGCTCGAAGTGAGCCCACCCGGAGGGCTCCACGCTCACGGCCGTGCGCAGGTAGATGTCGTCGGCCTGGAACCCCTCGGGGCCCATGTCGCACCACCACTCGATGAAGTTGGGCTGCCACGCCTCCAGCGCCTTGCGCAGCTTGCGGTCGTCGCTGAGGCCGACGTTGTTGGGGATCTTCGCGTCGAGGTCGACACTGGCCATCGAGGGCTCCGGTTCGGGGCGGCGTGAGCCGCGTGAGTGTTGTACGTAGAGGTGTTTCGGAAGGAAGGATCAGGTGCGGTCGAAGTCGAACTCGGCCGTCTCGGGGCGCCCGTACAGCGTGAGCGCGCCCTTCGGTCCCACGGCGTTCGGCCGCTGGAAGATCCAGTTCTGCCAGGCCGTGAGCCGGCCGAAGATCTTCGTCTCCAAGGACTCGGGGCCGGCGAAGCGGAGGTTGGCCTCCATGCCCGTGAGCGCGTCGGGCGAGAGGGACGCGCGCTCTTCGAGGGCGAGGCGGATCTCGTCCTCCCAGTCGATGTCGTCGAAGGCGTCGGTCACGAGGCCCGCGTCCATGGCGTCGTCCGAGTCGAGCAGCTCGCCGTTGTGGTCCAGCACCGCCTCGGCGTGGCCGGGGTCGCCGAGGAAGCGTGTCTGCAGCCGCGTGAGCCCGTTGCCCATGGGCAGCGCCCCGAAGTTCAGGGGCGTGAGGCCGACGCTCACGCCGTCCTCTTCGAGCATGTAGCAGCGGTCGGCGGACAGCGTGAGCTCGAACATGGAGCCGACGAAGCAGGTGCCTGCGTCCGCCAGCGCGAAGAAGGACTTGGCCGTCATGTCGAGGCGCTTGAGGACCCGCTTCATGTGCAGGAGGACCTCGCGCACGAAGTGATCGTCGGCGTGCTCGGCCAGCTGCCCGTCCATGGTCTGGACGACCTCGGGGTTCCCCGTCGCGCGGAGCACCACGCAGCCGACGTCGGGGTGGTTGAAGCGGAGGCGAAGGAGCGCGTCGTCCAGCTCCCGGAACGCCTGGAGGGGGTACCAGGAGGCCCCGAGGGTGTGCGGCTCGGCGGGGACGTCCGGCAGCGACTCGGGGGCGCGGATCTCGAGGCGAGCGAGGCGCGCCTCGGGCCCGAAGGACAGGGTGACGTGCTCGTACGTGACCGTGCCGTCCTCGGCCTCGGTGGGCGTGATCCGCGGCAGCCGGACGCCCTTGCCCGCGAGGTCCGGTCGTCCCCCGTCGGCCACCTCGGCGGCCCGGGCGGCGACGGCGTCGTCGAACTTGGAGGGGGGGAACACGCCGTCCACCAGGTTCCACTGCACCGCGCGCTTGCCTTTGATGCCCTCGGCGAGGGTCGAGAAGATGTCCGCTCGATCCCGACGGACCATCCGCTTGTCGACCACGCGCGTGAGCCCGCCGGTCCCCGGCAGCACGCCCAGGAACGGGACCTCCGGAAGCGCCACGGCGGAGCGACGGTCATCCACCAGGTACGCCTCCGCGCACGCGAGGGGCAGCTCGTAGCCGCCGCCCGACGCGATGCCGTTGAGGGCGGCGATGTAGGTCTGGCCGCTGTAGTCCGTGGCGTCCTCGATGTAGAGGCGCGTCTCGTTCGTGTACTTGCAGAAGTTGACCTTGAAGGCGTGCGTGGAGCTGCCGAGCATGAAGATGTTCGCGCCCGAGCTGAACACGCCGTCCTGGGCCGACGTCACGATCACGCAGGTGACCTCCGGGTGCTCGAAGCGCAGCCGCTGGACCGCGTCCGCGAGCTCGATGTCGACGCCGAGGTCGTAGGAGTTCAGCTTGAGGACGTACCCCGGGCGGAGGCCGCGCTCCTCCTGGATGTCGATGAGGATGCGGGCGACGGCGCCGTCGACCTCCACCCGCATGTGGACGTAGTCCTCGGGGCGAGTCTGGAACGAGACGGCGGGCTGCGGAGGTGCGTTCTTGGCCATGGCGCGGAAGATACGCAGCAACCTCGGGACATGCAAGATAATGCTTCCATGACGTCGGACATAGAAATATAGTGCGCCGCATGGCCGGTCGTTCCCCCCGCTCCAGTCCCCGTCCGGAGGCGCTGGCGATCCTGTCCCGGGTCGCGACGCGGGTGCGTGAGCGACGTGCTGAGCTCCAATGGACCGCCCGGGAGCTCGCCTCACGCTCGGGCCTGAGCCCCCGCTTCGTGTCGGAGCTGGAGGCCGGGCGGGGGAACATCTCGATCGGTCGGCTCGCGTCGGTGGCCCTCGCGCTCCAGGTCGACGTCGCCCGGCTCGTCGAGGAGCGGCCGTGGGGGACGGTCCCGGAGGGCGCCAGGGTGGTGGCCTTGTTGGGGCTTCGCGGTGCGGGCAAGACCACCCTGGGGCGGCGCCTCGCGGCGGTCACGGGGGTGCGCTTCGTCGAGCTGGACGAGGCCATCGAAGACGCCGCGGGCCTCTCCCTGGCGGAGATCTTCTCGCTGCACGGGGAGGCGTACTACCGGCGGCTCGAGGCGGCCGAGCTGGAGCGGCTGCTCGACCGGGACGAGGCGCTCGTGGTCGCCCTCTCCGGGGGGGTGGTGCACAACACGCTTGCCTTCGAGGTCGTGCGATCACGGTGTCGCACCGTCTGGCTCCAGGCCGCGCCGGCGGACCACATGAGCCGGGTCCTGGAGCAGGGGGACCGTCGCCCCGTGGCCGGGCGGGCCGATGCGATGCAGGAGCTGCGGGCGATCCTGGCCGCGCGGGAGCCGCTGTACCGGCTCGCGGAGGTGCACGTGGACACGTCGCGGGCGGACGAGAACGCGACCGTCGAGCGTCTGCTCAACGCGCTCTGAAGCTCAAACCCCCTCCAGCTCCTGGAGGACGCGCCGCGCGGCCACGCCGTCGGTGATCTCGGCGAGGTCTCGGACGCGGACCCTGCCCTCGCCGTCCAACCGCGCGACGCACCGGTAGGCGAGGCGCTCCATGGCCGAGGCGTCGAATCCGGGGACCCACTCGGGGAGCTCGGTGAGGGCCGCGGTGAGGGTCGCCTCGGGGCGCGCCACCAGGAATCGCTGGATGCTCGCGCCGGCCGACGAGCGGTGGATGCCCGAGAGGAAGATCGCGGTGAGCGCGTCCACGGCGACGTCGCCGTGCACCTCCGCGAGGGCGTCCACCATCTCGGTGCACAGCTTCGCGTTGCGCCGGGCGCGGGCTTCCCGCATCACGAGGCGGGCGGCGGCCACCAGGGCCTCGTGATCGCGGCGGCCGGACAGGGCGCGCCAGGCGGTGCGGAGGACCCGGGCCGCGGCCTCGCCTCGCAGGTGCGCGCGGCGGACCACGTCGTCGTCGAAGAACCCCCGGACGAGGGACGGGGTGGGGATGCGATCGGCGAGGTCCGCGAGGAGGGCGTCGTCGGACTTCCAGGGGGCCTCGCAGGCGATGCGCGCGAAGAGCTGGGCGTCCATGCACTTGCGAGCGACCCGCTGGATCGTCGCGGCCTCCTCGCGGTCGGCTTGGAGGTCGCGCAGGAGTCGCTCGAGGGTGCGGGCCGCGCGCCATCGTCCGCCCCGCCGGACCATGGCCTCGAGGGCGTCCACGGACTGGCCCCAGCCCACGATGGCGGCCTGGGCGCGCACGAGGTCCGAGATGCGATCGACGGCGTCGTCGTCCGCCAGGAACCCGGGGGCGCCGAGCCAGTTGAGGGTGACGCGGAGGTCGGCCCGCTCGACCCAGGGCAGGAGCTCGTCGGCGAACGTTCGGGCGGCGTCGTCGTCGTCGAACGGCAGGACGTACGGGGGCGGGACGTGCCACACGAAGGCCTCGGGCGCGGTCTTGGCCAGGGCGAGCCAGCGGGTCTTCGGGATGGAGCGCCCCTCCTCGGTGGCGGCGCCCAGCTCGTAGACCTCGCCGGACAGCAGGGAGCGGCCGAACTCCTTCGCCTCGGCCCCTTCGGCGAGGAAGGTGTCGATCGTGGGAGACGCGCTGGTGAGGGCGGCGGCCACGGCGGTCATGTCCGGGCCCTCGGCGCGGGTCCAGCCCCGGAGGATCGCGACCATGGCCATGGCCGGGGACGCGGGGACGGTGCGGCCCTCGGAGCCGTCGCCCCACTCGGAGGCGACGTCCTGGTCGGTGACCGCGGGGTGCGTGTCCGTGTCGGCCTCGTCCTCCACGCCCACGGAGTCGTCGGGGTCCAGGGAGAGGTCGGGCAGGGGCTCGCGGTCGGGCATGGCGGACATGCTACCGGCGACTCCGCGCGGCGGCACCGGCGGGCGGACTCCGGCCTTCGGAGCGCGGTATACATCGCGCCGTGTCGCACCACCGCCCCCGCCTCGCCTCCCTCGTCCTCCTCTCGCTGCTCGCCGTCGCGTGCGGCCGCGACGAACCGACCCCCGCCCGCAGCGCGACGGCGGGGCTCGCCGACGGCGCCGATCGCTTCACCACGGTGTGGGTCGGCGACATCCTCCTCGCGGACGCGTTCGTGCGGAAGAAGCTGAAGGATCACAGCTACTACTGGCCGTTCGAGTTCCTCCGCGACGAGCTGGAGGCGGACTACACGATCGGCAACCAGGAGGGGCCGATCACGGCGGACCGGAAGCGGTACTGGCCGAAGCAGAGGTGGCACTACAACGCGGTGCCCGAGACGGCGAAGGTGCTCGCGGACGTCGGCTTCGACGCCCTGTCGCTGGCGAACAACCACCTGCTGGATCGGGGGCCGGACGGGGTGGAGGCGTCGCGGAAGCACATCTCCGAGGCGGGGATGGTCCCGTTCGGGGCGGGCAAGGACTTCGACACGGCGATCGTCCCGCTCGTGATCGACACCGAGCACGGCAAGCTCGGGGTGGTGGGGTTCGGCCGGAACTGGCGCAAGCAGTACAAGGCCGAGGAGGACCGCGCGGGGCTGCCCCCGCTGAGCAGGACCAACCTGCGCAAG
Source organism: uncultured Rickettsiales bacterium (assembly GCA_964620495.1). Taxonomy (GTDB): domain Bacteria; phylum Myxococcota_A; class UBA796; order UBA9615; family UBA9615; genus CAZEKB01. The sequence continues at coordinate 36,162 of CAZUHI010000029.1, read as the reverse complement.
GGCCTCGAGCTGGCGAAGGCGGCGGGGGCGAAGTGGGTGGTGGCCTACCCCCACTGGGGGGGCAACTACAGCGTGGTGCGCGAGAGCCAGGAGAAGTGGGGACGTCGGGCGATCGAGGCGGGGTACGACGCGGTGATCGGCCACGGATCGCACATGGCGCAGCGGGTCGACGTGATCGACGGCAAGCCGATCGTCTACTCGCTCGGCAACTTCGTCTTCGGCACCCCGGGGCGGTACAGCGAGGAGTTCCCGGGGTGGGGGCTGATGCTGCGGACGTACCTGGGCCCCGACGGGCTCGACGGGTTCGAGCTCACCTGCATCCTCACCGACAACAAGAAGATCAAGTTCCAGCCGCGGGTCTGCACGCCCGACGCAGCGAAGGGATTCTTCGCGCAGCTGGGCGACGGGAAGAACCTCGAGTACCGCGAAGGCACGGCCAAGGCCATCGTGACCTGGTGATCCGCCCCCTCCTCGTGGCCGTCGGCGCCCTCTGCCTGCTCGCCGCGGGCGCCTCGACGGTCGAGTCGCCCCCCGAGGTCGAGCCCCCCGAGGTCGAGC
>CAZUHI010000029.1:21496-35504 GCA_964620495.1 uncultured Rickettsiales bacterium | reverse complement strand
GTCGAGCGCGTCGGCCGCCTCGAAGCCGAGGCCCTGAACGAGTCGTCCGGCCTCGCCGCCTCGTCACGCCACCCGGGCGTCTTCTGGACCCACAACGACTCGGGCGGGGCGCCCGTCCTCTACGCCATGGACGCCCGCGGCACGCACCTCGGCGCGGTCCGGGTGAGCGGCGCGACCGCCAAGGACTGGGAGTCGATCGCCGCCCGCGACGGCCTCCTCTACGTGGGCGACGTGGGCAACAACGCCAACCGCCGCAAGGACCTCGCCGTGCACGTCGTCCCGGAGCCCGACGTCACTGCGGACTCCGTCGCGGTGGAGCGCACCGTGCGCTTCCGGTACCCCGATCAGACCGAGTTTCCCCCGGCCGCCCGCAACTTCGACGCCGAGGCCCTCTTCCACGACGGGGACGACCTCTACCTCCTCACGAAGCACCGCGGCGACACCGAGACCACCCTCTACCGGTTCCCCCGCGCGCCCTTCGAGACCGACGCGCGTGCCACCGTGCTGACCAAGCTCGCCACCTTCGACGTGGGGGGAGCGGACGCGCCGTTCGGGGGCATGGTCACCGCCGCCGACCTCCGCGGGGACGGCGAACGCCTCGCGGTCCTCACCTACCACGCCCTCTTCGTCTTCGACCGCCCCGAGGCCCCCGAGCGGTGGCTGGAGGCCCCTCGGCTCGTGCTCCCGCTCGATCCCGCCACGGCCGCCCAGTGCGAAGCGCTCGCGTGGGACGGCGACGATCTGGTGTTCACGAACGAGGGCCGCGGCGTGTTTCGTGTGCGCGCCCCGGGGGGGTGACCCGGCCGGGACCGAACCCGGCCGGGTGGCACCCCTCCCGACTCGGCTCGCTCGGAAGCGCGAGCCCGGAGCGCGACACCCCCTTATGAGGTCTCGGACACCTTAACTCACGGCAAGGGCGGCGGCTTCCAGCTCCGTCCAGGGGGTCACGCAGGGCGGGCCGGGCGCGTAGTGGAACCGCACGTCCCCCTCCGCGCCGAGCCGCACGACGCTCGCCGATCGGGTCCCGTACGGGAACTCGCCGGCGTGCACGCACGGGCCGTCGAAGGGGTCCGCGGCGTGCCTCCGCAGCAGCCGACGGAGGTCGTCGACGCCGGGCTCGGCCGGTCCCGCCAGCAGCGCGTCGGCGCGCAGGTCGAGCTCGCGCGTCGGCGGCATGGGGACCACCGGGCCCATCGGCGTCTGCACGGCCTCGGTCTCCCCGGCTGGGCGCAGGCTCCGCTCCGTCACGACGTGCACCCCCGGCTCGAGCCGACGCCGACGCAGGGTCCGCCCGTCGCCCCAGACCAGCTCGGCCCGGTCCCGGTCCGCCATCACCAGGTGGAACCCGTTGTAGTCGGCGCCGGACTGGGATGCCACAGCGTCGGCGGCGGCCTCCGCGTCGGGTCGGGCCAAGGCGTCCAGCACGAGCCTGCCTCGGGAGCGGCGGTCGTCGTGGTTGGCCGCGGGCCACCGGTTGGTGATCGCCGCGAAGAGCCCCGCCTCGTTGATCCCGAGCCAGGTGCCCCCGGCCGTCGCGTCCCTGCCCGCGAACACCGCGAAGGGACCGTCGTGCCGCCAGGCCGGGGCCGCGGACGGGCGGGCGAGGAACTCGTCCCGGTTCGCGGCCACCAGGAGCGGGACCCCGACGAAGTGCCGAAACGCGACCACCAGCGTGCACATCAGGCGCCCGTCACGGCTGCGCGAGGTCGTGGCGACGCTTCTTGCGCGCGTGCTCGTGCTTCTTGGTCCGGGCGCGGTGCGTCTTCGGCGTCATGGTCGGGTCGTTCGGCGGGGTCAGCAGGTCCGCGGGCTTCCCCCGCCGATCGTACTGCTGGTACCGGTCCCGACGGAGCCGCGGGTACATCGACCAGTCGGTGAGGTCCTCTCGGGGGGTGCGACCGGCCCCGAGGTAGAGCGCGAGGTCCCCGTGTCCGTCCGTGGTGGCCGCGAGCCGGGTCGTCCCCTCGGCCAGGGTGACCACGTCGCCGTCCTTCACCGGCGCGCCGTCCACGGTGGCCTCCCCGGCCCAACCCCCGAGGAACTTCACCGTGTACTCGCCCGCCACCAAGACCTCCATGGGGCCCGCCTTGGGGCCGTCGCCCACCCGGATCCGTCCCCCCAGGAGATTGAGGTTGTCCCGATAGGGCACGAAGTGACGCCACACCCAGCGCTGCTCGTCCGGGCGGAGGTAGAGGTCCCGCGTCATGTAGTTGCGGATGAAGAAGCGGGGCTTCCCCTCCCGCGCGAGGCGGACGTACATGTTGCCGGGCGACTTCTTGCGCTTGATCGTCCGCGACGGGCCCGTGCCGAAGAACGTCGTCTCCGGATACCCCGGCAGCAGCCCCACCGAGTCCCAGTAGGGCACCGGCTCCGGGAACGCCTCGGTCGCGTCCGCGACCACCTGCAGCTGCTTGCTGTTGTCCGTGGCGAGCAGCGCCGCCGCGCCGTCGCGGTTGTGGTTCGCGGTCCACCCCAGCGCCAGCAGGAGCACGGCGGCCCCGGCGGCCACCCCCGCGCGCCCCCCCACGCGCCGGCAGACCTCGGCCCCCACCGACCCGAGCGCCCCCCCCGACAGGACGGCGAGGTACGGCTCGAAGGACGCGACGAAGTACGGCCGGAAGCCTCGATGCACCACGATCGTGGCGACGAGCACCCCCCCGATCAGCCCCACCGCCAGCTGCGTGGGGCGCGCCCGACGACCGGCCAGGGCGAACACCGCCGCGAGCGGCGCGAGGCCCCAGAGCAGCGGGGATCTCCCGGCCGTCCCGCCGAGCGTCCCCAGGTTCTTCTCGAGGCTCCACACCTGTGAGAACCCGGTCTGCACGGCCGTGCCCAGGTTGTCCGCGACGAAGGTCTCCGATCCCGATCCGAGGGCCATCGCGCCGTACCACCCGCCGACGACCAGCCCGGCCGTGAGGACCGCGAGCCCCGCGGTCTTCAGCCTCCTGGAGATGTCCAAGGGGCGCGAGGCCAGGGCGTGGAAGAGCAGCCACGCGGCGGCCAGGCCCACGCCGTTGTAGATCGACTTCTGCGAGACGAGCCCCGCCGCCCCCACCAGCGCCCCCGCCGCGATCGCCTCGCGGGTCGAGACCCGGTCGCGCAGGAGCAGGGCGGCGGCGGCGAGCGTGAGGGGCGCCGTGTAGGTGTCCGTCCGCACCTCGAAGGCGTGCGTCTGCCAGGCCAGGGAGGTGATGAGCAGGCCGCCCGCGCCCACGAGTCCCCAGGGCCCGTCTTCGGGGCGCCGCGACGCCAAGAGGGCGACCAGCCCGAGGGTGAACAGCGACGCGAGCACGGCGGAGGCGCGCATGAGGCCCATGGACGTCGCCACGTCGCCGACCCAGAGGGTGGGCGCGAGCACGAGCCACAGGAGGCCGGGGCGACCCGGCTCGCCGAACTGCCCCGCGGCGAAGTTCGAGACGTGGCGGAACACGTTCACTTCGTCGCAGTGGAAGGAGCCGTGAATCGCGCCCGGGAGCATGCTCAGCAAGCCCACGAACAGCACGATGGCGAGGAGGCGGCGCGACACGGCCCGAGTTGATAGCACGCTGCGCGCCGGCGACCGGTCCGCGCTCTGGGATACGCTCACGCCGATGGATCGACTGCGCCGGACGGCCCGCATCCTCGTCGGATCGCCCTGGCCCCTCACGCTCCTCGTCCTCGCGCCCCTCGCGCTCGCGGTGGCGGCCCGGCAGGGGACGCTGTGGTCTCAGGGCGTCCTCGACACGCAGCCGTGGTTCCACCCGATCCCGCCTCGGGGGGCGTGGATCCCGTTCATCCACCCGCCCGCCTACTCCGAGTTCATGCACTGGGTGAGCGCGCTCTCGGACCGGCTCTGGATCGGCGAGGGGTACCTGATCTACCTGTCGTCGGGGTTGGTCTCCGCGGCCCTGATGGTCGTGTTCGCGCGGACCCTGGGCCGCCGCGCGGGAGCCGCCTGGGCGCTCTACGGCAGCCTCCTGCTGCTCCTCTCGCCGGCGACCCTGCGCCCCTTCGAGCACTACCCCCTGACCAAGCTCACCGTCACGGTGTCCGTGCTCCTCGCGCTCCACTGGATCCGCGACGCGCGGCGGGCCGCGCTCGTGGGCGCCGCGCTGCTCTCCCTGCTGTCGGTGATGCTGCACCTGAGCGCGTGGTTCGTGATCGGGCCCGCCCTCGCCGCGGCCACGGTCCTCGCCGGGGATCGCCGTCGCCCGGCCGCGCTCCTCACCGTCGGCCTCGTCGCGACGTTCCTGCTCCTGGGCTTCGTGGGCACCACGACCCTGTGGGACATCCTCGAGTCGACGGGCCCCGCCCAGAACCGGTCGGCGGAGGGCGTCGTGTCGTGGTCGAACCTGACCTACGAGTGGAACAACCCCTGGCTGTGGGCGCCCGTGCTCCTGTGGGCGCTGCCGGGGGTGGCCTTCGAGCGACGGGACGGCGCGGCGCTGGCCTTCGGCATGGGCTCGTTCGCGATCCTCACCTTCGTCCTGATGTGGCAGGCGCTGGTGATCGCGGGCGGCTGGGTCGGGAGCCACCACTACTTCGAGCTGATCGACGGCCTCGCCTGCTACGCCGCGGCCCTGGCCTGCGCCGCGGCCTGGCGGTCCACGACGTCGAAGATGGGGCGCGCCGCCCTCGTGCTGGGGATGACCCTCCTCCTCGCGGAGCACGTGCGGCTGTACCTCCGCGGCCTCGCCAAGCTCGAGGAGTTGGCGTGGTTCCCGGGCTGAGCCTCGTCATCGAGTAGGCTCGCGGTCCACCTCAGGGGGAGACACGCCATGGCCGTCCTTCTCGGACCGATCCTTCACTTCGACGACGCGGGCGAAGACGCCTGGAGCTTCCGCGTGTCCGTCCTCGCGACGGGCGAGCCGCCTGCGTTCGTCGCCAAGGACGGGGGGACGCTCACCGCCCGCGCCGCCGTCGCAGACTTCCGGGACGTGGGCCGCGGCCGCCTCTGGCAGTCCCGCGCCACGGCCCCGCGCACGGCCGGGGGCTCCGTCTTCACCTATGCGGTGGACGGCGTCGGCGAGTTCGACGTCCGGGTGCCCGCGAAGGGCACGCTCCCCCGCGTCGTGTTCGCGTCCTGCGCGGGCTGGTCCGAGGCCGGGGCGATGAAGTCCGTGGCCTCCCCCGACGGCCTGGTGGAGCACCTGCTCCGCGCCCAAGACGATCCGCAGAGGGAGTTCCCCCACCTGATGATCGGGGGCGGCGACCAGATCTACGCCGACTCGCTATGGCACGGGGAGGACGACGAGCTGCACGACTTCTCCACCGCCTCGCTCGCGAGTCAGAAGGCCAAGCGCCCGTCGTCCCGGAGGCGCGCCCGGCTCACGCGCGCCTGGGTGGACCTCTACCGACGCGGGTGGTGGGGCCGAGACCGCCGCCGATTCGTGCGACGCAAGCCCATGGCCGAGGTCGTCGCCCGCGTGCCCGGTCTGTACACATGGGACGACCACGAGCTCATGGACGGGTGGGGCTCGTTCCCCCGGCAGATGATGGACAACCCCGTGGTGCAGGACGCCGGACACGCCGCCGCGCGCTGCTTCCGGGCCTTCCAGCTGGGGGTCGATCCCACGGTCGCGCGTCCCCACCACTTCCAGGCCGCGACCCTCGGCGACGGGGTCGAGGTCGTGCTCCTGGACACCCGCTGGCAGCGCACGATGGACCGCATCCTCGACGAGGATCAGTGGCGCGTCTTCAAGGACCACCTCGCAGCGATCCGCGCGCGCTACGCCGGTCGACCTCATCACCTGCTGGTGGTGGTGGCCGTCCCCGTGGTGCACGCCCGCTTCCCGCGCTCGATGCACGTCCTCCTCGACTCCCACGAGCTGGGCGACGACCTCCGCGATCACTGGGAGCACGACTCCCACCTGGGGGAGCGCTCGCGGCTGGTGGGGGCCCTGCTGCATCACGCCGAGGCGGGCCGGTCGGTCACGCTGCTGAGCGGCGACGTCCACGTCGCGAGTCGGGCCTTCATCGAGGCGGAGTCGGGGGCGCGGGTGCACCAGGTCACGTCGAGCGGGATCGTCCATCCGGCGCCGAAGTGGTGGGAGTTCCTCGCGATTCAGAAGCTCGGAGACACCGCTCCGCGGGGTGGGGGAGGGGAGCCCGTCACGCGGTTCGTGGACCTCACGTCGCGCGGTCCGATGCTGCGGGCGCGCAACTACGTCGACATCGGCTTCGACGCCCCCCGTCCGGACGACGCCCGCCGCCGGATGTGGATCCGCTGGTTCGGAGAGGTGGGCGACGGCACCGGCGACGTGGCCGCGCTGCCCCGCGAGCTGGTCGTCCCCCTTGCCTGAGGTGTCCCTCATGACGCGCGTCACGCCGCTGCTCTTCGCCCTCCTGCTCGGCTGCGGGGGAGGGCCCTCGCCGGGGACGTCCGGCTCCTCCGGAGGCGGGTCCTCCGCGCCGACGCCCGAGCCGGTGACGCTCGTGCACGCCTCCCCGGGCCTGCACGGGGCGGGGCTGACGTACGGCGAACTCGCGGCCGACTTCGACCTCTTCCGGGCCGCGACGGTCGATCACGGGGCCGATCCCGAGGCGACCGTGGAGCTGCTCTTCGTGGCGATGATCGCCCTCGGCGAGGACCGAGACGCGGGCTTCGACTACCTCACGCAGGTGCTCGGCGAGAGCGACTGGAAGCCCTCGGAGAAGCACGCGGTGGGGCGACGGATCTCGCGCACGGCCGAGGACCTCTTCGACGTCTTTCGCAAGAAGCCGCAGATCCTCGCCGCGTACTGCGGCGGCACCCCCCCCGCGAACTACACCGACGCCGATCTCGCGGGCTGCCGCATCAAGTTCGATCGGGGCTACTCGCCCAAGACCCAGGGCGTCGACGGGGACCGCGCCGCCTTCTTCGTCGACATCGGCCGAGGCGCACCCCAGCCGCGCCCGGTGAAGCTGAAGCGCGAGGGGGACCGGTGGACCGTGACGAGCTGGACCGGACTGCTGACCGGCGTGGTCAAGGCGAACCCGGACGAGTAGCCGGCTACTGGTCTTCCCAGCCGTCGATCTTGTAGGTGACCTCGACCTCCTGGCCGGGCCGGGGGACGGACGCGAAGGTGGTGAACCGGACCGAGTTCGTCGACTCGCGGTACTCCCACGCCGTGGTGCCCACGCCCCCGACGTAGACGCGCAGGGTCTCGGGATCGGGCACGTTCAGGAGCGGGAAGTTGTCCATCAGGCCCGCGGCGCGCAGGCCCACGCGGCCGAGCATCTCGCCCCAGTCCTCTTCACAGATCGAAGCCCAGGTGCCCCCGGTGGCCTCGGCGGCCTCGAGGTAGCCGTCGCCGCGCTCGGCCCCCATCCCGAACTGGCCGCCGCCGCCCTGCCCGCCGTGGCCGCCTCCGGCCTCTTCGTCGCGCCCGCAGGGCTCGGGATCCTCGAACCCCTCGGGTCCCATGCCCACGATCGCGCTCAGGTCCGTCATCCGGTAGCCGGTGGGTCCCTTGAGGTCGTCGAGCCAGAAGGAGAAGTCGTCCCAGCCGATGAGGTCCTCGTCCGTCGGGCGGTTGGGGGTGCCCATGTACGGCTCGTCCGACACCACGATGATCGCGAGGTGCGCCTCCTCGCGGTGGAAGCCGCGGTTGTCGCTGCTGCCCAGGCGCTCGATCGCGGTGTACGCGGCCTCGAGGCCCTTCTCGTCCCCGTGGCGGTCGTCGATCCCGAGCAGGGCGCGATCGAGGAACTCGCCCTCCACGTCCTCCATGGCCGACGTGATCACGTTCGGGTCGCCCGACAGGCGCCCGTCGAGCCCGTCGCTGCGCTCCTCGTGGATGTTCGTGGACGTGACCGCGAGGTGGAAGTCGAGGCGACGCTCCACGAAGAAGTCGATGAAGAAGGGGAAGTTCTCCACCAGCGCGCGCTGCTCGTCCTCCATGGAGCAGGACGTGTCCACGACCCACAAGACGTCGGCCTTGCTGGGGTTCAGCTGGACGAACTCGTCGGAGCGGGAGTAGTCGATGGCGCGGAACCCGCGACCGAAGCGATCGTCCTGACAGCCGGTGAGCGGGACGGCAAGGCACACGGCGAGCGCCGCGGCGAGGAGGGTGCGAGTCATGAGCAAACCTGAGAAAACCGGCAAATCGATCGTCGACCTCTTCGCCCCTCGCGAGAAAAGTCGACTCCCCGATCAGAAAAAGCCGGCGACCATCCGTCAAGGAAGAAATGCTGACGCGCTTGGATTGTCGGGGAGGGCCGGAAGCTCGCCTTGCCCCCGCGGGTGAGCGGGGGCACGATCCCGACCCCATGCGGTCCCTCGCACTCCTCGCCCCGATCGTCGCCGTGATCGTGGGCTGCCCGCCGCCGAGCGAGGTCGAGCCGCTCCCGGAGCCCGGGGATTGGGGCCCCACCCTCGGCCCCGGGCTGAGCTCCGCGCCCTTCGCGCCCGAGGACCTGTGGAACCCGTGCGCGTACCTGGACGGAGGCCCCGAAGACGGCGACCACCACAACCTCGTGACGATGTACGACGGGTACCTGCTCATGCCCTGGGCTCCCGAGTGGTCCCACGGCGGCGTCTCCTTCTTCGACGTCTCGGATCCCTGCCGGCCGGCGAAGGTCGGGGAGGCGTTCATCGAGGCGATGCGGGAGAGCCATTCGCTGTCCTTCTCGAACATCGGGGGTCGCTTCCTCGCGGTGGACACGCACCACACGCCCACCGAGGGCGGGGTCGGGTTCTGGGACATCGACGACCCGGCGAACCCGCGCTGGGTGGGGGACGTCACGGTGTTCGGCTACGGGTACCCGGACGCCTACGCGCGGGTGACCATCCAGACCTTCTGGCAGGGCCCGTACCTGTACGTCGCCGGCAGCGACACGGGCGTCTACATCCTGGACGCGCGGGACCCCACCGACGTCGTGTTCATGGACGTGTTCAACCTGGACCCGCCGATGCGCGTGGGGAGCTTCCACGTGATCGGCAACCGCGCCCTCATGTCGACGCTCGAGGGCGCCCGCACCGCCCTCCTCGACCTCTCCGATCCGATCGCGCCGCAGCTGCTGCCGGGCGGTGAGTTCCAGGTGGTCGACAGCACCGGCGAGGAGCGGGACTACTACTTCGCCAACGTGGGCGGGTCCTACGCGATGTTCGCGCGCAAGGAGGGAGCGGGCGGGCCCATCCTGTACGACCTCAGCGCCCCGGACGTGGCGACGTACGCCTTCGATCACCCGACCGCGGGGGGCAACGGCGGCTACCTGTTCCTGCAGGGCGACGACGTGTTCGTGGGGGACTCGCACTGGGGGGCCGTCATCGACGTCGCCGACCCCGCCGCCACCGTGGAGACGGGGCGCGCCTTCCTCACCGGGGACCTGGACACGAACACGCCCCTGGGTCACGTGATGGTGCTCTCGGTCGACGACGAGGCGGTCCCCGACCAGGCGAGCGCGGTGGTGCCGTGGCGGGTCGAGCCCGACACCCGCGGACCTCGAGTGGGGTTCACGTCCCCCGCGGACGGCGAAGTCTTCGTGCCGCTCACCGGGCGGGTCGGCGTGTCCTTCGACGAGCCGGTGGAGCCCGTGTCGGTGTTCGCGGGCAGCCTCCGCGTGACCACGCCCGACGGCGCCGGGGTCCCGGGCTGGTTCAACGCCCAGGAGAACCTCGTGAACTTCACGCCCCGGGAGCCGCTGCTCGCAGACACGACCTACAGGGTCGAGATCGCCGCCGGCGGGATCGTGGACGCGTCGGGCAACGCCGCCGACCCCCACACGTTCCGCTTCTCCACCGGCTCGGAGGTGACCGAGTGATCCGCCGCCTGCTCCTCCTCCTGCTCGTGGTCTCCGTGGCCGCGGGGTGCACGTCGGACGTGTCCGAGGTCGTGCCCGTCGTGATCGACGCCGGGCCGTCGCGCGACGGCTTCGTGGGCGAGCCGATCGTCTTCGACGGGCGGGGCACCACGGGCGGGGCGTCCTTCCGGTGGACGTTCGGGGACGGCGTCCAGACCGAGTTCGGCGAGGACGCGCTCGCGGAGCACACCTACAGCGAGCCCGGCCACTACTCGGCCGCCCTCAGCGTGCGCGACCCCGACGGGCGCCTGTCGAGCGCGACGGTCTCGGTGCGCATCGTCTTCTCCCCCCTCGGGGAGCCGGGTCGCAGCGCCTCGACGGTGGCCGTGGACGGCAGCGGGCGCCGCCTCTTCGTGCCCCTGCCGGACTTCGACGCGGTGGCCGTCGTCGACCGCGTGGACGGGACGCTGATCGGCCACTACGACACCTGCTCGGGGCCCCGGACCCTCAGCGCGGCGGCCGCGACCGACGCGCTCGTCGTGGCCTGCTCGGAGGGGGACGCCGTGGACGTTTTGGACGCCGCCGCTGTGCGCCCCGAGGCCGACGAGGCCCGCATCGGTCGGGTCCCGCTGCCCTACGGAGCGCGGCCCTGGGGCGCGGTGGTGCATCGCAGCGGGGAGGTCGCCTACGTGTCGATGCAGAGCACGGGGGAGCTCGCGCGGCTGACCCTCGATCCGCCGACGCTCGACCGCGTGGGGGAGGCGCTCGAGGACGTGCGCGGGGTCGCGGTGGACGACGTGCGTCGCTACGCCACGCGGCACCGCAGCCCCTGGTTCGCGGGCGAGTGGCTGAGCTGGGAGCACGAGAGCCCCGACTACAACCTGCTCGACTACGAGCCCGGCCCCGACTCGGACACGACGACGCGGGGCGTGCCCACCTACCTGCAGACGATCGCGCTCAGCCCCGACGGGCGCCGCGCCGCGCTCCCGGGCCTCATCGCCAACAACGCGCGCGGCCTCGATCGCGACGGGCAGGCCATGACCCACGAGACCACCCTGCGCGCGTTCGTGGACGTGGTCGACACGGACCCGGACTCGGAGGGCTTCGGGGGCACCATCGATCGCCTGGTGTTCGACGATCGCGGCCTCGCCTCGGCGGCGACCTTCAGCCCCCGGGGGGACCTCCTGTTCGTGGCCATGCTCGGCATGGAGACGGTCGAGGTGCTGGACGCCTACACCCTCCAGCGGGTGGGCGCCTTCTCCGGGGTCTGCGCGGGCCCGGACGGCCTCTGGGCGGCGCCCGAGGAGGACGTCCTGTGGGTCAGCTGCGGCTTCTCGCGGGAGCTCGTCGGGCTGTCGCTCGAGGACCTGGCCGGCCTGCCGGTGGAGGTGGCGCGGATCGACCTGCGACCGGGCGGCGTCGAGGTGCTCCCCGGGGACATCCTGCTCGGGAAGCAGGTCTTCTACAGGTCGTCCGACACCCGCATGACCCAGTCGGGCTACATCGCCTGCGGGGTGTGCCACCTGGACGGCGACGACGACCACCGCGTGTGGGACTTCACCGACCGGGGCGAGGGCCTGCGGAACACGATCTCCATGCTGGGACGTCGCGGCGAAGCCCACGGGCCGATCCACTGGTCGGGCAACTTCGACGAGATCCAGGACTTCGAGAACGACATCCGCGGGCCCTTCTCGGGGTCGGGGTTCCTGTCGGACGCGGACTGGGAGATCGCGTCGGACACGCTGGGGCCGCCGAAGGCCGGTCGGTCGGTCGAGCTGGACGCCCTGGCGGCGTACGCGCGGTCGTTGGACACGTTCCCCCGGTCGCCCTTCCGCGGCCCGGGCGGGGAGCCGACGGACGAGGGCCGGGCCGGCGCCGAGGTGTTCGCGTCGGCCGAAGCGGGCTGCGTGACCTGCCACCCGTCCCCCGAGTACACGGACTCGACGTTCCTCGCGCCCGGGGAGCCGCTGCTGCACGACGTGGGGACGATCACGGACTCGTCGGGCGGCCGCATGGGCGAGGAGCTGCTCGGCCTGGACACGCCGACGCTCCGAGGGGTGTGGGCGACGCCGCCGTACCTGCACGACGGCTCCGCGGCCACGCTCCGCGAGGTCCTCGTGGATCGCAACGAGGCGGGGCTGCACGGCGGCGCGGCGGACCTGTCGCCGGAGGATCTCGATCGTCTGATCCGATTCCTGCTCGAGCTGGAGTGACCATGACCCGCTTCGCCGTCGCCCTGAGCCTGCTCCTCGCCGGCTGCGCTCCCTCCGTGCAGGCCGAGGCCGTCGCCCCGAGCGCGGCGCCGCCGGGCTTCTGGGAGCACTGGGGGGACGGCAGGGCCGAGCTCGCGGGCTATCGGCTCGTCCAGCCCCGGTACGGCGAGGCGCGGCGCGGCGAGGCCGTGCTGGTGACGGTCACCGAGGACTTCACGCGCGCCGCGCGGGTCAAGTCCGACGGCGGCCACGGCGACGAGTACCCGGTGCTGAAGCTCAACGAGGTCCGGGACTTCCAGACGGGGGTGTACGACTACAACGTCCTCACGTCGTCGTTCCTGCCCCTCGACGGCAGCGGCGCGTTGGGGGTCCCGACCAAGGTGTCGTTCTCGGCGCAGGAGTGGTGCGGGCACGCGTACGAGCACCTGATCGTCGACGGCGCGCGCATGCGTCGAACCCTGCACTCGTACTTCGACGGCGAGGCCGACAAGGACGACCGGTTCGAGGTGCCCGCGGGGGCCGTCTTCGCGGACGCGCTCCCTCTGCTGGTCCGCGGCCTCACGGGCGAGCTCGTCGGGCCCGGGGCGACGCGCGCGGTCCCGTTCCTCCCCAGCGCCCTGGACCGTCGGCTCCGGCACCGGCCCCTGGCGTGGACGACGGCGGTGCTCTCGCGGGGCGCGGCCCCCGTGGAGATCGCCGTCCCTGCGGGGACGTTCGCGGCCTACGTGGTGACGGTCGCTCCCGAGGGCGGCCCCGAGGCGCGGTACTGGGTCGAGGCGTCCCCCCCCCACCGACTCGTGCGATGGACGCGCGCGACGGGCGAGGAGGCGGTCCTGACGGGAGTGTTCCGCAGCCCGTACTGGGCGCAGAACGGCGAAGGCGGCGAGGAGCTCCGGGCGAAGCTCGGCCTCGGTACCCCCGCCTTCCTGGCCCCCGAGTGAGGGGCGCCGCCCTCGCTTCGGCCGTCGTCGCTCCGGCCGCCCTCGCCGTGGCCGTCCTCGTGGGATGCGGGGCCCCCGAGCCGGGTTCCGAGGTCGCCCCCGCGCCCACGGTCGCCCCCACTCCGCCGGAGCCGCCTTCACCGTCCTCCCCGGCCTCGACCGACGGCGATCAGGAGGTCGCGCTGGCCCTGCGAGAGGAGGTCGCCTTCGACCTGGTGCTCGCCCTGCCGCCCAGCGCCGAGGAGCTGCCGGATGCCCCGCCGGAGACGCGCCTGTTCCACGATCCCGACACCGGGCTGGTGCTGTCGATCGAGCGGCGGGGGGAGGGGGCGCTGTGGGGCGACGTCGACCTTCGGGCGCTCGCCCGTCGCGCGGCGAAGACCCAGGGCGCCGGGGGCGACGGGGAGGTGTCCGACACGCGCCTCGGTGAAGCGGCGGCCGTGCAGATCGACTTCCGGGCGGGCGGCGCGGCGACGTCCACCTGCGTCGCTCACCGCAACGGATCGCTGTACCTGTTCGGAGTCACCGATCCCGGGGGCGGCGAGGGGGTCGGGGACCTGCTCCGGCTGCTGTCGGCGGCCGCTCGGTTCACATCCAAGGTCCAGGAGGCGCCCGAGCCGGGCCCCGATCCCTGGGCGGAGCTGGGCGTGAAGCTGCCTGCGGCGCGGGGGCTCGCGTCGTCCGTGCACGGCACGGGCGGTCGGGTGACCGACGTGGTGGAGGGGTGGGTGACCGTGCTGGCCGGGTTCCCCCGGGGCGAGTCGCCCTACGCCGGTCTGGAGGGCACGGCGCTCCACGGTCGCCTCGAGTCGGAGGGCTGCTCGGTGGTCCGCGCCGATGCCGTCGGGCTCGCCGCGCTGCCCGCCCGCCGAGTCCGCTGCGTGCTGGGCGCCGGCTCGGCCCGGCCGGAGTACGCGCTGCTGCACGTCGTGGCGGCGCCGCGATACGAGTGGGTGGTGAGCGTCGTGAGCGGGACCGAGGACTGGCCCGCCGCCGAGGCGTACGCGACCAAGCTGTTCGCCGCGGCGGTGTTGCCGTAGGCGGCCGGAACCCACCCAGGATCGTCGATCCACCCCGAGTTCTGGCCGTAGGGCGGACGGAACCCACCCAGGATCGTCGATCCACCCCGAGTTCTGGCCGGGAGGCGGCCGG